>JAZRXG010000019.1:0-24544 GCA_045600105.1 Eubacteriales bacterium
GTGATGTTTGCCCTGTCGGGCAAGTGATGTTATGCCTTGCGGCATAGTGATGTTTTTGCTTTGCAAAAGTGATGTGATGTATTCCACCACTCACGCCCGCAGGCACATCACTCGCCGGAGGCGAACATCACGCACGAAGTGCAAATCACATTCCACGCAGTGGAACACATCGTTTTCGGCGCGTGACGGTAATGCTTCAAAAAACATCCTTATGGGCACGCGCCGAAACGGCAGGGAGTTTGTCTTTTGCTTGATTTGGATTATTCACTGAACTTCGTCGGATACGGGGTCCATCGCGAGTATCTCGATCATTTCGCAGGTGAGGAAATCGTATTTCGCGAGTTCTTTTTCGTCAACGACGATCTCGGGATAGAAGCTCTTTATGTAATCGGTGAACGCCTCGGTGCCGACAGCCTCATAGCAGTCGTCGTAGCGTTTGGTGTAGTCGTCGTCGGCAAGAGCGATCTTTTTGACCACGATTACCGCGTCGCTCGTGACGTAAGTGATGATGCCGCCGTCTTCCGCCTTCGCGATCTCGGCTTCGAGCCCTTCGTCAAGTTCGCCCGCGGTGAAGACGACGTTCTTGCTGAGCTTGCAGAGAGAACTGTTTTCTTCGGCGCTGTCGAACGCGATCTTGCCCGCTTTCGCGTCTTCGGCGAAAGAGTTTGCTGCCGCGATGATGGATTCTTTTGAAAGAGACGCGACGATATCGGATTCGACGGTCTTGTATTCCGCTTCGCCTATCTCGGTACGGGTCACGACGTAATAGCCTATCTCGGTCTCGACGAGCGAGTAGGAACCGATCTCCATTGCGAGGGCTTCTTTTTCGAGATTGGCGAGTCTGGGATCGACGCTTCCCTTTTTGATGATGCCGGTGGAACCGGTGTCTTCGGAATAAGTCTTGACGGCGTCGTCAAAAGTGATCTCGCCGTTTTTGAGTTTGGCAAGTGCTTCGTCCGCCTTTGCCTTTTTCGCGGTCTTGTCTTCGTCGGAAACGGCGTTTCCGTTATTGACGTCGATAAGGTAAAGCAGAACGTATTTAACGCTCGCGTAATTGGCGTCGCGGTAAGCGGCCTTCGCTTCTTCGGTCACCGAGGGATCGGTCACGGGGATGGTGCTGCCGCTGTCGTCGGCGGTATAGAACGAATAATAAGCGGCGTCGATCTTGGTGAAGTTTTTATTGAAATATTCCTTTACCGCGTCGTCGCTTATCTTCTGGGTGCCGTTTTCGCCGTAGAGGTATTCGTAGAGGCTGTCCTGGAGGCAGTTGCCGTAGAGGTAATCGCGCATGATGTCCACGCTCGCGCCGTATCTGGCAAGCGTGATGTTGAGGTATTCCTCACTGCCCGCGGTGGCTATCTGATCGGCTATGTATTCTTCGATCATATCGGAAAGCTCGGCGTCGTTGAGCTTGACTCCGTTCCTGCGGCAGAGCTCCTTGACGACGAGGAACGCCTTGCAGGATTCGGTTATCATTTCGTTGGTCTCGTCGGAAATCTTCACGGTGTTGCCGTCTTCATCGACGATCTCGGATTTGAGGTATTCGTCAAAGTCGACGAATTCGGGCATCTGCTGGGTATAATAGTAGTAGTACGCGACGTATTCGTCGAACTGCTCTTTCATATACTGCTTCTGCGAAGACATCATATAAGAGAACATATTGCTGCTGATGGTCGAATCGCCGAACGTCATGACGGGCTTTCCTCCGGACGCGCAGGATACGAGCGACAGAGAAAGGATCGCGGCGAGCATCAGCATGGAAACGATTCTTCTGATTTTCATTAACATCAACCTCCGTGGGGTCATTATTTGCTTAATTCAAGTTATTATACAACGGTGAACGCGATAATTCTATGATATATTTGTTAATAATGCGGAATATTCGGTGAGAACGGTGCGTATCTTTTCGATCGGGTTCTCGCCGTATTTGAGTTTATACGAGAAATAAGGCGTGCCGGTCATCTTCGCGCCGAGGAGTCTTCCCTTCATCGACGGGACGCCGAGCAGTCCGAGCCATTTTTCACGGGCGTCTTCCTTGACATAGAACGACACGAGAAGCCCCGACTGGCTTATTTTGACGATATCGCAGCCCGACGCTATATTGCGGCAAAGCGACACGTCCATAAGGTTTTCGACGGGCTTCGGGATGTCGCCGAAACGGTCGACGAATTCGTCCACGAGGTCGTCGCGGTCGCCTTCGGAATCGAGCAGCGCTATCTTGCGGTAGAAGTCTATTCTCGTTTTGGGCGACGTGACGTAGTCGTCGGGGATGTAGGCGTCGCAGGTTATATCGACGAGGCAGTCCTTCCTGACGGCGGGGGGTATTCCCTTTTCCTCGTTGACGGCTTCCTCGAGTATCTTGACGTAAAGGTCGTAGCCGATCGCCTGCATATGTCCCGACTGCTCCGAGCCGAGCAGGTTGCCGGCGCCGCGTATCTCAAGGTCACGCATGGCGATCTTGAAGCCCGAGCCGAATTCGGTGAACTCGCTTATCGCCTCAAGACGCTTTGACGCGTCCTCTGAAAGTATGGTATCGCGCCGGTAAGTAAAATATGCGTACGCCTTTCGCGGAGATCTTCCGACGCGTCCGCGTATCTGGTGAAGCTGCGAAAGTCCCATTCTGTCAGCGCTTTCGATGATGAGCGTATTGGCGTTCGGCACGTCGACACCCGTTTCGATGATGGTGGTGCAGACGAGGATGTCTATCTCGCCGTTGACCATCGCCTGCCAGACCGACGCGAGTTCGTCCTTCGACATCTGTCCGTGGCCTATGGCGACGGTGCTGTCGGGGAACGCGTTCTGCAGGTCCTGCGCCTTTTTGTAAATGGAATCGACAAAATTGTGCAGGTAGAACACCTGACCGCCGCGTCTGAGCTCACGGCGTATCGCCTCGTATATTATGCCGTCGTCGTGTTCGAGAACGTAGCTCTGCACGGGCGCTCTGTCACGAGGAGCCTCCTCAAGCACGGACATATCGCGTATCCCCGTCAGCGCCATATTGAGAGTCCTCGGTATCGGCGTGGCGGTGAGGGTGAGCACATCGACGTTCTTTGCCATCTCCTTGAGCGTTTCCTTGTGCTTGACGCCGAAGCGCTGCTCCTCGTCAACGACGAGAAGCCCGAGATCGTGGAATTTTATGCTCTTCTGAAGTATCTTGTGTGTGCCGACGATTATATCGACTTTCCCGCTTTCTATTCTTGCAAGCGCGTCATCGGTCTCTTTTTTGCTCACGAAGCGCGACAGCATCTCCGTTTCGACGGGGAACTGCCTGAAACGCGAGAGGATGGTGCGGTAATGCTGGAGCGCGAGGAGAGTCGTGGGGACGAGGATCGCCGCCTGCTTTCCCTCCTGAACGCATTTGAAAACGGCACGGAGCGCGACCTCGGTCTTGCCGAATCCGACGTCGCCGCAAAGCAGTCTGTCCATCGGGACGGGCTTTTCCATATCCGCCTTTATCTCTGCCGCGGCGTCGAGCTGACCTTCGGTCTCGGTGTACTCGAACATCGCCTCGAACTCTTCCTGATATTCGCCGTCGGGCATGAACGCGTAGCCTTCGGTCTTCTTTCGCTCGGCGTAAAGCTTGATGAGCTCTTTCGCGATATCCTTGGCGGCGGCTTTTGCCTTTGCCTTGGTACGCGCCCATTCGGACGTGCCCATGCGCGATATTTTGACGCCTTTTTCGGCGCCGATGTATTTGCTTACGAGGTCGAGCTGTCCGCACGGAACGTACAGAACGTCACCGCCCGCGTAGTTGATCTTGATGTAATCCTTTACGGCGCCCTCGACGGTGAGCTGCTTGAGTCCGTCGTAGATGCCGATGCCGTGGTTGGCGTGTACGACGTAATCGCCGACGGCAAGATCGGAATAGGACGCGATCTTTTCGGCTTTCTTGAAACGGTGAACGGTGGATCTCTTGGCTGTGTACGCTCTCGCGGCGGCGTTTTCGCCCGTGGTGAGAAGAACGAAGTTCGCCTTCTGCAGATCGAATCCGCCGAAGTCGCTTCCCGGAGGAGCTATGGCTATGTTCACCCGTCCCTCGACGAGCTCGTCTCTGAACGTTCCCGACGGCATATCGCGGCTTTCGAGCAGCGACGCGAGGTTTTCCGCCTCGGTCTCGCCGTAGGTGACGAAGAGTATCTTTCTGCCCGCTTCGAGCCAGTCCGAAAGCTCGTCGGTTATCATGTCGGCGCCGCCGTTCAGCGAGCCTATCGCCTTGGTGGCAAGCGTGAAGCGCGACGTGAAATCGAGGCGCGACGATTCCATGAAATAATCGAGCGCGACTCCCCTTTTCGCCGTGAGCGACATGAAGGTGTCCTCGAACATACAGACGTCGGAATAAGCGAATTCGGTCCTGCCCGAATTGACGAGAGCTTCGAGCGTCTGATTTATCTGCCACGAGAAGGCGCGGGCGCGCTCGAACACCTTGCGGCTTTCGATGATGACGGTGAGCTTCGTGCCGACGTAGTCGAAAAACGTGGCTTTTCTGCCGTAAAGCAGCGAGAAATATTTATCTCTGCCGCCGGGGAACCTGCCGGAAGCGATGCTTTCGCGGTCGCGTCTCAGCTCCTTGAGCACCTTTTCGTCGGTCGTTGACGAAATGAGCGAATCGATGGCGTCAGCCGTTTTTTTCAGCGTTTCGTCGCTGAAGACGGTCTCGCATACGGGGACGCAGGTGTAGGAATCGACGTTCTCTATCCTGCGCTGGGTGATGGTGTCGAAAATGCCCATCGAGTCGGGCTCGTCACCGAAAAAGTCTATCCTGCACGGATATTCCGCCGACGGAGAAAACACGTCGATTATTCCGCCGCGGTGAGTGAACTGCCCTTTCCCCTCGACGGTATCGGCAAACGAATAGCCGATGCTCACGAGCCTTTTGACGACGTCGTCCGGTGAGATGCGGCTGTTCATACGTATCGTGAGCAGCGAATCGATAAATTCGTCGGGAGGGACTGTGTACTGCATGAGAGCGTCGGGAACGGCGATGATGAACTTGCCGCCGTCGTTCAGCACGGTGCTCAGCACCGCGAGACGTTCCTGCTCGAAATCCTTGGACGACGCGGTCATATCGTCGAAAACGCAGTCCCTCGCGGGGAGCACCACGGCCTCTTCGCCGTAGGATTCTATTTCGTTTTTGAGTGAATACGCCTGCTTTTCATCGGACACGATGATGAGCGGTTTTTCGTTTACCCGCTCCGAAAAAGAGACGCAGAAAAGAGGGCGGACCGATTCGCATACCCCGTTGACGAGTATCGGCGTCCGTCCCTCGCGGTATTGAGCCGCAGCGTGACAGAACTCGCTGTCGAGAGAGAGCATTTCTTTTAATATTTTCATTATCGCTTCAGTAAATCAGTTGCATTTCTGCATCGCGTCTTCGATCCTGCCGTCCATGATGAGCCCTATGGCTTCGTAAACGGCGTCGTAGCGCGACGTTATTTTTTCTATTTCGGACGGGGTGAATTTCGAAAGCACCCAGTCGGCGAGGTCGTATTCGGGATTCGGCTTTGCGCCGACACCTATCTTTATCCTCGGGAAACCGTCGCTGCCCAGACATTCGATGACCGAGGCAAGCCCCTTCTGACCGCCCGCGCTTCCCGAACGGCGTATCCTTACCCTGCCGACGTCGAGCGATATGTCGTCGCTTATGAGTATTATATGATCGACGGGTATTTTATAATATTTCGCGGCGTCGGAAACGGCGAGCCCCGAACGGTTCATATAGGTCTGCGGCTTCATCAGCATGACTTTTTTGCCGTCGATGACGCCCGTTCCCACCTTTGCCGAGTGCTTGAGACGGTTCACCTCGATGCCCGATCTCCCGCTTATGTAATCGAGCGCGGAAAAGCCTGAATTGTGGCGGGTCTTATCGTATTCGCTTCCCGGATTGCCGAGACCGACGATGAGAAAATCGATCGGCGCTTTTTCTCTTCTGAAGAACATACACATCCTCCGTTCATACGTAAATGACATTTCATTGTATTCTAAATCAAAAATTCCGTTTTGTCAACCGCATTCCGTCGATGATGACGGGATATTTTTTGCGTTTTTTCAAAAAAAGCAAAATAATTTCAAATTATCTATAGACAATCGGGAAAACATGCTGTATAATAACACTTTATAAAAGACGTTAATTTTCAACAACGTTTAACAATCATAAAATATATTTTGGAGGAACAAATGAGCAAAAAGTATCTCTACCTGTTTTCGGAAGGTAACGAAAACATGCGTGACATTCTCGGCGGCAAGGGTGCTAACCTCGCGGGAATGACAAATCTCGGTATGCCCGTTCCCCGCGGATTCACGGTTTCCACGGAAGCGTGCACCAAATATTACGACGACGGCGAGGTCCTCACCGACGATATCGTAAAATCCATTTACGAATATATGGGTAAGATGGAAGAAATGACCGGCAAGACCTTCGGTTCTGCCGAGAATCCTCTTCTCGTATCCGTCCGCTCGGGCGCGAGAGCGTCGATGCCGGGCATGATGGACACCATCCTCAACCTCGGTCTCAACGACACCGTGGTCGAAGGGCTCGCGAAGCTCACCGGCAATCCCAGATTCGCCTACGACTCTTACAGACGTTTCGTCCAGATGTTCTCGGACGTCGTCATGGGGCTCCCCAAATCGAGCTTTGAAGTCATCATCGACAACCTCAAGGTCGAAAAAGGCAAGCATTTCGACATCGAGCTCGACGCAGCCGACATGAAGCGTCTTCTCAAGGAATTCAAGCAGTTCTATTTTGAGAACATGGGCGAGGAATTCCCGCAGGACCCGAAGAAGCAGCTCATCGAAGCGGTCAAAGCCGTTTTCCGTTCGTGGAACAACGAACGCGCCATCATATACAGAAGAATGAACGACATCCCCTCCTCGTGGGGCACCGCCGTCAACGTTCAGGAAATGGTATTCGGCAACATGGGTCCCACCAGCGGTACCGGCGTTGCCTTCACGCGTGACCCCGCCACCGGCGAAAAGAAGCTCTACGGCGAGTTCCTCATGAACGCGCAGGGCGAAGACGTCGTCGCGGGCATCCGCACTCCGCAGCCCATTTCCGAGCTTGCCAACACCATCCCCGAGGCTTACGAGCAGTTCATCGACATTGCCGCAAAGCTTGAAAACCATTACAGAGATATGCAGGACATGGAGTTCACCATCGAAAACGGCAAGCCCTTCATGCTGCAGACCAGAAACGGCAAACGTACCGCCGCCGCTGCTCTCCGTATCGCCGTCGACCTCGTGAACGAAGGTATGATAAACGAGGATGAAGCGATCATGAAGGTCGAGCCCAGACAGCTCGACGCGCTGCTCCATCCGCAGTTCGATACCATTTCCCTCAATCAGGCAACTCCCGTTTCTTCCGGACTTCCCGCTTCTCCCGGTGCCGCCTGCGGACGCGTTTATTTCACCGCCGAGGAAGCAAAGGCCGCTCACGCCAAGGGACAGAAGGTCATCCTCGTCCGTCTTGAAACCTCACCCGAGGATATCGAAGGTATGTATTCCGCCGAGGGCATCCTCACCGGCAGAGGCGGCAGAACGTCGCACGCCGCCGTCGTCGCACGCGGAATGGGCTGCTGCTGCGTAGCCGGCTGCGGCGCTCTTAAGATAAACGAAAGAGACAAATACTTCATTCTCGACGGTCACGTCGTACACGAAGGCGATTATATCTCCATCGACGGCAACACCGGCAACATCTATATCGACGTCATCAAGACCGTTCCCGCCACCATTTCCGGCGACTTCGCCAAGTTCATGTCGTGGGCTGACGCGAGAAGAAAGCTTCAGGTCAGGACCAACGCCGACAACCCCAAGGACGCCGCTCAGGCTATGGCGTTCGGCGCCGAAGGCGTAGGCCTCTGCCGTACCGAGCACATGTTCTTCAACGGCGACAGGATCAAAGCGATGCGCGAAATGATCGTTTCGCGTTCGTCCGATCAGAGAAAGAAAGCGCTCGACAAGCTTCTTCCCATGCAGAGAAGCGATTTTGAAGGCATCTTCAAGGCTGCCAAAGGCTTCCCCGTCACCATCAGATTCCTCGACCCGCCTCTCCATGAATTCCTCCCCACCGCTCCCGAAGACATCGAAGAGCTCGCAAATGAAATGGGCATGAAATTCGAAGACCTTCAGGCTGTCGTCGCGTCGCTGCACGAATCCAACCCGATGATGGGTCACAGAGGCTGCAGACTTGCCGTTTCGTACCCCGAGATCTACGAAATGCAGACCAGAGCCGTCATCGAAGCCGCCATCAACGTCAATCACACCCTCGGCACATCCATCGTTCCCGAGATCATGATACCGCTCGTAGGCGACGTCAAGGAGCTCAGATACGTCAAGAAGATAGTCACCTCCACCGCCGACAAGATCATTGCCGAAAACAGAGTCAAGCTCAATTATAAAGTCGGCACGATGATAGAAATACCGCGCGCCGCCGTGACCGCGGACGAGATCGCCACCGAAGCCGAATTCTTCTCCTTCGGTACCAACGACCTTACCCAGATGACCTACGGCTTCTCGCGCGATGACGCCGCGAAGTTCCTTGAAGACTACTACGCAAAGAGCATTTTCGAATTCGATCCGTTCGCCAAGCTCGACACCGTCGGCGTCGGCAAATTCGTCAAGCTCGCTTCCGACCTCGGACGCACCACCCGCCCCGACATCAAGCTCGGTATATGCGGCGAACACGGCGGCGACCCCGCCAGCGTGGAATTCTGCCACAACGCGGGTCTCACCTACGTTTCCTGCTCGCCGTTCAGAGTGCCCATCGCACGTCTCGCCGCGGCTCAGGCTGCGATAAAATCGCGCAAGTAAAAAAATCCGTGTCATCGGGAGCTTTCGCAAACGGAAGCTCCTGATGACACGCTTTTGAAATATCGTTCTCCTTTGCCCTGTCCCCCGTTCGGCATATCCGTTCACCAAACGAAAAAATAATCATTTCCGACGTAATATTATCCGCCCTCGCGGGGTATATAAGTCGAATGGCAAAAATCCGCTTTCAAAAGCACGACCCCCCGCACCGTATCAACCGCACACACCCAAAATATTTCAGGAGGAAAAAACATGCCGCCCAAAAACGTAAGAAAGCCCGCGCACAGCTCCGCTTCGGTGCTGTACTATGCAATGATAGGTGATATCATAGGCGCTCCCTATGAGTTCAACGCCAACAACATCTTCGATCCCAATTTCGAACTGTTTAAGAAACCCGAAAGATTCAAGAAATACAAAGCCGAATTCACCGACGATTCCATTCTGACGGCTGCCATAGCCAAAATGGTGAGAACGTCGGATTTCAAAGACGAAAGAGGGACCATCGATAACGGGATAAGGATCTTAAAAGATTTCGTAAAGAAATACCCGAGCGGCTCATTCCCGGGCGACTACGGAGGTATGTTCAAACGGTGGGCTCAGAATCCCGAAATAAAGACCATGGAGGAATGGTCCAATGAACAAAGCTTCGGCAACGGCGCAGCTATGCGTGCTTCCGCCATCGGCTGGGCGTTCGGTACGCTTGAAGAAACGCTGAAAGCCGCCGAATTGCAGGCAAGGATCAGCCAATCCCATCCCGAGGGCATCAAGGGCTCGCAGGCGATCGCCGCAGCCGTATATCTTGCCCGTTCCGGCGTGGATAAAAAGGACATCAAAGCATATATCGAAACGAAGTTCGGTTATGATCTTGACAGAACTCTTGACGAGCACCGCAATTACAACAAAAATGAACTGAAGGCACAGACCGAATCATGCCAGACCACCGTGCCGATGGCACTTCGCGTCTTTCTTGACTCCGACAGCACCGAGGACTGCTTCAGAAAAGCGGTATCCATCGGCGGCGACAGCGACACCATCGCCTGCATAGCGTGCAGCGTCGGCGGCGCTTATTTCGGTATGCCGAAATGGCTTGAGGAAAACGTCGAGGCGAGACTTGACGACACCCTCAAGGCCGAGGCAAAGGCTTTCCAGGATTTTGTCAACGAGAAAAACCCGGTGGCAGATCAGGAAGAGCTCGACAAGGTCCTCGCATTAGCCAGAGTCGAGTCTCACGTCCTTCAGAAATACAAAGAGAACAACACTTACGTTCCCTCCCATGACCCGGACTTCGCGGACCTGCTTGCAAGGAAGGAAGCAGTCAGGCTCTACTATGAAGAAGAAAAAAGACTCCCGGCAAGCAAAGACATAAACAAAGACGATAAAGCCATTATCCTTGCGGATAGCAAAGACGAATTCATTGACGCGCTGACCGAGACCATAAAATCCACCAACTCGTTTATGATGGAAGTCGACGATTACCGGTCGTGCCCGGTGAAGATGGAAGACAGAGAAGACACCGACAACAGTCCCAATCCGAATTACAACAAAAGGAAAGCCGGCGCAGTGAATACGTTCCGTAAAAAAGTCGAAGTCGTAGAGCACGAAAAGATCAAGGGATTCGACGTGCCGGATAACATAGTCAAAACTTCTCTGGAAAAAGTTTACAATAAAAACTTCGGATCGCTGCGGCTCAAACAAAACACGCTGGAAATGTATGAAAGCAGCCTGAGCAAATTCAACGAAGAAATGCTGGAAGCCGATGCAAATGGCAAGCTGCCGACGACCGCGGACGGATGGTACAAAGCCGTGGAAGACCTTATCAGCCCCGAGAACGATAACGCGAGGTTTTTCCCCAACGGTATCCCCGAGGATATGAGATCCGCCTTCACCGATCTGAAGAATATAAAGGACGACCCGTGGAATTCCGATCCCTTAAGGCTCAGCGACAACGCATTGACAAAGCTGCAGAACTGTTTTGAAAAAATAGTAGTTTCGGACAGAGGTGAAAACCCCGATAAGATCAATCAGCTTATGTACGTCACGCGTATCACGAACGCCGTGAACCACTGGCGCGAAGCTCCCGCCGCGGCGCGTGAGCTCTCAACTATCGAAAACGAGAAAGACAAGCTGGACGATATTCTGACTAAATGTGACGACAAAATCCTTGTCGGCGTCAAGACCAAGGATTACTATAAAGCGGTCATCCATGAAATGTGCGCCACCGATACCAGAAAAGATTACCTCAATTTATGGGACGATGAACACTATAAAGTGAACGAAGCCATGACCGATTTTACGTTCAATAAAGATGAAGAAGCCCTGCAGAAGCTGAAAGCGATATCTGACAAGCTGAATGAAAAGGCTGCCCACAACAACGTTGATTCGAGAGTTACAAGAAAAATAGCCTTCATCGATCGTCTGATAGACACCGTAAGCAAAGCCGGCACCGCTCCCGAGCCCGAATTCGATCCCAAGAACGAAAAGCATCAGGCTTATGACAGACTGTATAAGGAACTGGCTTCGCAGGCAAATCTCATCAAACGCAGAATCGATCAAATACCGATCGGTTCAAGGATGCATGAACTTGCGAACGCGGCAAAGCAGCATATCGAAAACCTGAAAGAAGCTGCCGGTCAAGCCTTCATGCAGAACAGCGATGAACCGCTGAATAATTACATCGAAGGAAATCCGTGTCTGGAAACGCTTGCCGCATATCAGCAGAAGCTGAGCACCTATATCCTTTCCAGAACCAATCCCAAAGGCAAGAGCAAGAGCGAGATCGCCGCCATAAACGCAGCAAAGGAAGAGATAAAGGAATTCAACGATCCCGAAATAAACCCGAGCATCTCCATGGCAGTCGGAGAAATGTCAAACGATACGTTTGAAACCTTCAAGGATTCTTTGTCGGATCTCTCACAGCTTACAAACGTCATGAAAGCCGAAAACGGCATGATAAAAGCCTTTGAAAAAGCAGAGCCGGGCATAAGGAAAGCAGCCGAAGCGGCGGAGAAGGAATACGCCAAAGCAGAAGCGGCTCGCCTCAAAGAGGAAGCAGCCCGTATCAAGAAGGAGGAAGCGGAGGCAGCCAAGGCAAAAGAACTCGATACTGCCAAACGCGGTCTTGAGGAAACGTATCTGATGTTCGGCGACAAGAAAGGCAAGGAAACGGAGTATTCCGCAAGCGAATACATCGACAGTATCCGTTATATAGAAAATTGTGCCAAAAAGTTCCCGAAGGATCCGGATATCCACAAATCCTGCAAGTATGCGCTGGCGGCTCTGATCAAGAACGCCAACAACGCCGACAAAAAATCTCCCAATAAAAACATAGCCTCAAGCATCAGGAAGCTTTTCAAAAACGAAACGCCGAACGCCGGCAAGCTGTTCAAAGAATTGGTTTCCGACAGCAAAAAGGCGACCGCGGAAAAAGCCGCAGCGGAACAAAAGGCAAATGAACTTGAGAGAGACCGTCGTATAGTCTACTCCATAGGCAAAAATTATTCCGTAGAGGAGCACGGCGAACGGAATATCGATATTTCCGAATACAGGAATGATTTCACAGCTATCAAAGAAATCGTCGAAAGATATCCAAACGAGCTCGAATTGCTCAAGCGTTGCGGCGAAACGGTAAACGTCATGCTCGAACAAGCTGCTGTACACGACGCCGCCGTTCACAATTCCGACCTGTCCGACGCCATTGCCAACGATAAGGAAATATGCCAAGCAATTCAGGAGAGCATCAAAAAAGGTTCCATTGCCGAGCGTCAGCTGAAAGAAGCCGAAAAGGCTAAGCAGCAGGAAGAAAAGAAGAACGAGGAAGCGAAGGATGGAGAATCGAAGCAGAACGAAGGCAATCTGATCGGAAAATGATTTTTTCCGTGCCGCGTCACGGCTTTTCCCGTCTCCGCTAAACACGAAAGCAAAAAAACGCTCCGTATTCCTTTTGGGGATACGGAGCGGATTTTTTCGCGGAAGAAGCGATTTTTTTGATGAAGTACCGTTTTCGGTACGATCGGTGTGGTATCATACAAGCGTGAAAGGACGGAGCGGAAAACGCGCCGGTCCTTTGAAAAAAACAAAATAAAACTACCTATGAAGAGTGCGCGAGGGACAAGCCCGATGACCGCACAGCAGCCTGCCGCAAGGTAAGGTGCTAAAGCTTGACCGATGGGGAGCGTTTTTTTGCGGGCATCCGTCGGTGACGATGGGTGCTTTTTTCGTGCCTCTTCATAAAAACAGGAGGTCGAAAATGGAAAACAGCACCCTTTTGCATATCCCCCATTCGTCAACGGAGATCCCCGAAAAGTACCTTCGTGAATTTGAAAAAGAAAAGCTTTGCCGCGAAAAAGACGTAATGACCGATTGGTTCTGCGATGAGCTTTTCGACTGCGGAAGAGACAGCCTCGTCTTCCCCGTGAGCAGGCTCGTCTGCGACGCCGAAAGGTTCAGGGCCGACGGGGACGAAATAATGTCACGCGTCGGCATGGGCGCCGTATACACCAACGCGTCCGACCTTTCGGCCCTGCGCTGCGTGACGGAAAACGAAAAGGAAGAGATAATTTCGGAGTATTACGACGTGCATCACGCTTTCTTTGCGGAAGCCGTCGGAGAAAAACTGAAAAAATACGGGGAATGTCTGATAATCGACTGTCATTCGTTTCACCCGTCTCCGCTTCCCTACGAGCTTTGCCAAAACGAAGAGCGCCCTGATTTCTGCGTGGGAACGTCGTCCTTCCATACCCCCGACGCGCTGAAGGACGCGGTCGTCGGAAGTCTGAAAAAGCACGGATATACGGCAGCTGTCGATTCCCCTTTCGCCGGTACCATAGTGCCTATGAAATACTACGGAAAAGACAGACGAGTCACGTCCGTGATGATCGAAGTCAACCGAAAGCTGTATATGAGCTCGCCCGGTGTGAAAAACGGGGATTTTGAAAAAATCAGACGCGTGATAAAAGAATGTATCACGGCAGCGGAAAATGCGGTCAAATATTGACAAACCGATACGGAACGTGTAAAATCAACTTATAAGCAAACGATATTCCGCGAAAGGAGCAAGATCATGTGTACCGCTTTGGCATTCAAAGGAAACGACCTGCTTTACGGCTTCGATCTCGACGCCGACACCGAAGTATGGGACTTTTCCGTATATAAAACGAAATTCCTTTTTGCTTTGGGCGTGACCGTCGGAAAAACGACGTATTACGTCCACGGTGTGAACAGAAACGGCTGTTTCGGCAACGTGCCGTATATGAACGGCGAGGTCTTCTCCGTTCCGAAAGGCGCGAGACGCGAAAGGATAGACCTTATGAGCGACAGATATATCAGAGGAAAATATACCTTTGACGACGTTGAGGAAATACTCCGCGCCAAAACGCTCGTGAACATCCCGCAGGCGACGATGCATTCGCTCATCGGGAACGGAGACGGGAAATTCATCATCGCCGAACCCGGTTACGGCGTGAAGAAGGTCGACGGGAATTACGCCGTGCTCACGAACTTCCCCGTTCTCACCCCCCTTTCCGACTACTCGAACCCGTTTTTCGGAAAGGACAGATACGACAGGGCGGTATCCGTACTGTCAGATGCGGGAAAAGACTTTTCGGCAAGCGATATGCTGAAGCTGCTTTACGAAACGAGGCAGGAGGGCAGATGGGGCACGAAGGCGTCGTTCGTATATTCAAAAAACGAAAACTCCGTTCATTATTTCCCGAACGGAGACATGAGCCGCGTCGAAACGCATAAATTCGGATAAAAATCAAATAAAAAGCGAGGGCATTTTATGGAAAACGTATTTTCTTCGGCAAGCTTCATCACGACATCTTTCACCAACTATTTCGATATATTCGGCACTCCGTGGGGACAAGCCCGTCCGCGGCTTTATCAGCACACCGATCTGATACCGTGGAAAGGGCTGCCGATATTCGTGAAGGACTTCGATTGCGATGACGAAGGCGACGCCGTGATATATTTCACGTCTCTCGGCTGCGTCGATATCTACGTCAACGGCAGACGCCTTGACTGCGGCGAAATGAAGCCGGGCTGGACGTCCTACGACAAGCGTACTCTTTATATGTCCGAGAAAGTCCGCCTCGCAAAAGGCGGGAACCGCGTGCTTGCCGTTGTTTCGGCAGGCTGGTACACCGGCAGGATCGCCGGCGGATATTACGAAAGCGGGACGCCGTCGTGTATGATAACCGTAAATCAAAACGGAAAAGACGTCGTTTTCACCGACGAAAGCTGGAAATGCGCCGTCGGCGGACAGATACTCAGCGCCGATATATGGGACGGCGAATACCGTGACGGCAGAAAAGACGCATACGGAAAAATGTCGCTTCCCTCCTACGACGTGAGCGGATGGAAAAACGCCGCGAGGTTCGATTACAAGGGTGAAGTCACGCCGCTTATCGGCCCTGCCGTAAAGGTGAGAGACGGGCTCGTGCTGAAACCGCAGAACATATCGGTCTCCGACGGAGTGACGTTTGACGGCACGTATTTCGGAAAGCAGCACTTCCGCGAAAACGCGGCTCTTCCCTACACCCTTAAAACGGGATGCAGGATGACAGTCGATATGGGGCAGGAAACGGTCGGATGGCTGAAAATAAAAGTCAAGTCAAATGCCGGCACCGAAATAAAAATGCGCTACGCCGAGTTCCTGAACGACAGCGGCAGCGTCGACCGCGGAAGCGACGGACCGGAGGGCTCGGTATACACGATAAATCTGCGTTCGGCGCTCGGAAAAGCGTATTATGTCACGAACGGTGACGGGATCGAGGAATACAAGCCGACTTTCACGTTTTTCGGTTACAGATACGTTGAGATAAGCGCCGGAAGCGACGTTGAATTCATCGATATTTCAGCCGAAGTCGTGGGAAGCGACACAGTAGAGACCGGACACATAGAAACGTCGGACGAAAACGTGAATAAACTGTTTTCAAACGCGCTTTGGGGTCAGCGAAGCAACTATTTCAGCGTGCCCACCGATTGTCCGCAGCGCGACGAGCGGCTCGGCTGGACGGGCGACGCTCAGGCGTTCAGCGTTACCGCGGCGTACAACGCCGACGTATACGGATTTTTCCGCAAATGGATGCAGGATATGCGCGATTCGCAAAGTGAAAGCGGCGGATACGCTGACGTCAATCCCCGTGTCGGCTGCTGTTTTCGCGAGGACGCCTCCGCGTGGAGCGACGCCGGAGTGATAATCCCCTACAACCTCTACCGTATCTACGGCGACGACACGATGATAAAGGAACACTTCGATTCGATGGACGCCTATCTTACGGGGCTCGTGAAAAAGTACGGCATGACGGGTCCGATCCCTCGCTACGGCGACTGGCTCGCCTATGACAAATGCGACAACCGCTTCATATCGTCCGCGTATTTCGTACACGACATAGACCTTATGATATATATGTGCACAGTCGCCGGACGCGCTGACAGAACGGAGTATTACAAAGCTCTGCGCGAAGAGGCGTACGGTTATTTCAAAGCGAACTTCCTCGGCGCCGACGGGCTCCCGGTCGAAAACACGCAGTGCAACAAGATAATCGTGCTTGCCTTCGGGCTGCTCGAAAAAGACAAAGAAGAAAAAGCTTCTTCAATGCTTGCCGAGCAGATAAAAGCAAACGGAAGCAGACTTTCGTGCGGATTCCTCGGCACTTACAATCTTTGCCCGACGCTCTCGAAGTTCGGCAAGGACGGCACCGCGTACGATCTGCTCCTGCAGAGGAACGAGCCTTCGTGGCTTTACAGCGTAGATCAGGGCGCCACCACGATCTGGGAGAGATGGAACTCCTACACGAAGGCAAACGGCTTCGGCGACGTCGGGATGAACTCGTTCAACCATTACGCCTACGGCGCGGTAGTCGAATGGATGTACCGTTACATGGCGGGCATCGACGTCATCGAGCCCGGATTCGGGACATTTTTACTCTGCCCGAGGATAGATATGAGAAAGCCCGAAGACCTCCCCGAAGGACAGAAGAACGTCAGATGGGTCAAAGCCTCGTTCCGTTCGCCGAAAGGCGTGATAAAAAGCGAGTGGAACACCGAAAACGGACTCGTTTACCGCTGCAGCGTTCCCGAGGGAACGACGGCGCGTCTCGTTCTGCCGGCACTCGCCCGCTTTATCACGGTCAACGGCGTAAAACACGAGATCGAGGGCAGCTCGTTCGAAACGACGCTTTCCTCGGGCGAATATACGCTGATACAGTAAAAAAGCATAAAAATATCCCGCGGCAACGGAGATTTCCCCTGCCGCGGGATGATTTTTTGTATTCAGCCCTTGAGCCTTTCGCGGTGGATCCTGAAATCGACCGAGCTCTTGAGGTAGGACAGATATTCGTCGTCGCTGCACATCGCTTTGGACGGGGTGTCCGAAAGCTTGGCAACGGGACGTCCGTTGACGTACTGGAGCTTGATGACGATATTGAGCGCGTCCTCACACGTGTCGTTGGAGCAGAACGTGCCGATGCCGAAGGAGACCCTGGCTTTATCCTTGAAATGATCGTAAAGAGCCTGCGCTCTGTCGAAATCGAGGCTGTCGCTGAAAAGAAGCTGCTTGGTCCTCGGGTCGACGCCGTACTTTTTGTAATGAGCGATGATCTTGTCGCCCCATTCGTAAGGGTCACCGCTGTCGTGTCGCACGCCGGTATAGTTGTTGACCATCGAGCGGTTGAAGTCGAGCAGGAAAAGGTCGGTGGTGATGGTGTCGGTGAGCGCCGTACCGTTATCGCCGTCGTATTCGTTGTACCAGTCACGCATGGCGTAGTGGTTGGTATAGGCGAGGGGTATTGAATCGATGCCCTGATACATCTGCACGAATTCGTGCGCGTAGGTGCCTATCGGCTTGATGCCGTATTTTTTGGCAAAATAGACGTTGGACGTGCCGACGCAGTTCTTCGTCTCGGCGGTCAAGCGGCGTATCACGACGTCCTCCCATTCGCGCGAGAGTCTGCGTCTGCAGCCGAACTCGGCAAAGCTGAAGGTGTATTTGCCGGAATTGAACGCCTTTATCTTCTCGTCAAGTCTGTCGTATGCCGAACGGCGGAGAGATTCGTAATCGAAATTCATTCTGAAATAAACCTCGTTGACTATCTCGAGCAGATATATCTCGAACTGCATCGCCGAGAAGAGCGGACCGTTCACCGAGATGGAAAGCTTTCCGTTTTCGTCGAGTGATGTGTTCACGTATTCGCGTATCGGGTGCCAGAGCCTGAGAAACTCGACGTAGTCGTTCTTGATGAAGCGGATGGAACGCAGATAATCGAGCTCGTCCTTCTGGAATCTGAGCGAGCAGAGGTGGTCGATCTGAGAATTTATTTCCTCGAGCATTTCAGGCGTAAAAACGACGTTGTCGCTGCGGCATTTGAAATAATATTCACCGCACAGGTCGGTGTGCTTGTGGAAAATGACCTGATCCATATTGAATTTATAGAGGTCGGTGTCGAGCAGCGACGTCACTATCGGTTCAAGTTTCATTATATTTTTTACCTCTCTATATGTTTCTTGATTCGCGGTTATCCTTTACCGCAAGGACGACGGAGCGAAGCTCTTCATAGCGGTCCCACAAAAGCGGAGACGTGTATTTTTTCCATTCGTCGTATCTGTCTTCAACGAGAAAATCCCTCATTTCGTGAGCGGATATATCAACGGTTTTGGGGATGTACAGCTCGGCGACGTTCATGCCGAGTTCGCTGTCGAACCAGTCGGTACGTCTCGATTCCCTGCCCGAAACGAACAGATCGGGATATTCGCCGAAGCGGTCGTACACGTTCCGCAAAACGTAATCGCCCCACTTGGAGTTGTTGCCGACGAAGATGTCGGGGAGCGGATAGACTTCTATTTTGTCACCGAAAACCGTCTTGAGGAGCTCGGCGCGTTTTTCGTAGGTGAACGGGTTGCTGAAGTTGCCGTGTTCTTCGGACGAGCCGACGAATACGCCCACTCTGTCGCAGACTGCGGCGGCTTTGTTTATCATATCCTCGTGACCCGAATGCAGTACCTGAAATCTGCCGACGAGCAAGCCGAGGCGGAAAGGCTTCTTTTTCATAACCGCACCCTATATATCCGACGGATCGGGTCTGAACGACGGCATGAGCGAAAGCTTGAAAAGATTCTTCGCGTGGCGGTCGTCGATCTTTGCCTTTTTCGCTTCATCGGCGATGACGCCCGTTCTGATATATTGATCGAGCTCGGCGTAGGTGAAGCCGAGGTTGTCCTCGTCTGTCTTGCCGCAGAGCCCGTCGATGGGCACTTTGTCGACGAGAACGTCGGGCAGCCCGAGAAGCCTGCCGACCTGTTTCATTTCGTTCACCGTAAGGTGAGAGCAGGGGCTGAAATCGCCGACCGAATCGCCGTATCTCGTGGAATACCCCACCCAGTCTTCGGAAAGGTTGCAGGTGTTGGCGACTCTGCCGTTGTGCGACTGCGAGACCGCGTAAAGGGTCGCCATACGCACTCTCGGCGGTATGTTGGTGACGCTCTGGAACGACATTTCGAACGGTATGCTTTTTGTCATGGCGTCGACGGTGTCCTTGATGTTGATGACGTAGTGCTTTATCCCAAGGTGGTTGACGAGCAGCATCGCCATATCGATGTCGTGCTGTACGCCGCAGGGCATGAGCACGCCGATGACGCGGTCTTTGCCGAGCGCTTCGACGCAGAGAGCGGCGACGATGGAGCTGTCCTTGCCGCCGGATATGCCGACGACGGCGCTGCAGCCGCTGCCGTTGTTTTCAAAAAATGCGCGTATCCATTGCACACAGTCGTTTTTGACTTTTTCGGCGTTGAACATATAAGCTGCCTCCTCAATCGATAACGTCTATCTGGCAGCATCTCATGGCGTCGAGAGCCGCCTTGTGGGTCGCGTCGGAAACTCCCGCGCAGCAGGAAGGATCGACGGTGATCGCGGAATTCGGGAAAGAAGCCCGAAGTATGAGGGCGTTGGAAATGACGCATATATCGGTGCAGAGCCCGAGCAGTTCAATCGCGAGTTCCTCGCCCGCGTACTTCTCCTTGAGGATACGCGCAATTTCAAACGTGCCGAAGGTCGTCTTTATGACGTCGGTCCTGTTTTTGCCCTCGAGCGCCGCTCTGACATCGGCGTTCAGCTCGTGTCCCGCCGTTCCTTCGATGCAATGAGGAACGGGAAGCTTTCTGCCTTCGAGCGTTGACGCATAGTTATCGTAATGCGTGTCGTACGTCACGAATATTTCATCGCCGTCAAACGCGATTATCTTTTTCACCACGTTCGGGACGATCGCTTCCGCCGCCTTTGAGCCGAGCGCTCCGTCGACGAAATCGTTCTGCATATCCACCACGACAAGTATTTTTTTCATTCCTCATCATCCTCGCTTTTCTTTAATTTTATGAATTATATCACGAAAACGCGGTTTTTGCAAGTGATTTGAATCGGAATTTCAAATCAACTTTGTGTCTTCCGCCGGCATTTTACTGTGCGTTTTCAACAACCCGGGACAAAAAGCTCAAAAACGCATATCATATACCGAACCGAAACACGGAGGTATTATCTATGCTGAACATTCTCACCGATCACGTTTTTGCCGGTATAAACACCGGTCACGGCTATGTTCCGTTATTGAAGGAATTGATAAAAGGCGCGGAGGAAGTTTACATAATCAAAGGAACCCCGGGAAGCGGAAAGTCAACTCTGATGAAGCGTCTGCTTGCCGACGCCAAAGAAAAAGGCGAAAAAAGCATGGTCATACACTGCTCTTCCGACCCTGATTCGCTTGACGGAGTATATTTTATTGACAGAAAAATCGCCGTCGTCGACGGCACTCCGCCGCATGTTGTTGACGTGGAGATCCCCGTGCTGCGCGATCATTTGGTAGACATAATGCAATACTGTGACAGAGATTCGCTTCTTTTGAGTTCCTCTCGGCTGAACGAACTGCAGAGCGCGAAAAAAGAAAGCTATGCCAAAGCGTATTCCTCGCTCTACGCGCTCGGCGTGATCGAAAAAGCGTCATCCGACGCCGCGGAAGAATGCTTTGACGGCGAAAAGATAAGGCGCGCCGCCTCGCTCTTTACGAAAAAAAGGTTCTCCGGGAACGGAAAAAGCGCTGTCCTTCCGATGGAATGTGTGTGCGGAAAAGGGATAATACGCCGCAAACCGGAAGGCATCTTTTCGACCTTTACGGTCTGCGACAGGCACGGAACGTCGGCGTTCTTCATGAGGCACCTTTGCCGTTGTCTTGAGGAAAGGAGCGTTTCCTTCGCCGTCATACCGTCGCCAGTCGACGACAGAACGCCCGACGCGGTGTTCCTGCCCGACGAAGGGCTTTTCGTCGTCACCGACAGATACGAAAAGACACAGTGTGAAAGACGGATCGATATGCTCCGCTTTGCCGAAAAGGATAAGCTGAAAGAAATGAAAAGCAGGCTCGGACTTTACGCGAAGCTCTCGTCTTCCCTGCTTGACGACGCGGTAAGAGAGATGAAAAAGGCGTCGGGCTTTCATTCCGAGATGGAAAAAATATATTCGTCGGCTTTCGACTTTTCGCGTCTTGACGACGTATATGAAGGACTCAGAGCGAAAATATTCAAGGAATAAAACCGCGTGACGTGAAATATGATGTAGCAGTAAAATCAGGAGGCAGTTTATGAACAAAAGAACGGTTTTCGATCATATCACGGCGTTTCTCATCTTTGCGTCAGTCACCGCGGCGTCGGCTTTTGTTTTCGCGTTCGCGCTCTATAAAACGGGTCATTACGACGCCGTCGGAGGGATCGCGGGAGGGGCGGTGCTTTCCGGGAGTCTCGGCGGTGCGATTTATCTGAAAAAAAGACATTCGTCGTCGGCAGCCCTCGTCGGGACCGGGATATTCCTCGCGTCCCTCGTTTTTCTTTCGCTGCTCACGCCGAGAAGCGTCTACACCGTGCCGTTCCTCGTTCCGGTCTGCTGCGCCGTCGGAGGCGTACTTCCATGCCTTATTGGCGGCAAAGGCGCCGCAAAGGCAAAAAAACGCGTATCTCTCCCGAAGCGTTACCGCGGAAAAACGAAAATGTAAATATTTTTTGTTTTTGAAGAAACACTTGAAAAACGGGAAAATATGCTGTAATATATATTTGAAGAGTTATAATTTCACCTTCTTCAAGGAGAAACTCAAATGGACAAAAAAACACAGGACGAAAACAGACCGACCAAAAGTTTCCGTGATTACAAGGGACTGTTCTGGCTCATAGTCGCCTGCCTCGCGGTGCTTGCCGTAATCATATATTTCTATCAGATCGTTGCCGTCATCGAGTATTACGCAAAGTATCTCGCGGCGGTATTCTACGGCGTGTTCATCGCTTTTCTTCTCAACCCGATAGTCAACTATTTCCAGCCGAGGCTGCAGAAAAAGTTTGAGTCGTCAAAGAAGGAAAGCCGCAGGAGGAACGCCGCAAGGAGCGCCAAACGGTGGGCTATCGCGATTTCGATAACAATAGGGCTGCTTGCCGTCATCATACTCTGCCTGCTCATTATCCCCGAGCTGCTCTCGTCAATAATCAAGCTCGGCGAAAATACGCCGTCAATGATAAAAACGGTCACCGCCACCATAGACAAGTGGACGTCGAGACGCAATATACCCGAAAATTTCCAGAAGCCCATTGACGAAATACTGTCGCATCTGAGCGGCTGGGTCACCGAGACCCTGCTCCCCAACGCCACCCTCGCGTTCACCACGATAACGTCGGCGGCATGGAATTTTCTCGTTTTCGTTTTCAACTTCCTCATCGGCTTCATCATCGCGATATACGCGCTCAAGGAGAAGAATTTCTTTGTAGCGTGGGGAAAGAAGCTCACGTTTGCCGCCTTCAAGCCGAACACCGCCAACTTCATTCTTGAAACGGCGCGTCACGGCAACAGGATATTCGGCAGATACCTCGTCGGCTCGATAATCGACTCGGCTCTCGTCGCACTCATCTGCTTCATTTTCAACTGCATCGCCGGTATCCCCTACCCGCTCCTCATTTCGGCGGTGGTCGGCGTCACGAACGTCATACCGTTCTTCGGTCCTTTCCTCGGTGCCATACCGTCGACTCTGATCATACTCATCAACAGCCCCATCAAGGCGCTCATATTCGTCATCTTCATCATCATATTCCAGCAGATCGAAGGCAATATAATCGCCCCCAAGGTGCTCGGCAACGTAACGGGCATATCCGAATTCTGGGTCACGTTCTCGCTGCTTCTGTTCGGCGCCATGTTCGGCGTGTTCGGAATGATCATCGGCGTTCCGCTGTTCGCCGTTCTGTCGTACGTGTTCAGCCGCATCACGAACCGCCGTGTTGCTGCGAAAGGCTATTCGAGAAGCACGGGATTCTATCTTGAGGTCGACAAGTATGACACCGAAAACGAAAAATTCGTAATGATAGACCACGCAAAAGAAAGCGACCGCGCTAACGAAACGGCAAAACCGAGAAACGAAAAGGTCGCGAATTTCTACAACGGCATCTTCGAAAAACTCAAAAAGCCGTTCAAGCGAAAAAAAGACAAGGATAAAAAGTAAAAAACACTTGATTTTTTATTTGTTCGGGTGTATAATAACACCCGTTCGGAGGCGTAGCTCAGTTGGTCAGAGCGCACGGTTCACATCCGTGAGGTCATGGGTTCGAGCCCCCTCGTCTCCACCAGCAAAAAAATTCCTTTTGTCTACCGACAAAAGGAATTTTTTTGAATGATGTGTTCCGCTGCGCGGAACGATCGGGCGTGATGCGTCCTTCGGACGTTATGTGCGCTTCGCGCGTGAAGGTAACTTTGGCGGAACGTGATGCGCACTTCATACGTGATGTTCACCTTCGGCAATGATGTGTGCCTAACGGCATATAAACAAGTATCGCATCATTACGAACAAAGTGAGCGCTTCATCATCTCCGAGAAATTTTTTTTGAAAAATTTTCAAAAAAAGTGCGACGTTTTGCATACAAAAACCGTCTATATATATACGGAACGGTATAAAGTGCTTCGGCGGCACCGGCTTATTTACAAAAATCGCTTCGTATGATATAACAAGACAATAAACAAAAAGGAGAGTTTACCATGAAAATCTGCAGCAGCTGCAACGGTCAGAACGACGATTCCGCAAATGTATGCGAATACTGCGGTTCGTCCGATTTCAAATCATCCGCCCCCGCAACGCAGGAAACGCAAGCTCCTCAAGCTTACGCTTCCCCGTACGAGTATCAGCAGCCCGTAGTCGCAAAAGAACCCGAGCCCGATCTCGGCAACGGCAACGTCATCGCCGGCATCGTCGGCGCGTTCCTGTTTTCGATCATCGGCGGGCTCTTGTATTTCCTGCTCTATCAGGTGAACGTGATCGCCGGGATAAGCGGACTCGTGATATTCGTGCTCGCCTCTTTCGGCTACAACCTTTTCGCAAAAGGAAACAAGAATACCATAACGGGACTTGTCGTCTGCATAATAATCCTGCTGCTTATGATATTCATTGCCGAGTATCTCTGTCTCTCGTTTGAAATATACAAGATATTATACAAAGACGCCGGGCTTTCTTTCTTTGACGCGGTACAAGATACTCCGGAGTACCTTGAAGACGCCGAAATCAGAAGCGCGGTGATCGAAGATCTTGCGTTCGCCGTGATATTCGGTATCGCGGCATCGCTCGGCAATATCATCAACATAGTGAAATCGAGAAAAAAGAACTGAACCGTACTTAAACAAAGTGAAGCACCGGTTTAGGAAACGCCAAAGGGGGCTTTTTTTGTACAACGGGTTTTTTCG
>JAZRXG010000020.1:0-73041 GCA_045600105.1 Eubacteriales bacterium
CAGACCGAAGACAAACTCGTTTCTTGCGCCATTGAAATGCAAATAGAATAGAGAAAAAGAGTAAAAGTGTACTTTTATCCGGGTGGATGAGAGTACACTTTTATAATAGGAATACTTGATTTTATTAGAAATTTCAATGGCTTCGACGCAAAACTCGACTGCCGTAGTTATCTACGCCGACGCTCGTTTTCCGCCGAAACCAACTTCGTTTGTCTCAGTCTGCTCAGATTGCAGACTTTGTCTGCAATCTCACACCTCACGGATATCTCCATGAGGTGATTTTGTTTTTAATGATCCCCATGCGGAAATCCACATCAAAGGACGTTTTTTTATGTTGCCGAAAGAAGACTATGCGAAATCAATAAAAGCGCTCAATTCCGTTCCCGCGTTCAACGTCAGCCAGCCGATAAAGGCAAGGGTCCTGTATTATTCCGTGAATGTAAAAGACGTGAATTACAACAGTCTGACGACCAAGCAGCACAGTCACTTTTTTTATGAGATGCACATTCCCGTCGATACCGACGCGAGTCGGCGTTTTACACCACGAAGCCCGAGCTTGAATACTGGATAAAAGGCAGAATAAAAAAAGAAGGATTTCCGCGATTTTCGCGGAAATCCTTCTTCCTTAATTTGACATTTTCAATTTGAAATTTTCAATTATTTTATCATTTCGGGTTCGGGATATTCAACGCCCTTGGTGTCGACCACCATCTTGGTGATGACAAGGTTGGTGTTGAGCTTGCCGGACTGTTTGTTGTAATACTTTATCTTCTCGATCTCGCGGCAGACGTCCATGCCGTCGATTATCTTGCCGAAAGCGGCGTAGGAGCCGTCGAGCCAATCGGCTTCTCCGAGCATGAGGAAGAACTGGCAGCCCGCGGAATCGTAAGGTGTCGCGCGTGCCATCGAAATGACGCCGCCGGTGTGCTTGAGCGTGTTGATGTAACCGTTCGCCGCAAATTCGCCTTTGATGGAATATCCCGGGTCACCGCCGCCCGTACCGGTGGGGTCACCGCCCTGGATCACGAATCCCGGGAGCATACGGTGGATGGTGTTGTTGTCATAAAATCCCTTTTTGACAAGATAAATGAAGTTGTTCACGGTGTTGGGCGCGATGTTCGGATAAAGTTCAACGGCGATGGTGCCGTAGTCCTTCACGGACATGACCACAACGGGGTTTGACGTTTCGTACTGAGGCATCGGTAATTCATTCCCTTCTACGTTATCGATAAATGAGCCCTGAGCTTGTGATTCTTCCTTTGAGGATGTCGTGCTCGTTTCGGTTTCCTTTTCATCGCAGGAAATGAACGACAGGCATACGACCAGGCAAAGGAAGAGCAAAATTATTTTTTTCATGCTTTTCTCCTCCGTTATTTTGTTAAATGATACCACTTTTTCATCCTTCTGTCAACCGTCAAAAAGAAAAAACGAAACGGTTATTTTTTGAAGATATTTTGAAAAAAATGTTTACAAAACGGATTTTGTGTGATATACTTAACACAGTATCAAATATTTAGGAGGTAACCATTATGTTCTGTCCCGCATGCGGCGCTCAGCTTCCCGACGGCGCTCAATTCTGCAGCAAATGCGGCGCTTCCATCGGCGGAGCCGCTCCTCAGAAAATGCCCCGCGCAAAGAAGCCCTTCGCTCTTCCCACCGAAGGCGAAAAATTCAAACTCATTTTCAATCTCGTAGCTGCCCTCTTCATCTTCTTTCCCTGGATCAGAGGTGAAGGCTCTCAGAGCGGCATAAGCTTTATCAGCGGTCTTGTTTTCGACGTAAACGCTCTTTACGGCATCTGCAAGATCCTTCTCATCCTCGGTCTCATTGCTTTCGGCGCATATGTCGCAGCAAGCTACATCGATTTTTCCAAGTTCGGCATGGAATCCGCTCTTGTCAAGACTCTCGGTCTTCTCGGATTCTACGGCGCTTACGCTCTTTCCATCCTCTTCTCCCTCATCGGAGCTTTTGTTAAGGATTACGGCTTCTATGACGCAACCACGCTCAACACCGTTTGGTACTTCGTGCTCGTCATCGTCGTTGTCGGCGCTCTTATCAACTTCGTTCCCAAGAAAAGCAAATAACTGAATATTCTTTGCGTTTCAAGTGCCGTCATCTGACGGCACTTTTATTTTGCAAAAAATCGTTGAAATAGACGACGTTTTGTGATAAAATATGTTTTTGGGTGAATATAAATGAGTTTTTTACCGATAAATAAAAATGATATGATCGAAAGAGGCTGGGACGAATGTGATTTTATCGTCGTCACCGGCGACGCTTACGTCGATCATCCGTCGTTCGGGACTTCCGTAATCTCACGCGTGCTCGAAGCAGAGGGATACAGAATAGGAATAATCGCGCAGCCCGACTGGAAGGACACGTCCGACTTCACGCGGCTCGGCAAGCCGAGGCTCGGTTTCCTCGTGAACAGCGGCAACGTCGATTCGATGGTGGCGCACTACACCGCCGCCAAAAAGCCGAGATCGACCGACTACTACTCCCCCGGGAGCAAGGCGGGACTCCGCCCCGACAGAGCAGTCATCGTCTACTGCAACCGCATCCGCGAGGCTTACGGCGATATTGCCGTCGTCATCGGCGGCGTTGAGGCGTCAACGAGACGGTTCGCGCACTACGATTACTGGACCGACAAGGTCAGACGCTCGATACTCGTCGACTCGGGCGCGGACCTGCTCTCTTACGGAATGGGCGAAGCGTCGCTCAAAAGGATAGCGTTCCTGCTTGACAAGGGCGTTCCCGTCCGCAAGCTACACGACGTCAGAGGCACCTGCTATATGACCGACGACGAAAACGACGTGCATTTCGAGACCGCGTCCATCGGCGACTACGACGTGCTCAAGACCGACAAGGTCGAATACGCCAAAGCTTTTGCCATACAGTACGAAAATCAGGACCCGATATACGGAAAGGCTCTCGTCGAGAAATACGGCAGCCGTTTCGTGATACAGAACCCGCCGATGCCTCCGCTCACGAGGAATCAGCTCGACGGCGTCTATTCCCTGCCGTACGAACGCGGCTGGCACCCCGTTTACGCCCCGATGGGCGGCGTGCCCGCGATAGACGAAGTAAAATTTTCGATAACGCACTGCAGAGGCTGCTTCGGCGGCTGCAATTTCTGCTCCATCACGTTCCATCAGGGACGTATGGTCACGTCGAGAAGCATCGCTTCCGTGGTCGAGGAGGCGAAGATCATCGCGGCGCTTCCCGATTTCAAGGGATACATACACGACGTGGGCGGTCCCACCGCCAACTTCCGCCATCCTTCGTGCGAAAAGCAGAAGACTCAGGGAATGTGCAGGAACAGACGCTGCCTCTTCCCCAAACCCTGCCCCAATCTCAACGCCGACCACAGTGAATACGTCGAGCTGCTCGAGCAGGTCGAAAAGATACCGGGCGTCAAAAAGGTCTTTATCCGTTCGGGCATAAGATACGACTACATGGCGTGCGACAAGAACAACAAATTCTTCCGCCACCTCGTCGAAAACAACGTCAGCGGTCAGCTCAAGGTCGCTCCCGAGCATATCTGCGACAACGTGCTCTGCCACATGGGCAAGCCCGGCAAAGACGAATACGACAAATTCATGGCGAAATATTACGAATACAGCAGGCAATGCGGCAAGGAACAGTATCTCGTGCCGTACCTCATGTCGTCGCATCCGGGCTCGACGCTCGACGACGCGATAGAGCTTGCGCTGTATCTTAAAAAGAACAAGATAAATCCCGAGCAGGTGCAGGACTTTTATCCCACGCCGGGAACAGCGTCGACGTGTATGTACCACACGGGGATCGATCCGTTCACGATGAAGAGCGTGTACGTCGCCAAAGACTACGCGTCGAAGCAGGCTCAGCGTGCGCTCCTTCAGTTCTACCGCCGCGAAAATCAGCCGCTCATCCGCAGGGTGCTGCAATCGCACGGCAGAGGCGACCTCATCGGCTACGGCGACAACTGCCTCGTGCCGCCCGCCGAAAGGAAGAACGCGCAAAGTACCGCGAAAAAGCAGGGCAAAGCCGAACGCGGAAGCGGCTCCGCGAAAAAGCCCAAAGCCGCGGACGCAATGAAAAGCGGCAGAAAAAGATTTGAAAACAAGCGCAAATGACGTTTCCGTAAATTCAAACGCATAATTCCGTCTTATCGTCACAAATTATTATAGCGACGCGGCGTGCGCGGCACGCCGCGCCGCTTTTTTTGACAACGTGTCATTTAACGAGAAACGAGGCAGACGGAATATGAAATTCAGAACAAAACTGCTTTCCTTCGTCACCCTGCTTGCGATCCTTACTTCTCTCTGCGTCTGCTTCCCCTACGGAGTGCTCGGAGCGGAGACGGAAGAGGCCGTATCAAGGGTGAAGCTGATACCGGGCGGAAAGCCGTTCGGCATTAAATTCTTCATGAAAGGCGTGGTCGTCATCGGCGTGACGGATATCGAGACCTATGACGGGCTTGCGTCGCCGGCAAAGGACGCCGGAATAAAAAAAGGCGATTTCATCACGCACGTCAACGGAGCCGAGGTGACCGACAGCGACGCGCTCTCTTCTCTCATTGACAAAACGAAAGGCGAAAAAACGGTCTTCACGGTAAAAAGAGGCAGCGATGAACGTGATTTTGACGTATATCCGAGACGCTCGTCATCCGACGGGCTTTACAAGGCGGGGCTCTGGGTGCGCGACTCGACCGCGGGCATCGGCACGATGACCTACGTCAACGCCGAAACGTCTTCCTTCGGCGGGCTCGGTCACGGAGTGTGCGACTCGGAAACCGGCAAGGTCATCCCGATGCGGAACGGCGTCGTCACGTCCGTGACGGTGACCGGTTCCGTCAAGGGGCTGCCGAACGAGCCCGGCGAGCTGCGCGGCGAGTTTTCCGCCTTCAAAGCCGGAGTGATCGAAAAAAACACCGAATGCGGCGTTTTCGGACGACTTGACGACGTTTCGGCTTTCACATCGGAGCCGATGGAAATATGCTTCGCGTCGGAACTGAAAACCGGCAAAGCGTATATGCTGACGACTGTCTCGGGCGATGTGCCGTCGATATACGAAATAAACATCACGAAGATAAACAAAAACGGCGGGAAGACCAAAAATTTCACCATCGAGGTCACCGACAGAACGCTGCTTGAAAAGACGGGCGGCATCGTGCAGGGGATGTCGGGCTCTCCCGTCATCCAGAACGGCAGGCTTTGCGGCGCCGTGACCCACGTCATGATAAACGACCCGACACGCGGCTACGGCATATTCATCGAGAATATGCTCGAAGCAGCGAAATAGAAAAAATCGGCTGGTTTTCAGCCGATTCAAATTGCAGACAAAGTCTGCAATTTGAGCAGGCTGAGACAAACGATGTTGATTTCGGCGAAAAGCGAGCGTCGCCGTAGATAACTACGGCAGTCGAGTTTTTCGTCGAAGCCATTGAAATTTCTAATTAAATCAAGTATTCCTATTATAAAAGTGTACTCTCATCCACCCGGATAAAAGTACACTTTTACTCTTTTTCTCTATTCTATTTGCATTTCAATGGCGTAAGAAACGAGTTTATCTTCGGTCTGAATCGGCTGGTTTTCAGCCGATTTTTTCTATGTCAAATTGCAAATTGAAAATGACAAATCAAGGATTTTATTCTTGAAAACCTATTTTTTATCAGTCATTGTAAAAGAATAAATTGTTTCGGTTTCCCGAAAGATCATATTTCTCAGTTCCTCCGGTAATTCACGAAGTTCCCTTATAAGTTTCTTTTCTTCGGCAGAATACATATTGTTTTTAAGTCCGAGAGCATCGTCAAGCGATAAACCGTATAAACGGAATAACACAGCAAGTGTTTTTATATCAGGCTCTGTCATATCGTTTTCGTACCGTGACAGCGATTTATTGTTTATTCCCGTTTTTTTCATAATATCAATCTGAGAAAGGTCTAAATCCTCTCTGGTATCTTTCAAGAGTTTTGCAATGATTTCCATAATTTCCCCTTTTTTTCAATGTTGCACGCATCAATCTGTTTCTTATTATTTGATATATCATAAAAAATTATCTCACAAATTAAGAAAAACTATTGACAAATCTCTTATATTGAGATATAATGTCAAACAAGCAAGATATTTCTAATAATATTAGAATTTATGCCGTAAAAAAACAAAAGTGGGTTTCAAAATGAAATATAAAACAATATATTTGGCATTTATTGTCATCGGTTTCGGCATAGCTGTTCTTTCCGTTATTCTGGCGAGAACAAAGCAATAAAAAACTATGCAAATCATTCAGAAAGGAGCAAAACAATGAAAGGAAAAGCAATAGCGGGACTCGTTCTCGGGATCGTAGCCATCGTTTTCAGCTTCCTCGGCACATTTTTCTCCATCCTCGCTCTCCCCATGGCCATTGTTGGTTTGGTTCTCAGCGTTATGGGACGTAAAGCCCTCCTCGCTGCCGGACAGCCCGCTGGCATCGGCACTGCCGGATTGGTCCTCGGCATCATCGCCGTTGTGCTTTCCGCTATCTTCTTCTTCACCTGCGGAATCTGCGTTCTTTGCGTTGCCGCTGAAGTAAATTCTCTGCTGTAAAAAAAAACGGCAGTTCATACAATTTTATTGTATCGGGCTGCCGATTTTTTTTTTGGAGGTCAAAATATGGATATAACCATTTTCGGAAAGACCATACCTTTCTATGGTCTGCTTTTATATATCGGAGTCTTGTTCGCCGTCGCGGTCGCGATAGTTCTGTGCCTGAAACGAAAATTCCCGGTGTGGGATTTCGTCGGAGCGGGTGCCTATGCGATGATAGGCGGCATGATCGGTTCAAAGCTTCTTTTTCTTGCGGTCTCGTGGAAACAGCTCGTCGAGCTTCATATAACGCTTGAAGGGATCGTAAAAGGCGGTTTTGTTTTTTACGGCGGATTGCTCGGAGGTTTTCTCGGAGTCGTCATATATGCAAAGCAGTTCAAAATGCCGCTTCTTGACTTTTTGGATCTGTTTGCCGTACCCCTGCCGTTGGGACACGCTTTCGGACGCATCGGCTGCTTTTTCGGAGGATGCTGCTACGGTATGCCGTACAACGGACCGCTGCACAGAGTATATCACACGTCATCAAACTACAATACACCGCTCGAAACCCCTCTGTTCCCTATCCAGATAATCTGCGCGATCGGGCTCGCGCTGCTGTTCGCGGCGCTGCTCATCGTCTTCCTTCGTTCCAAAAAGGTCGGGACCGCGTTTTATTCGTACGCGATCGCTTACCCCGTGATGCGGTTCACGGCGGAATTTTTCCGCGGTGACACGGAACGCGGGATTTACCTCAAGCTTTCGCTCGCGCAATGGGTGTCGCTGGCAATACTCGCTTCGCTGCTCATATATTATATCGTTAAAAAGCGCAAAACCGAAAGCGCCGTGAGCGCCTGAAACCGTTCTTCCGTGATCAACACCAAAAACGGCAGCCGTATGGCTGCCGTTTTTTGCGTGTTATTTACTTACTTTCTGTCCCTCATCTTTTCTTTCATACGGGTGGCGTTGTCGAGTATACGCTTGCGGATGCGGATGCTCTTGGGCGTGACCTCGATAAGCTCGTCGTCCGCGATGAACTCGAGCGCTTCCTCGAGCGAGAACTTGATGACGGGGGTGAGTCTGAGCGCTTCGTCGGCACCCGCGGAACGGATGGCGGTGAGGTGCTTCTTCTTGCAGACGTTGACCACGATGTCGTCGCCCTTGGTGGAGATGCCGACGACCTCGCCGCCGTAGACCTTTTCGGCGGGTACGACGAACATGGGTCCTCTGTCCTGAGAGTTGAATATGCCGTAGCTCGTGCATTCGCCTTCTTCATAAGCGATGAGTGAGCCGGTGAAACGCTTGGTGATCTCGCCTTTGACGGGCTGATATTCCTCGAACACGGAGGAGAAGATGCCTTCGCCCTTGGTATCGGAGAGGAATTCGGTCTTGTAGCCGAAAAGTCCGCGGGTCGGGATCATGAATTCAAGGTGCATTCTCTCGCCCTTGGGTTCCATGGCGGTGAGCTCGCCTTTGCGGTAGCCCATTTTTTCCATAACGGTGGAAACGGATTCCTTCGGCACGTCGATGACGACGCGGTCGATAGGCTCCATTTTGACGCCGTTCTCTTCACGGAAGATGATCTTGGGCGTCGAGACCATGAATTCGTAGCCTTCGCGGCGCATATTTTCCATGAGGATGGAAAGATGCATTTCACCGCGTCCGCAGACGTTGTAGCTGTCGGCGGAATCGGTCTCGTATACTTTGAGCGACATATCCTTCATTGCTTCCTTGAAGAGGTAGTCGCGGATATGACGGGTGGTGACGAACTTGCCTTCGGTTCCGGCAAACGGTGACGTGTTGACCGAGAAGGTCATCTGCATGGTGGGCTCGCCTATCTTGACGAAGGGCAGCGGCTCGACAACGTCCTTGTCGGTGATGGTGTTGCCGATGTTGATGTCTTCAAGTCCGGAAAGGCATACGATATCGCCCACACTCGCCTTTTCGACGAGAGTTCTCGAAAGGCCGTCGATCTGATAAAGCGAGGTGATGCGTGATTTTCTGTTGACGGAGGGATCGTGGTAGTCGGACACCGCGATCTCCTGTTTGAGCTTGAACGTACCGCGTTCAACTCTGCCGATGGCTATCTTGCCGACGTAATCGTTGTAGTCGACAGACGAGACGAGCATCTGCGCAGGTGCTTCGTCGTCGCCCTCGGGAGGCGCGATGTGTTCGAGTATGGTGTCGAACAGAGGCGCGAGGTCTTTGCCCTGCTCATCGGGAGAAAGGGACGCCGTGCCGTTTCTGCCGGAGCAGAAGATGACGGGAGAATCGAGCTGGTCGTTGGAAGCGTCGAGCTCCATAAGAAGCTCGAGGACTTCGTCGGGCACTTCGTAAACACGCGCGTCGGGACGGTCGATCTTGTTGATGACGACGATTATGCGGTGGTTGAGCTCGATGGCTTTCTTGAGCACGAAACGGGTCTGCGGCATGGGACCTTCCGCCGCGTCAACGAGCAGAAGAACGCCGTTGACCATTTTGAGTATACGTTCGACTTCACCGCCGAAGTCCGCGTGACCCGGGGTGTCGACGATGTTGACCTTTACCCCCTTATAGGTGGTAGAGGTGTTCTTTGCGAGTATTGTGATGCCGCGTTCACGCTCGAGATCGTTTGAGTCCATGACGCGTTCCTCGACCTGTTCGTTTTCTCTGAACAGACCGCCGAATTTGAGCATTTCGTCGACGAGGGTGGTTTTGCCGTGGTCGACGTGCGCGATAATTGCGATATTTCTTAAATCATTTCTAATCATAAATTCATTACTCCTCACGAATTTTTGATTGTATCACAAATTCTTACTGTTTTCAACACTTTTTGCTCGTTTTTTTGAGTTTTTCATATTTTTTTAACTTTTTTGCGTTTCAAAACCCGTTTTTTATGCACAATGACGTGTCACGCGTCATAGAATCGTCATAGGGAGTGATAACTGATGGCAGAAAACAAATACTACGGCAGTTTCTTTCTGGAGCTGCGTTCAGACGGCGGCGGACTTCCCGTCACGGGCGCTCTCGTGCAGATATCTCACGGCGGAGTGACGGTGTCGTCGCTTTATACAGATCCGGGAGGAAGCGCGTCCGTGTCGCTTCCGTGCCCCGACCGTGTGATGTCGCAGACGCCCGGCTGCGTCTCGTCGGCGTATTATACTTACGACGTCCGGGTATCCGGAAACGGATACGTCCCCGTGATCTTCAGAGGCGTTCAGGTGTTCCCCGGCGTGACTACGCGGCAGAAATACGATATGACGCGTTCCGACGACGGCAGAAGACGAAGGATCGAGGTGGTCGAAACGCCTCCGCATTGTCTTACCGAAAAGAACGCGCCCGTCTTCAGGCAGAACGACGTTCCCGTGCAGGCGGCTTACGCCGTGCCGCGCAGGGTGCTCATCCCCGAAACGATAACGGTGCATCTCGGTGCCCCCAACGAAAACGCGCGGAACGTGACCGTGCCGTACGTCGATTACCTCAAAAGCGTCGCGTCGAGCGAAATATACCCGACGTGGCCCGTAGCGTCGCTGAAAGCAAACATCTACGCGCAGTCGTCGCTCGCGCTCAACCGCATCTATACCGAATGGTACCGCTCGCAAGGGTACGATTTTGACATAACGTCGTCGCCCGCCTACGATCAGTATTACGTTCATCAGCGTTCTACCTTCGACTCGGTGTCGGCGATAGTTGACGAGCAGTTCACGAATTACGTGGCGCGCGCAAACAACATCGAGCCCGTCTTTACACGCTACTGCGACGGCTATATGTCGCAGTGTATCGGAATGTCGCAATGGGGCACGGTCGATCTTGCCAATAAATACTACACACCGCTCGACATACTCCGCTATTATTACGGCGAAAACGTATACATCGGAAGCGCCGACGTGGTCGAGCTCATCCCCGATTCATACCCCGGCGAGCTTTCGTCGGGCAGCAGCGGGAACGACGTGGCTCTCGTTCAGGACAGACTCAATAGGATCGCGATAAATTACCCTTCTCTGCCGTTCGTCGAGTTCGCGGACGGCACGTATACACCGTCGACGAAACGCTCGGTGTCGGAATTTCAGCGCATTTTCGGGCTGCCGGTAACGGGAACGGTAGATAAAAAAACATGGTACCGCATACTTTATATCTACACCGCCGTCAAAAAGCTCGCAGAGCTTGACAGCGAAGGAGAACGCATATTCAACGAAGGCTTCCCCGGCATCGATCTTTCGATAGGCACGCGCGACCTCGGCGTGATACGGATGGAGTTTTATCTGCAGCGCATCAGCGAAGCCCTCGGCAACGACGTGATACCGCGCCCGAGGATAAACGGCGTTTACGACATCGACACGCGTGACGCGGTCAGCGCGTTCCAGCGCTATTACGGGCTTTCGCCGACGGGAGTCGTGAACGAAGCCACGTGGAACGCGATCGTGAGGGTGTACTACGACCTTCCGGGACAGACGCTGCAGTATATACGTCCGTACCCCGGGACGCCCGTGAAATACGGCGACCGCGGAAACAACGTGTCGTATGTCCAGACGGCGCTCAATTTCGTTTCACGCGAAGCCGCAGAAATACCGCCCGTGGAAGCGGACGGCATCTTCGGAAATATGACGCGGAACGCCGTGAAGACGTTCCAGAAATTTTACGGTCTCGCGGAAGACGGCATAGTCGGTCCGCTGACATGGAACAAGCTGAACGAGATCTATTCCAGAGTAAAAGCCTCGTCGGACAGCGACGTCGGTTAAGCGTCGTCTCCCTTGGACTTTTCTATTTCTTCAAGCATTATCACGACGAACGGCTCGTTGGGCTCAAACTCGACGGACACGGTCTTGCCGTTGAATTCGCAGACGTAGACGTACGACGACTTGCATCTGATGTTCTGATTGAAATTATATCTGACGTTTATGAACGGAATGGCTTTTGCCGCCTTTTTTTCCTCAAATTCACTTTTGGGGATGAGGGTGACGGCGGTGGAAAGGTCGAGCGAACAGACGAGCGTGACCTTCTGCCCCACCTTTTTATAGACGTTGAAATCACCGTTCCCGACCTCGTATTCCATTTCGGACATCGAATAACGGTATACGACGGCGATGGCGGCGGTGCCGAGCCCGATGAGCAGCAGTTCGAACGCCCATTTATACGCCTTGACCGTGTTGGCGACTATGACCACGGCAAGGAGCAGCAGGATACACACTGCGAAAATTATCTTGACCTGCGTCGGGTTGCGTTCGGGTTTGCATCTTGTCATTTGTTTTACCTCCGGTAAAAAACGGAAAAATCATTCTGAAAGGGGTTTTGTGTATGCCTTTGAACGACGACGACCTCAGAAAGGTGCTGTCGCTCGGCGACGAAGAAATGCGTTCACTCGTTATGCAGATAGCGAAAGCGGCGGGAGGGAGCGAGCTGAAAGCAAGGATGATCGCGTCGGATATACCGTCGCTCAAGAAAAAGCTCGCGTCTCTCACGCCCGACGAAGCCGAAAAGCTGCTCCGCAAAGCGGGGAACGGAAAAAGTGAAGAAATATACCGCGTCATAAGGAGAAACGAAAAATAATGGACGGCGGATTCGGTGAAAAGCTGAACACGATCCTTTCCGATACGGAAACGATGGAAAAGATATCGCGCATCGCGTCGGGACTTTCTTCGGACGCCGCGGAGCCGGAAAAGTCCATGCCTGACGGCGGAAAACCGCCGGAAGTCTTCCCGCGGCTTTCGGGAAAGGCGGCGTTCATCTCGGCGCTGCGCCCGATGCTTCGGGAAGAAAAGAGAAAAAAGCTCGATTCCCTGCAGACCGCGCTAACGGTCGCGGAAATGTTCGGAAAAAGCAGAAAACGCTGAACGGGGTTGACATAATGTATACAAAAGGAACCGACGGGAACGACGAACGCGAAAACGAAGCCGAGCGCGGACCGTTCCCCGGAGGCCCGTCGATACGCTCCGACGGGCAGCTTTACAACTATCAGAATTATCAGAACTACCGCGAAGACGGCAAACGTGAAGTTGAAGCACTGCCCGAAAAAAGCGGCATCGCGGATAAACTCAGGCGCGTGATCGGCGGCTTTGAGACAGACGACCTGCTGCTCATCGCCATCGGCATACTTCTGCTGCTCGACGGCGACGGCGACAACGACGTGCTGCTCGTGTTCATCCTCGCGTTACTGTTTCTTTGATCTCTGCGAAAGGAAGAGGACGAACTCGTTGACGGTGTTCTTTTCCTTCTGCGGGAGCGAACGGTAAAGCTCGTAGGCGTCGTCTGTCCTTTCTCCCTCGCGGATGACGGGTGGACGGTCGTTGATTATCATGCCGGCGGCAAACATATAGTCCTCGAGGTCGACCTCGTTGAACGAATGGTCGGCGATCTTGCGTATGAGCTTGGGGCGCGGCGGGTTATCCTGCTCGCCCTGAGCGAGCTTGCGCATCTGGACGTAGCTTATATCGCAGTCGAACGCGAACTGACGCCACGAGCGGGGACCTTTCGCTCTCTCAAGCAGAAGAGCGAATATTTTTTTGGAAAATCTGTTATCCATATTCTCTCCGATTTATTTGTATAATTTGTCTTTGACTATCTTTTCGAAAGCAGCGTTGTCCTTGGTGGCGGCGTACCATACCCATTTGCCGTCGGTCTCGCAGACGTAGGAATCGATAAGCGAGGTATCGACGGACGGATAGTTCACCGCGTTGCGTTTGAGACGGGTCATGCGGGCGTCTATGTAATCCTTCATTGCGGACGCTTCCTCGGAGGAGGTCATGCGGAAAAGACCGAATTCCTCGTGATAAAGCTCGTCGGAGAAATACACGCAGTATTCGTCCATCGCGGACAAGTCGGGATAGTCCATAAGCTCGCCGAATTTGCCGCTCAGTATGTCGTCGTCAAGTCCCGCTGAATTTTTCATCGTCGCGTCGCTCGCGTATATCTCGGCGTCATCGGGGATCCCGAGCTTGGCGACGGTATCGGTAACGACAGACGAAGCGTACGCGATATTGCCGCTGTCGTCTATCTTTCCCGACGAGCAGGCAAAAAAGCAGGCGGAGAGTGCGAGGATGAGAACGAGAGAGATGAATTTTTTCATTTGTTTTCCTCCTTGTTTTCACTGTCGAAATGCATGAGCGCCGCACCTATGACGGTGGCGTAGGACGAATTTTCGGGGATAAGGAAGTCCATGCCGAACATGGCTCCCATGCTTTTGTAAAGGCGCGGAGCCTGAAGCAGCGACGAGAGATTGCCGGTAAGCACGATGCTCGTGAGTTTTTTCGCTCTCGCGGAAAACACCGCCATCATACCTATTGTCTCAAAAACGAGGTTGATTATACCGAGAGCGAAGTCACTGTTGGTCGCCATATCCGAAATTTTGCCGAAGTTTGACGCCGTTGCCCTGCTCGAAAGGGTCGGTATGATGTTTTTGGACGTGATGTCGTCGATCTTGAGGTCGACGTTGTCGAGGTCGCCTTCCTCGGCGAGCTCGGATATCTGAGTCACGTCCTCCATGCGGAGCATACGCTTGGAAAGCCCGAGCAGCGTGCCTCCGCCGACGCCGGTGCCGCCGAGATAGTCGGCTTTTTTGCCGCAGGCGTGGACGAGCGCCGTGCCCGTACCCATGCTGACGACGATGGCTTCGTTTATGCCCGAAAGGTAAAGTCCGCCCCTGCCGATGCAGGCGAACTCGTCGACGTGGGTAGTGGGTATGCCGTAAATATCCTTGTCTATATAAGTCGAACCGACTCCGGTTATCATAACGCGCGCTATCGACGATATGGCGATCCCGCGTTCACTCGTGAATTTGCCGAACGCTCCGAATATGGAAGCGACGGGATCGGTCGCCTTCACGCAGAGCGGTTCGAGAAGCTTATGTCCGTCGAAGCCGACGATCTTGGTCGTGCTTCCGCCGACGTCTATGCCGACGATTATTGCCATTTTTCATTCCTCCTTGCGGAAAACGGATTTCCATATATCGTGATTTTATAACTTTTTCCCTTGTTTGTCAAGTCGTTTTTGATTCTATGTATAATTATCCGTCACACATACGCGTTCTTTGTATTTTATCACGCACCTCATGACGCGTTTTTGCGTGCCGAAAGTCGGGACAAGCCCATATAAATATATGATAAAAAGTATGCGTGTTTTTGTTGACATTCGTTTGTCTTTGGTGTAATATGGAGAAAGGAGGAATATACAGCTATGAAAAATTATCTCGGAATCGACATCGGCGGGACCGGCATTAAAGTCGGAATCGTCAACGAAAACAACGAACTTATCTTCAAGGACTCGTTCCCGACACGCAAGGCTCTCGGCAGCGAGACCGTGATGAACGATATAATCGAACACGTGCGTCCCATGATCGAGGAATATTCTCCGGTCTGCATCGGCGTCGGCTGCCCCGGCGACAAGGACGACGACAACGTCAGCATTCTTTCGGCAGGCAACATCCCGTTCAAGAACTTCCCCATCGTTCAGATCCTCAAGGACGCTTTCGGACTTGAGGTCTATCTCGAAAACGACGGCAACTGCGCCCTCATCGGCGAATGGCTCGTCGGCAGCGGAAAAGGACTCCACGACATGGTCATGGTGACTATCGGCACCGGCATCGGCGGCGGCTGCATCGTCGGCGACAGAGTGCTCCGCGGTCTGCACAACGACGCCGGTGAAGTCGGACATTTCGTCATCGACCCGAGCGGCGAAAGATGCCCCTGCGGTCAGAACGGCTGCTTTGAAAAATTCGCGTCCGCCACGGCTCTCATAAACCAGACCGGAATTGCAGTCGAAGAGAATCCGGACTCGCTTCTCGCGTCGGTCGCTTCGGCGAACGGACTTGACGGCAGAACGGCTTTCGACGCCTTCAGACAGGGCTGCCCCGTTGCGAAAAAAGTGCTTGAAAACTACGGCAAGCGTCTTGCCGACGGCATAAACGGACTTATGTTCATCTTCGCGCCCGAGCTTCTCACCCTTGCAGGCGGAGTCACCCGCGAAGGCAGCACGCTTCTCGATTTCGTCAAGCCGAACCTCATTTTTGCCGACAGAGTCGGCGTCTCGTTCCTCCAGAGCGACGCGGGCGTCATCGGCGCCGCGCTCCTCTATAATTTCGCCGACTATTACCTCTCGCTCCGCAAATGAACGCAAAAAAACCGCGTCCGTCGTCCCTTTCGGGGGATGAGATCGTGGAATGCAATCAGCGTATAATGACGCTGATGAGCACGTTCCTCAACCTGTCGCCCGACCTCGTCGACCCCGACACGGTAAAAACGCTGTGCGATGAATATTCGCTTTCCCCCGACAGAGCGTACGCCGAGTGCCTCGCGGTGCTTTGCGGCGTTGACGCGTCGGGAAAGGATAAGGCGTTTTTCAACGATTATTTTCTGCCGATGATAAGCTGCCTCGACGTGAAGGACTTTACGTCTGACGAGTATTACCGCACCGTCCGCGTTCCGCATACCGTAACGGGGAGCTGGGAGCTGAAGACGATGACGCTTGCCCCATACGAAGCGTTCGTCTGCGGCGATCCCATCGTGACGCCCGACCTGCGGCTGATACCGCGCATCGCCTTTTTCACCGAAAAATTCGACTACCCCGCTCTCCTCGAAAACGGACGCGAGTGGATGACGCTGCTCCCCAACGAAACGGTCACCACCATGCCCGCCGTGAAAAGAGCGCACGGAAGAGTGCTGACCTACGGGCTGGGGCTCGGATATTTCGCCTTTATGGCGTCAAACAAGGACGACGTCGAATCGGTCACCGTCGTTGAGCTTTCGCGCGACGCGATAGACGTTTTCACAAAATACATACTCCCGTTCTTTCCGCACGCCGACAAGATACATATCGTCAACCGCGACGCGTTCGACTACGCCGAAGCCGAAATGAAGGGGTTCGACAGCGTTTTTACGGATATATGGCACGACGCGGGCGACGGAAAGGAACTTTACCTGAAAATGAAACGGTACGAGGACAGATGTCCCGGTGCCGTGTTCGACTACTGGATAGAAGATACCATCAAATGTTATATGGATAAAAGACTATGGACAACACAAGCGTAGAATTCCGCGTCATAGCCGACATCAGAACGCCTTTCCCCACCAAATTCGGCATACCGCGTCAGGCGGGACTTGCCGGAAAAGCGAAAGGAAAAATAATTTTCCGTCCTTCATTCCGCTCCGCCGACGCTCTGCGCGGGCTCGACGGATACAGCCATATATGGCTTATATGGATGTTTTCCGAAAGTGAAAGCGACGGAAGATTCCGTCCCACGGTGAGACCGCCGAGGCTCGGCGGAAATACGAGAATGGGCGTTTTCGCGACACGCTCGACCTACCGTCCCAATCCCGTCGCGCTCTCGTGCGTGAAGATCGAAAGCATCGAGTACGACACGCCCGACGGCCCCGTCATCAACGTGTCGGGCTGTGACCTCATGGACGGCACGCCGATATTCGACATAAAGCCGTATCTGCCGTTCACCGACTGCAGACCAGACGCGAAAAGCGGCTTTGCCGGCGACGTTTTCTGCCACCGTCTCGACGTGATATTTGACGTTCCCGAAAGAGACCTGCCCGAAAAAGACGTTCTCGAAACGCTCTGCGAGATACTCGCGGAAGATCCGCGTCCGTCGTATCAGGACGACAGTGAACGCGTCTATGGCTTTGAGTTTGACGGATACGAGATAGGATTCTGCGTGGACGGACAGACTCTAACGGTAAAAAGAATAAACAAAACAAACGGAGGAGAATCATGATAAAACATTTTCCGGAACAATTCGTTTCATTTGAAGACAGCGGTGTCGCAAGACACCCCGAATACCCGCTCGTCGGCGAAAACGTCACGGTCGACTGCGCCGTTATCGGAAACGACGGCACCCCCGTGCTCTCACTTCAGCGCGGAGCGGTCGTGCAGACCGTTACGCCTTCCGTTTTGGGGAAAGGAAGATTCCGCTTTGACCTCGGCTCTTTCGAAAAGCCCTGCAGCGCCGTATACAGCATTGAATGCGGGAACGAAAAGACGAAGGATTACGTTCTTCCCGTCTGCACCGAAAAAGAATATACCTCTTTCTCTTCCCTTTTCTTACGTGAAGACGGTGTCTGCGCCGACCTCGGCGGCGGGCTTATGATGACCTTTGCCAAGGGAAAAGGCTTTGAAGCGAACTGCGTTTACGGCAAAGCGTGCGGCTCGCCCATAACCGCTTATTCAACGCGTATCGGGAGCAAGACCTTCTCCGCCGACGCAAAAGGGCTCTGGAAGGTCACCGAAGACGGAAAGACCCTTCTTGACGTAAAGGGCATAAAAGTCGTATCCGACAAGGACGGCAAGGTCGTTTCGACTGAAATCAAAATGGACGTTCCCTGCTCGCACGTTTTCGGAACGGGCGAAAGATTCGACACGGTCGATCAGATAGGCAAAGGAACTTCGGGGCTCGTTGAGGAAAGATGCTTCTATCAGGAGGAAGTCACCTACATTCCCATCCCGTTCTTCTTCACCGACACCGGCATCGGATATTATTGCAACGGCACCGTACCCGCCGCGATGAACTTCGGCATCCCCTTCACGATTAAACGCGAAGCCGACGGAAACACGATATTCAACGACGTCATCCTCTGCGGAACGCCCTCCGACGTGCTTTCCGCCTATTATTCCTACAGCGGCTCCCCCGCGCTTCCTCCCGACTGGACCTTCGGTGTCTGGGTATCCGCCAACGGCTGGAACAGGACTGAGGAAGTATACGAAGTATTGGAAGAAATGGACAAGAACGATTACCCCGCGTCGGTACTCGTGCTTGAACCGTGGAGCGACGAAAAGACCTACCGCGTCTGGGACCCCGTCAGATTCGCGGGTCACGAGCAGATGATGAAGGACGTGAGGGCAAAAGGGCTCCACGTCGTTCTGTGGCAGATCTCCACGATACACAACAGCCGTCCGGGCAGAGTATGCGACGACGAGATCGAATCGCTCGAGCACGGCTATCACATAAAGAACGCCGACGGCACTCCGTTCCGCATACCCGACGGCTGGTGCAAGGACTCGATGGTAGTCGACTTCACCAACCCCGAAGCGGTGAAATGGTGGTTCGGAACGAGAAAGCATCTGCTTGACGAGGGAGTCGAGGGCTTCAAGACCGACGGCGGCGAATATCTGCTCGACAAGACCGTGCGTCTTTACGACGGCACGAGCGGACTCGCGGCACGCAACAAGCACCCCGTGCAGTATCAGAAAGCATATCACGATTTCTTCAAGGAAAACGGCGTGAACGGCGTGATATTCAGCCGTTCCGGCTACGCGGGCTCGCAGTGCTCGCCCATGCACTGGGCAGGCGACCAGTCGAGCGAGTGGAGAGAGCTCAGAGGACAGTACACGGCGGGAATTTCCGCGGGACTTTCGGGACTCATCTTCTGGGGATTCGACATCGGCTCTCTCGGCGGCCCGCTTCCCGATAAAGAGCTTTACATACGTTCAACGTCGCTCGCGTGCTTCTGCCCCGTGATGCAGTGGCACTCGATGGTAATGCCCGACCAGCTCGCGCCCCGTCTCAACAAGGCGGAGTACAACGACCGTTCCCCCTGGAACCTCGCGCGTCAGTTCAACGACGACGGGATACTCACCGCCGCAACTTATTACGCAAAGCTCAGATATACCCTTATGCCCTATATCATTGAAGAAGCAAAGAACTGCGTTGAGACTTCGCGTCCGCTGATGGCTCACCTCTGCTTCGACTTCGCGGACGACGAAAAAGCGTGGAAGACGAACGATGAGTATATGTTCGGCAGATCCCTCCTCGTCGCCCCCGTCATCGACAAGGGCGTCACCTCAAGGGACGTTTATCTCCCCGACGGCGAATGGGAGGATTTCTTCACTCACGAAAAGATAAGCGGCGGAAAGACCTTCAAAGTCGACTGCCCGTTTGACAAGATCCCCGTATACAAGAGGATAAAATGATGAGGAAACGTGTTTTGTGCCTCGTTCTTCTCGCGTTTTTCATCATGGGTCTCGCGTCGTGCGGTGAAAGCGGCGGAAGCGAAACGAGCGAAAAAGCCGAGGAATCGAGCGAAGTGACCGTTCCGCCCACGGTATACACCGTCGTCTACGCGAAAGCGTACGGCTCTTACGCCGAAAGCGTCGCGGACGCGGTAAAAGAGGCGTCGGGACTTGAATTCGAGTGCGTGCAGTACGCCGGAGGCGAAACGCCCGAAAACTCCATAATCATCGGCGACGTTGCCGACGGAGTCGGTTCGACCCTTTCGAAAGGGCTGAACGACAAGGATTACGGCATCAAAAAAGAAAACGGCAGGATTTATCTCTATTCGGGCGTCAAGAAGACGATGCAGTACTGCGTTGACTTCTTCGTTTCCGAATACGTCGGCGAAAGAGGTGTATCAGACGACGTGAAGGATGTTTTTTACGACCACGCCTATCCGCTTGAGAATCACACCGTCAACGGCGTGTCTCTCGGCGAATTCAAGATAATCTACGCCGACACCAAAAACGAAGCCAAGTACGCGGATGCTGCCGCCGACTTCAAAAGTTATCTCAAGGAAGAGGGCGCGTTCAAAACGGTAGCGGCAAACAGTCAGAGGGCAGAGACCGATCATGAGATAATACTCGGCGTCGTCACGGAACGCGAACTCACCAAAGACGAAAAAGAAAACAAATTCGCCTACAACGCCTACAAAGTGACCGTGTCGGGCGGCAAAGTCGCCGTCGTGGGCAACAACGCCGTCGCCGTATGGCACGGACTGATGGCGTTCCTTGAAGCTTTCGACGAAAACGGAAGCATCACCGACACCGTCATCGAAGGAACGTGCGACATCGTGAAGGTGTCCTGCGTGGGCGACTCGATAACCGAGGGCGGCAACTCGTCCGACCCGTACAGCATGACCTATCCCGTGTATCTCCAGCGTATGCTCGGCTGGGACTACCTCGTCAAGAATCACGGTCACAGCGGTTATTCCGTTGTCTTCACCGACGAATACAGCTACACCAAGAGCGACAGATTCATGCTCGCCAAGGCGTTCAAACCCGACGTCGTGATATATATGCTCGGCACCAACGACTGCAACCCCGGACAGGCCTACAAGAGCTGGGACGACGGCAAGCGCGAGGCGCGTTATATCGAAGACACCGACAGATACTTCGACGCCTTCATCAAAGCCAACGAAAACGTACAGATCTTCGTCTGCATCCCTCCGACGCTCTGCTATTCCACCGTATGGCCGTGGGAGGAATGGGCGAAGCGCATCACCGAGCACACCAGAATACTCAACGAACAGATAGCGCTTTCTCACGGTTACCCCATCGTGGATATGTATTCCTGGTCAGTCGAGCATCCCGAGGTCTTCCCCGACGGTCTGCACCCCAAGGACGGCTCGTACAAGGACTACGCTCAAAGAGTTTACGACGAGATCATCGGCGTCATCAAAACGCCCGCCGACCTCGACAATAAATAAAAAAGGAGAAACATCATGAAAGCAAAGGTATATTCCGTTCTTCTCATCTGCGCGATGCTCCTAGTTTTCTGCGTTTCGTGCAGTGAAAAAGCCCCCGAAGAATCCAAAGCCGTGTCGGAAGCGGGTACCGTTTCGGCTGCCGAATCGCTCCCCGAAGAGAGCTCCGCCGAGGAATCGAGCGAAGACGAGTTCTACGACGGTCTTCCCGACGTCAATTTCGACCGCGATTTCACCATTCTTCAGAGGACCGAGTACAAGTATGAGTTCGCCGAAGACGAGCAGGCGAGCGAAAAGGTCAACACCCTCATCGCCGAAAGAAACAGACTCGTCGAAAACCGTTTCGGCGTAAGGATCAAAACCATCGAACAGAACGGCGCCTGGGGCGTTCACGAAGATTTCATGAACTACGTCAGGAACACCGTCAACGGCAGCACCGCCGACTATCAGCTCATCGCCGGCTACGCCGCCATCACCCCGTCGCTCGTATACGACGGACTGTTCGTCAACTGGCACGAGGTCGAGCACATCAACCTCGACAAAAAATGGTGGTCGCAGGACTTCATCAGCGAAATGTCCATCAACAACAATCTCTATATGATCACCGGCGACATTGCCATCACGATGTGGGAAGCGATGTACTGCATGTTCTTCAACAAGGACCTTGCCGCCGCCAACAACCTTGAGCTTTACGACATGGTACGCGAAGGCAAATGGACGTTCGACGCGATGCACCAGATAATCAAGGACACCTATATCCCCGTCGATGATCCCGAAAGCCGCGTTTACGGCTACTGCACCGCGTTCACCACGCAGGTAGACGTATATCAGGACGCGTTTGACATCCCCGTTACCGAAAAGGACGGAAACGGCAGACCTTATTTCACCATCAACCAGGAAAAGACCCAGAACGCGCTTGAAATGATAAACAGCCTCGTCAACGGCACCGATTATTCCAAGTTCTTCGCCGTGGGCGCCGATGAATGCAAAGTATTCTTCGGTCAGGGCAAATCGCTCTTCAGCCCGCTTCCTCTCGGATACGGCACCGACCTGCAGTCCTACGACGTCGAGTACGGCATTCTTCCTATGCCCAAATACAACGAGGAACAGGACGCGTATCATTCCACCTGCTCCGACTTCTATTCCGTATTCGCCATTCCTCTCACGGCTGCCGACGACACCGATTTCATCGGCACGATAACCGAGGCGCTCTGCGTTGAGTCCTCGCGCTCCGTTATTCCCGAATACTACAACCTCGTTCTCAAGACCAGAAACACGAGCGACGACGACTCCGCCGAAATGATCGAGACCGTCAGAGCCGGACTGCTCTGCAACTTCGGCTATCTCTATTCCTACACCCTCGATTGGCCCGCTCATCAGCTCAACATCTGCGTCAACAACAAAACGGGCAGCTTCTCGACCAACTGGCAATCCAAGGAATCGATGTTCGAAATCAACCTCGAGCACGAGCTTGAAGCTTATTTCAACTGACAGAAAACAAAGCAATTCCGCGGTGCGTTTGCACCGCGGTTTTTGTTTTATGCTCTTGACAAAATCGCCGTCATATGCTACAATGCGCAACAGTCGTTGCGCAACACTTGTTGCAAAGGAGAAAGAAATGCCGCCGAAACCCAAACACACAAAAGACGAAATCATCAACGCCGCTTTGAAAATTGCAAGCCTGAACGGACTCGACAACGTCAAAGCCCGCGACGTGGGAGAATATCTCTGCTGCTCTTCGCGCCCGATATTCACGTTTTTCGAGAATATGGACGAGCTGAAAAAGTCAGTACGCGCAAAGGCTTTCGAGCTTTTTCATTCGTATACCAACATTGCCGACGGTTATACCCCGTCGTTCAAAATGCGCGGAATGCAGATGATAAGGTTCGCGAAAGACGAACCGCATCTGTTCCGCATGCTGTTTATGACGCGCGGTGACGAAAAGCCGCTTGACGTATACATAAAAGAACGTATGTCGGGCTTTGAAAAAGACGTCGACGGCATCGTCAGCCTGTACGGCGTCACGCGCAGGGACGCCGAGCGCGTGTTCGGTCAGCTCTGGGTACACGCCTACGGTATATGCGCGCTGTGCGTCGCGGGTGCGTGTGAGATCACCGAAAACGATTTTGCCCGTATGCTCGGCGAAAGCTTTGAAAGCGAGATGCTGTTCATCAAAAACGGCACGCGTTCCCTTGCCGACAGGCTGCCGAAGCCGAACTTCTCGGATGAAGCCGCGGCAATGTCGCGCCCGTTTACCGAAATCGCGGAGGAAGAAAAATGAAAAAGAAAATCATAATCGCTCTCATCGTCATCGCGGCTCTTTTCGCGCTTTCCGTTGCCGCCTACCTCATATATCTGCTCATCACCTTCGTCATCCCCGTCGCGCCGAAACTGATATTCTCTTTTCTTAAATAATTATGCAAAAATCACAAGAATAAATTATGTATTTTTGTTGACAAACCGCGTGACGTATGGTATACTACACGCAAGTTTTAAAAGCAAGTCCCCTGCTACCGACGGATAATCGCGGAGCACCGCGAAGGAACGGGGTGACTTTTAACGCCGACCGTCTGGGCACGCTTGAACCGTCTGTTCAAACGCGCCCATTTTATTTTCAAAAATCCAAAAAGACGAGGGAAAAAGAATGAACTTTTTTGAAGAACTGAAAAACTACGACATCGAGGTCGCTTCCGCCTGCGACGCCGAGCTTATGCGTCAGCGTCACAACATCGAACTCATCGCAAGCGAAAACATCGTTTCCAAAGCGGTGCTGCTCGCCGCCGGCGGAGTGCTCACCAACAAATACGCCGAGGGCTACCCTTCCAAACGCTACTACGGCGGCTGCCAGTGCGTTGACGTTGTGGAAGAGATCGCCAGAGAACGTGCCAAGAAGCTCTTCGGCGCGGAACACGCCAACGTTCAGCCTCACTGCGGCGCAAGCGCAAACCTCGCCGTTTTCTTTGCCCTTCTCAATCCGGGCGACACCGTCATGGGCATGAACCTTCAGCAGGGCGGCCACCTTTCGCACGGTTCCCCCGTCAACATCTCGGGCAAATATTTCAACGTCGTTCCCTACGGCGTTGACCCCGTTACCGAGCGCATCGACTACGATGAAATGCTTCGCATCGCCAAGGAATGCCGTCCCAAGCTCATTGTCGTCGGCGCAAGCGCCTATTCGCGCATAATCGACTTCCCCCGCTGCAGGGAGATCGCCGATGAAGTCGGCGCCTACCTTATGGTAGACATGGCTCACATCGCGGGTCTCGTCGCCGCGGGCGTACATCCCTCCCCCGTTCCCTACGCCGACGTCGTCACCACCACCACTCACAAAACGCTCCGCGGTCCCCGCGGCGGCATGATTTTGTGCAAAGAATCCCTTGCCAAAGCCATCGACAAAGCCATCTTCCCCGGCACTCAGGGCGGTCCCCTCATGCACATCATCGCGGCTAAAGCCGTCGCTCTCGGCGAAGCAATGACCGATGAATTCAAGGCTTACGCTTCTCAGATAGTTTCCAACGCTTCCGTCCTCTGCTCGTCCCTCATGGAACGCGGCATCGACATCGTTTCCGGCGGTACCGACAACCACCTCATGCTGCTCAAGCTCATAAAGAACAACATTTCCGGCAAAGAGCTCGAGGCAAGACTTGACGAGGTGCACATCACCGCCAACAAGAACACCGTTCCCAACGACCCCGCAAGCCCCTTCGTAACGAGCGGACTCCGCATCGGCACTCCCGCGGTCACGACCCGCGGCTTCAGGGAACCCGAAATGAAGCTCATCGCCGACTGGATAAGCGACATCATCGAAGACTACGAAGGCTGCAAAGCCCGCATTTCCGACGAAGTACAGTCGCTCTGCGAACAGTTCCCCATTTATTGACTCCCCATTTATTGACCAAGTAAAAAAACATAATAAAAAAGCCGCATACGCGGCTTTTTTGATTTTTTATTCAGTTTACTGCTTATCTTGTTTTTCGAAAACGTAGCTCATATCGATATGAATGGTGATGCCTTCCGATACAACGTCTCCTCTGACTACCCATTCGATCGTATCGTCATTTTTGATAAGAACGAATTCCCCGTTTTTCATGGTTTTGTCATTGGCAGCTTCTTCGTAAAAACCTTTATCTTTAATAACGATCTCATTTTCTTCAAGAGTGTAGCCGTATTTATCGGTTTTTTCGCCCGTCTTTTTGAAAGAAATCTTCTTGGATCCAAGCACGATGGACACATCTTCAAATTCTTCGGTCGGGAAGCTCTCAACGATGGCGCTTCTGAGTTCAGCGGTATAGTCCTCTCCGCCGATCGTGATTTTGTTGATCTTGATCGAATCGAATTCGTACAAATCACCGTCTTCACCGCAGGAAATGAGCGTGAATGCGCAGGACAGCATCATTACGACGCAGAGGATGAGGGATAATGCTTTTTTCATAATTCTTCTCCTTTATACTATGATAAATGCATTATAAAAGAAATGCTATATTTTGTCAATACTTTTTTAACATTTTATCAACAGTTATTATCTCTGTACCCTTCCGCTGCCGGAGCCTGCGGCAAGTGCTTTAACTTCGTCAACAGAGACCATATTGAAGTCGCCTTCGACGGAATGCTTGAGGCAGGAAGCCGCGACGGCGAATTCGATAGTATCCTGAGGAGCGAATCCGTTTGAGATGCCGTATATGAGTCCCGCGCCGAAGCTGTCGCCGCCGCCCACGCGGTCAACGATGTGAATGGAGTATTTTTTGGAGAAATACGTTTCGTTTCCGGTATAAAGCATACCGCTCCAGTTGTTGTCGCTCGCGCTGATGCTTTCGCGGAGTGTAATGGCGACTCCCTTGAAGCCGAATTTTTCGGTAAGCTGTTTTGCCACGCTGATATATCCGTTTCTGTCGAGCTTGCCGCTTTCGATATCGGTATTTTCGGCGGTGATGCCGAAGACGTCCTTGGCGTCCTCTTCGTTGGCGATGCAGTAATCGACATATTTGCAGACCTCACCCATGACCTCACGCGCCTTTTCACGCGTCCAGAGCTTTTTGCGGTAGTTGAGGTCGGTGGAAACGGGGATGCCCAGTTCACGCGCCTTGCGGCATGCCTCGACCGTTATCGCGGCGACGTCGTCGCCAAGCGCCGGAGTGATGCCCGTGACGTGGAACCATTTGGCGTCTTTGAATATTTTTTCCCAATCGAAATCGTCTTTTTTCGCTTCCGCTATCGAGGACGAAGCCCTGTCGTATATGACCTTGCTCGGACGCTGACTCGCGCCCTTTTCGCAGTAATAAATGCCTACCCTGCCGCCGCCTCTGACGATATCAGACGTATCGACTCCGTATCTGCGGAGCGAATTTACCGCCATCTGACCTATCTCGTGGGACGGGAGCTTGGTGACGAACGCGGCGTTTTCGCCGAAAGAAGCGAGGCTGACCGCCACGTTTGCTTCGGCACCGCCGAAGGTCGCTTCAAAGCGTTCGGACTGCACGAAGCGCAGATAGCCCTCGGGGGCAAGACGCAGCATGAGTTCGCCGAAAGTAACGATTCTTTTCATTTCAGTTTTTCGACCAATGCCTTGGTGTTGGCAATGATATCTCCTTTCATTATGAATGAGCCGCCGATGGCCTGTATCTTGTCAAAGGCAAGAAATTCGTCGATATTCGTCATATCAACGCCGCCCGTCGGAATGAATCTGACCTGAGGGAACGGGGCGGAAAGCGCTTTTATCGCCTTGAGTCCGCCGTAAACGCCCGCGGGGAAGAACTTGACGGTACTTATCCCGTGAGAAAGCGCCGTCATTATCTCGGTCGGAGTGACGCAGCCCGGAAAATACGGTATCCCTCTCGGCACGCAGTGATCGGCGACTTCGGCGGAAAATCCCGGCGACACGATGAATTCGGCGCCGGCTTTGAGAGCGCGGAGGCACTGCTCGAGATTTATCACGGTGCCCGCGCCGATGCACATCGACGGGAAAAGCTCCTTGCCTTTTGCTATCGCGTCTGCCGCGCACGGGGTGCGGAAGGTTATCTCGGCAACGGGGAGCCCGCCCTCGCAAAGCGAGGAAAGTATACGCCCCGTATCGTTGACGTCGTTGATGACGACAACGGGAATAAAGCGGAAATCGGTTATTTTCATCACAATACCTCGTTTACATAATTATGCGTTATGTTTACTTCGCTTCTTTCTCGACCGCTTCAAAAAGTCCGGTGAGATAGCACGCGCCCATCGCTCTGTCGAAAAGCCCGTAGCCGGGTTTCGAGTTCTCGCCCCACACGTTTCTGCCGTGGTCGGGTCTGACGTAGCCGTCGAATCCGTTTTCGACGAGGGCTTTGACGATGGCGTAAACGTCAACGTCGCCGCAGGATGTCTGATGCCCGTTTTCGTGGAAGTCGACTTCCCCGTCGTATTTGAGCTGACGAAGATGCGCGAAATGTATGCGGCGGGCGTATTTTGCCGCAAGGCGAGGCAGGTCGTTGAAGCGTCCCGCGCCGAGAGAACCCGTGCAGAAGGTGATGCCGTTGTGCATATCGGGAACGCGGGCAAAAAGTCTTTCATAGTCTTCTTCGCGGCAGATTATGCGCGGAAGACCGAAGACGTCCCAGGGCGGATCATCCGGATGGATCGCCATGTTCACACCCGTTTCGTCGCAGACGGGCATTATCGCCTCAAGGAAATAAACGAGGTTTTCAAAAAGCTTTTCGTGCGTGATGCCCGAATACGCGTCGAGCAGCGCGTTCAGCTCGTCCGCCTTGTAGCTCTCATCCCAGCCCGGAAGATGAAGGGCACGGGGATCGAGCTTCATGAAATCGGCTTCGCTGTACGAAAGCGAGGTCGCGCCGTCGGAATGTTTGAAATACAGATTCGTTCTCAGCCAGTCGAACACGGGCATGAAATTGTAGCACACGCACTTCACGCCTATTGCCGCGCAGTTGCGGATGTTCTGCTTGTAGGCTTCGATATAGCGGTCACGCACAGGGCGTCCGAGCTTTATGTCTTCGTGAACGGGGATGCTTTCGACGACTTCGAATCCAAGTCCGTTTTCGTCACACATCTTTTTCTGCTCGGCAAGTTTTTCCATGGGCCACACGTCGCCGACGGGAACGTCGTAAACGGCGCTGACCACGCCGCTCACACCCTGTATCTGCTTTATGTAGTTGAGCGGGATGCAGTCGTTCTTTCCGTACCAGCGGAAGGTCATTTTCATAAAGATCACTCCTTTATTCTTATGCAATGATTATAATCTTTAATCATACCGTTTGTCAATAACAAGCCGCAAAAACGTCTCGATTTTTTGCTTTTTTTACTTGACTATTCGGCTTCGTTTTGGTACAATCAATAAAGAAAACAAAGCAAAGGAATGATTTGAAATGAGTAAAAAAATAACTGTCGCGATCGCCGGTCTCGGCTCGCGCGGATACAACACCTACGCCGAAATATGCAAAAAGCTCACGGACGACATCGAGATCGTCGCAGTTGCCGAGCCCCGAAAAGAAACGATGCGTATTTTCCGCGAAAATTTCAGCGTCAAAGACGAAATGTGCTTTGACACCGCCGAAGAAATGCTGAAAAAAGACAAGCTCGCCGACGTGATGTTTATTTGCACCCTCGACAGGATGCACTATTCGCAGGCGACTGCCGCGCTCAGAAAGGGCTATGATCTGCTGCTCGAAAAGCCCATTTCCGTCAACCCCAAGGAATGTAAGGAGATCGCCGACCTCGCCAACAGTCTCGGCAGAAAAGTCATCGTCTGCCACGTGCTCCGCTACACGATGTTCTATCAGACCATCAAGAAGTACATCGACGAGGGCAAGATAGGCGAAGTAATGTCCATCCAGGCGATCGAAAGAGTCTGCTACTGGCATCAGGCACATTCCTTCGTAAGAGGCAACTGGAGAAATTCCGACACCACGAGCTCGATGATTCTTCAGAAATGCTGCCACGATATGGACATCTACCTCTGGCTCGCGGGCCGGAAATGCGTTTCGGTCTCGTCGTTCGGCGGGCTGAACTATTTCAACAAGGACCACGCTCCCGAGGGCGCGACCGAGCATTGCTCCGAAAAGTGCTCGATGTACGGCAAATGCGTATACAACCCGTTCCGTTATTACGGCGATCTGCTGAAGAAAGGCTTCTACTGGCCTCTCGACGTCGTCATCCCCGAGCCCGACGAAAAGCTGCTTGACAAAGCGCTCAAGGAAGGTCCTTACGGCAAATGCGTCTTCCTCACCGACAACAACGTCGTCGACCATCAGGCGGTCAACCTTCTGCTCGAAAACGGCGCGACGATCAACTTCACCATGTCGGCGTTCACCGCCGCCCCCGGCAGAACGATGCTCATAATGGGCACCAAGGGACATATCGAGGCTTCGATGGACGACAACGTCATGGACGTATGCGTATTCGGCGAAAAGCCCGAACACGTCGACGTGGGCAAGCTCTGCGACGACTTCATGGGTCACGGCGGCGGCGACGGACGTATGCTGAACTCGCTCGTCAAGCTGTTCCGCGACGGTGTTTCCGATCCCGCCATCACCACTATCGACCGCTCGGTCGAAAGCCACTACGTAGCAATGGCTGCCGAAGATTCGAGAGCGAACGGCGGCGTTCTCATCAGCATGGACGAATACGTAAAGAGCATATAAAAGCATAAAAACGCGGGGACTTTTCAAAAAGTCCCCGAAATTTTCAAAAGATATGACAGAATCAAAAGAAGTTAAAACAAAGCGGCTGACGCTGAAGCCTTTTTCGGAACGTGACAGAGAAAGAGCCGTTTCCCTTTTCAAAAACGAAAAAATAAGCGAAACGTATATGCTGCCCGTCCTCGACACCGAGGAAAAAGCCGGCGCGTTGTTTGAAAAAATGGCAGAAATGAGCAATTCGGAAAAATATTTTTGCTTCGGCATTTATCTCGGTGACGTGCTCATCGGCTGGCTCAACGAATGCGGTGGAGCGGGTGCGGAAGTCGAGATCGGCTACGTCATCGACCCGTCGTACCAAGGTCACGGCTACGCGACGGAAGCGTTCGGCGGAGCGATAAAGGAACTGTTCCGTCTCGGATACGAACGCGTGACCGCCGGATATTTTGAGGGCAACGACGCGAGCAGGCGCGTCATGGAAAAATGCGGTCTCACGGTCATCGATAAGACCGAATATATCGAATACCGCGGCGCAAGGCGCAAATGCCTTTATATGACGACAGAAAAGCAATAAGCATCAAAAAAGAACGCTTTCGGGCGTTCTTTTTATTTTGTATTCCTATGTAAAACGAGGGATTATTATTGGTTGTGTGTCACTTGGTTTCGACATAAAGAAAATCAAAACCAGACGTCATTGATTGTTATCTTTTGTTGGTGGTAACAATCTGCTCATCAATCGTAAATGTATTACAGCCATCTTTTCACGACCGACCAACAATAACATAGCTTGATTTCATTTAATACGCTTATACATGGCGATTTTTCGTTATTTAGGAGGACTGCCTTACATAGTATGATTCCAAAAAACTCTATTGATCTTTAGCACACCAACAAATTATGGTTGAAACATTTCATATGCTTCCTTGGGAGTTTTCGTTGAAAGCAGTTCTTTGATTGTAGGTATAATTATATCAAGGTCGCATACTGTATATCGTCCAACTCTATCTCCTTTTGGCGTATATAGTTCAACTACGTTTTCACCTTCATCAAGTTTGTAATATCTTTCAATAGGTTCATTTTGAATAACAATCCGCCAATAGTCAACAGTACCAGTAATATTGCTTGCATCTATTCCCCAATTAGTTACTTTACCAGAGGCTTTACTTACTTGTTTATGAAATTTAATCATAGTTTGTGTATCAAAATCTACAAGGTAATATGAAAACATAAAAGCAGATACAAACGATCCTTTATAGCATAAATCATAACCATCAAGAGTTGAATCAATCATTTCTTCGTAATTAGCAAATGGAGGTTGGCGATTTGTTTCTGATGCATTTGATTCAGACAAACATGAAACGCTTTCAGTCAATGAATAATCTGAGTTCAATTCATTGGAAGACTTATTTTCGTTTTGTGATGAATTAGCGATTATTATAGCTAGAACAAGACACACAATTCCTATTATAGTTGCTTTTTTCATTAGCTTTCACCCTGTATTAATATTTGTTCAATATGCATTTTACCTTCGACTTTTTTGCCTGCTTCAACTTCAAATTCGTTTACGGCGCCTGCTAAAAACGGATCGTCATCATTTCTTCACTTTATATCCCGCGTATTCTATCGCTTTTTTCGCGAGGATATCGGTGGGATCGGTGAAACTGCCGGCAATGCCGTATTTTCTGACGGCGATGGGAAGCTCGGTGCAGCCGAGTATGACGTTGCCGACACCGTTTTCTTCAAGCTCCTTTATCGCTGCGTTGATGAACGAGACGTCCCATTCGTCTTTTCCCGCTTTTACGCCGTCGTAGATGATGCGCATTACTTCTTTTTTTACGTCGTCGGACGGATGGCAGAGCGTGACGCCGAATTTTTCGCACGCTTTGTCGTAAACGCGTGACGCGACAGCCCCCTCGGTGGCGAAAAGGCAGGCTTTTTTCACGCCGTTTTCCGCAAGGTAAGACGCCGTCTCCTCGACCATGTTCACGAGCGGAACGGTGAGAGAGGCGCATATTTTATCATAAAACGAATGTGAGGTATTGCACGGCATGATGAGGAAATCCGCGCCCGCTTTTTCGAGTCTGGTCGCCGTCGCGGTTATATAGGGCACGGGAGTGTCCGTACCGTTCAGGATCGCTTCCGTTCTGTTGGGGACGGAAGGGTCGTTGTCGATGAGGATATGTATGTGCTCGTTGTCGCACGAAGCATCCGTGTATTCGATTATTTTGGTAAAAAGATCAGCCGTTGCAAGGGGTCCCATTCCCCCGATGATGCCTATCGTTTTCTTTTTCAAATGCGTTTCCCCACTATCTCGTTATTACTTGTTAGATTATAAACTTTATTCCCCACCGTGTCAAGAGAAATTACTTTTTTCGTCAAAATTCAGGGCAAAAACGCCGCGAAGCTCCACAACAAAGTTTTCGCGTCACGCAAAAACGGCAGTTGACAACTCGGGGTGGTATATGATAAAATCCATTTGAATTTATTTGCATAATAACGATCGGATTTCGTGTAATATTCCTGCCCGTCCGCGGGTATTGAATATGACAGAAAGAGTAAAAGCACGGCATCAAGGAGAACGGTCATGGCAGACAAAGAAAGCGTAAACGCAGCGGAATACAGAAAACAGATCGACGTGATATACACGAACGCGCTCATCGACCTTCAGGCGAACTCTCCCGATTCGGCGGAGTATAAAAACGCCCTGGAAAGCGCCTTTGAATACGGTCTTCTCTACACATCAGTCGGAAAATGCGTCACCAAGGAGGACCTCGCGGCAAACGAGATGATACTTGCCTCTCCCGATTTCCGCGCTTCTTCTCTCAATGAAACGGCTTTTCTCCGTATCACCAAAGAACCCGCGGGTTCAAAGCTGGTGTCTTTCGGCGAAGCGCTTGATTTTATGGGCGTAGAACGTCCCAAAATGCCTGAGGAACCAAAAAAACCGAGACGCGGATTTTTCGGTACCATACGCGATATGCTGTTCGGCAAAAACAACGCCGGACGCCGTGAATACGACAACAAAGTCGCTTCCTATAACCGTCAGATGAGACGCTATGAGGAAGTATGCGACGCAAAAATAAAAAACGTCCTCGAAACCAAGCTCGGAATGAGCGTTCCCGAATACGACAAGGTCCTTTTGAATGACGAGCTCGCAAACGAATACGTCAAAAATAACGTTTCCCTTGCGGCGGCGCACGAAGCGGAAAAGAAGCGCAATCCTCCCGAAGCCGAAGCAAAAGAGCCGGAAAAGAAAGCCGATCCGGAGGATCGGAACAACATCGAAAACGAAAAAGAAAAAGAAAAAGATAGCTTAAAAATCGAAGACGATAACGAGCTGAAAGCAGACGGTCCCGAGCTTGTTCTTCAGAACGAACCGAAGCCCGAAAAAGAAAAGGAGCAGAAGCAGCCCGAGCCCGAAGCAAACGAAGCCGAAAACAAAGCGCCCGAAACCGTCGTGAACAGCAGAAACAACAACGTCCGGTCGGAATCCGGCGAAATAAGGATCCCGTACCGCAGGGGCGCGGAAGAGATCAGCAGCGCGGAAGAGATCGGGAGCACCGACACGGTCATAAACGACGATACAGAGATGAAAACGCTGCGTATCGACGAAGAGATCGGAAACGTCGAGGGGAACCCCGTCTATGCCGTCGGAGCAAACGGAAACGGAGAATGGAGCAACGACGAATATTACGAGCGCGTAAACAAATGGAACGAGGAGCTCGGAGCAAAACTTTCTGCCGACTCGTTCGGTATTTATTCGGACGCGGAACGCAAAAATCCCTTGGGGAAGCTCACAGCCGACGAACTGCTGAACCAAGGCAAAGCCCTTTACGCGTCGGCATCCGAAGACGGCGAGGTTTACAGATTCATCGTTGACAAAAAAGGAAATCTTGAGTTCGGAAGCGAGCTCGGCAGCTCCGTGAATGAATGGAGCGAAACGCTTGAAGAAGAATTCATCGAAGAAGCAAATAATGACGATATCAGGATATATTCAGCCGAAAGCGGCGGCGAACCGCTTGACATGACCGACGCGTACGCCCTGTTCAGAAACGGAAAGACCCTTTACGCAGGCGCGGAAGACAGCGAGAAAACGTACAGACTCGGCATTGACGGAAACGGCGGGCTGTTGTTCGGCAAAAAATTCGACGACGCGGTAAACGTCTGGAAAAGCGGCGTTGACGCAGGCATCCGCGATTCTCTCAGGCTGAAAGACAACGCACCTGTCAGCATATTCGCAAGCGCGGACCGCGGTGAACCCCTGAACGAGTATGACGCTCACATGCTTCTTATGGACGGCAGGACCCTTTACGCAGGCGCCGAGGGCAGCTACGAGGTCTTCGCTCTCGGCGTTGACAAAAACGGGATCCCGACACTCGGGAACAAGGTCGACGAAATAAGCAGGTGGAAAGACGAACTCGGCACGAAGATCGCCGCTTCCGAAGGCAAAAACGTCGGGAACGAAGTAAAAAAAGCCGAGGATATAAAACTGTTCGCCGATTCGGTCAGCGAGTCCGGAGAGCACATCAGAAAAGCCGTGGATTTTCCCGAAGCGAACGAACTGCTCAAAGCCGGAAGCGTCCTTTACGCAAGTGAAAACGGAAGCAGCGATATGCACCGGTTCAGAGTATTCCAAAACGGCAGAGTGGCGTCGGACGGCGAGCTCGACGCGTACGGCAGAATGAACGAAGAGCTCGGCGACATCCTTGCCATGAAATATTCGACAGGCAAAACCATAGTAAGGTCAGGCAACGAGGAAGCGAAGCAAAAAGCCAAAGCGGAAGGCAAAACCGTCAGTTATCTCGGAGTCGTGAATATATTCGCCGACAAGGATTTTGAAAAGCCCATAACGGAAATCGAAGCGTTTGACCTGCTGAACGGCGGCAAAAGAATATACGCGAGCGCGGGTGACGAAGAGACGGGATTTGAAGTCGCGTTCAACAAAGACAAAAAAGTCGTTGCCGGAAGACCGACGAATATAAAAGGCGCGATATTAAGCAAAGCGATAGCGCGTGAGCTTTCCTCCGCTTTGAATACGGACATCAGGGAATTCAGCTTATATCAGGACAAACAGCGCAACGCCTATATAAACATGAATTCCGCGATCAACGGACTTGACGACGGCAGAACTTTTTACGCAAGCGCAAAAGGCAGCAATGAAATCTTTCCGTTAAAGCTCGATTCCCGCGGTTCTCTGATCTTCGGAAACAAATTCGCGGACGCTCTGGATTCCGAAAAGCAGTTTGACCGTGAGCTCAAAGAACAGTTCGGCAAAGCGCTGGGAACGGATGACGGTCCGATCGGTGACATACGGATCTATTCGGATATGGAGTGCAATACTCAGCTCAGCGTTGAAAAAGCGTACGAGGAACTGAAAAATGACGGAACGACCCTTTACGCGACCGCGGATGACGAAGAAGAAGTCTTTGAGATCGGACGCGATAAAAACGGCGATCTTGCCGTTCCTTCGCCCGTCCATCCCGAAAAATACAGATATTCCGCCATCGTCAGCATGATCGACGGCAACGCCGAGCTGAGCAAGCTTGCGAGAAGCGATTCGGTGAAGAACGTATTCGGCAGCAATGAGATATTCCCCAAAAAAGCGCGTACCATACTCGAAAAAAAGTCGAATGACCTGAACGCGCTTTCCGAGACCGAAAGCGATCACATCAAAAAATCCCTCGATGACTGGCTCAAAGAAAACGGCGGAAAACTGGTAAGCGATTACCGGAAAAAGAGTATACTCAGCACGACCGTATACAGTGAAGACGCGGCAGAATACCTCGGAAATCTTGACGGCCAAACGCTTTTCAACATCCTTAAAACCAGACAGGCGGAGATAAAAACCGAGCTCGAGATGGAAAAAAGGATGAACGGACCGGCTCAGCAGAAGGCGGAAGATCCGGAAGAGCAAAAGACCGCCCCGCAGGATCCGGAGGCGAAAGAAGACAGCCGCGCGGCGGAAAAAAAGCCCGAAATGAGCGACAAAGAAAAACTCGGGCAAATGATGATCGACAGCATGCGCACGGCAGCGTATCAGGACCTCGCGAAAACCAACGCCTCGCCCGAAGCCGTGATCGATTCGATCGCAAAAATAATGGTCTGCCACGGTTTTTCGGCAAAGAGCGACTATGAGATCGATTTCATTTCCCACGGCGGCAGCGACGTTCAGACCGTCGAGAAGCTCAGAAAAGCAAACGTGCAGAGCCGCTCCGCCCGCGAATCGCTCGCCGACGGCACCGCGCCCTACGAGAACGCCGTAAAGCAGGTGAAAAACACTCCCGCTTTCAGGTATTACGCGAATGAATATCTTAAAAATCCAAACAAATCCACGTTTCTCGGAACGCAGAGGGGCATCCTTGAAGTACGCGGATTGATGGAGAAGCGTCCGATCGGAGCCGTGGAAGGTCTGAAAGCTCAGTCGGTCGCGGCTGAAGCCATGCTCGTCAAGAGCTTCAACGAAAAAAACGTGTCTCTCTCAAAAGGAAAAAAAGCCTCCGAAGCCACGATGGACAAGATCCTTTCGGCGTCGAACGAAAGCGCAAACCTCACCAACGCAAAATAGCGCTTCAAGGCAAAATACGGCAGCGTCCGCGCCTCACGTCATACGTGGGAACGCGGGCGCTTTGTTTTTCGTTTCGGTTTTGAATATTTATTGTACTTCAAAACAAAATACGAACGTAAAAATCGTCAAATAAGTTGACTATTTATATATATTGTGATATTATATATTGATTAATTATGTTATGAGGGCAGAAAAGCGATGTTGAACAGATACGACGTAAAAACGTACACCGATATACTCACCGAAAAGGGGCTCGTCAAGAAGCTTTCGGCGGATGACTCCACTCTTTCGGCTGTCGTTGGATGTCTCACCTTCGACAACCGCGAGGTCGTCCCGAACGCGATCTTCGTGTGCAAGGGAGCACATTTCAAAGAAGAATATTTAAGAAGCGCCGTCGAAAAGGGCGCGGTCCTCTACGTTTCGGAAACCGAATACGACGTCGATTGCCCCGCCGTCATCGTGAGAGACATCAGACGCGCCATGTCATACCTTGCAAAAGTGTTCTACAACGACTCGCCTTCGAAAATAAAGTCGGTCGGCATCACAGGAACCAAGGGCAAGAGCACCACCGCGTACTACGTGAGATCGATACTCGAAGCCTATTCTCCCGAAAAGACCGCCGTCCTTTCGTCGATCGAAAACTACGACGGCGTCATAAAGGAAGAGTCTCACCTCACCACGCCCGAGGCGATCCCGCTTTTCCGTCATTTCAGCAACGCGTACGAAAGCGGGCTTGAAAGCCTCGTCATGGAGGTCTCGAGCCAGGCGCTCAAATACGACAGAGTCTTTGGGATCAGATTCGACGTTGCCTGCTTCACGAACGTCGGCACCGACCACATCAGCCCCATCGAGCACCCCGATTTTGAGGATTATTTCGCGTCGAAGCTCAAGATTTTCGATTCCTGCCGCGTCGCCTGCGTCAATTCCGGCATGGATCACGCTGACCGCGTCATAAAGGAAGCGGCTGAAAAATCCGAAAAATTGATAAAATTCGGTTACAAAGAGACCGACGATATATACTGCCCCTACCGCAGACGCGAAAACGGGCATACCGTCTTCGGCGTAAGGACGCCGGATTGGGAAAAAGAAATGAGCATCGCGATGCCCGGTATGTTCAACGTGGACAACGCGCTTGCCGCCATTGCCGTCTGCTTCGCCCTCGGCGTATCGCCGGAGGCTATGGCAAAAGGGCTTGAAAACGCGGCTGTCGCAGGCAGAATGGAGGTCTTCCGTTCGGACGACGGCAGGATAGTCGCGGTCGTTGACTACGCGCACAACGAAATGAGCTTTGAAGCGCTGTTCAGATACGCCGAAAGCGATTACCCGTCCTACCGCAGGTTCGTGGTATTCGGCTGCCCCGGCAAAAAAGCGTTTCTCAGACGTCACGACCTCGGAACGATAGCGGGCAAAAAGTGCGATATCTCGTTCATCACCGAGGAAGACGCGGGAGAAGAGCCCGTATCGGTCATCTCCGCCGAGATCGCGAAATACGTGACCGAAGCCGGCGGGAACGCCCGCATCATCGACGACAGAGGCGACGCGATTCGCAGTGCCCTGCTCGAAAACGGAAAAGACATCGTGGTGTTCATAACCGGCAAGGGACGCGAAACGCGTCAGAAGCGCGGCGTGCTTTACATCGATACGCCGTCGGACACCGACTACGTCACCAAGTGCATCGCCGAATACAACGCTTCCCTTTCCGCGGTAAATATATAAATTTACACCGCGTTTTAACGTATTTTTTCCCCGTCAAAGACAGAGCAAAAACGAATTTGTTTGAAAACGTTTTCCCATAAAGCAAAGCAGCTAAGGAGATTTTTGTTATATGTGCGGATTTGTCGGATTTTTCGGAAAAGGCGGCTATGACCGTCTTCTCACCATACATAAAATGAGCGACCGCATCATCCACCGCGGTCCCGACAGCGACGGCTATTTCGTCGACGACAGCATCGCCCTCGGATTCAGACGCCTTTCCATAATCGACCTCGAAAACGGCAGTCAGCCCATGACCACCGCCGACGGACGCTACGTCATAGTTTTCAACGGCGAGATTTATAATTACCGCGAGCTCAGAGAAGAACTGATAAAAGAATTCGGCGCGTCGTTCGCCACGTCGTCCGACACCGAGGTCGTGCTTCAATCCTACGCTTATCTTGGCGAAAAGGTCGCGTACAAGCTGCGCGGCATGTTCGCGTTCGTCGTTTACGACACCGTGACGAAAAAGATTTTTGCCTGCCGCGATCACTTCGGCATCAAGCCGTTCTACTACGCGTTCATGAACGACACGCTCATTTTCGGGTCCGAAATAAAGTCGTTCCTCGATCACCCGTATTTCAAAAAGGAGATCAACGACGACGCGCTCAAAATGTACCTCGTTTTCCAGCATTCACCGCTTGAAGAGACCATCTTCAAGAACGTATACAAGCTTCACCCCGGCACATATTTCGTCTATGAAAACGGAAAAATGACGAAAACGCGCTATTTCAAGCCGAGCTACGACCCCAAGAAGCGCTCGTTCGACGACGCCGTGAAGCTCATCGACGAAACCGTGCTTTCGTCGGTGGAATATCATCAGATAGCCGACGTCGAAGTGGGCTCGTTTCTTTCGGGCGGCGTCGACTCGAGCTATATCGCGTCCACAGTCAGACCGATGAAGACCTATTCCGTTGGATTCGACGTCAGCGGATTCGACGAAACGGGGCTTGCCCACGAGCTTTCCGACATTCTCGGAATGCCGAACAAGACCAAAAACATAACTCCCGACGAATTCTTCGCTGCACTTCCCGCCGTACAGTACCATTCCGACGAGCCTCACGCCAACCTCTCGGCGGTCCCGCTCTATTTCCTTTCCGACCTCGCGTCGAAGGACCTCAAGGTGGTGCTTTCGGGCGAAGGCGCCGACGAATTCTTCGGCGGCTACGACTGGTATATCCAGAGCGAAGCGTCGAGAATATACAAAAAGCTGCCCCTCGGCATACGCAAATTCTTCGCGTCCACCATCGGTAAGATACCCGTGTCCCGCGTCAGACGCTTCTTCGGCGACAACGCCAAAAAAGTCGAAGACACCTATATCGGTCAGGCGTTCATAATGAACGACGGCGACGCCGACGGGCTGCTGAACGCGAAGCACAAGAGCGGCATCACCTGCCGCGACGTCACGGCTCCGTACTACGCCGAAGTCAAGGGCGCCGACGACCTGACCAAAAAAATGTACCTTGATATGTTCCTATGGCTGCCGTACGATATCCTGCTCAAAGCCGACAAGATGACCATGGCGCACTCTCTTGAGGAACGCGTTCCCTACCTTGACAAAGAGGTGTGGAACACGGCGCGTACACTCACGAGCAAGCAGAAGATGAAGGGCCGCCACGTCAAGCGTGCCTTCCGTTCCGCCGCTCTCTCGCACATTCCCGAAGCGTGGGCAAACCGCAAAAAGGCGGGATTTTTCGTGCCGTTCCGCGTATGGCTCAAGGATGAAAAGTACGCGTCCGACGTGAGAGCGAAGTTCAATTCCGACTACGCCGCCGAGTTTTTCGACGTGGAAAAGCTGAACGAAATGCTTGAGGATCACATAAGCGGAAAAGCAAACACCGCGAGAAAAGTATACACGGTCTATTCGTTCCTTATCTGGTACGAACAGTATTTCATCAAGAACAAAGGAGCAGAATAAAATGGCAGAATATATTCCGGTAATACTCGGAAGCGACGATAACGCCTACGGCACGGCGCGCCTTTTCAACGAGATAACCGACGTGAAGCCGCTGCTGATATGCAAGCTCAGTCTCAGCCAGACCGCCGACAGCAAAATATGCGATCTTCGCGTCATACCCGATTTCGACAGCGACGAGGTCTTCGCAAAAACGCTGCCCGAAATACTCAAGGAAAAGAAGGCGGAATACGGCAAAGTCGTGCTCGTTCCCTGCTCCGACAACTATTCACTGCTCGTCAGCCGTCATTTCGACAAAATAAAAGACTACGTCGAGAACCGCTTCTGCCCGTACGAGCTCATCGAAACGCTCGACACCAAAAACAAGTTTTACGCCCTCTGCGAAAAGCACGGGCTCGACTATCCCAAGACGTTCGTCGTCAAACCCGAGGAAAGGCTGAGCATCGTGTCGGACCCCGAGCTGAAGTTCCCGATAGTCGTCAAACCCGAAAACAGCAACGCCTATGACTATATGCACTGCTCGTTCGAGGGCAAGAAAAAAGTGTACTTCTTCTCGGAGCCCGAATCGTATCTGCGCCTTATAGACAAGCTGAACGGAACGGACTACAAGGGAAAGCTCATTATCCAGGAGTTCATCCCGGGAGGGGACGACTCGATGCGGGTGATGAACTGCTATTCCGACCCGAACGGAAAAGTCCGCGCGATGTGCCTGGGACAGCCCGTTCTTGAGGAATACGCTCCCGGCATGATCGGCAACTACGCCGCGATAATTTCGAGAAGCGACGACGTCATATACGAAAAGATAAAGAATTTCCTTGAGGCGATCGGATATATCGGTTTTTCGAACTTCGATATGAAATACGACGTCAGAACGGGCAGATATATGCTCTTTGAGATCAACCCGAGGCTTGGCAGAAGCAGCTATTTCGTGCGCGGAGCCGGCATCAACATGATGAAGGTGATGACCGATGACGTGCTTGAAAAAGCCGACTTCCCCGTAATTTACGGCAGAGAGACGTCGCTTTGGACGTCCGTGCCCAAATACGTGGTCAAGCACTACATAACCAACCCCGAAATCAAAAAGGAATCGCTGTCGCTCTGGAAAAAAGGCGTGAACCGCACGCTTTTCAACAAAGCCGACAAATCGATAAAACGCAGCTTCAGGATCAGAAAAGCTTATCTCAAACAGATAGTCGTATATAAGCGTCACTGGTTCGACAAGACAAAGACCTGAAAAAGGAAGAAAAAATGAATTTTGTTATTCAGGAAGCGAGGATCTGCCGCGGTTCTCCGACGAGCGGCTCGGAAAACGCCTGCACTTTTCTTGCGGAAAACGGGGCTTTCCGTATGTTTTCGGTGACCGACGTGTTCCGCGCCGAAGGAAGCGCGAAAGCGAACGAGCCTTGCCCCGGGAATATGAAATACCTCGGCGAGGTCATGGCGGTCAGCTCCGCGCTGTATGAAAACACGCTTTTATCTTTCAAAAACGGTGCCTTCCCCATCACTATCGGCGGCGACCATTCCTGTGCCATCGGAACGATAGGGGCGGCAGGCGACTTTTTCGGCGAAAGCGGGCTTGCCGTCGTCTATATCGACGGTCACGCCGACATAAATACAGAAAACTCAACGCTCACCGGCTTCATACACGGAATGCCGCTCGCGTCGTCTCTCGGGCTATGCGACAAACGTCTGACCGTGGGAAAGAATACGAAAAAGATAAACGGCGAAAACGTATATATCATCGGCGCACGCTCGATCGACGATAACGAGTACCCCATCATACGCGAAAACGGGGTGCATCTTTACACCGCCGGCGACGTAAGACGCCGCGGCATGACCGACATCATGAACGAAGTCTGCGGCAGCATAAAAAACAAGGCGGTCCACGTCAGCTTTGACGTTGATTTTCTCGACAAAGACGTGTTCCCCGCAACGGGTTATCTTATGCCGGACGGGCTTGACTGCGGCGACGCGCGTGAAGCGATCGCACGGATAATGTCCACGGGGAAAGTCGTTTCGTTCGACTGCGTCGAATACAATCCGTCGCTCGACAAAGACAAAACTTGCATGAAGAAACTGACATCTCTTCTTGAACTTATAAAACAATAGTGTACCTCAGTACGGAAAAGAGTGATATCCATGCTTTTCGGAAAACACATCAACCGCTATTATCTGCGGTATTCATACGCCCTCATCATAGGTCTGATAGCCCTCGTGGCAGTTGACTACATACAGCTCATCGTGCCGCGTCTGTATCAGATAGTGGTGAACGGCATAAATGACGGCTGCGTCGAGATCGACGGAGTCGTAAAGGAATTCAACATGGCGTTCCTGCTCGACGAAGTCTGCAAGCCGTTCATTTACATCATAATTTCAATGGTGTTCGGACGCTTCCTCTGGAGGATATGCTTCTTCGGAACGGCGCTCAAGGTCGAAACGAGCCTCAGAGAGCGTATGTTCGACCATTGCAAAGACCTGTCCCAGCAGTATTATCAGGTGAATAAAGTCGGCAACCTCATGTCGCTGTTCACCAACGACCTCGAAACCGTGCAGGACTGCTTCGGCTCGGGCGTGCTCATGCTCTGCGACGCGGCGTTTCTCGGCGCTCTCGCAATGTACCGCATGGCACAGATGAACATTTTCCTCACGCTGTTCTCGATGATACCGATGGTCTTCCTTCTCGGGATCGGACTCATTCTCAGCAAATACCTGCGTCTCAAATGGGAAACGCGTCAGGAGGCGTTCTCCGCCCTTTCCGATTTCTCGCAGGAAAGCTTCGGCGGCATCGCCGTGATAAAAGCCTTCGTCAAGGAGGCAAAGGAGCTCAGCGCGTTCAGAAAACTCAACCGCGACAACGAAGACGCCAACGTCGAATACACGCGTCTTTCTGTCAAGCTCAACATCAGCGTCACGCTGTTCGTCGAATCGGTCATCTGCGTCATACTCGGCTACGGCGGATACCTCGTCTACAAGCACACGTTCAACGCGGGTCAGCTCGTTGAGTTCATCGGCTACTTCACCGCCGTCGTATGGCCCGTCATGGCGGTATCGCAGCTTATCGAAATGCGTTCCCGCGGACGCGCGTCGCTCGACAGGATAAGCAAGCTGCTTGACGAAAAGATCGACGTTTTCGACAAGGAAGGCGTCACCGAATGTGAAGACCTGAAAGGCGATATTTCGTTCAAAGACCTCACGTTCCGTTACCCGGGCGGCGAATACGACGTACTCAAAAACATCAGCCTCGACATCAAGGCAGGCGAAAACGTGGGCATCGTCGGCAGAGTCGGCTGCGGCAAAACGACGCTCGTCGACCTCATACTCCGCACCTACAACGTGCCCGACGGCACCATCTTCCTCGACGGCAAAGACATAAACGACATCCCCATCAAGACAGTCAGAAAATGCTCGGCGTACGTTCCGCAGGACAATTTCCTGTTCAGCGACACCATAAAGAACAACATCGCGTTCGCGTCCGACACCGATTCGATGGAAGAAGTCGAAAACGCCGCGACACTTGCCGACGTCAACGACAACGTGGTCGAATTCCCCGAAAAATACATGACGGTCCTCGGCGAAAGAGGTGTCACCGTGTCGGGCGGACAGAAGCAGCGCATCTCCATCGCGAGAGCGCTGATGAAGAACGCCGCGATACTCATACTCGACGACTCCGTTTCGGCGGTAGACGTCAAAACCGAAAAGAAGATACTCACCAACCTCAAAAACGTCCGCAAAGGAAAAACGACCATCCTCATCGCTCACAGAATAACCACCGTAAAGGAAATGGACAAGGTCGTATTCATGGACGACGGCAGGATAGTCGCGTTCGGCACGCACGACGAGCTGTACAACACCTGCCCCGATTACCACAACATGGTCGAACTGCAGAAGCTCGACGACGAATCCGCGATGGGAGGCGCAAGATAATGAACGAGTTCTTTCCTCTCATTTTCGTAGGCGCCGTCGTCGGCGTGTTCTCGATAGTTTTCATAGTCGCGTTCGCCCTCATCAAAAACAAAAAAGAAGCCATCGGCTTCGGCAGAAACATGAAGGACTCCGAGATATGCAGGCGTCTTTTCGTATACGCCAAGCCTCACGGCAAGAGTTTTCTCATCGTTCTGCTCGTGATGCTGTTCTCGATAGCCTACGACATCATTTCCCCGCTGATAATCGGTCAGATAGAAGAAATGATCAAGTACGACTTCCCGATGAAGACGCTGCTCATCTACGTCGCGGTGTACGCTTCCATCCTCATCGTATCGCTCGTCTGCTCCTACGTTCAGGCGATGGTGCTCCAGAAAACGGGTCAGAAGATACTCTCCGCCATCCGTGAAGACCTGTTCTCGCACATCGAAAGCCTCTCGCACGAGCAGCTCAACAACATCCCCGTCGGCAAGCTCGTGACGCGTGTCACCAACGATACCGGCGCCATTTCGATGATGTTCACCAACATCCTCGTCAACCTCGTCAAGAACCTGTTCGTCATCATCGGCGTTCTCGCGGCAATGCTGCTGCTCAACTATATGCTGACGCTGATGATCCTCTGCTTCGTTCCGTTCATCGTGCTTTTCACGCTCATCTTCCGCAAGTTCTCGCGCAAGGCGTACCGCAAGGACAAGGACGGCACGACCGACATCAACACCTTCCTTTCCGAGAACCTTTCGGGCATGAAGGTCATTCAGATATTCAACCGCGAAGCAAGAAAGAAAGCCGAATTTGACGAAAAGAACAAAAAGCTCGGCAAAGCCAAGCGCGAGCAGATATTCGTTTTCGGCATCTTCCGCCCGATGGTGTATATGCTTTACATCTCGTCGGTGCTCTGCCTGCTCTATCTCGGCGGCAGAAGCTGCATCAGGGACGTTTCGTTCCTCGGTCAGACGATAACGAGCGGAATCGTCGTAACGTTCTATATGTACATTTCCAAGTTCTTCAACCCCATTCAGAGCCTTGCCGAACAGTTCAACTGGCTGCAGTCGGCGCTCGCCTCGGCGGAAAAGATATTCACCGTATTTGATATGAAGCCCGAAATAGTCGATTCTCCCGACGCGGTCGAGATAGACAAGCTCGAAGGCAACATCGAATTCAGGCACGTGTGGTTCGCCTACGTCGAAGACAAATGGGTCCTCAAGGACGTTTCGTTCACCATCAAAGCCGGTCAGACGGTCGCGTTCGTGGGCTCCACGGGCTCCGGAAAGACCACGATACTTTCGCTCATCTGCCGCAACTACGACATCCAGAAAGGTCAGATACTCATCGACGGCAGAGACATCCGTACGATAAAGATCGCCTCCCTCAGACGTCACCTCGGTCAGATGCTTCAGGACGTGTTCCTCTTCTCCGGCACGATACGCAGCAACATAATCCTCCGCGAGGAAGGCATCCCCGACGACGAAGTCATGGCGGCAGCCCGCTACGTCAACGCCGACAAGCTGATCGACAAGCTTTCGGGCGGGCTCGACGAGGAAGTCCGCGAAAGGGGCAACAACTTCTCCGCGGGACAGCGTCAGCTCCTCTCGTTCGCGAGAACGATAATCCACAAGCCTTCCGTGATGATACTCGACGAAGCCACGGCAAACATCGACACGGAGACCGAGCTGCTCATTCAGGATTCTCTCGAGAAGATACGCTCCATCGGCACGCTCCTTGTGGTCGCTCACAGACTCTCCACGATACAGCATTCGGATATGATAATCGTGCTTTCGCACGGCGAAATAATCGAAAGCGGCACGCATCACGAGCTCCTCGGGAACAAGGGCCGTTACTACGAGCTCTACCGCCTGCAGTACGAAAAAGACAGGCTCAAAAGCCTTAAAGAGCATTAAGTATTAAGATTAAGCCTTAAGCGAATAGAAAAGGATTTCCGCGCGGAAATCCTTTTTTGTTTACAATATAAATAAAAGGATAAAAAGAACCCGTGAGTTTTGCTCACGGGTTCTACCTTAATTCACTAATTCAATTCTTTTTCACGCGGTCTGCGTCAAACGAACGAGTATACAGACCTCTGACGACGGGCGTTTGCCGCAGAATGGACGAACCGACCCCGAAGCTGTACAAGGGTACTGCGAGAGGGGAGGTTCGTTCATAGCGTGAAAAATATAAATAAAAAGATAAAAAGAACCCGTGAGTTTTGCTCACGGGTTCTACCTTAATTCACTAATTCAATTCTTTTTCACGCGGTCTGCGTCAAACGAACGAGTCAGAAATTATTTGGATTTTTTAACAACTACAGCACCTGCGAGAGCGATGACGGAGATGACTGCGAGAGCGATCATGCCGTTGTCACCGGTCTTGGGAGGATTTTCGGGGTCCTTGGAGGGCTCTTCGGAAGGTTCTTCAGAGGGGTCTTCAGAGGGTTCTTCGCCGGAAGCAACGCCGAATATCTGGATTTCGGAGGGCCATACGTGGTTGCCGGTGTAATCAGCAGGTTTGTTGTAGGTAACCTTTACATAGCGGGCAACGGTGTCGTGGTTGCAGATGCATTCGAAGTTGGTAACGTTCCAGAGAGATTCGTCGGTGGACTCTTTGATAACGTCAGCGTTAGCGCCGTCGATGGTGACGAGGTCTTCATAATTTTCACCGTCGGCAGAGATCGCGAAGGATACGGAATAAGTATTGGAAGCGGGGATGCCCCAGTTGCCGCCCTGAAGGTCAGCAACGATAGCGGCGATTTCGGTTTCTGCGCCGAGGTCTACGATGATGCTTGCGCTGTTGGCGCCTTCAGCAAAGTTGAAGCCTGCGGGAGCAGCGCCGCCGTTGTCGTCTTTAACGCCGTCGGTAAGTTTGACATAATCGGGGTCGCCGTATCCGTCAGTACGAACGGTGTAGTTTTCGGTGGTGTAGGATTTGCCGTTGGAGATAACTTCGCCTTTTGCAGCGGGATATGCGGGTTCGTCTTCGGAAGGTTCGTCAGATTCATCGGGAAGAGTGATGTCTGCGCCTACAAGGCCCCAGGAGTTGCCTTCGTCGCCGACAACGAGGTAGTTGCCGCCGATGTCGTCAGCGGTGAGATCAAGGCCGTAGCCGAAGGTCTGAGACCAGATAACTTCGCCGGATTCGTCTTTAACGCCGATTTCGGAAACGGAGATTCCGCCGGAAGCCTGCCAGAAGCCGATTCCGATGGTAAGACCGCCGATGGTTTCATCGGGGAGAACTTCGCTGCCGTAAGAATGATCGGAGAATACCCAAGAAGCGGTAAATTCATTCCAAACGCCGTCGATAGAGCCGCATTTGGCAAAATCGAGGAAGTTCATAAGTCCGGTCCAGTCGGCTGCCTTTGCTTTTTCGTAATCGTTGTAAACGTATACGTTGCAGTAAACGGTGCCGGTGGAGCCTTCATCGAATTTCGCATAAGCGAAAGCGGTGTAGGTCTTGCCGTTTTCAAGGATGCCGGAGGAATTGTCGAATACCCAGCTGAGACCGGGCTGTACGTCGGTGTCGGCGTTGCCGGTGTAAGTGCCCTTCATCCAAAGATAGGACTGGGGATCTTCATCGTCAGCGGAAACGACTACGAGTACACAGGAAAGAACGAGTGCGAGTGCGAGGATGAGAGAAAGTGTCTTTTTCATGGTTTTCACCTTTCGTAATATTTTTTTGAAAATAATCAATATTTTCCTTGTATGATATAATACATTATTTTTTTGGTTTTGTCAATATTCTGTTAAAAAAATATATGTTATTTTTTGCATTTTCATCCGTATTTTTCCGCAGAAAGCAAAAAAGAGCGGTACCCGCGTTGTGCGGGCACCGCTATAAGCATTAATTATTTGTGTTTAACTACGACAACACCCGCGAGAGTGATAACGGAAACGATTGCGAGAGCGATCATGCCTGCGTCACCGGTCTTGGGAGTGGGACCGGGTTTGGAGGGTTCTTCGGAAGGTTCAACGGAAGGCTCGTCGATGGGTTCTTCGGCTGCGGGAGCGAAGACTTCGATCTCGGAGATCCAAGTGAACGCGGGAACGCCTTCGGGAATGATGAACTGAACCTTGACGTAACGGGCGGAAGCGGCTTTTTCGGCTTCGAAAACGCGGATCTTCCAGCTGTCCTGAACGTCGAGAACGGATTCAGCTTCGTCACCGTTTACGGTGGCGTAATCGGTGAAGTTTTCGCCGTCATCGGAAACGAAGAATTTGGCAACGGCGTTGACGGGATCGGTGATGCCCCAGGTGCCGCCGAAGAGGTCGGAGGAGATGGCAACTATATCGGTCTTTTTGCCGAGGTCGATAACGATTTCGGCTTCTTTGGCGTTGATACCGTAAATAGCGGAAGAAGCGCTTTCGTTACGGAGTTTTTCGCCGTCGGTGAGCTTGGTGCCTTCGGTGTCGTCCCAGCTGTCGCCGCGGAGTTTTTCAACGCCGTCAACGGTGTAGGATTTGCCTTTTGCAATGTTTTCGCCTTTTGCAACGGGATATACGGGATCGGTGGGTTCTTCGGAGGGTTCGTCGGGGATAACGGGATCTACTTCGGGAACGTATTCACCGCCGAGAGTGATAACGGCGCAATGGCCGATCTCTTTGGCGCCGGATTCGCTGCCGTAGCAGCCTGCGAATTTGAGGTAGTTGCCCTTGTAGCCGAAGTCGCCGCCGTCATAACCGCCTGCCGCGATGACGTCGGGATCGTCATTGATGTTGGAAAGTCCGATGTTGAAGTCGAAGCCGAAAACTTCGCCGGTAGCGCCGGTAAGACCATCGGGGTTATAGTTGTTCTTGAGAGCGGACCAGGGAATTGCCATTTCGTAGCAGTCCCAGCCGTCAGCGCTGCCGCACTTGTAATCGGTGGAAGGAACGCCGATGAAGTGAGCGGTGGCATAGGATTCGCCGGCGCCGTGAACGCCCGCAACTTCTTCGCTGGAGAAGATCATCGACCATTCAAAGCCGAAGCTGCCGTTGTAGAGAGAAGCCCAGTCGCATTTGTCCGCTTCGTACGGATAAACGTCCTTGGTGGGGTCATCGGGAACGATGAGGGTCATGACGTGATGGGCATTGAAAACGAAGTGGTTGTTGGCGTTGTCCATCATTGCAACGTGAGGAGTGTCGCATTCGGTCTTGACTGCGTAGTAGAGGTTGTTCTCGTCGTAGCACATATAGAGATATGCTTCGATCTGGTCAACGTAGTCGCCTACTGCGGTCATTTCGATATCAGCGGGCCAAAAGGAAACGAGGTGATATTCACCGTCTTCGATCACGCCGTCGATAACGGGGGGAGTATCGATTTCGTAAATGCTGAATTCTCTGTTGAGATATTCGTCATCCGCGGAAGCGCAGAAGACCGCAACAGAAGCGAAAACCATTACGAAAGCGACAAACAGAGCAAGTGTCTTTTTCATGATGTTCTCCTTTTTGTATTTTTCTTTTTTTCGGAAATACCTTTCCGAATGAGATTTTAACATACGGGATGCCTTTTGTCAAGCGCAAAAAGCATTTTGTTCACACCAAAGTGAAATATATAAAACAATCGGAAAATATTGTTAATTTTTCCGTCATTTTGCACCCTGAAATTTTTGTTTTTCTATTGTAATTTTCATCTTTATATGTTATAATCGTCACCGTACGGATATGCTCGTACAGGAACATAATTTCCAAGGAGGATATAATAAATGGCACTTTCCAAAGAAGAATTCGAACAAAAGATGCAGGAACTCCGTCTGTTCATTGCCGAAAACAAGGACGTTCAGGGACCTCTTATGCCCATCATGCAGGAGGCTCAGGGACTTTTCGGCTATCTTCCCTTCGAAGCGCAGACCCTCATCGCCGATTCTCTCGGCATTCCCGTTTCCGACGTTTACGGCGTAGCTACCTTCTACGCTCAGTTCTCGCTCCAGCCCAAGGGCGAACACGTCATCAGCGTATGCACCGGCACCGCCTGCTACGTCAAAGGCGCTCAGGCAGTTCTTGACGAGGTCGAAAAGCTTCTCGGCATCAAAGCCGGCGAAACCACTGCCGACGGCAAATTCACCATTCAGGACACCCGCTGCCTCGGCTGCTGCGGTCTTGCTCCCGTCATGGTCATCAGCGGCGACGTTTACGGTCGTCTCGTACCCGCCGACATCAAGGGCATCCTTGAAAAATACAGATAATTTCAGGTGACGAAATAAGATGAAAATTTCCGAGATCGCATCCATCCTCAAAGGCGAGATATTATGCTGCGCCGAAAACGCCGATAACGAAGTCCATTCCGCCTGCGGCAGCGATATGATGAGCGACGTGCTCGCATACGTCAAGAACCAGGCAGTGCTTCTTACCGGACTCGTTAATCCCCAGGTCATTCGTACCGCGGACATGATGGATATGCTTTGCGTCGTATTCGTAAGAAGCAAAAAGCCGACTCCGGAAATGATCCGTCTCGCAAGCGACATGGGTATAGTGGTCATGACGTCCGATATGCGTATGTACGAGGCGTGCGGACTGCTGTATTCCAACGGACTCAACGGTGACGCCAATGACTGAACAGAACAACGAGATACTCTTCTATACGTTTGACGTCGACGGCGAAAACTTCACGTCGGCAGGCGAAGCGTCGGTACAGGTGAAGCGCATACTCCGCAGGGTCGGCTTCGACCCCGAGGTGATAAAGCGCGTTTCCATCGCCATGTACGAAGGCGAGATCAACATGGTCATCCACGCGGGCGGCGGCGTTGCCAACCTTTACGTTGACTACGACCGCATCGTGATCGAGCTCATCGACCACGGTCCCGGTATCGCAAACGTCGAGCTTGCCATGAAAGAAGGGTTTTCCACCGCTCCCGACAATATCCGCGCTCTCGGCTTCGGCGCCGGAATGGGCCTGCCGAACATGAAACGCTACACCGACAAAATGGATATTGAGACCGAGCTCGGAAAAGGCACCACCATCCGCATGGTCGTCAACGTCTGAAAGGGGCGCTTATGGCAGAATACAAACATTCCGTATCGCTGGATGTGGAAAAGTGCAAGGGCTGTACTCACTGCCTTCGCCGCTGTCCTACCGAAGCGATACGCATCCGCAGCGGACACGCGGTTATCGACCCGGCACGCTGTATCGATTGTGCCGAATGCATCCGTCTGTGTCCCCACAAGGCAAAAAAAGCCATCTACGACAAGCTCGAAAGCCTGCCGAAAGACAAATATCTCATAGCTCTTCCCGCCCCGACCCTCTACGGTCAGTTCGAGAACCTCGACGACATCGACTATCTCCTTCAGGGATTGCTCGATTACGGGTTCAGCGACGTGTTCGAGGTCGCCTGCGCGGCGGAGCTCGTGACGGCGTACACCCGCCGTTACCTCAAAAGGCGTGACATCCCGCTCCCCGTGATAAGCTCTGCCTGTCCCGTGGTGGTGCGCCTCGTCATGCTCAGGTTCCCGACTCTCGCCGAGAACCTCATGCCCGTGCTTCCCCCGCTGGAGCTCGCGGGCAAGCTCGCACGCGAAAGAGCAAAGGAAAAGCATCCCGAGCTCCGTGACGAAGACATCAAGACAGTCTTCATTTCGCCGTGCCCCGCCAAGGTCAGCTACGTCAAGAACGACCTTGTCGGCGTGGAAGCAAACGTGACCGAAAGCAACATCGATTACGTCGTTTCAATGAGCGACGTGTATTTCGAACTGCTCGGCATAATGAAAAAGCGCACCACTCCCATCCCCTATTCCCGCACGGGCATGGTGGGACTGAGCTGGGCGTCATCGGGAGGCGAGTCATCCTCGCTGATGAACGATCATTATCTTGCCGCGGACGGTATCGAAAACGTGATAAAAGTCCTCGAAGACATAGACACCGAGCAGCACCCGAACCTCGACTTCGTCGAGCTGAACGCCTGCAGCGGCGGCTGCGTCGGCGGGGTACTCGCCGTTGAAAATCCCTATATAGCGCGTGTAAGACTTCGCAACATCAAGCGCTATCTCCCCGTTTCGCAGAACAATCCGAGCGACGATTCCGACGACATCCCCGAGGACTGCAAGGTTTCGTTCGACGAGGAATACTCGTACGTTTCGGCACTCGGAAAGGACAGAAAGCAGGCGCTTCGCCTGATGTCCGACGTCAACCGCGTGTTCAAGACCCTTCCGGAGCTTGACTGCGGCTCGTGCGGTTCGCCTTCGTGCATGGCTTTTGCCGAAGACGTAGTGAACGGAAGAGCGTGCTATGACGAATGCATCGCGATAATGCGCGAAAAGCTCAAGAACGCGGAGGAAAGCAAGAATGACGGTCAATGAGCTCGTTGAAAAATGCGGTCTTGAGGTGCTGTCGCTTCCCGACCCCGAAAAGGTCATCGACGGCGCTTACGCCGGAGACCTGCTCAGCTGGGTCATGGGCCGCGCGAACCCGAACAACTGCTGGTTCACCATAATGACCAACGTCAACGTGCTTGCCGTTGCGTCTCTCATCGACCTCGCGTGCGTGATACTGTGTGAGGATTCGGCGGTGAATGACGATTTCGTCAGCGCCGCTTCGGAAAAAGGCATAAACGTGCTCCGCACGCCGATGCCGGTCTACGAAGCGTGTCTTGCCGTCGGAAAGACGATATGAACAAATACTACTACGATCTTCATATACACTCGTGTCTCTCCCCCTGCGGAGACAACGATATGACGGTGAACAACATCGCCGGAATGGCGGCGATAAAGGGACTGAACCTCATCGCGCTCACCGATCACAACACGAGTGCCAACTGTCCGGCGTTTTTTGAAGCGTGCAGGGCAAACGGGATAGTCCCCATACCCGGTATGGAGATAACCACGAGCGAGGATATCCACCTCGTTTCGCTGTTCCCCACGCTTGAAAAAGCGATGTCGTTCGAAAAAATATTCACGGACTACCGTATGAAGCTCGTCAATAAGCCCGAAAAGTACGGCGACCAGCTCATTCTCGACGCCGGGGACAACGTCGTCGGTCACGACGAATGGTTCCTGCCGGCGGCGACTTCCCTGTCGCTCGAGGACGCGGTGTCGCTCGTGAGATCGCACGACGGTTTCTGCTATCCGGCGCATATCGACCGCGAGGCAAACGGAATCATCGCCATCCTCGGTACTCTTCCGGAAGAGCCGGGTTTCAACTGTGTCGAATTTTCGCCGAACGCCGACAAAGAGGAATACAAACGGAATTATCCGTCGCTTGAAAGCAAGCACATCCTCACGTCGAGCGACGCGCACTATCTCTGGGACATAAGCGAAGCCGAAAATTTTCTGATGATAGACGACGAACCTTACAGCGGCGACCTCGTCAGAAAAAAATTCTTTGAATTTCTGAAAGGAAGTTCGGAATGAAAGAGTTATCGCTCAACATACTCGACATTGCGCAGAATTCACTTACCGCAAAAGCAAAGGTACTTAAAATAATATTGGAAGAAAACGACGAGCTGCTCCGCATAACGATAGCCGACGACGGCTGCGGGATGGACGGGCAGACCGTAAAAAACGTCACCGATCCGTTTTACACCACGCGCAAAACGCGCCGTGTCGGACTCGGGATACCGTTTTTCAAGCTCGCGAGCGAGCAGACCGGCGGAAGCATCACTCTGGTGAGCACACCGGAAAGCGAAGACAGCGAAAACCACGGCACGACGATAAGCGGAGACTTTTACAAGACGAGCATCGACTTCACGCCGCTCGGCGACATCGTCTCCACCGTGTGCACGCTCGTTCAGTCGATAGGCGACACCGAGCTCATCTTCACCCATTCGTTCCCGAACGGAAAGGTCGTGCTCGACACGTCTTCCCTTCGCGAGGTCCTCGGAGACGTCCCGCTTTCCACGCCGGACGTGCTCGTGTGGATAAAGGATTTTCTTCTTGAACAATACGAAGATATTCATTAAAAAATATAAAAAAACCAGAAAGGACAAACAGCAATGAAATCATTGGAAGAACTTGCCAAGATCAGAGAACGCATGAACAACAAAGTGGCTCTCCGTGAAGGCGAAAACAACATCCGTATCGTTGTTGGCATGGCTACCTGCGGCATCGCCGCCGGAGCAAGACCCGTACTCAATACGTTTGTTGACGAAGTCGCCGCCGAAGGGCTTGGCGACAAGGCCACCGTTACCCAGACCGGCTGCATCGGCATCTGCCAGTACGAGCCCGTAGTCGAAGTCTTCGAAGCCGGAAAAGAAAAGGTCACCTACGTCAAGATGACCGCCGAAAAGGCAAAGAGAGTCGTTGCCGAACACATCAAGGGCGGCAAAATAGTAACCGAATACACCATCGGAAACACCAAAATCTGAAAATCGGAGGAATAATAAATGATACGCGCTCACGTTCTTATTTGTGCAGGTACCGGTTGTACTTCCTCCGGCAGCGCTGCCGTAAGACAGGCTCTCAAAGACGAGCTTGTCAAAAAAGGTCTTGATGAGGAAATCAAGGTAGTTCAGACCGGCTGCTTCGGTCTCTGCGCTCTCGGTCCCATCATGATCGTTTATCCCGAAGGGATCTTCTATTCCAGAGTTACCGCGGCTGACATCCCCGAGATCGTCGAAGAACATCTCCTCAAGGGACGTCCCGTACAGCGTCTTGTTTACAACGATCCCGTTGAAGAAGACAAGCAGGCCGCAAGCTCGCTCAGCGAGACCCGTTTCTATAAGAAACAGAAGAGAGTCGCTCTCCGCAACTGCGGTGTGATCGACCCCGAAAACATCGATGAATACATAGCCATGAACGGCTACGAAGCTCTCGGCAAGGTACTCACCACCATGACCCCCGACGACGTTATCAAGGTAATACTTGATTCCGGACTCAGAGGAAGAGGCGGCGGCGGTTTCCCCACCGGCAAAAAATGGCAGTTTGCCAAAGCTTCCGTTTCCGATAAGAAATACGTCGTCTGCAACGCGGACGAAGGCGACCCCGGCGCATTCATGGACCGTTCCGTCCTCGAAGGCGACCCTCACGCCATCATCGAAGCCATGGCAATCGCAGGCTACGCGATCGGTGCCGATGAAGGTTACGTTTATGTACGTGCCGAATACCCCATCGCCGTTCAGCGTCTCCGCTTTGCGATCAAGCAGGCTCACGAATACGGTCTCCTCGGCAAAGACATCTTCGGCACCGGATTCAACTTCGACGTCAAGATCCGTCTCGGCGCAGGCGCATTCGTATGCGGCGAAGAAACCGCTCTTCTTACCTCTATTGAAGGCAACCGCGGCGAACCCAGACCCCGTCCTCCGTTCCCCGCAGTAAAAGGCCTCTTCGGTCAGCCCACCATCATCAACAACGTCGAGACCCTCGCCAACGTCGCTCAGATCATCCTCAACGGCGCTGATTGGTTCCGCGCAATGGGCACCGAAAAATCCGCAGGCACCAAGATCTTCGCTCTCGGCGGCAAGATCACTCATACCGGACTCGTTGAGATCCCCATGGGCACCACCCTCCGCACCATCATCGAAGAGATCGGCGGCGGCGTTCCCAACGGCAAGAAGTTCAAGGCTGTTCAGACCGGCGGTCCTTCCGGCGGCTGCATCCCCGCTTCCCTCATCGATACCCCCGTTGACTACGATACCCTCACCGCAATGGGCTGCATGATGGGCTCCGGCGGTATGATCGTAATGGACGAAGACAACTGCATGGTCGATATCGCGAAATTCTTCCTCGGATTCATCGTTGACGAATCCTGCGGCAAGTGCACTCCCTGCCGTATCGGTACCAGAAGAATGCTCGACATCCTCAACCGCATCACCGAGGGCAAAGGCAAAGACGGCGATATCGAAATGCTCGAAGAGCTCGCCTACACCATCAAGTCCACCGCTCTCTGCGGACTCGGACAGACCGCTCCCAACCCCGTACTCGCCACCATCAAATTCTTCAGAGACGAATACGAAGCTCACATTTATGAAAAACGCTGCCCCGCAGGCTCCTGCAAAGCTCTTGCAAGATACTCCATCGATCCCGAGAAGTGCAAAGGCTGCTCTGCCTGCTCCAGAAAGTGCCCCGTCGGTGCCATCAGCGGCGTAATCAAATCTCCGTTCGTTATAGATCAGGACAAGTGCATCAAGTGCGGCACCTGCCTTGAGACCTGTAAGTTCGGCGCAATCAGCAAAAAGTAAGGAGGAACAACCCATGGATAGAGTTAATCTTACAATAGACGGTATCAAGGTCAATGTTCCCGCCAATTATACGGTCCTCGAAGCCGCACGCGAAGCCAACGTAAACATCCCCACTCTCTGCTACCTCAAAGACGTTCAGCAGATCGGCGCATGCCGTCTCTGCCTCGTTGAAGGCGGCGGACGCGGACTTCAGGCTGCCTGCGTTCTTCCCGTTACCGAAGGCATGAATATCAAAACCAATACCCCCGCGATCCGCAAAGCAAGAAAAATCAACCTCGAGCTTCTGCTTTCCGCTCATAACCGCGAATGCACCAGCTGCGTGAGAAACCGTAACTGCGAGCTTCAGCAGCTCTGCAACGAATACGGCGTAAACGAATATCCGTACGACGGCGCTAAGCCCGACTACACCATCGACGAAGTATCTCCCTCCATCGTCAGAGATAACTCCAAGTGCATCCTCTGCCGCCGCTGCGTTGCTACCTGCAACAAGATCCAGCAGATCGGTGCCATCGGCGTTTCCAAACGCGGTATGAAGAGCGTCGTAGGCGTTGTTTACGGCAAATCTCTTGCCGATTCTCCCTGCATCAACTGCGGTCAGTGCATAGTTGCCTGCCCTGTCGGCGCACTTCACGAAAAAGATTCCACCAAGGAAGTATGGAACGCTCTTTCCAACCCCGACCTTCACGTCGTGGTTCAGCCCGCTCCCGCGGTACGTGCCGCTCTCGGTGAAGAATTCGGTCTTCCCGTAGGCACCTCCGTTACCGGCAAGCTCGCCGCTTCTCTCAGAAGACTCGGCTTTGCCAAAGTATTCGACACCGATTTCGCGGCTGACGTCACCATCATGGAAGAAGGCACCGAATTCATCAACCGTCTCACCAACGGCGGCGCTCTTCCTCTCATCACCTCCTGCTCTCCCGGCTGGATCAAATACTGCGAAACCTTCTATCCCGAATTCATCCCCAACCTTTCTTCCTGCAAGTCTCCTCACGAGATGGCGGGCGCTCTTATCAAATCGTACTACGCCGAAAAGAACGGGATCGATCCCAAGAACATTTTCGTCGTTTCCGTAATGCCCTGCACCGCCAAGAAGTTCGAAGCCAAACGCGGCGAGCTTTCCAACAACGGTCTTCAGGACGTCGACGCAGTCATCACCACCCGTGAGCTTGCCAAGATGATCCGCACCGCGGGCATCGATTTCGCTCGTCTTCCCGACGAAGATTTCGACGATCTCATGGGCGAATCCACCGGCGCTGCCGTTATCTTCGGCGCTACCGGCGGTGTTATGGAAGCCGCTCTCCGTACCGTTTACGAAGTCGTTACCGGCAAGGAACTCGAAAACGTCGATTTCACTGCAGTACGCGGCATCGAAGGCGTCAAGGAAGCTACCATCAACGTAGGCGGCAAGGACGTTCGCGTCGCTGTTGCTCACGGTTCCGGCAACGCAAGCGCTCTGCTTGAAAAGGTCAAGGCAGGCGAAAAATACGACTTCATCGAGATCATGGGATGCCCCGGCGGCTGCGTTACCGGCGGCGGTCAGCCTATCATCAACGCAAAAGACCTCTGCTACATCAATCCGAAGGAACTCAGAGCAAAAGCCCTTTACGACGAAGACGCGTCCAAGACTTTACGCAAGTCTCACGAGAATCCCTCCGTCAAGAAGCTTTACGCCGACTTCCTCGGCGAGCCCAACAGCCACAAGGCTCACGAGCTGCTTCATACGCATTACATTCCCAGACCCAAGTACAAATAATGTCGGGGCGGCGTTAAACTCGTTCTTTACGCCGTTGAAATAACGCATTAACGAAAAAAGCGTACTTTCGTGCAAAATCGGAAGTACGCTTCTTTTTTATGACATACTTGACAATCAAACAAATATGTGTTACCATAACCAAAGTCGGAACGATGCGCGGTATCGACTGCGTATCGTATTATATTATATAATAAGGAAGCAAAAATGACATCAGATTTTACTTTCTTCCTCAATTCAATAGGATTCGGCATAGGGCTCGCGATGGACGCGTTTTCGGTGTCACTCGCTAACGGGCTCGGAGAGCCGAAAATGAAAAAGCAGCGTATGTGTCTCATTGCCGGCACTTTCGGTTTCTTTCAGATAATAATGCCGCTCATCGGCTGGGTCTGTGTCCACACGATAGCGTCAAAATTCAAAGCTTTTGAAAAATTCATTCCGTGGATAGCACTCATCCTCCTCAGCTACATCGGCGGAAAAATGCTGTATGAAGGCATAAAGAACAAATCCGAAGAAAGCGGGGGCGAAAAAGTCGGCCTCGTTTCCCTGCTCGTTCAGGGAATTGCGACGTCGATAGACGCGCTTTCGGTCGGCTTCACGATAGCCGATTACGACAAGGCGCAGGCAGTCACCGAGTCGCTCATCATCGGTGCCGTGACGTTTGCGATATGCATCCTCGGGCTTATCATAGGCAAAAAATTCGGAACAAAGCTTGCGGGCAAGGCATCCATACTCGGCGGCGTCATCCTCATCGCCATCGGGCTCGAAATTTTCATAACGGGTATCATCTGATGATAAAAGCCATATTTTTCGACATAGACAACACGCTTCTCAGCTTTGACGGCTACGTGAAGCAAACGATGAAGGAAGGCTTCCGCGAGTTCGGGATATGCGAATACGACGAGAGTATGTTCGATACTTTCACAAAAGTGAACAATTCGCTTTGGCATCGTATCGAGAAAGGCACACTTACCTTTGATGAGCTTATCAAAATACGTTGGAACAACGTATTTGCATCTCTCGGCGTGGACTTCGACGGCGTGAAATTCGAAAAATATTTCCGTTCGCGCATATTCGACAGTGCCATTCCCATGGACAGAGCATACGACCTGCTCGGGTACCTCAAGGGCAGATACGTCCTCTGCACGGCAAGCAACGGTCCTTACGCGCAGCAGATAAACCGCCTGAAGGTCGGAAAAATGCTTGATTATTTCGATTTCAACTTCATTTCCGAAGATATCGGACATCAGAAGCCCGCAAAAGAGTTTTTTTACGAATGTTTTCGCCGCCTGAACGCGGGACGCGAAAACGTGATATTGCCGTCGGAATCCCTCATCGTCGGCGACTCGCTGACGTCTGACGTAAGAGGCGGAACGAATTCCGGAATGAAGACCTGCTATTTCAACTTCAAGTCTCTCCCCCTCCCCGATGGCACAGATCCCGACTATACGGTAAATTCCCTTGAAGAGATCCGTCGTTTCGTCTGACAAGCAAAAAGAAATACGCCTTTTCACTTTTTCGGTGAAAAGGCGTTGTTTTTATGCTTTCGCGGTATCTTTGGTAAGGTTTTTCATCCAGTTGTATCGGCGTATCTTGAAGAACGCGACCACGCACTTGAATATCTGGTCGAGCTTGAGGCAGAGGAAGACGACCCAAACGGGAGCGCCGAGGAGAGACGCGGCGATGGAAAGCGGAAGCACCACGCAGAAAACGGCGATGGTGTCGTTCTTGAAGACGAAGCTGACGTCGCCTCCCGATTTGACGAGTCCGAACAGCGAGCCGCATTGGTAACACGAGCCTATGCAGGTCACGCTGAGCACCGTGATGAACTGGCGCGAATATTCGACGGCTTCGTCCGAAATGTCGTAAAGCGAAATGAACGGGTTTTTGGTGACCGTAAAGAACACGCACATGACGAGCCCGAGCAGGAACAAAGATATCTGCACGGTGTTCGAGTATTCGCGTATCTTCTGCGTTTCGCCGGCACCGACCTTTTTGCCGATGACGACGCCGATGGCGCCCGCAAGACCGTTGAGCGCGACGTACATCATGTTGTTGAGCGTGTTCGCGAGGCTTACGCCCGTGATGACCGCGTCGGTGTAATGACCGAGGATGAGGCTGTTGGCGGCAAGATTGCAGCCCCAGACGAGCTGCCCCGCAATAAGCGGAGTGCCGTATTTGATGAAATCACGCAGAAGCCCCTTGTCGATATGACGGAGCATCGTGAAACGGTAGCGCAGTTTTTTGTCGATGAATCTGACGTAAATGAAAATGATGGCAAATTCGCAAAGACGCGAGATGAGCGTTGCGAGCGCCGCGCCTCTGACGCCCATTTCGGGGAAACCGAATTTGCCGAAAATAAGCAGATAGTTGAGTCCGACGTCGATCACGAGCGAGCACGACGACACGATCATTCCGATGAACGCCGATTCGACGCTCCGCATCGAAACGATGAGCGCCTGCGTCATGCAGAAGAAGACGTAGGAGTAGCAAAGGAACGAAACGTAATAAACGCCGTTGACGATGGCGTCGGCTTCGTTTGTGAAGATCGAAATGACGCCTTCGGTGAAGAACGTGGTGACGAGGGTGAAGGTCAGTCCGATGCCGAACGAGATCCAGAACCCGATCGACACGATCTTCTGTATGCTTTTGACGTCGCGTTTTCCCCAATACTGGGCGGAAATAAGAAGTATTCCCGATTCGATGCCGGCGTTGAGCACCTGAAGCACCGTCTGTATCTGGTTGCCCAGATATACGCCCGCGACGGCGCTGTCGCCGAGTTTGCCGATCATGAGGTTGTCGGCAAGACCTACCGAAAAGGTGATGAGGTTCTGCAGCACCATCGGTATCGCAAGCAGTATTATCGTTTTGTAAAAGCTCTTTTCACGTGTGAAAAGCATATTGTCGCCTTATTTCTTGTTCAGATATTCAGTGTACTCTTCGAGGCACATACCGAGCTCGTGCATTTCGGTGGCGGCTTCTCTGCCGACGAATCTGAAATGCCACGGCTCCCATTCGACTCCGGTGATGGATTCCTTTTCTTTTTCATATCTCAGAATGAAACCGAAACGGTAGCAGTTCGCCGCGAGCCATTGCGCCTCGGGCGTTGCCCCGAACGCCTGCATCGCCGAACCGAGGTTGTGCATATCGCAGCAAAGTCCGGTCTGATGTTCACTGCAGCCGGGTCTCATCGAATAGGTGAGCGTTTCCTGCTCGGCGCGTTCTCTCGACCAGGAGGGATGGGCGTTCATTTCCTGCTCGGTGTACATATCGAAAAGCTGCTTTTGATAAGCCGCGGAGCGGTACGCGCTCGTGATGGTGACGTTGGTGTCCTTGCCGTAATATTTCGCTTCCGCCATCATGGCTTCAAGCGCCATCTCGGCGGTGTAAACGAGCTTCTGATCGGCACGTCCGTCCTTGCGCGTATATTTTGAAACGACGAGGTTTTCGGGAACGTAATCCTCGGGAAGCGAATGGGTCAGGTTGACGAGGAAGAGGAAATCGTCGCCCGGTTCGATATATTCGAGGTACGGCTCAATGTCGATCGCGTATTTCACGCCGACGCGCTCCTCATAGGTCTTTTCGGGTACGGGAGGGATGCTCGGCTCTTCGGAAGGTTCCTCGGAAGGCTCTTCAGACGGTTCTTCTTTGGAGACAGGCTCTTCGCGCGACTGCTCTTTTGAAGCTTCTTCGGTTTTTGATTCTTCGGCTGCCGACGTTTCGGCTTTGGATTCTTCGGCAAAGCTGACGTCGGTGCTTACATTTTCGATCACTTCTCCCCTGCTCTGTTCGGGGGCGGCGGAATACTCGGGTCTGCTTTCGTCTCCGCTTTTTTTGTCTCTTTTTATCACGAACGCGATGCCGATAAGCAGGGCGCTTGCCGCCACGAGGGCGATCGCCGCCATTATCGTGCCTTTGTTCGCGTTGTTTTTGGGTCTATTCTGCATTTTTCCCTCCGTTATTTGTGGAAGCACTCGTCAAGGAATTCTTCATCAATGAAGGTCTGTACCGTTTTGACGAGGTTGGCTTTGGAAAATTCGCCGCCGATGAGCGTGGTGCCGTGCGCTTTTTCGTACGTCGTGCGGATATAGTGCTTTGACGCGAGTTCTTCGGTATAGTCCTTGAGGTAATATATCGTGTGGTGACGGTAGCCGGAGTCGGTGCTGTTGAGACTCGGCGACTTGTCGTACTGCGTGACGGTGGGAACGTATTCGACGTTTTCAAGCGTTATTTTGCCGGTCGCTCCGTCTTTCACGATGTCCATTCTGAGCATTCCGCCGAGCATATTCAGTCCGTTGAGCATACCCGAAACGAAGTTGCCGAGCGAGTACACGACGAGCGTTTTGTGTCCGCTCGCGTTCGTCTGCCATTCAACGGGCTGTATGCAATGCGAATGCATTCCGATGACGGCGTCAACGCCGAGCTCGGTGAAAAGGGCGGCGTATTTGCGCTGGTCGGCGTTGGTGTAGTAGCTGTCCTCATATCCCCAGTGAGCCGAAACGAAAACGAGGTCGGCTTTGGCACGTGCCGCGGCGTACTGACGACGGATGAGAGCCTCGTCAAAATACGGGATATAAGTGGAAGCGGAGGATTTCAGCGTGATGCCGTTGGTATCGTAGGTGTAGGCAAGCCAGGCGATCTTCACGCCCTTGTATTCGTACACCACGATATCGTCGATCGCGGCATCGTCCTTGTAATAACCGATGACCGTGCCGCCGCGTTCAGTGTAGAATTTATTGCAGTTGATGAGATATTTGTCGTTGCCCGAATCGAGCATGTGGTTGTGCGCCACGTTGAACACGTCGAAGCCGAGGTCAACGAGGTATTCGCCCATCGCTTCGGGGGAATTGAACATCGGATATCCCGAAATGCCGTTCTCGTTGCCGCCTATAAGCGTTTCGCAGTTGATATAGGCGATGTCGGCGTTTCTTATTTCTTTGGCGACGAAACGGTAGGTGTCGGAAAAGTCGTATTCTGCGCTTGCGAGAGGCGAATAAACGGGGTCTTTCCCCGCCTTTTCGGCTGCCGAAACGATGGCGCTGTAATATACCGACGGGTGGATGAGGTTATCCGGGCAGGCAAGAAAGCTGATGACCGTGTCCTCTTGAACAGGGGGAACAGACGGCTCCTCGGATTCCTCGGGAGGAAGGCTCTCTTCGGTCGGGACGCTTTCTTCAGTCGGGGCGCTCATTTCTTTGCTTTCGTCAGAAGAAGCTTCCTTCGACGTTTCCGGTCCGCTCGTGTCTTCGTCCGAAGAAGGCTCCGACGTGTCGGCTTTTGAAGTGTCGGACGACGGGAACGAGATCTCGGACTCGCTGACGTCGGACTCGGGAAGCGATTCGTCAACGGTGATCTTTGCCCCTCCGCCGAGAGAGCCGATGAGTATCAGGGCGATTACGGAAACCGCAAGAAATACCGTAAGCAAAAGCAGCAGATTGTTTTTCCTCATGATGTTTTCCCTTCACAAAATTTATCAGTCTATTATAAATCGGATTTGCAAAATAATCAAGTGTAAATTTATATAATAATATGTAAACTTCCGTACATCGTTTTGCTCCGACGCTTGATATATGAGAAAAAACGCAATATTTTTCAAAAAAGGTATTGACAACGGGCATCGACTATGATATAATCGCTTTCGTTGTCAAGAGCCGGCGTGCTGGTGTGGCTCAATGGCAGAGCAGCTGATTTGTAATCAGCAGGTTGGGGGTTCGACTCCCTTCACCAGCTCCAACAACAAATACACCATAGGGACGGGGGAATTCCCGAGTGGCCAAAGGGGACAGACTGTAAATCTGCTGGTTTTCACCTTCGGTGGTCCGAATCCACCTTCCCCCACCAGAAAAAAGCACTTGCATTTGCAAGTGCTTTTTTCAATGAAGCGCACCTTCGGTGCATGAAAACCGAAGCAGCGCTTCGCGCTATGAAGCGTGCCTTCGGCACACGCAAGAGAACCTGTGCGCTTCATGCGAGCGAAAGCGAGTGCCTTCATCACATTTCCGCCATCGGCGGCATCACTTTACAAAAGCCGAAAAATATGTTATAATATCGCAAGATCACGACCTATATGATGAAAGAAGGCGGTACGATGTTCGGAGCGATGTTCGGTGATATCATCGGCTCATGCTACGAGGTCAGATGCACCAAAAAATACGATTTTCCTTTTCCGAGAGAAAGCACGTTCACGGACGACAGCGTTCTGACTGCCGCGGTGTGCAGGGCGCTGCTTGACGATCCTTCCGCAATAAACAGATTCGGCGTCAAAAAACGCGCGCTCCGATACGCTTCGTATTACAGGCAGTTCTATTCCTGTTTTCCCGAAGCCGGTTTCGGCAATATGTTCCGTAAGTGGGCGGTAAGCGGCACGTCAGACTTCAACCGCAGTTACGCGAACGGCGCGGCGATGCGCGTCGCCCCCATCGCCTACGCCTACGATTCCCTTCATCAGGTGCTTCTTCAGACGAAAGCGAGCTGCCTGCCGACGCACGACCACCGCGAAGCGATAAACGGCGCAATGGCGGTGGCTTCGGCGGTCTTCATCGCACGGACGGGCGGATCGAAGGACGACGTCCGCCGATACGTTGAAAAGAAGTTTTACGATCTTTCGACACCGCTTTCCGCGATACGCGAGACCCACGTTTTCAACAGCCGCTCCTCGTACAGCGTTCCTCCCGCCATCATCGCTTTTCTCGAATCGGAGGACTACGAAAGCGCCGTCAGAAACGCCGTTTCCCTCGGAGGCGACGCCGACACACAGGCCTGCATCGCGGGCGCCATTGCCGAAGCGTATTACAAAAAGATACCCGACAGCATCAAATCCTTCTGCTATCCCCGCCTTGACGTGACGCTCAGAAAAGCCGCGCGCGATTTTTACGATAAATACGGCATTGAATATTGATTTTTTCATAGTGCGAGTGACGTTATTCGTCACCCGCTTTTTTATTTGCAAAAATATCCTTGTATAAAGCGCGAAAGCGTGATATAATGAAATCAAATGAGGTGTTTTTATGCGTGAAACCGTTTTTTGCGTTTTATATATTCTGATTTTTTCGTTCATCCTCTTTTCGTGCGCCCCGTCGGATATCACTGACGAAAGCGAAGAGCCGTCGAAAGGCGGCGCGTCCTTTGAGGAAAGCGAAATATATACCGAAATATCAGTCGGAAAAGATACGGATGAAACACGCGAGGAAAGCGCTGCTCCGTCAGACGAAGAAAGCAAAGAAACAAGCGAAGGATCGTATGAGGAAAGCGCCGAAGGATCAAGCGAGGAAGTCCCCGAAGGATTCGTTTACGCCTATAGCGAAGACGACGTCGTCTCCTTCGTTTCGGACAAAGCGAACGCCGGAAAAACGCTGCTTTTCAAAAACGATATCACCCTTTCGGGCGCGATGGAGGCGGCTTTTCCGTTCATTCTCGACACCGACGGTCACGCCTGCCTTGCGGAAAAGCTCGTTTCGTTCGTCACCGAAGACGAGGGAACGATAATCGTGAGTTCTCCCGAAGTCATCGCGAACATATACGCGCCCAACTGCGACGTCATCATAACGGGCGACGCGTTCGGTTTCGAATACGCCGAAAAGTATTTTGCCTTTGCTTCCTACAACGGCGTTCCCTGCCCCGCGTCCTTATGCTTCGGCGGAGAGACGCCCGAAAAGATAACGCTGTGCGGAAACGACGGCGTGATCGACGGCAACTGCGTTTATTTTTCGTACCCGTTCATGCAGAACTTTTCCGTAACGACTGATTCCCTCACTTTTGAAGGCGAAAACGTCACCGACGGCGTCATAACGAGCGAAGACGGTGCTTTTTATGCCGTGTTCACCGATAAAGAAAACAAAAAACGCGGTTACCGTATAATCGCGGAACGTCAAAACAACATTCTTCCGGTAGTATACATCGACATTGAAGACGGAAAGACCGTCGTTTCGAAGGAGGAATATCTGGGCTGCACCGTCACCGTCGACTACAACGGATACGCGGGAAGCGAGGATTTTGACGAGATAAACGCTCTTCCGGCAGGTGTGAGAGGCAGAGGACATTCGAGCTGGGAGCTTGACAAAAAACCGTACAAACTGAAATTTGAGGAAAAAGCTTCCCTTTTCGGGCTTACGAAAGCCAAAAAATGGGTGCTTCAGGCAAACCACACCGACAGAACGCTGTTCCGCAATACCCTTGCGATGCGTATGGGCAGCATACTCGACAATATGCTTTTTGTTCCGCACTCCTACCCAGTCGACCTTTTCGTGAACGGCGAATACGCCGGAGTCTACACGCTGACCGAGCAGATAGAGATACATAAAGGCAGGATAGAGGGCGAGGAGGACTCGACCGAGACCGATACCGATTTCCTCATTGAAATGGGCGAAGACGCCGCAAAGACGTCATTCGGCTACAACGTGTTCCATTCGTCGCTCGAGCTGTTCATGGCAATAAAAAATCCGAGCGAAGACGTACTGACGCAGGATCAGTTCGACTACGTAAAGGACTATTTTGACAAAGCCGACGAAGCGGTGAAAAACAAAACCGGGTACGAAGAATTCATCGACGTCGATTCGCTCATCGACTGGTTCATTCTCGACGAATTCAGCTACAACCTCGACTGCACGTTCCGGCGGAGCGGGATATATCTCAAACAGAAAAACGGAAAGATCTTCCTTGCGTCGCCATGGGATTTCGACTGCGCTTTCGGCAATTTTTCGCTCGACAATTACGAATACACGGGCTGGATAAGCCTCGGCAACTCCAAGACCGACAACTACGACGAATACATCAAGACCAACTGGATGGATTTTTTGCTTGAAGACGACGAATTCAAAGCGAAGCTCAAGGCGCGCTGGGACGAAGTCGGTGATAAGCTTTACGAAACGGCGAAAGAGACGATAAGCACGCTTTCCGCTGAGATCGCTCCTTCCGCGAAGTATAATTTCACCGTGTGGAACAAGGTGTTCGGCGAAAAGCTGCAATACGAATCGGTCAAGTCGCGCACGCTGATGACGTACGAAGAACAGATAGAATATCTCGAATGGTTCATCGACACGAGATACGAATGGATAAACGAAGAAATTTCAAAATACTGATGCCGAAAGAAAGGACGAAACAATGAAAAGACCGTTTTTGCTGATGCTGATGCTGATTTTCGCGTTCACGCCCGCCGTCTCTGCTCTGACCGCGTCTGCGGAAGAAAGTGAGACGCTCATCGTTCCCGTTGATTCGGTCAACGGAACGCGTTGGGAGGATACGATGTGCGTCTACAAGGACCGCGCTTCCACCGAGCAGAACCAGTGGGGCTACAACGTGGTCGTGTCCGCCGACGGTATCGTGACGAACAAGATCGACACGGGTTCTTCTCTCGGAGCGAACCTTGCCGTTCCTTCCGGAGGGTTCGTGCTTTCGGCTGTCGGAGACCTCGGAAAAAATATGTTCGATTCAATAACCCTCGGCGACCACGCCGTTTTCGACGAATACGCGTCGCGCGTTATGGTGTCAAAGAAAGAGATCGACCCGTTCTATACGGTGACACATTCCTTTTCGTCCTACAATCAGCCGCGCTACGCGAACACGCTGATAATCTACAACAGAGGCAAGACCACCGAAACAAACACGTGGGGACACGAGGTCGTCGTTGACAAAGACGGCATCGTCGTTTCGGCAGGCGGCAACGACAACGCCATACCCGAGGGCGGTTTCGTCATTTCGGCGATAGAGGCCGCCGACAAGGCTTTCCTCAAGACCTACTGCGTCGTCGGCTCAAAAGTCACGGTGAGCGGAATGAATTTCACCGTCGATTACAACGCGGATATGCTTGCGAACACCGTCAAAGCCGAGATCGAACTCGTGAGAAGCAAGGCGGAGACCGCCAAAGCCGAAAAGCGCCTCGTCGATACCGAAGCGGTCCTGAAGGAGCTTGAAAGCATAAAGACCGACTCGATAAAAACGCTTGAGGAGCGAAACAAGCTGATAAAAGAAGTCAAGAAGATCGGCACAAAACTTATCGAAAAGCGCACCGTGGGCATCAGAAGTCTGTGGTACGTTCCCACCGAAAAGAACGCGGAAGGCGTCGAAAAGACCGTTGCCGAAATGAAAGAAGCGGGCATCAATCAGCTTTGCCTCGGCACGACGGAAGGCGTCGGCACCATCGTCAAAATGCCCGACACGCTCCCGTTCAAGACTAAAGCCACTCTCAGGAACGTCGACCTGCTTAAGATATTCGTAGACGAATGTCACAAAAACGGCATTGAGATAGTGCTTTCCGTTCCCGTTTTCGCCTGCCACGAAACCGACGGCAAGCATTCGTCGTGGCTCGCGTCACCGAGCAAACAGACGGACAACGCCGAGCTGTTCTGGTCGCCCGCTAACGACGAATATATCGCGTATTTCAAAGATTATGTCAACCACATCATAACCCACTACGACATCGACGGATTCCAGTTCGACTACATCCGCTACCCGTATTTCGACGGAAACGTCGACTACGGCTTTGACGACGCGACGAAGGCGCTGTTCCTTGAAGAAACGGGGCTTGACGAAAGCGCGTTCGACGACGTAAAAGCAAAGCTGCGTTCAAGCAGCCATTGGAACGAGTGGACATCCTTCAAGCGCGGACTCATAACGAGACGCGTCGGAGAGATTTCTTCACTGATAAACGAAGTGCGCCCCGACATTTACGTCACCGCCTGCCTCGCGCACGACACGGGGAATGACCTGTATTTCCAGGACGGAAAGGCGTGGGTCGAAAAAGGCTATATCGACGGTATCTACCCGATGAGCTACGGAAACGGCATCATGGAGCAGGCGCCCCGGAAGTTCACGTCCTACAACACCGACAAATCGTTCACCGTAATGGGCAGCGGCGCTTATCTGTCGCTTTCGATCGACGAAATGGTGCTGCAGACCGAGCAGACGCGCGAATTCCTTGCCGACGGCATCGCCTATTTCGAATGGACGGCGTACAGGAAACACGGCTACGCCGATTATCTCGTGTCGACCGTCAACTCCGATGAATGCGTATCGTTCACCTACGACGAAGGCGGCGCGTTAAAGGAATTGTTCGCGGCCGCAAAAGAGCGCTTCGCCCGCTACGCGGAAAAGGACGTGTCTGCCCTTTTCGCGTCCCCGGCGGAGCCCGCGGCACTCAAAGCGGAGCTTGAAAAAATCGTGCCTTACGACAAAGACCTCTACTACGACATCGACCTTGCGGTCAGGATAAACAATTTCAGCCGCGAGATATACAAGGATACGTTCGAATTTCCGTCCGACGGCGAAACGTCCGGCGAAGAGAGTGCCGAAGCCGAAACGTCTGACGTGATGAGCGAAGCCGAAAAAACGTCGGAAGAAGTAAGCAAAGGCGAAAAAGGCTCGTCCTTCACCATTGCGGCGATCATCTGCGCCGCGATCGGCGTCATCGCGGCAGCGGCAGCGTTCTTCGTCATCAAAAAACGCGAAAAAACGCAAAATATATGAAAAGCTATTGCAATATATCCCAAATGTTGTATAATGTTTGCGTAATCAAATTCTGAAAGGAAATAATGATATGGAAAACAAAATCCCCTTCAAGCGCTTCGGCGCGATGATCGACATGTCCCGTAACGCCGTTATGTCCGTACCCGCCCTCAAAAAGTGGATCGACATTTCCGCGTCGCTCGGCTACACCGCGCTCTATCTTTATACCGAAGACACCTACGAGGTACAGAACAACCCCTGCTTCGGCTATATGAGAGGCCGCTATTCCGAAGCCGAAATGAAAGAGATCGACAACTACGGTTTCGAGCACGGCATCGAGGTCATCCCCTGCATCCAGACGCTCGCGCACATGAACTGCATCGTCCGCTGGCCCGACTACTGCTACCACAAGGACATCGACGACATCATGCTCGCCGACGACGAATTCATATATCAGCTCATCGACGATATGTTCGCCACCCTCACCCGCAACTTCCGCACCCGTACCGTCAACATCGGTATGGATGAAGCGCACAACATCGGCAGAGGTCAGTATCTTGACAAGCACGGCAACTGCGACAGGACCGAGATTTTCCTCAAGCATCTGCAGAAGGTCGCCGATATCGCAAAGAAGTACGGCTGCGAGGTCGCCATCTGGAGCGATATGTTCTTCCGTCTTGCCACCGGCGGCAACTACTATGTTTCCAACGCGGGCATCGACACCTCCGTTTCCGAAAAGATCCCCGAAAACGTTCAGCTCGTTTACTGGGATTACTATTCCACCGACAAAAAGAGATATGACTCCATGCTCAAGGCGCACACCGCCCTCAAGAAGGGCAGCTGGTTCGCAGGCGGTCTCTGGAGCTGGATGGGACCCGCTCCCCACAACGCTTACAGCATGAACGCCACCGAAAAGGCGCTCAGAAGCTGCCGCGAACACGAGGTCACCGACGTAATGCTCACCATGTGGGGCGATAACGGCGGCGAATGCTCGCGCTTCGCGCTCCTCCCCTCCCTCTTCTACGCTTCCGAGATCGCAAAAGGCATCAGGAGCATGGCTCAGATAAAAGCCGATTTCAAGGAATGGTGCGGCATTTCGTTCGATTCATTCATGCTTCTCGACCTGCCCGGAACTCCCGAATTCGACAAGAACGCCGTCGTCAACCCAGACAAATATATGCTTTATAACGACCCGTTCGCAGGTCTCCACGACTGCACCGTCGTAGGCGGCGAAGGCGAAAAGTTCGCTTCGTGCGCGAGAAAGCTCGCGAGAATGGCAAAGAACGAAGAATACGGCCACCTCTTCCTCACTATGCAGAAGCTCTGCGAAGTCCTCGCCGTCAAGTACGAGATCGGCGTGAAGACGAGAAACGCTTACAAAGCGGGCGACAAGGCAGCACTCAAGGCACTTATCCCCGACTACAAGAAGCTTTCCAAGAAGCTCGACGAATACTACAACGCGTTCAGAGCTCAGTGGTTCAGGGAAAACAAGGCGTTCGGATTTGAGGTCCAGGACCTCCGTCTCGGCGGTCTCATGAGACGCGTCAAGGACTGCACAGAAAGACTCGCCGACTACGTTGACGGCAAGACCGACAAGATCGAAGAGCTCGAAGAAGATGTGCTTTATATGTACGGCACCTCCGAGAACGACAAGCATCCGCTCCACTTCAACTGGTGGGGACAGACCGTCACTCCGGGCGTCATAGGCTGATAAAAGGAACATAAAAGAGCAGCGAAAGCTGCTCTTTTCAGACCGAAGACAAACTCGTTTCTTGCGCCATTGAAATGCAAATAGAATAGAGTAAAAGTGTACTTTCATCAGAATGAGAGTACACTTTAATAATAGGAATATTGATTTTATCAAAAAATTCAATGGCTTCGACGAAAAACTCGACTGCCGTAGTTATCTACGGCGACGCTCGCTTTTCGTCGAAATCAACTTCGTTTGTCTCAGTCTGTTCAGATTGCAGACTTTGTCTGCAATCTGAACAGAGCAGCGAAAGCTGCTCTTTTTTTCGCGAAAAAGCGCGGGATCACGCATAAAAAACAGATACTTGCAAAATAAATAATAATGTGTTATAATATGCTGTTATTATATGTATCCGAGGTACTGCCCATGAAAAAATATATATCATTGCTGTGCGTGATCTGTCTTCTTCTCGCGTCGCTCGTTTCGTGCGCATCGGAAGCGGCGGAAGAAAGCAGCGAAACGCCTTCGGCGGAAGTGTCCGAAGCGTCGGTAATATCGGAAGTGTCCGAAGCGTCGACCGAGTCAGACGCGTCCGAAACATCCGAATTATCGGAAATATCCGAAGAAATCTCATTTGACGTGTCTGCCGAAGCTTCGTCAGACGAAAGCGGCTCCGACGAGTCCGCCGAAAGCGAAGAAAGCGTTGAAGAGCCTTCCGCGGAATCGAGCGAAGAAGCAAGCGAAGAGTCAAGCGAGGAAGGTCCCGCCGAAATTTCGGAAGAACCGAGTGAGGAACCGAGCGAGGAAAGTTCCGAAGAGCCGTCCGAAGGGTCAAGCGAAGAACCATCCGAGGAAAGTTCCGAAGAAATAAGCGAAGAGCCCTCGGAAGAGCCGAGCGAGGAACCGTCCGAAGAGCCAAGCGAAGAAAGCTCGGAAGACGTCTTCGAGGAATCGAGTGAGGAGTCTTCGGAAGAGCCGAAGATAAAAAGCGACATCGAAAACGCGAAAAAAGCCATCACCGGCAAGTATTTCGACACCCTCGGCAAAAAGGCGAAAGCCGTCGTGACCGACGGATTCATCGACTGGGTGGGGTCCGAATACGGCGGCGACGCGATCCTGAAAATCAACGCCGCCCTTGAAAACGGAACGTATTCCTACGAAACGTGGTATGAAGTCACCGGCAGCACCGTGCTCGTGCTCGACTGCTATTACAAGAACGTATTTGACAAAAACAGCAAATATTACCGTGACGACGTAAAGGTCATCGGCGACACGGACGGCAAGATAGTCATCCGCTTTACGGGCGACGTTTCGCTCGCCGACAACTGGGACATCATGCCGAAGTACGACGCGAGAGGCGGAAAGCTCGAGGGCATTCTCTCGAAAGAAACGATCGAAGCCCTGAGGGGCGCCGACATAACGCTCGTCAACAACGAATTCTGCTATTCGACGCGCGGCACTCCGCTTCCCGGCAAAACGTGGACGTTCAGAGCCGACCCGTCGAGAGTGAACATCTTCAAGGAACTCGGCGTTGACGTCGTTTCTCTTGCCAACAACCACGCTTTCGACTACGGCGCCGATGCCTTCCTCGACACGCTCGAAACGCTGAAAAACGCCGACCTGCCCTATATCGGCGGCGGAAAAGACCTTGACGAAGCCGAGAAGCCATTCTATTTCATAGTCAACGGCAGGATGATATCGTTTGCGGCGGCATCCCGCGCCGAAGTCAACAAGATGACCCCGCAGGCGACCGACACCACTCCCGGCATACTACGCACCTACGACGCGACGCTCTACAACGGAGTGCTGAAAAAAGCCGCCGAAAACAGCGATTACTGCGTCGCCTACGTCCACTGGGGCGTCGAAAACTCGTACGAGATCGGCGACGGACTTTATGAAATGGGCGCGGGATATATCGACTCGGGCGCCGACATCGTGGTAGGCGCTCACGCCCACCGGCTTCAGGGCATCGAGTTTTACGACGGCGTTCCCATCGTCTTCAACCTCGGCAATTTCCTTTTTACGTCCGATACCGTGCGCACCGCGATATTCGAGCTGACGCTCGACGCCGACACGATGGAGCCCGTATACCGCATCATCCCCTGCCTGCAGGCAAGCTGCAAAACGGAGATCTGCGGCAAAGGCACCTATTACTGGAACAACATCCTCGACTTCATGAGAGGCCATTCATATAAAGTCAAATTCAACGACGACGGTTATTTCACCGCGGAATAAAAAATCGAGCCGGAACGCCGAGTGCTCTTAAGGACACTCGGCGAACGATGTGTTCCACTGCGTGGAACGTGATGTACCTTACGGCGTGATGTTCGCCTGTGGCGAGTGATGTGCGCCTCGACGGCGCGTGAGTGGAACACATCACATCACT
>JAZRXG010000021.1:0-79553 GCA_045600105.1 Eubacteriales bacterium
AAAAGTGATGTGATGTGTTCCACTCATGCGCCGTCGAGGCGCACATCACTCGGCAAAGCCGAACATCACGCCGACAGGCACATCACGTTCCACGCAGTGGAACACATCGTTCGCCGAGTGTCCTTAAGAACACTCGGCGTGCGCGTGCTTTTTTGCTGTTTGTTTATGTCTTAATAATCGAGGTTGAGGATGTATTCGATGCTGTCTGCCATTGCGATATCGGCAGCGTCGGCGATGGATTCGAATCTCGAAACGTAGTCCTTGTCGATCTTGGTGATAGCGGAAGAAACGCCGCCCCATCCGTAGATGGCGCCGAGGTCGAAGCAGCGGGAGTTGAAGATGATGTCAAGCATATTTTCATCGTCTTCGGTATCGGCATCCTTGCCCTTGACGCACTTGTTGTAGTAAACGGGAGATACGCTCTTCTTGGATTCGCAGGCAATGGCTTCGATGAGGATCCCGAGGTCGTCGTAATCGTCGGCGGACGCGGGGATAGCCATGCAGGAAGAGTTGCCGGTGGAGAGGAAGTGATAATATCTGTCCTGTTCGGCGGTGTATTTGGGAACGGGCATATAACCGATGTGGAAGTCTATATCGCGGAAGTTGGTGAAGTTGAACATACCGCCCATATAGAAGAGCTCACGGCCTTCACGGAACGCCTTGATAACGGTGTTGTCGTGAACGTGTTCGGGATATTTGGAAGAATAGTGCTGAGCAACCATTACGTTGGCATCGTCAAGGTAGAGGTCGTAAACGTCGGAAAGGACCTTGTAGAAGCTTTCGGTGCGGTAGGAGAATTCGGGAAGGTCATCGCTGTTCTTGGTGGTGATGGTCTGACCGCCGGCGAATACCTGAAGGAAGCAGTTGTAGTTTTCGGTGCCGAAGCCCCATGTGTCGAACTCGTCGAGGACGTCGTCGTTGTTGGTGTTTGCGGTAACGCCTCTTACAAGCTCATAGAATTTGTCAAGAGTCCATTCGTTGTTGTAAACGTAATCGTAGATGCTGGTGCCGGGATAGCATTTTTCCATAAGTTCTTTGTTGAAGAACATGATGAACGTACCGTCGTTATCGAAGGTGTTGATATCACCGGAAACGAAATAGATCTTTCCGCCGATGGAAAGGTCGTTGACGGAGTTCTGATCCCACCAGGGATTGGAAAGGTCGATGGTGTCGATGCTGTTGATGTCGACGTAAACGCCCTTCTGGGTGTTGGCGGCAGCCTGGCTGTGTCCGTCGAAGCAGATATCGTACGGATCGTCAAGACCCGCGTATACCTGGTTGTATATGGTGGTCTCGAAGTTGGTGGAGAAAGTGCCTTCGATGGTGCAGTGATAAAGCTGCTCGATGCGCAGTCTTGCTTCGTACTTCGCGACGTCAAGAGCGTCCGCGGTCTCGATGTCGAAATCCTCGCGCTGGATTATTTCACCGTTGTAGGTGATGGATGTGTTTGCCCAGTTACGGGAAAGAACGCGGATCACGCGGCCCTCAAGATCAATAACGGGTACGGTCGGCTCGCTCGATTCCTCGGCGGCGCTTTCTTCGGAAGTATCGTCTTCCTTGGAAACGTCGGACGCGGAAACGTCAGACGAGGAAGCTTCTTTGGAAGTGTTTCCGGTTTCTTCTCCGCAGGAAACGAGAAGAGCAAGAAGCATGACACATACGAGTATGATGCTTAATGTTTTTTTCATTTTTATCCTCCTTGATATATGATTTTGTATTATAACACAAAGCAAAATCCTTTGCAAGTGGAAAACGGTTTTTTGTTTATCTTTTTCAATTTTTCTTTTTTGATTTTTCCCTTGATTGAAAGCGGAAAATGGTGTATAATGCGCTTTGGTGATAATATGAAATGCAATCTTTGTCCGCGCAGATGCGGCGTCGACCGTGAGACCGAGATCGGGTACTGCGGCGGCGGAAGGGACGCGTCGGTGGCTTACACGATGCTCCACCACTGGGAGGAGCCCTGCATATCGGGGACGAACGGCTCCGGTACGGTGTTCTTTGCGGGATGCCAGCTCAAATGCGTCTATTGTCAGAACCGCAGGATATCGAGAAGTGTGCCGCAAAAAACCGTTTCGTCCGACGGGCTTGCCGATATATTTCTGTCGCTTGAAGAAAAAGGCGCTCACAACATCAATCTCGTCACTCCCGACCACTATATAATGCCGATAGCCGAAGCGATCGAAAAGGCGAAAGGCCGCGGTCTTTCGGTACCGATAGTATACAACACGTCGGGCTACGTCACCCCCGAAGCGCTGCGATATATCGGGAAATACGTTGACGTTTACCTCACCGATTTCAAATATATGTCGTCTTCCCTTGCAGACAGATATTCGTCCGCTCCCGACTACCCCGACGCCGCGAAAGCCGCCCTTGCCGAAATGGTTAGACAGAATCCCGAATGCGTCTATGACGAAAACGGCATGATGAAAAAAGGCGTCATCGTGCGCCATCTGATAATACCCGGGCAGACCGCCGACTCGAAAGAAGTCATCAGATATCTTTACGGGACCTACGGCGACGCGATAGTCATCTCGATAATGAATCAGTTCACCCCCGTCGACCTCGAAGACCATCCCGAGATCAACCGCCGTCTTACCACGCTTGAATACGACCGGGTCGTCGGCTACGCGCTGTCGCTCGGCGTCAGAAACGCCTTCACGCAGGAAAAAGGCACGGCAAAAGAGAGTTATATTCCGGATTTTTAATAAAGAAATTGTAAAACCGCGTTTTACGTTCGTTAAATATTTTAATAAAAACGAGGAGATAGATCATGGAAAAATACCTTAAGTATTACGTCATATTTCTGTGCGTCATGTCGGTCATATCGTTCATAATGTACGGGGTTGACAAGAGCAAAGCCAAAAAAGGCAAATGGCGCACCAAGGAAAAAACGCTCATCCTTTCGATGTGGCTCGGCGGTGCCTATGGCGGACTTATGGGAATGACGTTTTTTCATCATAAAACGCAGAAATGGTATTTCTGGCTCAACGGGATACTGTCCTTTCTTCTGCATACGGGTGCCATCCTCTATATATACATAAAGTATGTAAAATAATGGCACTTGACAAATCCGTGAAAAACCGTATAATGGAAGTGTGAATGCAGATTCAAATACATAAAAAGGAAGGTATACCCGAAAATGAGCATATTCGATTCCATCAAAAAGAAAACCGTTGAAGTCGTCAAAACCATCAGCAAGGACGTTAAAAAAGAAACGTTCACTTTCTCCGCCCTTCCCGAAAGTGCCGACGAGCTTCTCGCTCTTCCCGAAGCTTCCCTTGACACTCCTTTCAAGACCGCTGCTCTCACCGTCTGCGCTCTCTGCGCTTACGCCGCGGACGCCAAGATAGGCGAAGCCATGATCAACGCTCTCAAGGGTCCGAACACCCTTTCCGCGCTCGATCTTCAGTTCCTCAAGGACAGATTCGGCGGCAAGGCATACGTTCCCTTCTCTTATTTCGAAGGCGCTACCCCCGATAACGGCTACGCCCCGGGCGAACCGTTCACCGTATCCGTTTCCAGCAATCCTTATTCCTATCAGAACGAAAACTACGCGGTCCTCTACCTCACCTCCGGCGGTGCCGATTCTCCCCGTCCCGTTACCCTCCGCTGCAAACCGAGCGAGGGCAAATGGTATCTGTGGGAATATCAGGGACTTACCGCTGACATAAGGATCCCCAAATCCGAGGATCCCTGGGCGTAAGTGAAATGATGCGTTCCGCAAGCGGAACGTGATGTCTGACTTCGTCAAATGATGTTCGCGCTGCGCGCGAGTGATGCGCACCTCGACGGTGCGTGAGTGGAATTCAATAAAAAACAAAGCACTTGTCTTTTTGCCGACGTGTGGTAAGGATGTTTTTGGGGGTGTGGATTTTGTGCGGCAAAATCCGATGCTCGTTATGGGTGTAGACAAATCAAAATTTGTGAGGAGCAAGGTTATGGGACTTTTTAAAAGAAAAAACAAAACAGCAGAACCGGAATGGTTATCTGAAAAGGACATGAATTCATTCGAGAAAATGGTGTCCGAAAAAATTGGGGAATACGAAAAACTTTTTCATGAAATTGCTTCTTTAGACCTCCACATTGATGTGATTCCCGTCCCTCCGTCTGAAAAAAGAGATTATTATACTTTGATCACCATGGGTATGAGCGGATATCCAATGCCTGTTCCCTCCAATTACGGGAAGATGAACCGCGCAGAAATCGCGGTACGCCTGCCAAAGGACTGGGATCTCAAATCCATCGGTGATGAAAAATGGTACTGGCCGATCCGCATGATCAAGACTCTGGCCAGAATGCCGTACCAGGAAAAAAGCTGGCTGGGCTATTATCATGACATTGATTTCGGTGCCCCTTTTTCCGAGGAAACGAAGCTTTGCGGGGTTATGCTGGATATCTTTGATGACGACATCGAGCCGCTGAAACTAAGTAACGGTGATGAGGTGGTCATCTACAACGCGATTCCGATCTATCGGTCGGAAATGGAATATAAGCTGGCAGAAGGCGGAAACGCGCTGGTAGCGAAGATGAATGATGAGATCCTGCACGGTCCGGTGGATGTTCACAGAGCCTCTGTCGTGTAAATCCCAGCTTGTCGGGCAGAAAATTACCCGCCGAAAGGAAATGAACTCCTTTTCGGCGGGTTTTGCTTTGTCAAAAAACATCCTTATAGGGCGCTACCATTCGGCAAGTGCTTTTCGTTATATTTGCTAATTGACGCGTGATGCATCGTCTTTTCGGCAGAAGCTGCGTTTTTTGCAATGAGGACATTTGAAAAGTCTGTCGTCGTTAATGTGCAGCGACAGGCACGCCGCCCACCATTTTGGATAAAACGATTCCGAACACTTCGGGCAGACGTATTTATGCGATGATATTACTTTCCCCGCAATGAGAAGCGCCGCCGCGATCACCACGACCGTAGGGATCGTGACCGCCCACCACGGAGCGTCGTAGTGTGTGCTCCCGAAATGAACATCGCAGGAAGTCAAAGCTAAAAGGCAAAACAAAGCAGCAAAAACCAAAGACAACGTTTTTTTCATTGATATTTCACCTCTTTGTGCTATTTTATACTTATGTATCGTAAATGTCAATGCTTTGCACCGATAAAAGCGCTATCGATGAAAGCTGATATGACAAAAGATGATATCGGGACGTTGAGGACGCCGTCCCCTGCAAAAACACCATATCAACGCAGAAAACGGTTTCCGCGCAAATGCACGAAAACCGTTTTGTAATTATTCTGTTTTACGCTCTTTCTTTGATCTCTTTGACGATCATCGCGACGAAGTCTTCGGCTTTCATCGTTTCGGAGCCGTTGGCGTCACGGCGTCTTACGGAGACGGTGCCGTCCTCCTGCTCCTTATCGCCGATAACGAGCATATACGGGATCTTGAGCATCTGAGCCTCGCGGACCTTGTAACCGGTCTTTTCCTGACGGTAGTCGGCTTCAACTCTCACGCCTGCCGCTTTGAGGTCGGCAAGGAGTTTTTCGGTATATTCGTTGTTTCTGTCGGTAATGGGAAGGAGTTTCGCCTGAACGGGGGCGAGCCAGGTCGGGAACTTGCCTGCGTAGTGCTCGATGAGTATGCCTATGAAGCGTTCGATGGAGCCGAAGCAGACGCGGTGGATCATGATGGGTCTGTGCTTCTGTCCGTCACTTCCGACGTATTCGGCGTTGAAGCGCATGGGAAGCTGGAAATCGAGCTGGATGGTGCCGCACTGCCACGTTCTGCCGATGGAGTCTTCAAGATGGAAGTCGATCTTGGGACCGTAGAACGCGCCGTCGCCTTCGTTGATGACGTAAGGCATATTCATTTCATCAAGAGCGCTCTTTAGTCCGTCGGTAGCGGCTTCCCAATCCTCGATGGCTCCGAGGTGGTCTTCGGGCATGGTGGAAAGCTCGACGTGATATTTGAAGCCGAATTTGGTGTAAACTTCATTGATGAGCCTGACGACGCCTTTGATCTCGCTCGTGATCTGATCCTGCGTCATATAGATATGAGCATCGTCCTGAGTGAAGCAGCGTACGCGCATAAGACCGTGGAGCTCGCCCGATTTTTCGTGTCTGTGAACGAGTCCGAGTTCACCAAGCCTGAGCGGCAGATCCTTATAGGAACGCGGTTCCATATTGTAAACGAGAAGACTTCCCGGGCAGTTCATGGGCTTGACGGCAAAGTCGGTCTCGTCGATGACGGTGGTGTACATATTCTCTTTGTAATGAGCCCAGTGACCGGAGGTCTCCCAAAGGGAACGGTTGAGCATGATCGGGGTGTTGATCTCCTTGTAGCCGTCACGGGTGTGTATCTCGCGCCAGTAGTTGATGAGTTCGTTCTTGACGATCATTCCGTTGGGAAGGAAGAACGGGAAACCGGGGCCCTGTTCCATGATGGCAAACAGACCGAGCTCCTTGCCGAGCTTGCGGTGGTCGCGCTTCTTGGCTTCTTCGATCCTTTCAAGATGAGCGGCAAGCTCGTCCTTGGAAGCAAAAGCGGTGCCGTAGATACGGGTGAGCATCTTGTTCTTTTCGCTGCCTCTCCAGTACGCGCCCGCGACTGAAGTGAGCTTGAAAGCCTTGACGGCGGAAGTATAGGTGACGTGAGGGCCCGCGCAGAGGTCGACGTAGTCGCCCTGACGGAAGAAGGAAAGTTCGGCGTCCTCGGGAAGGTCGTTGATAAGCTCGACCTTATAGGGCTCGCCCTTTTCTTCCATGAGCGCGATGGCTTCGGCTCTCGGAAGAGTGAAGCGTTCGAGCTTGAGGTTTTCCTTGACTATTTTTTTCATTTCTCCCTCAAGAGAATCGAGTTCTTCGGGAGTGAAGGGATGGTCGCGGTCGAAATCGTAATAGAAGCCGTCCTTGATTGCGGGGCCTATCGCGAGCTTGGTGTCGGGATAAAGGCGTTTGACTGCCTGAGCGAGAATGTGGGAAGCGGTATGACGAAGCGAATTTCTGCCTATTTCTTCTTCAAAAGAATGTTCTTCGATCGTTCCGTCGTGAAGAATGATTTTCATGTTTTTTCCTCCGAAAATGATATATTTTTATTTTTATTTTCACAAAACAAAAGCACCCTCGCAAATGCTTTCGCATTCGCAAGGGTGCGTGACGCACGGTTCCACCTTGACGTTTAACTCTTATGCCCTTGACGCGGGCAAACGGTGACGCTCATCGCGCACTGCTCCGGAGTGGTCTTCGCCGTGTCTGACATAAGGAGCTTTCAGCAGCTGCCCCTCTCTCTGAATGCCCGAATTACGGTTACTCTTTCCTTCAACGCATTTATTATGACTTAAAAAACTCCGTTTTTCAAGTGATTTTCTCGCGCTTATCGCACTCGTTTCATTTCATTGCACTCGTTTGATCGGCGCGAGGACTCGCATAAAGCTCGTCTTAAAGGTGTTTTTGCGTCGGCAAAGCAGACACAAAAACATATTATTCTTATATCACACTTAACGGTTTTTGTCAAGAGTTAAATATCATATTTGGAAAGAATCTCGCTCGGCGTTTTGCGCAGCAGCGCTATCGCGGGGAGAACGCCGAAGAACAGAGTCATTGACATGACGAGAACAAGCAGGATGAGCGCGAACCAGGGCGGGAAATAGAAAATCTTGTCGAACATCGCCGCCGACGACAGTTTTGCCATGATGAACGCCGAAATGACATATCCGATGAACACCGTTCCGAGGCAGAGAACCAGACTTTCGATGCCGAAGCGGAAGAGCATATTCTTTTTGGAAACGCCGATGGCGCGGTAGATGCCGACTTCCTTCACACGTGCCATGAAGATGGAACGCATTATGAAGTAAGCGCAGACGCACATCATCGCCGCGATGACGGCAAGCGACACGAACGACGCGACGGTCGAGGTGCGGTAGGAGCCGAAGATGTGTTCAAAGAATTCGTCGGGCGTGACGACGCCGACGTAGCGTGCGGAATTCTCTCTGAGATACTTGGCGGTCTCTTCGACGTCAGACGAATGGATACGGATATATAAGCTGAGTTCGTCGTATTCAAGCAGATCGCCGTCCGACTTTCCGAACGAATGGTAAAGCGACTTGTAATCCTCGTCGTTCATGAATACCGTCGCGTATACTCCGTCATTGATGTAGTAAATATACTCACCCGCGGGCTCGACCACGCTTTTGACGACGAATTCCCTGCCGCCGATGCTGAGCTTGTCGCCCTTGACGGTACCGCGGTATTTGAAATCTTCCCTGTTGTAAACGACTATCTCGCCTTTTTCGGGGGACGGTATCAGATCCTTGACCTGAGAATAATGCCCGATGACGCCGTATGAGTCAAGTCTGCGGTTGACGACGTATTCCGCGTAGACGAGCGAATCGAAATAGATATACTTTTCGTCGCTTTCGAAGACGCCAACGACGGTACTTGACGAACTGCCGAACATTTTTACGCCGGAAAAAGTGAGCCCGATGATGTCTTCGTAATCGTTGACGTAGCTGACGCCGCTGCTTTCGATGAACGCGTCGGCGGCGGCACTCGTGAGTATGACATCGTTCGGGTCTTTGATGTCGGTCCTGCCGCAGAGCGCATTTTTGCCGGATATCCACTCGGCGTCGCCGATCTCAAGGTCCGCTTCAAGTTCCCCCGCGGAGGCGGTGACGAAACGGCCGGGAGACAGGAAGAAGTTCAGCTTTCCGTAATAATCGGAAAACGTGACGTAATCTATGCCGTGTTCTCCGATCTGATCCGAAATGGATGCAAGATCGGCGGCGTTTCTGCTGCTGTAAGGAATGAGGAATTCGTTTTCGTTGACGTCGCTTCTGATGTTCACATAGTCCTTGATATTGACCGCGGTGACAGACGCCACGAAGATGAACACCACCGCGAGCAGCGCGAGGCATACGCGAAGGAAGCGTTTTCCCTTCTTTTTTCTCGTGGTGTAGTAATTGGCGAGCGAGTCCCTGAACGAGGGCCAAAAGCGGAACAGTCTGCCGTATCTGCCGCCCTCGAACGGAGTGAGCGCGCTTATATCAACGTCGGAACTTCTTTCGTCGGAGTTCTGCGGTTTTTCTTCAAAAACGCCTTCGACGAGCTTGACCTCGGAGCTTTCGTCGAGGAATCTGAGCGACGGCGTGTCGCTCTTGAGATAAAGTCTGCCGTCGATACTGACGATGCGGAGCTTTATCTCCTCGACGGGATCTCCGTAAAAATCGACGCGAAGTCGGTCGGACGACACGGCTTTGTGCTCAAGCTCGCCGAGATAGACGCTGTTTTTGTCCTTTTTGATATATCCGCCGGCAGACGCGTTTTCGCGTTCGGAAACCACCCTGCCGTCGACGAGCTCGATGACTTTGTCGCAGTAGTAGTCAACGAGATTTGCCTCGTGCGTGACGAGGATGACGAGATGTTCCTTTGACACCTCCTTGAGGATGTCCATGACCTTGACGGTATTGTATTCGTCGAGATTGCCGGTAGGCTCGTCGGCGAGTATGACGGACGGTGCTTTGACGAGTGCGCGGGCGATCGCCACACGCTGCATCTGACCGCCGGAAAGGGTGTCGGGAGTGCGGTTCTTGAATTTATCCATGCCGACATTCGCAAGCGACGACATGACGCGTCTCTTTATCTCCTCCTCGTCCTCCATGCCGCAGAGGCGCAGCGACATCGCGACGTTTTCAAACACCGTGTCCTTGGCGCTGAGGTTGTAGTTCTGGAATATATAACCGACGTATTTGTTGCGGAGATATTCGGTCTTTTCTCTTATGTCTTCACCGAAAAGCGTGATCGAGCCGCTGTTGATGCCGTCGAGTCCGCCGATGGCGTTGAGCAGCGTCGTTTTGCCGCAGCCGCTTCTGCCGAAGACCGCGACCATCCCGCTTTCGGGAAGCTCGAGGTTGACGCCGTTGATGACGTGTATCTCGTTGCTTCTGCCCTTGTTATAGAATTTGTGCGCGTTTTTGATCGATACGCTCATTCGGCGATACCTCCCTTCAGAGTTTTCTTCACACTGGACTCAAACATCTTTTTGACATATTTTCTCGAAAGTCTGACCGCGATGCCGATGACGATGGCGGCGATGAGGATATAGTCAAAAGCGTGCAGATAGCGGAACGCGCTGTTGAGCGACGGCGAACGGTAAACGAGAAACGCAAGGACCGCCGTGACGACGAACGCCGGAACGACCGAAATGAACGTCTGCACGTATGCGCTTATCTTTATAACTTTTGTCGGTATGCCCATCGAACGCATTATCGCGACGTCGCCCTTGACGGAGTCCATCGCGTGGGAGGTGCAGAGTCCGAGAAGCATTGAAATGAACACCACGCCGAGTATCCAGAGCACCACGAGCCAGCCGAGCGTCAGTATATCGAGAGCCGCCGACATGACGTTCTCGCTCTTGGTCTCGTCGCTCGCAACGGCGGTGTATCCCATTTTGCGGAGCGCTTCGACGGCATCGTGCGCGTCGCCGTCGGAATCAAAGAACAGCGACGTCTGATAATACGTGCCCGGAAAATAATCGTCGTACATGAAATCGCAGAAGGTCTCGGGTGAAATTATCGCGTACATTTCGCCGCCGTATATACCGCCTGACGCGTCTTTTTCGATACCGTCGGGTATCTTGGTGATGACGTCCGACGAATCAAAGAGCTTTTCGACTCTTTTGTCACCCGGGACGTATTCGTCGATCCCGAGCATTTCAAGATACGAATCGTATGCTCTGGTGACCGAATAGCCGAAAATGCCCATATCGGGGACGTATGGCTTTCCCCCGATATCCGATCCGATCACATCGAACACTGTCGGAGACACGTAGATCTTGCCTTTTTCGGCGCTGCGGCTCAGCCTGAGAGGCAGTGCGGTGCTGCTCATACCCGGTATGCCGACATAAGCGCCGAAGATGCTGCTGCCGTAATAGTAGTAATGCGAGCTGTCTCCGGTGCATTTTTCATAGAACGAAAGGGCGGTCGCGGTCTTGTAGCCTTCTTCGGTGAAGAAAACGCGGCCGTTTTTCGTGTTGTCGTAATAATACGAAACGCCGGTGACGACGTAGTCGATGCCGCCGCACATCTTCTCGACGGTGAACGGCGCAAAGCCGTTCTTTTCAAGCACGTTCTTGGCGCTTATCGGGACGCTTATGATTATCTCGCTGTCGTTTTCGGGATATCTTCCGGCGTCGAGCTCGAGTTTTTCGGCAGGATAGTCGAAATTGCATCTGTAAGAATAATCGTCCTGATCGTCGCCGTAGTAATAATATTCTTCCGCGGCGTCGTCTTTCTCGCCGAGTGCGAGAATTATGCTGCTGTCGAGCATGAAATCGACCCTTACGGCGTCGCAGGCGAATTTTTCACTTATCGAATCAAGCTCGGCGTCGGATATCGCGCTGCCGTCGTTCCGTGCTATGATAACGCGTCCGTCGACGTGACGGAAGATGTAATTCTTTTCAAACAACTGCTTGGAATCCGAGCTGACCGACGTGATCATCGCGAGGACCAGCGTCGTGACCGTCATGAGCAGGCACAGAAACGCCGAAAGCTTGGGCGTTGCCGTGAACCTCGCCATTCCGAGTATCAGTCCGTTTTTGAGAGTGGAAAAGCGCTTTTTGGGCTCTTCCTCCGCCTTTGCCGTGTATTTCCCCGTCTCCTCGTGAGGAGCGACGACCTGATCGGCGCCGATCTCGCCGTTGAAAACGCGGATATGTCTGGTGGCGTATTTTTCGACCTGCTCGAAATTGTGCGTGACGACTATGACGAGCTTATCACGCGAGACCTCGTGAAGCAGGGCGATTATCTCCTCCGAAGTTTTGCTGTCGAGGTTGCCCGTCGGCTCGTCGGCGAGTATCACGGGGCTGTCCTTGGCAAGAGCACGCGCAATGACGGTGCGCTGCTTCTGACCGCCCGAAAGCTTGCTGCCCTTGTGGTGTATGTGCTTTTCGAGCCCGACGCGCCTTATCAGCTCAAGCGCCTTTTCGCGCCTTTTCGCCGTGTCTTCTATGTTCATCAGCGCGAGCTCGACGTTCTGCAGCACGGTGAAGCTTTCGAGAATGTTGTAATCCTGAAAGATGAAGGAAATGTATTCCTTGCGGTATTCCTCCCAGTCCTTCTGCAGATAATGGCTCGTCGGCTCGCCGTTTATCAGAAGCTCGCCTTCTTCATAGGTATCCATTCCGCTTATCACGTTGAGAAGCGTCGATTTGCCCGAACCCGAGCTGCCGGTGACGGCTACGAATTCGCCTCTGTCGAACGCGAGATCCACGTGACGGATACCGACCGATACGTTGTTGTCCGAAACGTAAATTTTTCCTATATTCTTCAGTTCAAGGAAGCTCATGTCTGTCTCCTTTTTCAAGTACCTTCGATGGTTTTCTTATTGTATTCTAACACACTTTCCCTCCGTTTTCTTCAACAAAATGTGAATAAAGAAAAAACGATATACAACCAACGCAACATACTGTTGCATTTTTACGAAAACAGTGATATTATAATATTTGGTGAAATATATGTTTTCCGATATCGTTATCGCACACGCGAAAAAATACCCGCGTCTTCAGCCGACGGACGTCGTAAAGCTCTGCTTTCAGAGCGAGTTCGGCGTCAGTCACTTCGTGAACGGCGGCTGCCTTGAGAATATTGAAAAAGAATATGCCTCCGTCCTGAAAGGCACGGGAACGGAAGCGATCGAAAAGATCGGCGGCGGATACGTCAGAGTCAATCTCGCTTCCCTCGCAAAAGACGACCTTCCGCTTCTTGCCGAGGCGTTTGAAAAAACGTCGCGCTCGTCGGAAGGCACTTTGCCGCATTTTGAAAAGCTTCTTGACGAAGCGCTGAACGCGGTAAAGGCAAACGGGGAGCTGTTTTCGTTCACGGCAGACGAATTCGGCGCCTTCCTCGGCAATTACAAAGTGCTCGGATTCCCGCCCGTGCGTCACAGCGATGTTTACCGCGACGCGTACGCGCCGTCGTACCGTGTGGTAAAGGAAGATTATGTAAACCTGATCATGCGTGCGTAAAAAACAGCGGGAAAAAGAGGAACGCATAATTAACAAATCGTTCACACATTGAAAGCTAAAGTATTGTATAATAATTCAGTTATCAAAACATCAGGAGGATGGCCATGAAAAAGATCCTTATTATTTCACTTTGCGTGCTATTTGCGCTTTCCGCGCTCCTTGCGGGATGCGGCGAGGCAAACGACGAAAGCAAAGCCGACGCGTCGGACGCGGTTTCGGACAACGAAAGCAAAGAAGTTGAAATGGGCGACACCTACGAATATCACGGGACGAGCGTGCTGCTCCCGAAAGGATTTTCCGTCAGCGAAGCCTCGGAGCACTCTCTTGCCACCCCCGAGGATTACCCCGCACACGCCGACAACGTCGTCATCGCGTTTGAAAAGCGTTCGAAGGTCGCCGACATAGAAGAAGGATCGATGCTTTCTCTGTACAAGGAGACCGACAAAGATGTTTTCGCTACTCTTGAAAAGTTCGACGAATTCACCAAAGCCGAAAAGGACGGGCACGATACTCTCGTTCTCAGGTACACCATCACTTATTCCGATATCAAGATGACCGTCACGCAGTACGCGGTCGACGTTGCCGACGGCATCGTGTCGTACACCTTCACGAGCGTCACCGGCGACTACGACGACGCCTTCAGGGCTTCTCTTTCATCGATAAAAGTCACCGAATGACTTTGAAGAATAAGAAATAAAAAAACCGAAAGGAGCAACAATATGGCAAAACGCATCATTTCCCTTCTCGTTTGTGTGCTTCTCATCGTTTCGTCCCTGCTCGTCAGCTGCAGCGAAGAAAACGGCGAGGAAAGCAAAAACGAGTCCAAAGCAGCGGATACCAGCACCGAAGCCTCCGGCGAAGACAATGAATCGTCTGCCGAAGAATCGCGTGACCCCGGTTACGATTCCCGTTACTATGATGAAAACGGCGAATACTCCGCAAACTATCTCCCCGCTTTCGACGAAAGCTGGAAAGACTACGGCGAATTCCGCGTTCTCGTGATCAGCAACGAGAAAGAGACCACCTACTACAGCGAAGAGATCGAGCCTCTTTACGATACCACCGACAGCGCGATAATCGACGGTGTGGTATCCAGAAACGAATGGGTCGAAGACAAATACGGCATCACCGTAAAAGCCGTCCCCACCGCGGACATCTACAACGATATCCTTCGTGAGATCAGCGGCGGTCTCGATACCTTCGACGCGGCAATGCCCTTCATGCCCGCGGCCGCTACCCTTGCCAGAAACGGCAACCTCTGGGACCTCAACAGCTTTGATTTCCTTGACCTCAACGCCCCTTGGTGGGACAGCAACGCCACCGAATCCCTCTCGATAGGCGACAAGGTATTCTTCACCGCGAGCGATATGACCATCATGCAGAAGATCGTTTCCTCCGGCATCGCGTTCAACAAAGACCTCATGGCGCAGTATTTCCCCGATTTCGATATTTATGAAGCAGTCGAAAACGGCACCTGGACGTTTGACACTCTCTATACGATGTGCAAAGAAATAACCCAGCCCCTCAACGACGACGGACGTATGGACGAAGACGACCTCTGGGGCATCCTCGACACCGGCCCTTCGTTCTTCTACGGCTGCGGCGAACAGCTCATCAGCAAGGACGCCGACAACTATCCCGTCATCTCCATCGGCTCGACCGAGCGTTCCATCAACGCCGCCATCAAGGTGCTTGAAAAGACCACCGAAAGAAAGACATGGCTCGCCAACACCGACGACTTCACCGACAGAACCAGCGTCTGGAACGAAATAGTCACCGTATTCGGTGAAAACCGTTCCCTCTTCATCGCGCTCCACTTCTCCGCCATCAAGAAGCTCCGTCCTTACGGCGTCAACTACGGCATCGTTCCCGCCGCTAAATACGACGAGAACCAGGACAATTATTTCACCAAGTGCTCCGCCGCCTACGCTTACGGCGTGTGCATCCCTCTCTCCGTCAAAGACCCCGACTACTCCGCTTATATGTGTGACGTAATGGCTCTCGGCGGAAAGAAATACGTTTCCAATACTTACTACAACGTAGTGCTCAAAGGCAGAGACATCGAGGACGAAAAGTCCGAAAAGATGCTCGACCTCATCTTCGGCGGTATCGTGTACGATCCGGCAGTCGTTTACGGCTTCTCCGGACTCAACAACATCATGAGCGAACTTGAAAAAGCAGGCTCCACCGATATCGTTTCCAAGCTCGAAAGCATCCAGGCGAGCGTTGAAAGCTCAATCGACGAGATCATCGAGGACTACGAAGCTCAGTAATACTTATTTCAGCGAATTATGCCGGGACCTTGACGGTCCCGGCGATTTTTTATTTGATTTTCAAACGCAAAAAAGGTTTTATTTTGCCGAAAAGTATTTACATCCGGCGATTATTGTGGTATTATAAACGTATGTTAAAAATTCATTTGTAAAAACCGTAACGGTTTCGGCTTACGGCGTTATTTTTTTGTTTTTCGTCTTCTTTCGCGCCGCGTTGACAAAATCCGCGAATTCGCAATAAACTGATAACATCAGCCGTAAAAGGGGTAAGATTCATGAACGACAGCTATCTGATGTCCGCGTTCGGGCAGCTTTGCGACGTTTTCCGCATCGGCGGAAAAGTCGTGTCATATAAAGAAAATACTTTCGGAAACATAAACTCGACCTACGTGATAAACGTTCTTCTCGACAACGGGAACGAAAAGCGCTTCTTCGTGCAGCGCGTCAACAGATACGTTTTCAGCGATCCGCTCGCCATAATGGACAACATAGACCTTGTGACGACGTATATGATAAATAATTATCCGGACAGCGTGCAGGTGCATTATCACCACACGGCAGACAAAAAGAACTACTTCATCGGGACCGACGACTCGTTCTGGCGTCTCACGAATTACATCGATTCGGTCACGTTCAACAGCTGCGACGACCTCGGCGTGCTGAAGGGCGCGGGCAAAGCGTTCGGCGATTTTCAGCGCAAGCTCGACGGGTTCGACGCGTCGCTCCTCAAGGAGACCATTCCCGGTTTCCACGACACGAAAAAGAGATTCGACAAGCTGTTTGCCGATGCCGAGCGCGACGAATACGGCAGAGTGAACGAAGTAAAAGAAGAGCTCGACTTTCTGCGTTCCGTCTATGAAAAGGCGTGCATTCTCGGAGATATGCGCGAAAAAGGCGAGCTTCCCCTGCGCGTCACTCACAACGACACCAAGACCAACAACGTGCTTTTTGACAAGGTGACGCACGAGCCGCTCGTCGTCATCGACCTCGACACCGTAATGCCGGGACTCGCGTCGCACGATTTCGGCGACGCCATACGCTTTGCGGCGAACACCGCCGAAGAAGACGAACCGGACACGTCCAAAGTGTCTCTCGACCTCGAAAAATACAAGGCGTTCTGCGAAGGCTTCATCCCTTCCGTCGCTGAAACGCTCACCGAAAAAGAGATAGATACCATGCATCTCGGAGCGATAACGCTGACGCTTGAACTGACGAGCCGCTTCCTCGACGACTATATCACCGGCGACAAATATTTCAAGACGAAATACCCGGGTCACAACCTCGTCCGCACCAGATGCCAGGCAGCGCTCGCGAAGGATATGCTTTCAAAAGAATCCGAACTTGAAAAGATCGTGCGCGATATCTACGATTCCGTAATTATGTAAACCAAAATAGTTAAAGTAAAACGCAGGCGCCGCCTGCGTTTTTTTGTTTATTTTTCGTTTTTCAGAAATATCTGATCTCTACGGTGCTCATATTGCTTTCACCGTCGAGAACAAGACGCGGCCCGGAAGGATTTGCGGACATGGGAATGTTCACTTCCCCGAGTTTGTTCACTATTCTGGATTCGACGTACCAGTCAGACGGGACGTTGATGACGAGGTTGCTCATTCTGCAGTTGACGGTGAGTATCCCGTTGCCCGCGTACTGGTCGGTGTTTTCAAAGCAGATCTCGCCGTTGGACATACTGAGCTTGTAATAGTATTTGGTGAATTTCGCGCAGTCGAAGTATTTGACGTCATCCGCGAATTTGGTAGCAGAAGAATATTGACCGTATTCTTCCTTCTTTTTGAATTTTCTTTCTTTTATCGGCGACGAAATGAACGAAATACCGATGCTCGCGAGCACGGCACAGCCGAGAACGACCCAGTTGTTGAGTATGTTTTCGCTTTCTCTGCCGAGGCTTTCGGCGATCTCGTTTTCGAATATGAAGAACAGGACCGCGGCGACGAACGGAAGGACGCTCCACATTCTGTCGCGTATAAAGCACGCGCCGATGGCAAGCAGGATCACTCCGAGAATGATCTCGCTCACCGAAAGGAGTCCGATGAAGCCGAGCTCAACGCCCAGACTCGAAAGTATGATGAGTACGGCACCGCTCAAAAACAGGATACCCCAAATTGCTCTTCTCATTTTGATAACCTCGTTTCGTATATCAGATTTCTGAGTGAACGGTAATACATCCTCGACACGTAGGTCTTTTTGCGTGACGACGCAAACGTCGCTTCGGCGGATCCGGTGATGCTGTTTCTGGTCAGCGACGTCACCTTTGCCGAATTGAGTATGCAGGATTTTGAAACGCGAATGAACGACGGCGGCAGCATTTTTTCGAGTTCAAACAGTTTTTCCTCGGTATAATACATTCTGTCTGCCGTATGCGCCGCGACCTTTCCGTCGTCAGTTTCGAAAAACAGCACGTCGTCGGTCGGAACGAAATACTCCGAATCCCCCGATTTCAGCGTCAGCTCGGTGCCGCCGATCACGGCTTCGAAAGCGCTCCTCAGCCGCATGACCTCGTCGGTCATCCTGCCGCACCGTATCACCACTTCGTCGGGCAGGTCGTCGGATATTTCCATTCTGAGTTTCAAGTTATCACCTCCGCGTATCATGAGTACGCATCCGTTTACCACGGTCACGATTATAAAACAAGGTACGTTTTTTGTAAATACTTTCAACGCAAGAGGTCGGAAAACGGTGCTAAGATGCCGTTTTCCGACCGTTTGACGTCAGTCTTTTTCTTTCTTTATCCTTTTTCTGCCGATGAAGAAGACGCAGGCAGCTACCGCCAGAGCGGCGATGCCGCCGAATATTATCCACGGCACGATCGTTATCTCTGCTTCGTCTTTCACGTTTTCGCTTTCAGACGATCCCGCCGGAGCTGACGATTCGGTTTCGGACGGTTCGGCATCTTTTTCGGGAAGCGACGCCTCGGGACCGGATATCTCCTCGGATATCTCCTCGGATATCTCTTCTGATATTTCCTCGAAAATCTCTTCGGAAATCTCTTCCGACGCTTCTTCGGACGGTTCCTCAACAGAAATCTCTTCCGACGCTTCTTCAGATGCTTCTTCTGCCGAAGGCTCCTCAGATGATTCTTCAACCGAAGGTTCCTCGGACGGTTCTTCGACGGAAGGTTCTTCGGACGGTTCTTCAACGGAAGGCTCTTCGGACGATTCCTCGACGGAAGGCTCTTCAGACGGTTCTTCAACCGAAGGCTCCTCCGACGGTTCTTCAACCGAAGGTTCCTCCGACGGTTCTTCAACCGAACGCTCTTCGGAGGATTCCTCGACGGAAGGTTCCTCTTGGATTTCTTCCCATATAGCGTAGAGGGTCACGTCCGCGTCCTTTTTGTAAACGGCGTAAGGCTGATATTCCGTGCCGCTTCCGTCAGCAGACGTGTTCCAGCCCTTGAATACGTAACCGTCACGAGTCGGTGTGATGCGCGGGATGTTCACGTTCACACCCGACTGTTTCAGGATAACTCCCGGTGCGTTTTTGCCGCCGTTGGCAACGAACGTTATCTTGTATTCCCGCGGATGGATCGCGCTCGTATATACCCAGCCGAGCTTGTATTTGCCGCCGGAGATCGGGTAGAAAAGCTGGGTCATCCCGCTTTTTTCACCCGTGCAGTATACGTCGTCGCCTTTGCCGACGTAGCCGTATTCGGCGCCTCCCGGGCGTGTGTAGGTGGTTATCTGATTTTTGGCATTTTCTTTTTTGAGTCCGTTTTCGGCGGAAGCGACAACGTCGGACACGGGAACGAACGCCTCGATCATTCTGCCGCTGCTCATAAAGGTGATGCGGCAGGCGCCGGTATTGTATACGCGGTCAACGGTGTATTCGTTGTTGGCGTCGAGCGTCACGCCGTTTTTGTTCATATAGGCGTTCGCGTACGCCTGGACTTTCCCGCTTCCCGTAAGATAGCACACGAAGGGAAGGACGGCGGAATACGTTTTGTCATCGGCGATGGGATTGCATATATCGCAGTCGCTCACCTTGCTGCCGCCGTCGAGTAATTCGACGTATCCGCATTCGCACACGCGGTAGCTTCTGTGGGGATGCGCGTCCTCGATCACGGGATCGGAGAACGTGTGGACGTGTCCTTCGGCACCGAAAAGCTCGGTGTTGACGCCGAGAGAGCGGGTGTACGCCGTGATGGCGTCGACTATTTCCTCGGCGGTGCGGGTATTGTCGCTCTTGTAAATATCCTTGAGCTGCTCGGTATAAAGAGTGTGGTCGATGACCGCGACACCGGCTTTTGCGCCCGTGGACGAAAACTTGCCGGAATAAGCGTTTTTGATGCCTGCGACGGCAAGCATGAAATCGTTGTATTTGCCGCCCGCTTCCACGCTTTTGCCTACGTTGAAGCAGCCCGTGGAGCTGTATGTGGACGAATTGACGTAATCCCACGATCTCGCGTGGATGTTGATGCCGACGCTTGAGCTCATATAGCTTGAAGTCTCGGTGCATCTGATGACGTCGTTGGTGTTGTGGCACTCAAGATGGAGCGCGGCGTATCTGCCGCCGTGGTTGGTCGTGGTGACGGGCATTATGCCGTCGACGACGGTCGGCACGGGAGTCCCTTCGTTGAGAGACGGCTTGCGCGGGTTATCGGGTATGGTGGACGTGAAGTCGTCCATATACGTTATCTGCGGTATTCCGTCAACGAGCTTGACGACGACGCACACCGCCGAAAAGTGGTATCTTTTATAATCGGTGTACATTCCCTTGAGGGTGTTGTCGCTTGCTCCGTCAAAGAAGAAAATGACGCATTTTCCGCTTTTGAGCGTATCCCTGACCGTGGTGTCGAGCGCGTTGACGAGATGGAACTTTATCATCGCGTTGACGTAGGTACGGTGGGATTCGTCCTTGATTATGGAACAGTTTATGTGCCCGAGGTCACCGAGCGTATAGTCTGTCGCGGCATTTGCTTCCATTCCGACACCTCCGATCTCAATTGCGGAAAAACATATCAGGAGTGCAATTAACAGTGACGTGATCCTTTTCATCGCGTTTCCTTACACTTTCTCGAGTATCCACATGCTGCTCGCAAATTCGGCGGCGCAATTTACTCTGACGCCGAAGCCCATGAGCTGAGAACCCGTGTAGGTCTCCCCGGTCTTCGCGTCCCTGTAAACGGCGTTTTCGTCGAGTCCCTTAAGCACGAGATGCTCGTTTCTGTCGTATACTCTGACGTGGGTGTTGACGTAAACGGCGATGCAGACGTTCTTATCCGCCGAAACGGTGCACCAAGCGGCACATTCTTCCTCGTAATTGTTTCTGAGGCGGTAATAATCGCCTTTCACGAGCATATCGCCGTACTTTTTATAAATATCGGCAGTTTCCGTAACGAGCTTTTTGTCGCCGTCGGAAAGCTGTGTGGGGTCGAGCTCGTAGCCGAACGAACCGTTGAACGCCACGTTGAAGCGAGTTTCGAACGGAGTGACGTGTCCGACCTGATGGTTGGGCGACGCCGAAACGTGTCCCGTCATGGTCGAAAGCGGATAGATGAGCGACGTGCCGTACTGTATCTTGAGCCGTTCTATCGCGTCGGAGTTGTCGCTCGTCCACGTCTGAGGCATATAGTAAAGCATGCCGCAGTCGTACCTTCCGCCGCCGCCCGAGCAGGACTCGAAGAGAACGTCCGGGAAATCGGTGACGAGGCGTTCGAGGACCGAATAAAGCCCGAGATAGTATCTGTGGAGCACTTCACCCTGTCTGTCGCGGGGCAGCAGAGCCGAGCCGACTTCCGCCACGTTGCGGTTGAAGTCCCATTTGATATAGTCGACGGTCTTCTGCCTGAGAAGCGACGCGACGCTTTCGTAAATATATTCGCAGACGTCCTGCCTCGAAAGGTCGAGTATGAGCTGACGTCTTCCTTCTGAGCGCGGTCTGTTCGCGGCGTGGAGGCACCAGTCGGGATGAGCGCGGTAAAGGTCGGAATCGGGCGAGATCATCTCGGGCTCGAACCATATACCGAGTCCGCAGCCTTTTTCGGCAAGAAGAGCGTGTATCTTATCAAATCCGTTGGGCAGTTTGCTTCTGTTGATATACCAGTCGCCGAGCGAGCAGCTGTCGTCGTTTCTCTTGCCGAACCAGCCGTCGTCTATGACGAGCATTTCGATACCGAGGTCCGCGGAGCACTCCGCAATTTTCAGCAGACGCTCCTCGTTGAAGCCGAAATAGCAGGCTTCCCAGCTGTTGAGCAGCACGGGACGGCGTTTGTTTCTGTATTTGCCTCTGATGAGTCTGTCGTTGATCAGTCTGTGGAACGAACGGGTCATGCCCGTGAAGCCGGCTGCCGAATAGCAAAGCGCCGCCTCGGGAGTCACGAAGGTGTCTCCTGCCTCGGTCTTCCACGAAAATCCATCGGGATTGATCCCCGCGAGAAGACGGCAGGTGTTGTACTGTCCGCCCTCGACCGACATCGAATGCGAGCCCGAGTATACGAGCACCGACGCGTAAACGTCGCCGTGGTCTTCGTCGGCGTTTCTTGACGCGAGTATTATGAACGGGTTGTGGACGTGTCCGGACGAGCCTCTGCGGCTCGCGAGCTCGGTCTTGCCGTGAACGATCGGGTGGCGCTCGATCATTCTTTCCTTTTCGTGAGTGCCGTAGTTGGAAACGAGGTCGTAATCCATTCTGTCGAGGTCAAGAGCGGCGGATGCGGCTGCCTTGATGACGAACGTATCCTTGCCGTCGTTGGTTATCTCGGCGTGTCTCGTGATGATATCATAATCGTAATAGACCGAATAGAAAAGCCTGACGGTCACTCCCCCGACTTCGTCGCGGAGCGTTATGACGAGAGTTTCTACGTCGTCGCCGTCTTCGGCGTAAAACGCGGGAAGCCCCTTGAGCGACGGCTTGCCCTTGATGATCTCGTGCGTGACGTAACGCGGGTCGACTATGTCGCTGCCGTCGGAATTGATTATTTCAAGTGCGGGAGAGCGGAGGTCGCCTCTGCCGAAGCAGGGATATTCAAGGGGCGTGTCGTCGAGAATGAAGCCGGTGCAGCCCTCGAGACGCGGAGAGAACGCCGCTTTGGACTGGAACCACCGCATATACGAATGATCGGCGACACCGAGACGTTTTCCGTAATAAACGTGAACGAGGAAGCCGTCGCGGACGTGCATGACGTAGGACGTGTTTTTGGTGTCGAGCTGAAACTGCGTTTCGGAAGCGGAGAATGTGACCATAAAAATGTCTCCTTTGTATGTGATGATTTTGATTTATATGATACGTCGGTGGCCGTGGGATACGCGGTCACCGACTGAAGATCAGACCGAAGCCAGAAGCAGCTGCGCCACTTCGAAGAATACTATGAGCGAGATCGCGTCGACTATCGTCGTGATGAACGGCGACGCCATTACCGCGGGATCGAAGCCTATCCTCTTTGCGAGTATGGGCAGGGTGCAGCCGACGAGCTTTGAGCAGAACACCGTGACGACGAGCGTGACGCAGACGACGACAGCCACGGCGACACTTACGTCGTTGTGGAAAATAAGGTTGTCGACGAGCATTATCTTGCCGAAATTGGCGGCGGCGAGCACGATGCCGCAAAGAACGGATACGCGCATTTCCTTCCACATGACACGGAAGATGTCGCCCATTTTTATTTCGTCGAGCGCGAGTCCGCGGATTATGGTGACGGACGCCTGGCTTCCGGCGTTTCCGCCCGTATCCATAAGCATGGGAATAAACGCGGTGAGCGCCATGCTTCCGGCGAGCGCCGACTCGAAGCCGGTGATTATCTGCCCCGTGAAGGTCGCGGAGACCATCAGCAGAAGCAGCCACGGGATGCGCTTGAACATCGTTTCGAACACGCCTGTGCGCAGGTACGGCTTGTCGGACGGCGTGATAGCCGCCATCTTTTCGATATCCTCGGTCGCCTCTTCTTCGATAACGTCGACAGCGTCGTCGAACGTCACGATACCGACGAGTCTGTTTTCCTTATCGACGACGGGCATTGCCAGAAAGTCGTATTTCGACATTTCGCGCGCGACTTCTTCCTTATCCTCGTCGGTGCTGACCGAGATCACGTTTGTTTCCATTATTTCGCCGACCGTGACGTCGTCCGACGCCACGAGCAGGTCTTTTACCGTCACGACGCCCTCGAGCACCTTGGCACTCGTGGTGACGTAGCAGGTATAGATGGTCTCTTTGTCGACACCGGTACGGCGTATGTGCTTTATCGCCTCTTCAACGGTCATAAAGCTCTGCAGCGTGACGTACTCGGTGGTCATTATGCTGCCCGCGGAATCCTCCGGATAATGGAGCAGTTCGTTTATCTGTTTGCGTGTTTCGCTGTCCGCCGCCCTGATTATCCTTTTGACGACGTTCGCGGGCATTTCTTCGATGATATCGACGGTATCGTCGAGATAAAGCTCACCGAAGAGTTCTTTCAGCATTGCGTCCGAAAACGATTTTATCAGCAGTTCCTGCCCGTCGGGCGAAAGCTCGACGAACGTATCGGCGGCAAGCTCCTTCGGCAGCACTCTGAAAACGAGAGGAAGACTTTCCTCTTCGATCTCCTCGAGTGCCAGCGCGATGTCCTGCGGCGTTTCTTCCGCAAGAAATTCCTTGAGTTCTCTGTACTTCTTTTCTTCAAGAAGTTCCGTGATCCTTTCGTTCAATTCCTTGTACCTCCCAAAAAATATGGCTGACGGGTGTCCCCGCCTGCTGGAAGTACGGTGAACGTAACGGCGTCCGGGTTTTATTCGCCGAAAACGGCAAAAAGACGTCGTCGCGGTACGCCGTTGCTACTTCCGGATTCCATTCTTTTCGCCCCTTTCGTTTATTGTGCGCGTTTACGCACACTTCTATATTATATATAATACCCTTTTTTGTCACGTTTGTCAAGTAAAAACGCCCTTTGCCGTTTTTTTGATTTGACAAAAATAATAAATCTTGTAAAAATGTGTTGATTTTTGTGTTTTTGATGGTATAATTAAATCAATATGACAGCCGTAAAACGGCAGAAGGGGCACAGCTATGGGAAAAGTAACAGTATTCGATCATCCTCTCATCACTCATAAACTCACCATCATGCGTCAGAAGGACACGGGTTCCAAGGACTTCCGTGAGCTCCTCACCGAGATATCCATGCTCATGACCTACGAGATCACCCGCAATCTTCCTCTCGAAGACGTCGAGATCGAAACTCCGATATGCAAATGCACGCAGAAGATGGTTTCGGGCAAAAAGCTCGCTATCATCCCCATCCTCAGAGCAGGTCTCGGCATGGTAGACGGCTTCCTCACCGTATGCCCCGTTGCCAAAGTCGGCCACATGGGACTTTACCGCGATCCCGTCACCAAAGAGCCGCATCAGTATTATTTCAAGGCTCCCGCGGACATTGCCGAAAGACAGATAATCGTTCTTGACCCGATGCTCGCCACCGGCGGTTCCAGCATTGCCGCCATCAACGAGCTCAAGAAGATCGGCTGCAGGGATATTTCGCTCATGAACCTCGTTGCCGCTCCCGAAGGCGTCAAAGCCGTTACGGACGCTCATCCCGACGTGGACATCTTCGTTGCCGCAGTCGATGAAAAGCTCAACGAAAACGCCTACATCGTCCCCGGTCTCGGTGACGCCGGCGACAGAATTTTCGGCACGAAATAATGGTAAACATCGGAAACCGCTGGGACGAACTTCTTTCTGAGGAGTTTGCTTCGGAAAATTACAAAAAGCTGCGCGAATTTCTCAAGGATGAATACCGCCGTTTCACGGTCCACCCCGATATGTACGACATTTTCAACGCGTTCCGCTATACCGATTACGACGACGTCAGAGCCGTCATAATCGGGCAGGACCCGTACCACGGCGCAGGTCAGGCACACGGTCTTTCGTTTTCCGTCAAGGAGGGCGTTGAGATACCGCCGTCGCTCCGCAACATTTTCAAGGAGCTTCACGATGACCTCGGCACGCCGATACCGCAGAGCGGCTGCCTTGAAAGATGGGCAAAATCGGGTGTGATGCTTCTGAACGCCGTTCTCACCGTCCGCGACGGAGAAGCCGGCAGCCACAGAAACAAGGGCTGGGAAGCCATCACCGACAAGGCGATAAAGGTGCTCAACGAACGCGAAAAACCGATAGTTTTTCTGCTTTGGGGGAATTTTGCAAAAGAAAAACTGCCTCTCATAACGAATAAGCGTCACCTCGTGCTGACGGCTCCGCATCCCTCGCCTCTCTCGGCGTACTACGGATTTTTCGGATGCAGACATTTTTCGAAATGCAACGATTTTTTAAGAAGCAGCGGACTTGACCCGATAGATTGGTAATTTTCAAGGACTCGCCTGCGGCGGGTCCTTGTTTTATAAACAGAGGTGTATTCAATGAAAATGACAATAGGCGAGCCTCACGTCGTCGCTCAAAGCGCGAAAGAGCAGCTTATCGGCGGCGGATATCAGGACCCGCTCATCAGATGCCGCGACGGAAAGCTCTATCTGCGTTTCAGCGCGAGAATGGACAACTTCTCCACCTTCGGCAAGGAAGACGGCAACCCGCTTTTCACGTCGTCCGACATGGGCGAAACGTGGGTCAGGTCGTTTGACCTCGACGACTGGATAAGGGCGGCGTCTCCGCTCGGAAACGGCGACAGGCTGCAGATGTGCGAATATTCCACCATCTACGACTTCCCCGCTCTCCCCAAAGCGGATGAAGACAGAAAGAACATCTCGTATTGCTGCGGAAGAAGAACCGTCTACACCGTTGACGAGCTCGTTCCGTATCTCGGTGACAGGATCGCAAAAGAATTTGCGGCGAAACGCATAAAAAGCGGAGACGATACGCCGTATGCCGAAAAATGCAGGGTGATATGGAAGAACATGGACGTAAGCTGCTTCGACGCTTTCGATCCGCCTTTCATCAAGCGTCATTTCGGGATGCGGTATTACACCGACAAAAACGGAGTCCTCTGGATGCCGCTCTCGGGCGGATACGTCAAGGACGACGGAAAAATGGGGTCGAGACGTGCGTGCATAAGTCTGCTCAGAAGCGATGATAACGGACATACATGGAACTATACCGGAACCGTCGCGTATAAAGAAGAATACAACATCCCGAGCGCAAAGGACGTCGAAGGCTTTTTTGAAGCGGCGGTGCTTTTTGCCGATAACGGCGACATCGTGCTCATAATGCGTTCGGGCTCGCTCTGCCCGTACGACATCGGCGACAAGGACCACCCCGCCCCGAAAATGTATTCCGCACGTTCTTCCGACGGCGGAAAAACGTGGAAGGAACCCGAAGTTTTCCACGACTACGGCGTGTTCCCGCGTGCGGTACAGCTCGGCTGCGGAGCGTCGCTCATGACGTCGGGACGTCCCGGCGTTTACGTGAGAGCGTCGTACGACAAAAACCTTTATGAATGGGAAGACATCGAGCCGATACTCACCGTTCCCGAAGACGAGATATATACCGGATATTTCAGATACAGCTGCGCGAACAACGATCTGTGCGTCTTCGACGACAACACCGCGTTCCTCGCGTACAGCGATTTTACCATGAACGACGAAAACGGCGACCGCGCCAAGTCCATCGTGGTGAGGAAGATAACGTTTGAGCATTAAGCAAAAGATGAACGGACTTTCGCAAGAAAGTCCGTTCCTTTTAATTGCAAATCGAAAATGTCAAATTACAAATTAATGAAGATTTCCGCACGGAACCGTGCGGAAATCAACCGAAACTATTAACTTATAGTTTATAATTATAAGTTTTCAATTCCGTCCACCGCCGCCCAGGTGTTGACGCCCGCGAGGAGAACGGCTTTTTCGCCTCCCTTGAGCACTTCTTTGCCGCCGAGCGACGTCTGCAGGACCGTCCACGTCCCTTTCTTTACGTATTCGGGTATCTTCGGTCCGTCTTTCCAGTAAGTGACGGCGCCGCTTCTGAAACGTACCCTGTCGCCGACGGCGTACTCTTTTTCAAAGTACCCCTCGTCGAGGTCGACGCTTCCGTCTATCCCGTCGACCTTTCCGCGGTCGCTCCACTGATACATAACGATGTGCGGCACGTCGGGCTTGGGGGTCGGTGACGGAGTCGTGCGGTAGGTCGCGTACCAGACGCCGAGGTCGGAAAGCGCCGACAGATCGAGATAGTTGGTCCTGAAATCGTTGTTGGTGTAGACGACGGGAGTGAATCCCGCTTCCTTCACCATATCGGCAAAAAGCCGCACGAACGCCGTATTCTGTGCCTTCGTGAGCTTTTTGTACCGCGCGTCCTCGATATCGCAGGCGCAGAACAGCCCCACGTTCCCGCGGAAACGCGACACGACGCCGATAAAATAATTGGTTTCGAGTTCGACCTCCCTTTCGGTGACTCCCGTGAGGAAATGATACGCCCCGCACTTTATGCCGTTTTCGGCAGCGCCCTTTACGTTGCGTATAAACGCCGTGTCGGTGAACGGACAGACCGCGTTTTCCCTCACAAGACAGCCTTGGCTCGCCTTGATCATGGCGAATCCGATACCGTCGTTTTTTACTTTTTTCCAATTTATATCTCCCTGATAGTGAGATACGTCAATGCCTTTTATAACAAAGCACCTCCTTCACCATCAGTATATCACAAAAGAGCGGACTTGGATGTCCGCTCTTTGTACGCAATTTTTCAGTTATTCTGCACAAAACGCGCAAAGCGCATTTCGGCTTCCTTTTCGACCGTCGCGGTGACTATCGCGCCGTCGGCGGTGTATTCGGTGCCGATCACCGCGGACATACGGAAAAGGCGGTTCATTTCTCCCGCGTCAGTGTGCGGGAAGAAGAAGCGCAGCGTCTTTCTGCCGCCGTCGATGACTTCCTTTATCCTTGCGAGCAGGTCATTTACTCCGTCGCCGGTACGCGCCGAAACGCAGACGGCGTCAGGCATCATGAACTCGGTGTCAACGGCGTTGTCGCACTTGTTATAGCACCATATTATCTCTTTTTCGCCGCCCGAAAGCTCGTTGACGAGTTCAAGGGTGACGTTCTTTTTGCGCGTTCTTTCGGAGTCGTCCTCGGACGCGTCGATAAGGCAGACGATGACGTCGGCGTAGCGTATCTCCTCGAGTGTCGAGCGGAACGCCTTGACAAGGTGCGTCGGCAGCCTGTCGATGAACCCGACCGTGTCGGTGAGCAGCACGTCGGTACCGTCGGGAAGCGTCAGTTTTCTTGTGGTGGGGTCGAGGGTGGCGAACAGCTTGTCTTCAGAAAGCACGCCCGCGCCCGTAAGGTAGTTGAGCAGCGTCGACTTGCCCGCGTTGGTGTAGCCGGCGATCGCCACGGTCTTCATGCCGTTGCGTTCCCTGCCCTTGCGTTTGACTTCGGACGTTCTCTCAAGTTCTTTGAGATGCTCGTTGAGCGCGTCGATGCGTCTCTGCAGGTGGCGTCTGTCGGTCTCGAGCTGGGATTCGCCGGGGCCTCGCGTGCCGATGCCGCCGCCGAGACGCGAAAGCATCCTGCCTTTGCCCATGATACGCGGCGCGGTATAGCGCAGGCAGGCGATCTCGACCTGAAGCTTTCCTTCGCCCGTGACCGCGTGAAGCGCGAATATATCGAGGATGAGCATCGTTCTGTCGATGACTCTGACGTCGAGCGCGTCCTCGAGATTCTTTATCTGCGACGGCGACAGCTCGTTGTCGAATATCGCCATTGAAATACCGCCGTCGTTTTTGATATACTCTGCGATCTCTTCGCATTTTCCTTTGCCGATAAAGGTCTTGTTGTCGGGCGACGGACGCGCCTGCACCACGCGCAGCACCGCTTCTCCGCCCGCCGTGTCGAGGAGCCGTTCAAGCTCGTCGAGCGACGTTTCGACCTCTTTTTCGGTCATTTCCGGGAGAAAAAGCGACACGAGGACCGCCTTGGTCTTTTCGCCTTCTTCTCCCGACGTAATTATTTTTTCGATTTCCGCCATAAATTCACCTCCGATTTATACGGTAAGCACATAAGCACATAAAAAAACAGCACGGCTGTTGATGACAACAGCCGTGAAGATACGCAATTCAGTTGAGGTTGAATTTCTTTTTGAATTTATCAACGCGTCCGCCCGCATCGACAAACTTCTGTTTGCCGGTGAAGAAGGGATGGCATTTAGCGCATATATCAACCTTTATGGAGTCTTTGCAGGAATATGTTTTATATTCTTCGCCGCAAGCGCATCTGACAACTGTTTCCTTGAATTCAGGATGGATTCCGGATTTCATCTTCGTTTTCCCTCGCTTTCTTGTACGCACAACATATTGTTCACGCAAAGTATAGTATATCACACAGTTTTTTATATTGCAAGTGTTTTTTTCAATTTTTTCAAAATATTTTGAACTTTTTTATTCTTCGCCTTCGGCGGCAAGCTTCGCTGCCCTGTCGGCGGTGATAAGACCGTCTATCATCTCGTCCATTTTGCCGTTGAGGAAGGCTTCGAGCTGATATATCGTGAGCCCGATGCGGTGATCGGTGACGCGTCCCTGCGGATAGTTGTAGGTGCGTATCCTTTCGCTTCGGTCGCCGGTACCGACCTGACTGCGTCTTTCGGAAGCGATGGCGCTTTCGCGCTTTTCTTTTTCAAGTGCGGCAAGCCTGCTCTTCATGACCTTGAGCGCCTTGTCCTTGTTCTTCATCTGGCTTCGCTCGTCCTGACAGTCGACCACCGTTCCCGTGGGGATGTGTATGATGCGGATGGCGGATTCGGTTTTGTTGACGTGCTGACCGCCCGCTCCCGACGAACGGTGAGTGGTTATTTCAAGCTCATCCATATTCAGTTCAAAGTCAACATCCTCTACTTCGGGGAGCACCGCGACGGTAGCGGTGGAAGTCTGTATCCTGCCCTGCGATTCGGTCTCGGGGACTCGCTGTACACGGTGAACACCCGATTCAAACTTAAAGCGTGAATACGCGCCGTCGCCGATGACCATGAACGAAACCTCCTTCATTCCGCCGAGTTCGGTCTCGTTGGTGTAAAGCAGCTCGCATTTGAAGCCCGCCTGTTCGGCGTACATATTGTACATACGGTAGAGGACGTAGGCGAAAAGGCACGCTTCTTCGCCGCCCGCTCCGGCACGTATCTCGATGATGACGTTCTTTTCGTCGTTGGGGTCGACGGGAAGCAGCATTATGCGAAGCTCGTCGTGGACTCTTTTCAGCGTTTCCTCGGCTTCGTCAAACTCGTTCTTTGCAAGCTCCTTCATTTCGGGGTCGTCGGACGACATGAGCTCGAGCGCGTCCGCCTTGACGGAAAGAGCGCTCTTGTACTCACGGTATTTTTCGACTATCGGGGATATCTGCTTGTATTCCTTCATAAGCGCCGTATACCCGGCAAGATCGGAAACGACCTCGGGGTCGGCAAGGCGCGATTCGGTGTCGATAAGTTTTTTTTCGATTTGTACGAGTTTTTCAAACATACCGGCGTGATTCCTTTCGTATATATGGATTCGTAGGGACTTCCCTAACGTTTGAAATATGGAGTGAAAATCAATGAAAAACAGCGCATATCCGCCCGAAGGCGGGCTTTACGGCGAACAGAGCGTTAAAGATTACTGCCGTTCTCTTTCGTCGCTTGAAAAAGCGAAGGAAAGCGGCGTCATCCTCGAAGGCAAGGCGTTCCGCTGCAGCGAGGAGCACGACCTCTACGTCAGACTGAAAAGCGGCATCGTCGGCGTCATCCCGTTTGAGGAATGCACGTCGCGCACGGTACGCGAAAGCGCCCGCGAGATCGCCGCGATAAGCCGCGTCGGCAAATACGTCTGCTTCAAGGTGACCGACACCCGCGGCAGCATCCCCGTCTTCTCACGTCGGGAAGCGCAGGAGGAATGTATGGAAAACTGCGTTTCGCGTTTTGAGTCCGGCGACGTCATCGACGCGGTAGTCACGCACATGGAGCCGTTCGGGGCGTTCTGCGACGTTGGCTGCGGCATAATATCGCTGCTGCCGATAGACTCGATGTCGGTGTCACGCATTTCTCACCCTCGCGACAGATTTTACGCGTCGCAGCGCATCAAAGCCGTCATACGCACGCCGTACGACGAAAACGGCAGAGTCACGCTGACACACAAGGAGCTGCTCGGAACGTGGGAAGAGAACGCAGCGCGTTTTTCGCCGTGTCAGGCAGTGACCGGAAAAGTCAGGTCTATTGAAAAATACGGCATTTTCGTGGAACTCGCCCCGAATCTGGCGGGGCTTGCCGAGTACGCCGAAGGGTACGAGGTCGGCGACACGGTCTCGGTCTACATAAAGAGCGTCATTCCGCAGAAAATGAAGGTGAAGCTCATCATCATCGACAAAGCCGAGAACGAAAAACCGGATTTCGCGTACGAATACGTTATCCCGTCCGAAAGGCTCGAACGCTGGGTATATTCGCCGCGCGACAGTTTCAAGACCGTGGAAACGGTGTTTCAGAACACGAATTCGAACTGGATGCCGTAAATATCGACGGTGTCGTTTTCGTGGATGCCTTTTGCTTCGAGAGCGTCGATAACGCCGTATTCACGAAGCATACGCTGGAAATATGCAAGCGATTCCCTGTCGTCGAAATTGATGTTCTCGCAAAGCCTCACGAGTTTTCCGCCCGTGACGACGTAGGTTCCGTTCACGTTCTTTACGGTGATGGGCTCGTCTTCTTCCTCGATCTCGTAGTATTCCCTTTCGTAAACGACGGGAGGAGGAAGAAGCGCGACTTCCTTTGATATCTCCTCAAGAAGCTCGTCGAGTCCTTCACCGATACCGGCGGAAATAAGGAACACCTTCTGCTTTTTGCGGGAAGCGTAGGCTTTTATCTTTTTGTATACTTCCTCGTCATACCCCTCGTCGATCTTGTTCGCGGCAAGTATCTGTTTGCGCGATGCAAGCTCGGGGGAATACTTTTTGAGTTCTTTGTTTATCTGTTTGATGTCTTCGAGCGGGTCGCTTCTTTCGGAAGCGGAGATATCGAAAACGTGGACGAGCAGTCTGCATCTTTCGATGTGGCGCAGGAATTCGTGACCGAGTCCCTTGCCTTCGGAAGCGCCCTCGACAAGTCCCGGGATATCCGCCATGATGAAGTTCTTTTCATAAGCCGAAATTACGCCGAGGTTGGGCGACAGAGTGGTGAAATGATAGTCGGCGATCTTGGGACGCGCCGACGACACCATGGAAAGAATGGTGGATTTGCCCACGTTCGGGTAGCCGATGAGGCCTACGTCGGCAAGCATTTTGAGCTCGAGAGTGAGATTATATTCCTCGCCCTCGCGTCCGACCTTGGCAAAATGCGGGGTCTGACGGGTAGCAGTGGCAAAATGGGTGTTGCCCCAGCCGCCCTTGCCGCCGTGAGCGATGATGAAATCGTTCCCGTCGGACATATCGTGGATTATCTTTCCGCTTTCCTTGTGGCGTATTATCGTTCCGCGGGGAACCTTGAGGATTATGTCTTCCCCGTTCTTGCCGTGAAATTTCTTGTTGGCACCGTTATCGCCGTTTTTGGCGATGAACTTGCGGTGATATTTATAGGCGAAAAGCGTGCTGTCGCCGTCTTCGACCGAAAAAATGACGTCGCCGCCCTTTCCGCCGTCGCCGCCGTCGGGCCCTCCGTGGGACACGTATTTTTCGCGTCTGAACGAAATGGAGCCGTCGCCGCCTTTGCCGGCTTTGACGTAAATATCCACTTTATCTATGAACATACCTCAGACCTCCTTTATGTGTTTGCAAGCACAAAAAAAGAGCATACTGCGCCGCAGCATACTCTTTCCGTTTGATTTACTATTTTGCGTAAACGCTGATTCTTCTTCTGCCGTTTGCGATCGGTTCGTATTTGACTACGCCGTCGATAAGAGCATAAAGAGTATCATCGGAGCCGATGCCCACATTTACGCCGGGATGGAAATGAGTGCCTCTCTGACGATAGATGATGTTGCCGGCGATAACGGACTGACCGTCGCCTTTTTTGGCGCCGAGACGCTGAGCACGGGAGTCTCTGCCGTTCTTGGTCGAACCAACACCTTTTTTATGTGCAAAGAACTGTATTGACAATCTAAGCATGGTAAGTAACTCCTTTTCATTATTCTGCTGCTTTTTTCACCGCCGCGTATTTCGGGTTTTCCTTGGCGATCTCAAGAGCCTCGCAGTAAAAGCTCTTTATCACTGAGGACGAAACAGCGGTGCCGTTAAGAACGTTGACCGATACGGCGGGAACTTTGTCATCAACGAACGAATCGTATTCGATGCCCGATTCGTCAAGGATCCGCGTCACGAGGTTCACCATGGTGGAGAACGCCGCGCAGATTATGTCGGACCCGCTTTCGGCATAACCGGAATGTCCGCTTATGTCAAAGCCGCTGAAAGAGCCGCCTCGCGTTTTGAACAACGCTTTGATCATTTTTTCTTACTTGGTTATGGATACGATCTGAAGCTTGGTGTAGGGCTGTCTGTGACCGATGTGCTTCTTTTCGTTCTTTTTGGATTTGTAACGAATGATGTGAAGCTTCTTGCCTTTACCGTTCTTGACAACAGTTGCTTCGCACTTGTAACCGGTGTAAGGAGCGCCGATCTCAAGATTTTCGCCGTCGGAATAAGCGATGACCTTGTCAATGATGACGTTGGAGCCTTCTTCGGCATTCAGCTTTTCGGCAAAAATGATATCGCCTTCGCTGACTTTGAACTGTTTTCCGCCCGTTTCGATAATTGCGTACACGAAAAGGACCTCTCTTTCATAATAAACTCGCTGTCTTACGCAGGCACGCGGATGCGTTTTATGAGCCCCGGACACGCGGCATTGTGCATTGTAACACAGAATATTTCTCTTGTCAATACCTTTTTCGAGATATTTTCAAGTAAAATCAATGTTTTTTGCTCTGCTCCGGCTTTTAATGTATCTTTTTGCTCATTTTGATGATGCGGACGATCGTGGGGCTGAGGATGAGGTTGAACAGCAGCTCGAACACGAAATTGAGTCCGACGAGTCCCACGAACATATACGCGATGACCGAACCGCCGCTGTCGCCCATCAGCGCTTTTATCGCGTCAAGCAGGAAGCAATAACCGCCGATGAGGAAGATGCCGGTATTGACGATCGGACATACAGCGGCTGCGATTATCGCGGCAAGAAGTTCGCCCTTCGGCTTGAAGAAGCTGTACACGAGTCCGGCGCAGAGTCCGGCGGCGGTACCCTTGACGAGAACTATGACCATCGTCCAGAACGGACTGTATTCCATAAAGAAGGCGGCGTCACCCGAGAGAAGCACCACGACGCCGAAAACGAGCCCGAGCCAGCCTCCCGACACTCTGCCGTAAAGAGCTGCTCCGACGACGATGGGAACGAGAACGAGCGACACGGAAAAAGGTCCGAATTTGATAAAGCTGCCGACAAGCTGAAGTACGACGACCATTGCCGTTATCAGGGCAATGCCCACTATCATTTTGGTTTTTTCTTTGTTGAATCTTTCGCGCACGTTTTTCCCTCCGTCCGTAATAATTTTCTACAGATTATATTATAACGAAGAAAAAAGCGGAAATCAATGGAAATTATGACGGATTTTCATTATTTCGGCAGGTATTTATGTGATATTTAACTATTTGTTCTTCTATCTTATGCCTGAACGAAGAGTTTATCGGGTGGACGATGTCCTTGAATTCTCCGTCCAAGACCCTGCGGTTCGGCATCACGACGAGGTATGAATCGTTTTTGCGGACGAGCTTGACGTCGTGGAGCACGAGCTCGTTGTCGAACGTGACCGAATAGATCGCCTCGAGAGGGGTGCCGAAAAAGCTTTTTCTGAGTTTGATATCGGTGATATCCATAAAGCAGCTCCTTGTAATAATGTTTGTATTATTATGGAAAAAATCATGCCGTGTTATTCAAAATAACGGTTGCATTTTTCAAACGGAAAATATATAATGTATATTTGGAAATCATTGCGGAGGTCTTGTGAAAGATGAACGGTTACTCGTTGAACGACTGTAAAAAAGTATATTTCGTCGGCATCGGCGGCGTCAGTATGTCCGCTCTTGCCCTAATACTCAAAAGCAGGGGGATATCCGTACTCGGATACGACCGTTCCCCGTCTCATGAAACCGGGATACTCGAAGATCACGGTGTTGAAATAAGCTATACCACCGATTCCCCCGAGCTTGAAAACGTCGACCTGCTCGTCTACACCGCCGCGGTCAACGAATCGCATCCCATCGTCGCTGAAGCCTTGAAAAGAGGCATTCCCTGCATATGCCGTTCGGTGCTTCTCGGCGACATCGGCGACGGATACGCCGTTTCGATAGGCGTGAGCGGTACTCACGGCAAATCGACCACGAGCGGCATGATATCCAAGATATACACCGACGCTCCGGGTCACGACCCGTCGTTCGCGGTCGGCGCGCTGCTCCCGTTCATAAACGCCTATTACAGAGTCGGCAAAGACGACACGTTCATTTATGAAGCCGACGAATACAAGGATTCGTTCCTGCAGTTCAGACCGACGACCGCCGTCGTGCTCAACGTGTATCACGACCACCCCGACTATTACAAGGACGTCGGTCAGGTGATACGCTCGTTTGCGAAATACATCTCGTCCGCGAAAAACGTCGTCATCAACCTCGACTGCGAGAACACGCCGGGAGTCATTGAAAACTATAAAGGAAACGTGTTCACCTTCTCGGCGGACGGAAACGAAAAAGCCGATTTCTACGCGACCGACGTCGATATTTCGACGGGATACGCCTCCTACACGCTTCACCGCGGCGGAAGCTCCATTGCGATAAAGCTTTCGGTGCCGGGGCTCCACAACGTGGCAAATTCCCTCGCGGCGTACGCTGCCTGCTTCATCAACGGACTCGAGCCGGAGGTGATCGCGTCGGGCATCGCGTCGTTCGGCGGCGTTTCGCGCAGATTCGAAAAATTCGGCACTCTCAACGGCGCCGCGCTGATAAGCGATTACGCCCATCACCCCGACGAGATACGCGCCTGCCTCGGTTCGGCAAAGCGCATATCCAAAAACAAAGTCATCACGGTGTTCCAGGCCCACACCTATTCGCGCCTCAAGGGGCTTTACGACGCCTTCGTCGAATCGCTCGGGATGTCGGACGTCACGGCGGTCACAGACGTCTTCGCCGCGCGCGAGACAGACAGCCTCGGCATGAGCGGCGAAAAGCTCGCGCACGATATCGGCGGCACTTACGTCCCGTCTTTCGAGGCTGCCGCCGAGTTTATCAAAGAAAACGCGGGCGAAGGAGACCTTGCCGTCGTCATGGGAGCCGGAGATATTTATAAAGTTTGCGATATTTTGAAAAAAATGCTTGACAAATGAGTTTCCGCGTTGTATACTAAATTGCTTTGTAAAATGCTGACAATATCCGGGAGGTGTAAAATAATGGCTAAATGTATGTTTTGCGGCAAGGGCGTTACGTTCGGCAACAACGTTTCCCACTCCAAGAGAAGAACGTCCAGACCCTGGAAAGCTAACATAAGAAAGGTTCACGCCAACATTGACGGAACCAGCAAGACCGTTTACGTCTGCGCTCGCTGCCTCAGAAGCGGTAAGGTTTCCAGATCCGTTTGAACCAAAGCAAATCAAAAAATCCGGTTTTTGCCGGATTTTTTTGTTTTATTCTTTTTTTCGTCAGACGGTGGGATAAGGGTATTTTTTGAAATACTCGTCTTCAAGCATCGAATAATACAGCACGGTGCGATAGGAGCCCTTGCAGAGTATGACGTCGCGCAGCCTGCCTTCGTAAACGAAGCCCATCTTCTCCGCGAGTTTTACCGAGTCTTCGTTCCCTTCCATTATGCGAAGCTGCACGCGGTGGAGCGCCATAGTGCCGAACGCGAATTCGAGTATGCGCGTGAGCGCCTCGGTCATATAGCCCTTGTGGTGATAGTCGGGGTTCAGAACGTATCCGAGCTCGCCCGAGTTGTCGTCCATATTTATGTCCGAAAACCCGATCGTGCCGATGAAAACGCCGTTTTCCTTGCAGGTGATGCCCCAATCGGCGTAATTCCCCTTGCGGTACTCGCGCTGAAGATATTCGATATATCCCTTGGTTTCGTAAATATTCAGATGCGGCGACCAGAGGAGGTAGCGTGTGACGCTCTCGAGACGCGAGTAGGCGTACATATCGAGCGCGTTTTCGGGGGCTATTTTTTTGAGAACGAGACGTTTCGTCTCGATCTGCGGCAGCGATGAAAATGCTTTTCTGTATCTTGACTGATCCATATCGATTTTGCGGAAGAGCGTTCCTTCTCCTTTCGGTGTGTCTTTGAAAGACGGATTTCATTATATAACCCGCGCGGTTTTTTTTCAAGAGTTTTTTCAAAAAAAGCGTCATTCTTCGGCGACGTTGACGGCGTATATAAAAACTTTACAAATATATATTAAAATAAAACGTCATATTCGTTTTTTTCTATTGACAGAAAGTTGTTTTTAGTGTATATTAAATATGTATTATTCCGTTTGAAGATTTGGAGGTCCCACATGAAAAAACGCATTCTTTCGTTCATTCTGATCTGCGTGATGGTTCTGTCGACTCTCATTCTTTCTTCGTGCAACGGTGAAACCGTTATCGAAGACGAGCCGGCAAAGGTCTACACCCTTTACACCATCTGCGAAGAAGGCACGACTCAGGAAGCAATCCATGAAGTCGAAACAGCCCTCAACCGTCTCACTTTTTACAATAAGGGTCTCTGCGTCAAGCTCGTTATGCTCACCGCTGACGAATACGACGCCGTGATAGACGCGAAGCTTGCCGAAGTCAAGGCATACAACGATGCCAAGAACGCCAAGGGCAAGGACAAAAACAAAGACAAGGATACGTCTTCCGCCGCCGAATCTTCCGAGGAAGTATCGGTCGACGTCATGACCGGCGACGATTACATCGAGCTTCTCGAAAATGACGAATCCTACGAATACGAATATAAAAATCCCCGTCTCGACATCTTCCTCGTAAGAGGCTACGACAGATACATCGACCTCGTCGGCAAGGATCAGCTCGCCGCCCTCGATGAAAAGCTTTCCAGCGAAGCGAAGGTCATCAGAGACTACGTTTACCCGACGTTCCTCGACGCCGCCAAGGTCACCAACACCAAGGGCACCCGCAAGACCTACGGTATCCCCATGAACAAGGGCATCGGCGAATACAGCTACATCGTATTCGACAAAGAATACCTCGACAAATATCAGATCGACGAAAGCACCATGACCAACCTCGAAGACCTTGAAGAATACCTCAAGATCATCTCCACCAACGAAAAGGACGTCGTTCCCCTCGTCAACGTATTCGACTCCCCCGATTTCGCTTATCTGTTCGGCGACGGTTTCCCCGCATACATTTCCAAGGGGACCTATGTTACCGATACCTACACCGATGACAACGCCCTCAACTACTTCACCATGATCGCCCGTTACGCTTCCCTTGATTACCTCAAGGACGAGCCCGCAAACGGCAAATGGGCAGTCAAGTTCATCCGCGGTACTTTTGAGGATATCGACGCTCTCGAAAAAAAGAACGGCCGTGATTACGAGTACACCATCCACTCCTATCCCGTTGCCACCAACGACGACCTTCTTTCCTCCATGTTCTGCATATCCGCTTACACCATCTCCAACGAGCTCACCGACGTTGCCACCCTTCTCTCCTACATCGAGACCGATCCCGCGGTAGCCAACCTCCTCGCTTTCGGCGTCGAAGGCACTCACTACACCCTCGACGACAACGGTCAGGTAGTACGCAACCCCGCCGCAGGATATATGGTTGATCTTTCCAGCGTGGGCAACTCCTTCCTCACCTACACCGAAGCAGGCGAGAACCCCGACAAATGGGAAATTCTCAAACAGCAGAACATCGACTCCCAGAACACCGCCGACCAGTCCGTTTCCGTCGGTTTCGCATACTACCCCAACAGCATCAAGGACCCCAACGATTCTTCCGTTCTCTGGTCCGAGCCCAACTACGTCAACATAATCAAAGAAAGCTCCTCCGATTTCTATAAGAAGATAATCGAGGGCAAATACATTTCCGTTTCCGCTAAGGACGTTGAAAACGTCGTCGTTCCCATGATCAAGGATGAAATGATCGCCGAGATCGAAGCAAGATATCTTGCTGAACTCGATGAAGTCATCAACGCCGAAAAGCAAGCCGAATACGCTCCCGAGACCGAAGCGTACAAGAAGCTTGAAAAATCCGCTTACAATCAGGCAATCAGAAAATACATGACCGGCAACACCTACAAGTCCAAGATAAAGAGCGAAGTCGTCGCACAGCTTTCTCTTGAACCCGAGTATTCCGGCACCGATACCGAGACCATCGCAAAGCGCAACGCGAAAGCCACCGAGATCTGCACCGACGCGTACTACGAAGAAAGATTCAACGAGATCTACGCAAAAGAGATCCACGACAATATGGAAAAATCCATAAACGCGACGATATCCAGCAAGGTCAAGACCAACGTGACAGACTACAAGAAGACCGACGAATACGCCGCACGTCTTGCCGCAATGTACGCTTCCGAAAGCTACGTTTCCGAGACCGACGCGATCAAGAACGCGAACATCCAGGACGAATTCAGCAGCAGATACATCACCGCTTCCAACGATTACATGAGGATCACTCTTGAAGATAAGATCAAGGAAGAATTCGTAAAGATCAACGACGACCTCAGAAAAGCCTACGTTGGTTTCCAGAACGAATACATCGCAAGATATTCCTTCGATGACGACGCCACCCGTTCCGAGCCCGACTACCGTACCGCCATCACCGCCGCTCTCGCGGACATCAAGACCAAGAGAGTTGACGGCAGCACGTTCAACGGTGCGCTCCAGCAGTACGTCACCGCGATCGTCAAGGAAAAGATGCTTGCCGCCAACCCCGACGAGCTTGATGCCAACATCACCGATACCGTATCCGATATGCTCAACGACAAGTGGATACAGAACATCGTTATCGAAGCCTTCGCTTTCGACACCAACAAGGGTCTCAACGAGACCGGCGACGGTGACAGCGAAGAGATCAAGGCAGCCGTAAACGAATTCATCACCAAAGACGAGCTTCCCGGAATCAGAGATATCATCAAGAAGTATCTCACCAAAGCCGCCGTCAAGGACAAATACAACACTTCCCTTATCGTTTCGTTCGAAAAAGCGGTAGGCCTCATCAAGACCGTTGAAAACACCGTTTCCAAGGATGAAGAACCCGAGGAACCCGAAGAAGGCACCGATGAAAAAGACGAAAAAGAGGAAGAAGATACCGGTCTCGTAGACATCAACACCGTTGAGCTCTACCCGATCATCTTCGAAAAGCGTATCGAAGAACAGTATTACGCATATCATCCTCTTCCCACTGCCTGATCACAATCAGCAAACCGAAAGGCTGTCGTAAAAACGGCAGCCTTTCTTGATAAATTCAAGTCAACGAGGGAACAAAATGAAAAGAATGAAAAAACTCATCGCGTTTTTCCTTGCATTTAGTTTCATATTATCCGGAGGTCTTACGATCATGGCGGAAAACGAGCCTCTTCCCCCCGAAAGCATGCAGTCCAAGGGCATATCGCCCATAACCGGAACGTTCATTCAGCCGTGGCTTTACAACGCGTATTCAAACGAACGCTGGGACAAGGAATTCGAAATGATGAAGGAGCTCGGCATCGAGTACATCATCATGGGCGACACTCTCTCCTGCGTTACGGGCGAACCGATAACCGACACCTCAAAATGGGTCATAACCGCCGATTACGCTACGCAAAACCCGTCTTTCAAAAAAGGCAACGACATCCTTACCCCGCTTTTTGAAAGATGCAAAAAGTACGGTATCAAGCTGTACGTCGGCATGGGCAACACTCCTGCCGGATGGCCGTTCTTCGATTACGGCGCAACGGGATTCGTACAGATCGCCGAAATGTTCGCCGAAGTCGCCGAAGACCTTTACAACGTCTATTACACCGCCTACCCCGAGACTTTCGCGGGCTTCTATTTCGTTCCGGAAATGTACAATTCGAGCAATTTCGACAACGATTATCAAAGAAGCAACTACGTCAAGAACCTCGGCAAAGGCTTTCACATCATATTCGACAAGCTGACCGAGCTCAACCCCGACCTGCCGTTCATCTTCTCGCCGTACGTCAATATGTTCGGCGGAAGCTGGGTCTCCAAGGATCCCGAAAAGATCGGTCTGTTCTGGAAGGAGCTGCTTTCCACCGCGGGCTTCCGCGACGGCGACATCCTCTGCCCGCAGGACAGCGTGGGCGCGGGCGGCAACGATCTGACGCTGCTTGAAGACGTCACGAAAGCGTATAAATACGCCGTTGACAACTGCGGACTCGACATCAAGCTCTGGTCCAACTGCGAGATATTCGTCCAGCCCACCGGAAAGTTCTATGACAACTACGACGGCGCCGGATACTGGTCGGCGTGCACCACCGACAGAATGGTGAAGCAGTTCGAGATCGTATCGAAATACGTTGACCGCATCTTCTGCTTCGCGGTTCCGCACTACCTCTCCCCGTACAACAACGTGCACGGTTACTACGATTCCTATATGTATTACCTTGAAAACGGCAAGCTTGACGATGAGCCTCCCACGCCTCCCGACACGTTCAGAACGACGTATGAGACCGTCAACGGCAAGAAGGTCCTTACGGTATACTGGTCGGGAATGTACGATAACATCGGCGTTCACAGAGTCAACATATATAAGAACGGCGAGCTTTATACCTACCGCGTCGCCACGAGAAACGAAGGACACGACGGGACGGAGTCCTACCCCAACAAGTTCTGGGACCTCGATTTTACTCCCGAAAGCACGTCCGGCGTCACTTATCAGTTCGAAGTCATCGACTGCGCGGGCAACGTGAGCAAGCGTTCGAGGATCACCATCACTCCGAGCTCCGTTCCCAACAACGTCAAGCTTACCGAGACCTACACCGGCCCCATTCCGGCAGGCATTTCCCTCGCCGAAGGCGCAAAAACGAGCGCCAGAGCCGCAAAGAGAAAACCCGTGAAATAGCAAACGAAAACGACCGAAAAGATCACTTTTCGGTCGTTTCTTTATTATACTCGCGTTTTCAGCGTGCTTTTCCCTTCCACACGAAGCGCGGTCCCTCTTCCCCGTATTCGCCGGTCGGGACGTAGCCCGCTTTTTCGAGCACGCGCTTTGATCTGACGTTATCATCATCGGTCTCGGCTTCGATACGCGTCACTCCGTCACGGCGCGACGCCCATTCGGTGGCGGCGATGACCGCCTCGGCAGCGTAGCCCCTGCCCTGATATTCCTCAAGCAGACCGTAACCGATCTCGACGCTTCCGTCGTCGTTCAGCCCCTTGAAGCCAAGGTCGCCTACTCTTTTTCCGTCCTTGAGCTCAATGAACCAGGCGGCGTACCATTCGCGCTTTTCGGGACATTTTACGCTGAGCTCAAGCATCTGCGAATACGCTTCCTTCAGTTCGGCGTTCTTTTCGTTTTCGACAAGAAGACGCATTTCTTCGTCCGTCGCGGCATGTATGACAAGTCTTTCGGTTTTAATAACACAGTTTTCGTTCATTGCATCGATTCCTCAATCGGTATCATTCCGGCGTAGTGCTCCATATCCTCAAAAACAAGAGCGACGTATCTGCGCGTCTCATCTATCGGGATCGCCTTGAGCGTCATACCGTCGTCGGAATACCTTTCGTCGTCCAGCCAGTTTCTCACTCTGCCCATTCCCGCGTTGTAAGCGGCAACGGCGCTCTTCCAATCGTTGAAGTATCTATATAAATAGGAAAGATAATACGTTCCGAACCTCACGTTCGTGTCCGTGTCGTCGATGCTGTATTCATCGACTCCGAGCCGTTCCGCCATTTCGTCGCAGGTCGGCTGAATGAGCTGCATGAGCCCGTGAGCGTCCGCTCTCGAGACGGCGTCGGGATCGAATCCGCTTTCGACATTGATGACGGCGTAGACGAGCTCCCGCGGGACGCCGTATTCGCGTGCCCATTTGTTCACGGAATCCTCGAAGTCCATCGGGTAATCGCGCACGTATCTTTCGTTATAGTAGATCGCGTACACAAGCGCGGCGAGTACCGCTATCGTAAGAATGACAGGGATGATCTTTTTCACAGACGTTTCTCCATTATCATACGGTAAAGTGTTTCGGCTTTTTCCTCAAGCATTTTTTCGGTCGAGTCGTTGGTGATGACGTAATCGCAGTTGGTGCGAAGAAAATCGTTGTCCTTCTGACGGCGAAGGCGGGAAAGCGCCGTGTCGCGGTTGATGGAATCGCGGCGCATGACGCGCATGACGCAGTCTTCGTCGTCGGCAATGACGCCCACGATGACGTCGCATTCCTTGTCAAGCCCCGATTCAAAAAGCAGAGGCGCGTCAACGACGTCCACGTTTCCGCGGATTTTTTCCTTCGTTCTCGCGATAATATGTCGGTGGGTGATCGCGTTGAGGTTTTTGTAGCCTTCGGGGTCGTTCATCGCGAGCGACGCGAGACGGCTTCGGTTGAGAGTGCCGTCGCCGTTCAGTATGCTTTGCCCGAAACAGGACACAAGCTCTTCAAGGCATTTTTCGCCCTTTTCGGTCACTTCTCTGCTGACAAGGTCGGTGTCTATGTAATTTATCCCGCGGTTTTTGAGATATTTGCCGACGGTGGATTTTCCGCTGCCGCTTCTGCCGCAAAGACCTATTATCATTTCAGTGCTTCCTCGATTTCTTCTTTTGTGATGCTTCCCTCGCGGAGTACCTTTATGCCGTTGTCGAGCGTCACTATCGTCGACGCGATGCCGCTGCCGACCTTGCCCGCGTCAAGCAGCGCGTCTATCCTGCCGTCAAGATACGCCATGACCTCGTCGCCGGAAGTCGGTGCCGGAAGGTCGGAAATGTTGGCGGATGTTGCCGCGAGAGGCACGCCGCACGCTTCCATGAACAGCAGGGCTTCACGGTTCGACGGGAATCTGAGCCCCACGGTGTCGCCTCCGGCGGTGACGGTGCGGCAGACTCCGTCCTTTTTTGGGGCGATGACGGTGAGAGGACCGGGCGTGAAAGCGCCTATGAGCTTTCGCATATCGTCCGTGAGATACGCTGTCTCCTCCGCCTGGGTTATCGAATAAAGGTGGCAGAGCAGCGGCTTTTCGGCAGGTCTGTTTTTGGCTTTGTAAATATTACGGCACGCCACGTCATTATATGCGTCAGCCCCGAGCCCGTAGACCGTTTCGGTCGGGAACGCGACGATGCCGCCGTTCTTGATGATACCGGCGCAGATATTTATTTTTTCAATATCGTTTTCGCTTCCGTCAAGCTTGTATACGGTTGTTTTCATTTTTCATTACCTCTTTTTCAACGTGATTATACCACGAAAAGAAGCGTAAAAAAAGTATTTTTCGTAAAAAAAGCGCGTTTTTTCACGACTTTTTTGAAATTTGTTATATACTTTTCGGTTTTTATGGTATATGCTCCCGAAGGTTGGGACGAGGAACGGAGCGCAGGCTTCTGCGGGACCATCCGTTGGGGATACAAAGGCTGAATAAACGAAGTGCGGAGCAAACCTCCGCACTTCAGACCGAAGACAAACTCGTTCCTTACGCCATTGAAATGCAAATAGAATAGAGAAAAGAGTAAAAGTGTACTTTTATCCAAGACGGATGAGAGTACACTTTTATAATAGGAATATTGATTTTATCAGAAATTTCAATGGCTTCGACGAAAAACTCGACTGCCGTAGTAATCTACGCCGACGCTCGTTTTTCGCCGAAATCAACTTCGCTTGTCTCAGTCTGCTCAGATTGCAGACTTTGTCTGCAATCTGAAGTGCGGAGCAAACCTCCGCACTTATTTTATCAAAAACACTTGAATAAAGCCGTAAAGCGTGCTATAATAACACATCATTTGCACGAGGTGAGTTCAATGCCCATAAAGATCCCTTCTTCGCTGCCCGCAGCCGAAACGCTTGAAAAAGAAAATATTTTCATAATGGACGAAAAGCGCGCGATATCGCAGGATATCCGTCCGCTCAAGATCGCCATACTCAACCTCATGCCGACCAAGGAAGTCACCGAGACCCAGATGCTCCGCCTTCTTTCCAATTCCCCGCTGCAGGTCGAGGTACAGCTGCTCACGACCGCGACGTACGAGGCAAAGCACACGGCGAAGCAGCACCTGGAGTCGTTTTACAAGACGTTCGACGAAATAAAGAACACCAAGCTCGACGGTCTCATAATCACGGGCGCTCCCGTCGAATACCTTGATTTTGACAAGGTCGAATACTGGGACGAGCTCTGCGGCATCATGGACTGGGCGAGCGAAAACGTATTTTCCACCCTCTACGTCTGCTGGGGCGCTTTCGCCGGACTTTATCACAACTGCGGTATAAAAAAATATCCGCTTGTGAACAAGATAAGCGGCGTTTACCGTCATCACACGCTTTTGTCTGCCGATCCGCTCGTGAGAGGCTTTGACGAATATTTCTACGCGCCTCATTCGCGCTATTCCTACGTCCTGCGCGACGACGTCACGGCAAACGAAAACCTCAAGCTGCTTGCCGAGGGCGACGCCGGCGTCTACCTCGTGGCGTCGAAGGACTGCCGTCAGGTGTACGTCACGGGACATCCCGAATATGACCACAACACGCTTCAGCTCGAATACGAGCGCGACGTGAAAAAGGGGCTCGACATCGCCGTGCCGAGGAACTATTTCCCGAACGACGACCCGACGAAAACTCCCCCCAATATGTGGCGTTCCCACGCGCATCTCCTCTACGCCAACTGGCTCAACTACTACGTCTATCAGGTGACTCCTTACGACATTGACGAGATCGGAAAAAATAAATAATATAAGAAAGGATTTCCGCATAGCAAAAAACGCGGAAATCCTTTTTCATGTTTACTTAAGGCTTGATGCTTTACTTGAACTCCACCACGGTGACGCCGGTGTCGCCTTCACCGTATCTGCCGCTGCGGAACGAGGAAACGCGTTTGTCGTGCCTGAGCTGGTCCTGTATCGCCGATCTCAGCGCGCCCGTTCCTTTCCCGTGGATGATGCGGACGGTCTTGTAGTTCGCCATTATCGCCGACTCAAAATAACGGTCGATAACGAAATACGCGTCGTCGCCGGTGAGTCCGCGGACGTCGACCTCGTTCTTGACCGCTTCGGTCGGATGGCTGTACGATACGGTCGACTGCTGCCTGACCTTTTCTTTGGTCTCGTCAACGAGTTTGAGCTCGGAAACCTTGACCTTGGTGGTGATGATACCCGCTTTGATAACGGCGTTGTCGCCGTCGACGCTTACGACGATGCCCTTTTTGTTGATGCCTTTTATCAAAACGTCATCGCCTGCTCTGAGCGGACGCGGAAGCACGTAATCGTCTGTCTCTTCTATTTCAGCCGGCGACGAGTTCTTTATTTCGTCCCTTATCGCCTTGCGGGCGGAATCCATATTGTCGAATTTTTTCTCTTTTTCTGCGTCTCTTCTCAGCTTGTTCAGCTCGTCAAAGATAAAGTCACTCGACGCCTTTGCCTGCGCCATGATACGCGCGGCTCTGTCTTCGGCTTTGGCTATCTGCTCGGCGGCGTTCTTTTCGGCTTTTTCTTTTTCCGCCTTCGCGTCTTCAAGCGCGTCTTCCGCCTGCTTTTTCATTTTGGCGAGTTCTTCTTTTTCTTTGGAAAGCCTGCCTTCAGTCTCTTCGAGACGGGTTATGACGTCCTCAAACTTAATGCTTTCCTCGCTCATCGCGGCTTTCGCCTTGTCGATGATGCGTTCGGGGATTCCGAGACGCAGCGAAATGGCGAACGCGTTCGATTTGCCGGGGAGCCCGACGATGAGGCGGTAGGTGGGGCGCAGGGTCTCGATGTCGAATTCACACGAGGCGTTCATAACGCCCTGCGTTTCAAGCGCATAGGTCTTGAGCTCGGCGTAATGCGTCGTTGCCGCGGTGACCGCGCCGATGCGCTTCATATCCTCGAGTATCGCAATCGCGAGAGCCGCGCCCTCGGTGGGGTCGGTCCCCGCTCCGAGCTCGTCGAAAAGCACGAGCGAACGGCAGGACGCGTTTTTGATTATATCGACGATGTTCGTCATGTGCGCCGAGAACGTGGAGAGCGACTGCTCTATCGACTGTTCGTCGCCGATGTCGGGCAATATGCGGTCGAACACGGGAAGCGTAGTGCCGAAGTCGCACGGTACCTCGATGCCGGACTGTGCCATCATGGCAAGCAGACCTATCGTCTTGAGCGTGACGGTCTTGCCGCCGGTGTTCGGACCCGTGATGACGAGAGTGCCGCATTCTTCGCTGCCGAGCGACACCGAAATAGGCACCACCTTATCCTTGTCGAGCAGCGGATGACGGGCGTTTATCAGCTTGACCGCCATGTTTTTTTCGTTTATGACGGGAGAAATGCCGCGGATATCGAACGAATAGTCCGCTTTGCCGAATATGACCGAAAGATCTGTCGACACCTTGAAGTCGATGGCGATCAAGCCTTCGGAAAGTGCGACCTGATCGGAAAGGGCGGCAAGTATCTTTTCGATCTCTCTGCCTTCGGCGACCTTGAGCTCACGGAGCTTGTTGTTGCTGTCGAGCACCGCCATGGGCTCGATGAACAGAGTCGCGCCCGACGCGGACGTGTCGTGAACGAGACCTTTTATTTCGTTTTTGTATTCCGCCTTGACGGGAACGACGTATCTTCCGTTGCGGATGGTGACGATGTTTTCCTGCAGATATTTGGAATAGCTGCCGGCGGTATATTTTGCGAGCACGTCTCGGACATCCGACTCACATTTTCTTATCGCTCTTCTGATCCTGAAAAGCTCGTCCGACGCAGAATCGGCTATCATATCCTCGGCGATTATGGCGTCGCCGATTGCGCGTTCGAGCGTTCTGTTCTCGCGCAGCATTTCAAAATATTCGTCAAGCGGGCCAAGATCCTCGCTTTTTGCGGGGTACGCCTTGAGAGCCGACGCGCTTCTGAGCAGCGACTGTATGTCGAGCAGCTCGCGCGGCGACAGAGCTGCGCCCTTTCCCGCGCGTTCGACCGACGGGATTATGTCTTTTCCGCTTCCGAACGGGGGCATCGAACGCTTGGCGAGCAGTTCCTTTGCCTTTGCCGTTTCGGCAAGACGCCTTTTGACGACGACCGGGTCGTCGCTCGGCTCAAGGGATGCCGCAAGCGCCTTTCCGCTTTCGGTACGGACGTAGTGAGTGAGTTTTTCTATTACTTTATCGTACTCAAGGATCCTTGATGCTTTTGCGAATGAATCCATTATAAGTCCTTTCTGATCTCGTGGTAAAAGTCAAGACTTTTGGGCTTGACGTCAGCCGCGTAGATCAAATATTTCTCGCAGAAATCGCAGAAGACCTTTTCGTCATCGGGTGTGAGCGAAAACGAAAGTATCTTGCTCTGCGGGCATTTCCCGAGATAATCAAGCGCTTTGACGGCGCTTTTCGTGAGTCTGTAAGCAAGCTCCGGAACCGGAGCGCATTCGTCGCAGAACAGGGCGCTTTCGTCGAAATCGTAAAGCGTTCCTTCCGCTTCACATATCGCACAGCCCGAAAAATCAGGCGCCATACCCATGACGACGCAGAGTCTGTACTCGAACACCGCCTTGATGAGGTCGGTATCGGCAAGACCGCGCGAAAGAGCGAAAAGACAGTTCAGATAAAGGCGGAGTATGCCGTCATCGTACGACGGAACGGAAACCATGGCGCATATCTCGGACATATAAGACGCGGCGGCAAGCGTGAAGATGTCGGAACGCAGTCCGTAAAAATTCTCGATGAGCGTCGCCTCGGTGAGCGTCATGTGACCGTTCTTTTCGTATACGGAAAGTTCGGAATAGGCAAAAAGCTGGACCGACTTGAGATATGACGACGAAATATTGCGCGCGCCCGTGGCATGCACGGTGACGACGCCGTCGTTTTCGGTGAGAACGTAAAGCAGTTTTCCTTTTTCTCCGGTCGGGATCTCTCTGATGACGGCGCCTTTGAACGTCTTATTCATTTATTCTTTATCTCCGTAGCCGAAATTGTTGAGAAACGCCGGACGGTCGCGCCAGTTTTCCTTGACTTTGACCCAGATGTCGAGGAATATCCTCGCGCCGAGTATGTTTTCGAGGTCTTCACGCGCGTATGAGCCGATCTTTTTGAGCATCGCGCCGTCCTTGCCGATGACGATTTTCTTGTGCGCCTGCTTTTCGACGTAAAGCTCGGCGCGTATCGTGATGACGTCCTTCTTTTCCTTGAACTCCTCGATGACGACGGCGATGCCGTGAGGTATCTCGTCGTCGGTGAGGCGAAGCGCTTTTTCGCGGATGACCTCGGCAACTATCTGCTTTTCGGGCTGGTCGGTATAAAGGTCTTCCGGGAAGAAATGAGGCGACGGAACGAGGTATTTTTCTATTTCGTCCATAATGATGTCGATGCCGTCGTTATTGAGCGCCGAAACGGGGATGACGGAATCGAACGAATACAGCTGCGATATTTCGGAAATGTATTTGAGGATGGCGGTCTTGTCGGTGATGTCGGTCTTGTTGATGACGAGCACTTTTTTCATATCCGCCTGCGAATAAGACTCGAGCGCGTTCCTTTCGGTCACCGTGAGCGGCACGGAAGCGTCCACTACGAATATTACCGCGTCAGCGTCGGACGACGCCGAGCCGACGGCTTTCATCATATATTCGCCGAGCAGGTTCTTGGGCTTGTGAAGTCCCGGTGTATCGATGAAAACGTACTGGTCGTTTCCCTTCGTGAGCACGCCGGTGATGCGGTTGCGCGTGGTCTGCGGTTTTTTTGAAACTATCGCCACTTTTTCACCGACGAGAGCGTTCATCAGAGTGGATTTGCCCACGTTGGGGCGTCCCGTTATCATTATGAAAGCGCTTCTGGTCCCGGGGTTTTCGGTGTTTTCGTTCATTTCGATGATATTTTCGTTTTTCATTTGTCAGTCCCTCGTGATGCCGAGCGAATCAAGTATCTCGTCCTGCATCCTTTCCATTTCGATCCGTTGTTCTTCGCCCTGCTCGTGGTCGTAGCCGAGCAGGTGCAGCGTCGAATGTACGCTCAAAAAGCACATCTCGCGTCTGAGCGAATGGCCGTATTCCGCCGCCTGCTCCGCCGCCTTGTCTATCGATATGACTATGTCGCCGAGCTCCTTGAGCCCGTCGGGAAGGTCGAAATCGTCCATCGGGAACGAGAGCACATCAGTCGGACGGTCGACACCGCGGTATTCGGCGTTGAGCGAATGAATGTATTCGTTATCGCATACCGTGATATAGACCTCGAACTCGCCGTCCTCGTACTCACGCGATACGGCGGCGCGGACGCATTTTTTCATATCGTACATTATGCTTTTATCGACTTTTACGTCGGTGATGTTTTTGTAATAAACGTGGACCATATCAGATTTTCCTCCTGAAGGTCATTCTTTCCTTGTCTCTTTCTTTCATCGCGTCGGACGCGCCTTTCTTTTCGTAGGCGAGAATTATCTTCTGTACGAGCGGATGACGCACTACGTCCTTGTGGCTGAACTTGTATATCGCGATGCCGTCGATGTCGCCGAGGATGTCTATCGCCTCAACGAGTCCGCTCTTTTTGATGAACGGAAGGTCGATCTGCGTGACGTCGCCCGTGACAATCGCCTTTGAGTTGTTGCCGAGCCGCGTCAGGAACATTTTCATCTGTTCGGGGGTCGTGTTCTGTGCTTCGTCGAGGATTATGAACGAATCGTCGAGCGTTCTGCCGCGCATATAGGCGAGCGGCGCGATCTCGATGGTGTTCTTTTCCATGTGCCGCGCAAACGACTCGCCGCCCAGCATTTCGTTGAGCGCGTCGTAAAGGGGACGGAGGTACGGGTCTATCTTCTGCTGGAGGTCACCCGGCAGGAATCCCAGCTTTTCGCCCGCTTCCACCGCAGGCCGCGTGAGGATTATGCGGGATATCTGTTTCTGACGGAGCGCCGTCACCGCCATTGCCACGGCAAGGAAGGTCTTGCCGGTACCGGCGGGGCCGACACCGAAGGTTATGGTGTTCTTTTTGATGGCATCGACGTATTTCTGCTGACCGACGGTCTTGGCTTTTATCGGCTTGCCCGTGTTGGTGAGGCAGACGCAGTCGTTGAGCATTCCCTCAAGTTCGGAGGAACGGTCGTCACGCACCATCGAAACGACGTAGTTTATCGTATTTTCGCCTATCGAATCCTCGAATTTCGCGAGTTTTTCAAGCTGCAGCACGGCTTCATACGCCATGTCCACGTTGTCCTTGTTCTCGCCCGAAACGCTGACGTTGCCGTCACGGCTCGATATGCGAACCTGAAATTCCTTTTCGAGTATATCGGTGTTGCCGTCAAGCGTACCGAAAAGCTTCAGCACGAAATCGAGGCTCAGCTCACTCATTTTTCTTTCATAAAGATCCGCCATATTTCAACCTCCGTATAAGTCAGATCGCCGTTTTTATACGAACCCTTTGTATTATATCACACGTTTTTGTAAATGTACAGTTATATTTTAATTATTTTGGGCGTTTTCGGCATATCTCAGACCGCAAAAATAAATTATTGACAAATATAAAGAATTATGATACAATGTATTCAGCATAATATACAATATAAGAAGGAGAATCACTTATGAAAAAAACACTGGCACTCATCCTTGCGTTGATGCTCGTGGCAGCGTCGCTCATTGCCTGCTCCGAAAGCGGCAGCGATACCTCCGACCCGGAATCCAAAGCCGATCCCGTTTCTCAGGCAGACGAATCGGCCGCAGACGAATCCGAGGTTGAAGAATCGAGCGAAGCGACCCCCTACGAACACCTCAAAAGATTCAATTTCGCAGACACCGAAGTTCTCTTCCTCGTTGTAGGCGACGGCAAAGACAGATATAAATCCATCGAGATCATGCCGTACGAAGACAGCGCGGACGCTATCAGAGAAGCGGTCGAAACCAGAAACAGCATGGTCGAAGACCTTCTCAGCGTTTCCATCGACGAGATCAGAACCGACAACTTCCTCCAGGATGCCAGAAACGACATTCAGGGCGGCGGTGAATACGACATCATCTGCCCGTGGATGCCCGACGCGGCTACCCTCGCTTCCGAAGGTTCCCTCTACGACCTTTACGAATTCAGCGACATCCTCCTCCTTGACAAACCTTATTGGGATCAGGGCGCAAACGCCGACCTTTCCTTTGCCAACAAGCTTTATTTCACCACCGGCGACTTCTCTCTTCTCACCTTCGACTGCACTCACGCGATCGTCTTCAACAAGACTCTCCGCGAACAGTGCGGCGCTGAAGATCCTTATCAGCTCCTCAGAGATGACAAATGGACCTTCGACGCACTTTACAGAAACGCCAAACTCGCTACCGCCGATACCGACGGCACCGACGGCATGAAGTACACCGATACCTGGGGCCTCATCCTCAACGAGAACTATACCACCTCGATGTTCATCGGCTCCGGTGAACGTATCACCACCAAGGACTCCGACGACATCCCCATGCTCGCCATCGAGACCCAGAGAGCTCCCACGGTAGTTGAAAAGATCCGTCAGATCACCAACGACCCCGAATCCACCATCCTTATCGAAAAACAGTCCGTTGCCGGCACCGGCTACAAGGACGTTTACTACGCGGCTTCCGCAGCGATCGGCGAAGACAGAGCACTCTTCAGAACTCTCGCGATCGTCGACCTCGGCGAGCTTGACGACTTCGACTGCAGCTACGGCGTTCTTCCCACCCCGAAGTTCAACGAAGAACAGGAAAATTACTACAACGTAGTTTCCGCCATCATGGCTACCTCGTTCTGCATCCCGATGTCCGCAGAAGACCCCGAGATGTCCGCGGCAGTCGGCGAAGCAATGTCTCTCTTCTCCACCGACACCGTAAGAAAAGCTTACTACAACACCATCCTCAAAGGCCGCCGTATCGCCGATGAAGAAGGCGAATTCGCGCTCGACATCATCTTCAACAACCGCGTATACGAAATGGCTACCATTTATCAGTTCGGCTCCATCTACACCGTCATCAGCGACTGTGCAAAAGCTTCCAGCGATATCTTCGCTTCCAAGGTCGAATCCGTTAAGGGCTCGGTCGAAGCAGCCATCGAAGACCTCGCTGAAAAATATATGGACTGATTAACAGTTTAAGCTTAACAAGGCAAAGGGCACGGATAAATCCGTGCCCTTTGTTGCACAAAAGAACACGTCCCGTGAGGCGCCATGCGCCTTGTGGGACGTGTTTTGCGTTTGCTGTGTGTTGTTATCTTTCCTCGCGGAAATACGATTGCCCGAGGCTTGCGGGAGGCAGGTTCTCACGCTTCTTACGTGCGCTGACAAAGATAAGAACGATGATGGTAACCGCATAGGGAAGCATCTTGAATATCTCTTTGCCGGCAAATCCGATGCCCGGAATGAAGCTGCTGGCGATATAGAGTCCGCCGAATACGATGGAGCAGAAAATGCTGAGGTATGGTTTCCAAACGGCGAAGATAACGAGTGCGATGGCAAGCCAGCCCATTGCGTCGATATCGTATTCCCAGTTTCCGTACAGCGTGTCCATGATGTAAGAGAGACCGCCGAGTCCCGCGATACCGCAGCCGATGATAGTCGCAAGGTATTTATAACGGGTTACGTTTATACCGGTCGCGTCTGCAGTCGCGGGGTTTTCGCCTACTGCTCTGAGATAAAGACCGACTTTGGTACGAGTGAGAACGATCGATGCGATTATGGCTACCGCTATTGCGAGCCATACAAGTATCCCGTATGAGAATGTAACTGTTCCGAAATCACCGAGCTTGTCGGCAAAAGGAAGCCCCTGAGTAAAATATTTTCCTCCGCGGCTGAATGTGGTGTCGATCTGCGCTATCATGTAGTCCGAAACACCGACGCCGAGCGTGGTAAGCGTAAGACCGGTGACGTTCTGGTTGGCTCTGAGAGTGACCGTCACGAACGAATAAATAAGACCTACGGCAGCGCCGCCGAGGATAGCGGCTATGATCGGGATGAGAACGACGAGGATATAAACGGGTTTGGAACGTCCGATCGACTGGAAATAAATGCTTTCGGCAACGCATCCGCACGAAGCGCCGACGCACATGACGCCGGGGATACCGAGGTTGAGGTTGCCCGATTTTTCGGTGATTATTTCACCGGTGGAGCCAAACAGAAATACCGCGCTGAGTCGTATTGCGCTTGTAATGAAATTCAACCAGTTCATTCAGCTTTCTCCTTTCCCGTTTTATTGAATATGACTTTATAGTTGAGGAAGAATTCGCATCCTATGACAAACAGCAGGATTATTGCCACCATTATATCCGAAATGGCGCTGCTGACACGGAATTTTGATTCGATTTCGCTCGAACCTCTGTTGAGGAAAACGACAAGAAGCGTCGTGAGCATCATAAAGAGCGGATTGAATTTTGCGAGCCACGATACCATTATTGCGGTAAAACCTCTGCCGCGGACTGTCGTGGTGCTTATCGTGTGGTCGGTAGCGCCGACGAGAAGAAGACCGGCGATTCCGCAGACCGCGCCCGATATGAGCATCGTGCGGATTATGACTTTTTTGACGTTTATGCCGATATAACGTGCGGTGTTTTCGCTTTCGCCAACGACGGATATTTCATATCCCTGCTTGCTGAAGCGGAAATAGATATAGAAGAAAGCGGTAAGTGCAAGAACTACCAGCACATTGAGCAGATAAGGCTTGCCGAACAGTACCGGGAAGCCATATTCTTCCATCGTGCTGAGAGTTCCCGAGCCGTTCGTTACCCATATCTTTATGAAGAACGCCGTAAGCTGAATCGCGATATAGTTCATCATGAGGGTGAAGAGCGTTTCGTTGGTGTTCCATTTTGCTTTGAATATCGCCGGTATGAGTGCCCAAACGGCACCTGCAAGTATACTCGTGACGATCATCGTTACAAGAAGAAGAGGAAGCGGGAATTTATCGCCGAGATAATACATGCAGGCAGTAGTTGCAAGACCGCCGACAAGTGCCTGACCTTCGGCACCGCAGTTCCAGAACTTCATTTTGAATGCGGGAGTTACTGCAAGCGAAACGCACAGCAGCATTGCGAATTCCTGAAGCAGGTTCCATATTCTGTCGCCCGTGGCAAATGCGCCGTCAACAAGCGTTTTGAACACCGTGAACGGGTCGGGATGCTTTTTGGCAAGCAGCGTTACGAGTGTGCTTGCCACGACAAATGCGATGACCACCGTTACCGCTCTTATGAGGATCGCTTTTTTCATCGGTATCTGTTCGCGTTTTATTATATGTACCAATTTTTCGCGGTTTTTCTTGACCGCAGTAGTTTTAATCTCTTTATCCACTTTTACCCTTCCTTTCCCGAAAACAAAAATTCGTTTCTTCTTAGTTTTCAGTCTTGGTCATAAGGAACCCTACCTGCTCTTTTGTCGCTGTACGGCCATCCACTATACCTGTGATCTTACCGGAGTTAAGAACAAGTATTCTGTCGCAAAGTTCAACGAGCACGTCAAGGTCTTCGCCGACGAATATAACGGCGACTCCGTTGCGCTTCTGATCGGTAAGGAGATTGTAAATCAAATACGAAGAGTTTATATCAAGTCCCCTGACAGGATAAGCCGCCATAAGCAGTTTGGGCGACGCGGCTATCTCACGGCCGACAAGCACCTTCTGCACGTTGCCGCCCGAAAGACGTCTGACCGACGTATGCGAGCTCGGTGTGACAACGCCGAGGCTTTCGATTATTCTGTCGGCAAGTTCGCCGGGAGTTTTTCTGTCAAGGAAAACGGTTTTTCCTTTTTTATAGCTTCTGAGCATCATATTGTCTATGATGTCCATATTTCCGACAAGTCCCATTCCGAGTCGATCCTCGGGAACGAACGAAAGGCGCACGCCGAGTGCTTTTATCTGTTCGGGCGTTTTGTCTTTAAGATCGACTACTCCTTCTCCGCTCGGATCATCGTACATAATGTTGCCGGCATCTATCTTTTTGAGTCCCGCTATTGCTTCGAGCAATTCTCTCTGACCATTGCCGGTGATGCCTGCGATACCGAGTATTTCGCCGGAACGTGCTTCAAACGAAATATTGTCGAGCACCTTTCTTCCGTCGGACGAATGGCACGACAGATTGGTAATGCTGAGTCGGATCTTGGGATTTACCGGATCGGGACGGTCGATGTTGAGCGCGACCTTTTGACCGACCATCATTTCGGTAAGCTCTGATTCGTTCGTTTCGGAGGTTTTGACGGTAGCAATATGCTGTCCTTTGCGAAGAATGGCTACCCTATCCGAGATCGAAAGTACCTCGTGAAGCTTGTGCGTGATTATGATGACGGACTTGCCGTCTTCTTTCATTTTTCTGATGACTTTGAAAAGATTTTGTGTTTCCTGAGGAGTGAGCACCGCGGTAGGTTCGTCGAGAATGAGGACGTCGACTCCGCGGTAGATGACCTTGACGATCTCGACCGTCTGTTTTTCGGAAACTGACATATCGTAGATCTTTTTGTTGGGATCGAGCACGAAACCGTATCTTTCGGTTATTTCTTTGATTTTTTCGGCTGATTTTTTGACGTTGAATCCGTCTTTTTCGTCAATGCCGAGGATGATGTTTTCGGTAGCGGTGAACAGATCGACAAGCTTGAAATGCTGATGCACCATGCCTATCTTATAGCCGAAAGCATCCTTAGGAGACGCTATCCTCGCAAGTTCACCGTTTACATATATTTCGCCTTCGTCGGGATAATATATACCGGCGATCATATTCATAAGGGTCGTCTTGCCGCTTCCGTTTTCGCCGAGGATGGCAAGGATCTCGCCCTTCATTACTTCAAGGTCCACGTTCTTGTTTGCAACGACCTTGGTGCCGAACGCTTTTGTTATGTTGCGCAGCTCTATTGCGATATTATTGTTATTGCTCACGGTAATAATCTCCTAAGCTTACATAAATTGTATTTGTTCGGATAAAAAGTCATAAGGCGGGGCAATAAAGCCCCGCCTTTACTTAACGGTATTCAGGCTTTGGAATACCGAACGCGTTTAGAATTAATACTTTTCGTTGACGAGAGTGATATCGTCGATTCTGATATCGAAATAAGGAGCAGAACGGAATTCGGATTCATGGAAATAACCGTCGATGATGACTTCCTTATCGGGAGTGTAAGCAGGATCGGTATCAACGTCAGCAGTGTAGGAGGTGAGGTTAACGCCGCCTACCTTGAAGGTGGAAACGTCGAAAGCCTTGAGAGAACCGTCTTTGAATTTGCCTGCGAGTTCTTTGAGTTTTGCTTCGGTGCCTTCAGCGGCAACGTCGAGGTTGATTCCGGAAAGAACGACGGAGCCGGTGGAAATGGTGCCGGTCCAGTCAGCAGCGATAGCTTCGCCGGTGCAGACGCATTTGATGATGTATTTGTAGTAAGGAGCCCAGTTGATGGCGGAAGAAACGATGAAGGTGTTGGGACCGGCGTCATAGGTAGCGCCGTTGTAGGATACGTTGGGAACGCCGTTTTCTTCGCAGGCGGAAGGAGCGCCGAGAGAGTCAGCGTGCTGGCTGATAAGGTTGCAGCCTCTGCCGATGAGAGCGAGAGCAGCGTTTCTTTCTTCTACTGCGTCATACCAGGAACCGGTGAACTGAACGTCCATGGTAACGGTCGGGCAAACGGAGCGAGCGCCGAGGAAGAAGGAGGTATAACCGGAGATAACTTCAGCATAGGTGAAAGCGCCTACGTAACCGATCTTTGCGTTTTCGGCAGTGACCTTAACGCCTTTGATCTCGGTGCCGTTGGCAATCATTTCGTTGAGCTTCATTCCTGCGGCAACGCCGGCAAGATATCTGCCTTCGTAAATGGAAGCGAAAGCGTTGTGATAGTTGGCAAGTCCTTCGGTGTGAGCCTTGGTGCCGGTAGCATGGCAAAACTGAACTTCGGGGAATTCTTTTGCGGCTTTGATCATGAAATCTTCATGACCGAAAGAATCGGCAAATATAACTTTGCAGCCCTGGCTTACAAGGTCTTTTGCCATTTCGTAGCATTCGGTGCCTTCGGGGATGCCGGTTTTGATGATGACCTGTTCATCGGAAAGCTCGAGAGCCTTCTGAACGTTTTCCATAGCTTTGATGAAGTTAAGGTCATAGGTGGATTTTTCATCGTGGAGACAAATGAGACCGATCTTGAAATCGCTGCCGATCTCGAAATCTTTTTCGATTGCGGGAGCGGGAAGGATCTCGGCACTCATGCCTTTGGAATCATCTTCCTGTTCGCCGCAGGATGCGAGAGCGAAGCAGAGAGAAGCGACCATTGCGAGAGTAAGTACGAGAGCAAGTACTTTTTTGAACATGACAGTTCCTCCAAATTTTATTTTTTACAAGGGTTTCCCCGTTTGTAAACAAAATCAAATGCCGACAGCCGCATTCGACGATACGGACAGTCGGCGTTTCCGCGTATAAAGCGGAACATGATCAGCCAATAGCCGCACATCGGGCAGTACGTCAGAAACTTCCGTACCAAGAATAACGGAGATATATTGCTGAAACTATATGCAGAATTTTATGCCGTCCTCGACGCTCATGGACGCCACTCTCGCGAGGGATTCAACGCGTATCCCCTTTTCGCGCAGAAGCTTTCCGCCGTCCTGATAGGCTTTTTCGATGACGATGCCGCAGCCGACGAGCTTTGCGCCCGCCTGGGAAACGAGATCTATAAGTCCGTTCAGAGCGTTGCCCTTGGCGAGGAAATCGTCGATGACGAGGACCTTGTCGTCGGGAGAGAGATATTCCTTTGACACTACGACGTCGTAGACCTGATCATGCGTGTAGGACGCGACCTTGGTGACGTAGGAATCCTTTGCCATATTGCTGGATTTTGATTTTTTCGCAAAAAGAACGGGAACATGGAAATACCGGGCGGCAAGGCAGGCGATGCCGATGCCGGAAGCCTCGATGGTGAGTATCTTCGTGACGCCTTCACCGGCGAAAAGACGGTAGAATTCTTTTCCGACTTCGCACATCAGATCGGTGTCTATAAGGTGGTTGACAAAGCCGTCGACCTTGAGAACGTCACCCGGGAAAATCTTTCCGCACTCGGAAATTTTCTTCTCCAGAAGTTCCATTTTAAGCCTCCCGTGAAAAACATTATCCATATTACATTCCCATTATAACTTATATCAATAAGTAATTCAACTTGGAAAAATAGCAAAATATTGACGATTTTTTTCGATGTTTTTGTGCTATTTTTTACAAAATAATTGTTCGTTCATAAATAGCCGTTAATATTTCCCCGCCGTTTTCGGGCGAAAAAGCGCCAAAAAACGGCATTATTCCCGCAACGGGTTGACAAAACAGGCAGCGTATTATATAATTAAAGAAAAAAGTTCACGGAGGAATACAAAATGGCAAAAAAGGATAACAAGACCGCTACTCCGATGATGTGCGTGTACGCAGGTCCGGATTCGCTTTATTGGAAGACCGGGAACCTGAGCGACGCGAGCAGGATCGATCCCGATTCCGAAACGGCGAAGAATAATATCGGAGCTGCCGATCTCCGTATGCGCGGCGTTTACGCGGGTCCCGAGGCGATGAGTCAGCCGATCCCTCAGCCGAACATACAAGCCGAAAAGAAAAAGTTCTGCCCCGAGTGCGGTGCGCCCAACGCGCTCGTCAACCGTTTCTGCACCGAATGCGGAACGAAGCTGACCTACCCCGATTCCGATAAACAAGGCTGAATATGAGTGTTTACAAGCTCGATTCCTGCGTTTGGGAAATAACGCTCGGCTGCTGCTTTTCGTGTAAATACTGCGGTTCGGGCGGCGGCAGAAAGCGTGAAAACGAGCTGACGACGGACGAATGTCTTTCGGTCGCCGAACAGCTTTCGTCTCTCGGCTGCAGGCGCGTGTCGCTCATCGGCGGCGAGGTCTTCATGCGGAGCGACTGGGACGTTATCGTTTCCTCCCTCACGTCGCGCGGCATTTCCGTCGTCATCATCACCAACGGCTGGCTTTTCACCGACGAGCTGATAGAAAAACTCAAAAAGCTCGGTATCGAATCGGTCGCGGTGTCACTCGACGGGCTGAAGGACGTTCACGACAAATACCGTCAGGCGGGCAGCTTTGACAGAGCGGTAAAAGCCTTGGATATGCTTACGTCGCACGGTGTGCCGACGTCGGTCATTTCGACTCTGAACGCCGAAAATGCGCGTTCTCTCGCGCTTTTTTATGAATTTCTCAAAACCAAAAGGTTGTGCGCCTGGCAGCTTCAGGCGTGTTCTCCCATGGGCAACGCCGCGAAAGGCGGAATAGATTATCGATTTGACTTCAACTCCGTCATTTCGTTCGTCTCGTCGGTGATGCGCTCCGCTCCCTTCCCCGTCGGCATTGCCGACAATATCGGTTATTTCACCGAGGACGAAGGTTCCCTCAGGGGCAACCTCAGCGGATACGCCTATTTCAGGGGCTGCAGAGCCGGACTTACGTGCATCGGCATCGACAGCGTGGGCAGCGTGAGAGGCTGCGAGTCGATGTACGATGAAAAGTTCATCGAAGGAAACCTGCGCGAAAGAACGCTTGCCGAAATATGGAACGATCCCGATGCTTTTGCCTATAACCGCAGGTTCGATCCCGATATGCTGACCGGAAAATGCGCTGAATGCGAATACGGTCATATCTGCGGAGGCGGCTGCAGATCGTACAATCACTTCGTCCACGGCAAAATGTACGAATCACCTTTCTGCGCGAAATAAAGATACAAAAAAGAGTGCCGAGGCACTCTTTTTTTTCGCTGAAATAATCAATAATTCTTTTCGTTGACTTCGAAATAAGCCTGAGGATGAGCGCAGACGGGGCAGATCTCGGGGGCTTTGGTGCCGACGACGATGTGTCCGCAGTTGCGGCATTCCCAAACCTTGACTTCGCTCTTTGCGAATACTTCCTGTGCTTCAACGTTGTGAAGAAGTGCGCGGTAGCGTTCCTCGTGAGCCTTTTCGATGGCGGCGACTCCGCGGAATTTTGCGGCAAGCTCGGGGAAACCTTCTTTTTCGGCGGTAACCGCGAAGCCCTCGTACATATCGGTCCATTCGTAGTTTTCGCCGTCAGCCGCTGCCGCGAGATTCTCGGCGGTGCTGCCGATGCCGTTCAGTTCCTTGAACCAGAGCTTTGCGTGTTCTTTTTCGTTATCGGCGGTCTTGAGGAAGAGAGCGGAGATCTGTTCAAATCCGTCCTTCTTTGCCTGCGACGCGAAATAGGTGTATTTGTTTCTTGCCTGGGATTCACCCGCAAAAGCGGCTTCGAGGTTCTTTTCGGTCTGAGTGCCGGCGTATTTGTTGGCGATGAGTTCAAGCTTTTCACCCTTCTGTCTGCATTTTGGGCAAACCGCTTCTTCTCCGTCCTTCACGGTGAATATTTCGCCGCATACTTTGCATTTGTAAGTTTTCATTTCTGTTCTCCTTTTTTCGGCAATTGCAAAACTGCGTTTACGATTGGTTTTCCCGCACTTATCGAACTCGTTTCATTTCATTCCGCTCGTTTGGTCGGTGCGGGGACGGGCCGCGAGCCCGTCTCAAAGGTGTTTTTGAACCGGTAAAACCGTTTCAAAAAACAGATCTTTTACAAAACCGTTAAAAGTCCGATTTTTACAATCGCCTGATTTTTTATTGTTTTTCAAGACAATCGGCGCATACTCCGTCAAATCTGAGCTGTGCCGAAATAACGGCATACCCGGTGGATGATGTGACCTTTTCGGTCAGCTTTTCGGGAAGAGGCACGTCGTGTACGTCGTCCATTCTTCCGCATTTTACGCATACGACGTGCGTATGCGGCACAATGTTGCCGTCGAAGCGTTCCTGACCGTTGACCGTGCCGACGGATCGGATCACGCCCGCTTCCTTGAGCTGCGAAAGATTACGGTAAACGGTGGCAAGGCTCATATTCGGATAATCGGGCTTGAGTCGGGAATAGACCCAGTCCGCGGTCGGATGTGAAGTCGTATTTATAAGGCAGTCTATTATCGCCTGTCTGTTTCTGCTGTATCGCTGCATCGATATCCCCCGCAATTATGGTTGGTAATAATGATTACTATTTGATAATAGCATTATTATTTGTTTTGTCAATAGTTTTTTCAATAATTTTGTTATCCCGATCGTATTTTTTGCTCAAAAAAAGTGCAAAGTGTGTTTTTTTCATTGCAAAAAAAGAAAAAACGGATTATAATGGTATAACAAAAAACGAACGGGGTATTTTTTATGGAATACTTTCTCGCAATAGACATAGGAGCGTCGTCGGGACGCCACATCATCGGATACCGCGAAAACGGAGTTATGAAGACGAAAGAGGTCTTCCGTTTTCCTAACGGAGTCATAAAAAAAGACGGGCATCTGACGTGGGACATCGCGTCGCTGAACGAAAACGTAAAAAAAGGCATTGCGAAAGCGAAAGCCGAATACGACGGGATAGTGAGCCTTGCCATCGACACGTGGGGCATCGACTACGTTCTGATGAAGGGCGATGAAGAGGTGACGCCGTGCTTTGCCTACCGCGACGACAGAACAAAGAAATACATAGACGAGCTTCATTCGGTCGTTCCTTTCGAAACGCTGTATTCGCACACGGGCTGTCAGTTCCAGCCTTTCAATTCCATCTATCAGCTTTACACCGACCTAAGGGAAGGCAGGCTGGAGGACGTCACCGATTTTCTGATGATACCCGAGTACCTTATGTATAAGCTGTGCGGCGTAAAGATAAAAGAATATACCAACGCCACCACGACGGGAATGATAAACGCGAAGACCGGCGGATTCGACGAGGATATCGTAAGTTCTCTCGGACTGCCGCGTCATCTCTTCCCTTCTCTCACGCGTCCGGGAAAGGTCATCGGCGAATACGACGGCATAAAGGTAATGACCTGCGCCACGCACGACACGGGCTCTGCCGTCGAGGGCATACCGATGGACGGCGACGAGATATACATATCCTCCGGAACGTGGTCGCTGCTCGGCGTAAAGACGGCGTCCCCCGTTACGGATTACGGCAGCATGAAAGAAAACTACTCGAGCGAAGGCGGAGTGGGATACAACAGATACCTCAAGAACATAATGGGCATGTGGCTCATAAACAGGCTGAAAGACGAGCTTTGCCCCGAAAAATCGTTTGCCGACATAGTAAAGGGCGCCGAAGCAAGCACGTTCGACGGTCTGGTCGACGCAAACGGAAGCGCGTTTCTGTCGCCCGAGAGCATGAAGGAAGCGTTCGACTCAGCACTTGACGAAAAGCCGAAGAGGGACGACGACTATTTCAGATGCGCCTACCGTTCGCTCGCCGTCTGCTACAAAAAAGCAGTCGAAGGGCTGGAAGGAGCACTCGGCAAAAAATACTCAAAGATATACATCGTCGGAGGCGGCGCCAAAAACGATTTTCTCAATTCACTCACCGAGGAATACACGGGCAAAAAGGTCATTGCCCTGCCGATAGAGGCAACGTCGCTCGGCAACTTGAAAATACAAGCGGAGGCATACGACAAAATGACACGTTACGAAAGCGCAAAGCAGATCTATGCAAAATACGGCATCGACGCCGAAAAAGCCATCTCGCTCGCCTCGTCCAAGCCCATTTCCATCCATTGCTGGCAGGGCGACGACGTGACGGGCTTCGACAACCCCGACGGAGGCGCCGGCAACGGCATACAGACGACGGGCAACTACCCCGGAAAAGCGCGTAATTTTGAAGAACTCAAAGCCGACTTTCTCAAAGCCGCTTCCCTCATCCCCGGCAAAAAACGCATCAATCTGCACGCCTGCTACGCCGTTTTCAAGGACGGCGAATGGGTCGACAGAGACAGGATAGAATACAAACACTTCGCTCCATGGGTAGAGTTTGCCAAGGAAAACGGCTTCGGCATCGACTTCAACCCTACGGTGTTCAGCCACCCGATGATGAAGGACGGGCTTTCGCTCTCTTCCCCCGACGAGAACGTCCGCCGTTTCTGGATAAACCACTGCAAGGCGTGCCGCAGGATCGCCGAAAGGATAGGCGAAGAGCTGAACGACAGCGTGCTTGACAACGTGTGGATCCCCGACGGACTCAAGGACGTGCCTGCCGACAGGCTCACGCCGCGTCTCCGTCTCAAGGCGAGCCTTGACGAGATATTCGCCGAAAAGCTGCCGCACGTCATCGACTGTGTCGAAAGCAAGGTGTTCGCCATCGGCGTCGAAAGCTACACGGTGGGCAGCAACGAGTTTTATATGAGCTACGCCGCGACTCATCCCGGCGTGTATAACCTGCTCGACAACGGTCACTATCACCCGACGGAAGTCGTCAGCGACAAGATCCCCTCGCTGCTCGCGTTCTTCGACAAGGTGCCGCTCCACGTCACCCGCGGCGTCCGCTGGGACAGCGACCACGTAGTCATACTCGAAGACGAGATAAAAGAGATAATGAAAGAGATCGTCAGAAACGACGCGCTCGACAAGGTTATAATCGGCCTTGACTTCTTCGACGCTTCGATCAACCGCGTCGCCGCGTGGGTCATCGGCGCGAGAAACGCCGAAAAGGCGCTGCTCTGGGCGCTTCTCCAGCCGCACGACGAACTGAAAAAGCTTCAGGACGAAGGCAGCTTCACGAAGAAGCTGATGCTGATGGAGGAAGCGAAAACACTTCCGTTCGGCGATATATGGACCGAATACTGCTCCCGCAGCGGCGTTCCCGCCGATGAAAGCTGGTATAACGTCGTGGAAGACTATGAAAAGAAAGTGCTGGTGGAAAGAAAATGAAAGATATACTTGAGTCGCCGTTCCTTATTGAAATGATACGCACGACGAGCGAAATGTACGCCCACGGCTGGGACGAAAGAAACGGCGGCAACGTCAGCCTGATGCTTGACGAAAAGGACGTCGCCGAATACGTCGATATCAACTCCGTGATCCGCAGCATACCGACGGGCTTCAAAGCTCCCGAGCTGAAGGGCAAGTATTTCCTCGTGACCGGAACGGGCAAGTATTTCAAGAACGTCAAATACGACCCCGCGAAGAATCTGGGACTTTTCAGAGTCAGCGAAGACGGCGAAAACGCCGAGCTCCTCTGGGGCTATTCCGACGGCGGACGCTTCACGTCCGAGCTTCCCGCTCATCTCATGAGCCACATAAGCCGTCTCGGTGTCGACGGCGAAAACAGGGTCGTCATGCACTGCCACCCCGCGAACCTGCTTGCGATGTCGTTCGTACACGACCTTGACGAAAAGGAATTCACCCACACTCTCTGGCAGATGTGCACCGAGTGCGTGGTCGTCTTCCCCGACGGCGTGAACGTGCTGCCGTGGATGATATGCGGCACGAACGAGATAGGCGAAGCCACCGCCGAGAAGATGAAGACTTCCCGCCTCGTCGTATGGGCGCAGCACGGCATCTACGGCGCGGGGCGCGACCTTGACGAAGCGTTCGGACTTATCGAGACCGCCGAGAAAGCCGCCGAAATATGGCTGAAGATAGCGCACCTGCCCATAAAGCAGACAATCACCGACAGTCAGATGCACGAGATCGAAAAGCGCTTCGGCGTCAAAACGAGAGACGGCTGGATAGAATAAAAAAGCCATTTGGCCTTTTTATTGCAAATGGCAAATTGCAAATTATTCGGATGAACATAAAAATAGGCATCATTTTGAGAGTGATGCCTATTTAAGCGAACAAAGACGGATGCAGAAATGCCTCCCTCCGGGAGGGAGGGGGACCGCGATAGCGGTGGAAGGAGAATGCGGAATGCGATTTACCTCGCTGAAATAATGAACTTCCGCACTCTCCTTCAGTCAGCTTCGCTGACAGCTCCCTCCCGGAGGGAGCCTTTTTCGCAATCTGCCCTATCTGTAAAATCGTTTTGAGGTTTGTCTTCAGTTTGAAAGGATTTCCGCGGTAAAAAGCGGAAATCCTTTCCTTAATTTGGAATTTGCAATTATTTTTTGCTGTTGTAATGGATGTTGGCGGAGGTTAAATATTCGTTATATTCGCCGATCTCTATCTTGTTCCATTCTTCTTCCGTGCCGGTGAAATACACATCGGTGAGAGAGGAGCAACCGTAGAACGCATGACCGCCAATGCTCGTTATGCTGTCCGGGATGGTGATGTTTGTGAGAGAGGAGCAATCGAGGAACGCATAATCACCAATGCTCGTTACGCTGCCCGGGATTGTGATGTTTGTGAGAGAGGAGCAACCGTAGAACGCATACCAGCCAATGCTCGTCACGCTGTCCGGGATGGTGATGCTTGTAAGAGAGGAGCAACCGTAGAACGCTTCATCGCCAATTCTCGTTACGCTGCCGTCATCGGGAATAACGCTGTTATTACATCCTTTAATAAGCTCTTTTTCAGAAGTTTTTATAATGCAGTTGCCTGAGCTATGATATATGGGATTTTCGCTTTCAACTTTTATTGAGGAAAGATTGTCACAACCAGCAAACACACCGTAACCAATGCTTGTTACGCTGTCCGGGATGGTGACGCTTGTAAGAGAGGAACAACCGTCGAACGCATCATCACCAATGCTCGTTACGCTGTCCGGGATTGTGATGTTTGTGAGAGAGGAGCAATCGCAGAACGCCTCGGTGCCAATTCTCGTTACGCTGTCCGGGATTGTGATGTTTGAGAGAGAGGAGCAATCGCGGAACGCCCAATAGCCAATACCCGTCACCTTATCGCCGTCGGGACTGACGGAGGGGATAACAACATCTGTGTCGGTACAGCTTCCGATGCCCGTAACACTGCACGTTCCGTCGCCGTTGGATTTGAACTCGAGTCCGCTTGATGCCTCCGTCGGTTCACTTGATTCTTCGGGTTCGCTTTGTTCTTCGCTTACCGAAACGTAAGACGATCCGTCGCTCGAAGTGTCGGACGTCAACGGGTCAATGGGATCGACGGGACGTTTTATGAGTGCGAAAATAAGGAAGCCGAGCGTCACGACGACCACGACGCTTGCCGCGATCTTTGCGATGCTTGCGAACAGCACGCCTTTCGGTTTTGTGCTTGCCGCGTTCCCCGACGCTTTCGACGGAACGGATTCTTCTATATACTTGGCGCTGACGCCGCCGAGAGAATCAAGCAGCTTTTTCGATTTCATATAGTAATGCCCTCCTTTTCGAGAAATTCTCTGAGTTTTCGGCGAGTTCTCGAAAGCATCGTCTTTACGCTGCCTTCGGTCACGGACAGCTCTTCCGCTATTTCGCCGACCGTCATGGCGTACCAATAACGCCGCATGAATACGACGCGTTTCCTTTTTGAAAGCGACGCGATAAACGAATCGAGCAGTTCACGCAGCGTCGTTTCGTCCGCTTCTTCCCCGTCGCCCGACGGTATGCACTCCTCAAGCTCCTCAAGGATGAGCGGGACGCCGTCCTCGTTCCTCTTCTCGGCGTTCAGATGCTTCAGCTTGTCGAGCGCGAGATTCCTGCTTATCGTGCCTACGTACGGACGGAGCGGGTCCGGTTCGGCGGGCGGTATGGAGTTCCACAGCCTGAGGTATGTGTCATTCACCACTTCGTCGGCGTAAAAGCTGTCGGACAAGATATTGTTTGCTATGTAATGACAGTATTTCCCGTATTGCTTTTCCGTTTCACGCAGAGCCTGCTCGTTTCTCGCAAAATACAGTTTCACGATCTCTCTGTCGTTCATTGCTTCTCCTTTCGCCGATACCCCGATTTTTTCTTTTCATCCTAAGTAACGAAAAACACGTGCCGAAGGTTACATTTTTTCAAAAAAACTTTTATTTTTATTTTAACTTGATTTTTGTGAAAAAGCAAGAGCTTTCACAAAGCCGGACAGAGCAAAACGGATCGTAAACGACGGAAAGCCGCCCGAAAGGAAAATACTTTCTTTCAGACGGCTTTCGCTGTTGTTATTCTGATTTTACACCGAAACGGACTCGGATCGTTTTGCCGTTATCAGTCTGCGTACGGCACATACAGATATATGAAACCGGGCTGACCGTCCAGCCAGCTGTAACGCAGATCCAGCCAGAACGTATTGTGGAAGACCATATTGTATCCGTCAAGATCGGATAAACGGTCATAACCGTCAATGCGGAAGCGGTAATGCGGATTTTCGTCGTTGTTTATTTCAAAAAGAGCCGCACCGTTTTCGTTGGTATAAACGTAGTCTATATCATTTCCGTTTTCATCGCATATCCAGATCTTGATGTTTTCTTTCGCAACGTCATAATCCTCATAGCCGCGCCTTGTTATATTCGTTCTTCCGGGGCCGCCGATATCCACGACAAATACCGCAATGGGTATCGGAGCGTTCTTGGGTATGGGCGTATAAGCGTACAGCGCCGTAAAATCGGATATCGAAAGAGATTCCGGCGTATAGTGCGATGACTGCGTATGATATGATTTGCCGTCCACGGTCACGGTACCCGTTGTCGGTGCCTTGCTTGAGTCGACCGAGATTATCTCACATGAAGACACGGACAGCGTGTAAACGTATTCCGTACCGTCTTTTGTAAGAGTAACGATACATTTCAGTCCGTGATCGTTCAATACGTTGTCCTGTACGCCGTCAAGGTAATAATCGAACGTGTCGGGCTTATTCGTTCCGAGATGCGAAAATACTTTTTGCTTGATTCCGGAGATCGCCGTATTATCAAGTCTTGCGTCCGTCAGCTTTATACTGTCGTCAACGCTGTCATAAATCAGCCCGTACTGCAGTTTGCCGATATCAAGGGAAGCAGTCCATTCGTTGCCGATCTGTGAAATAATATCAAGCGAAACAATGTCGTCTTTATCGACACCCGACAAAGCGATCACGCGTTCCCTGACCTCTTCCTCTGTCAGCGCTTTTCTGGGATCGCCCGATTTATAATCCCAAATGACCGTGCGGACCGTATCGGGATAATAATCGTGATTCCAGTCTTTGTTCCATCCCGAAGGCTGCCTTTCGGCTTCGCAGTATATCGTAACGGAAAGAGATTTGGTGAACACATCTTTTCCGATGCTTACAACGCCTTTCGGAATGTTTATGCTTTCAAGATGATTGCACAGGGCAAACGCGTAATTGTCGATGCTTGTCAAGCTGTCCGGAAGAGTAAGGTTCACAATACCTTCACAGCATTCAAACGCGCTTACACCGATGGCGGTTATCCCCTCCGGAATGGTTACGCTCTTTATATTACGCTGCATATAGAACGCATAGCTGCCGATTTCCGTGACCTTGTCACCGTCGGGGCTGAAAGACGGGATCATTACTTCCGTATCATCACAGTCTCCTCTGTAAACGGCACACGTTCCGTCGCCGTTCGATATAAACTCAAGTCCTCTCGAGCCTTCGGATCTGACCGAATCGGGAGCGGCTTTGGTGAATGCCTCATTTCCTCCTTTTATGTCCATTGCATCCCACTGATCTTTTGTTCCGCTGTAATTCACGGACTTAAGTGCGATGCATCCCTCGAACGCCCTATCACCGACAAACGTCACGCTTGCGGGAACGGTAACGGAAGTCAGGGATATGCAATTCCCGAAAGTTCCGCTTCCGATATACTCCACGCCGTCGGGAACGGTCACGCTTTCAAGAGCGGAGCAGTCGTAAAATGCGCTGCAGTCTATTTTTTCAACGCTGTTCGGAATCGAAATATCCTTCAGAGCGGGACATTTGCAGAAAGCCTCTATTTCTATGCTTTTCAAACCTTCCGTGAGAATAACGGTTTTAAGATTTTTGCATTCTTTGAAAGCATATATGTCTATGATTTCAACTTTATTCGGTATCTTTATGCTCTCAAGCATACTGCAGCCACAGAACGCGCTTTCACCGATACTTGTTACGCTGCTCGGAATGGTTATGCTTCTCAAAGACGCGCAGTCGCAGAACGCAAAAGCGTTGATCGCCGTCACCTTGTCGCCGTTCGGGCTGACGGACGGGATAACTATATCCGCGTCGGTGCAGTTTCCTATACCCGTCACGCTGCACGTTCCGTTTCCGTTCGATTTGAACGCGAGACTGCTCGATTCCTCGGGTTCGCTTGATTCCTCGGGTTCGCTTGATTCCTCGGACACGCTCGATTCCTCGGGTTCGCTTGATTCTTCGGGCACGCTTGATTCCTCGGGTTCGCTCGATTCCTCGGGCACGCTTGATTCCTCGGGTTCGCTTGATTCCTCGGGCTCGCTTGATTCCTCGGGCACGCTTGATTCCTCGGGTTCGCTTGATTCCTCGGGTTCGCTTGATTCCTCGGGTTCGCTCGATTCCTCGGGTTCGCTCGATTCCTCAGGTTCGCTTGATTCTTCGGACACGCTCGATTCCACGGGTTCGCTTGATTCTTCGGACACGCTCGATTCTTCGCTTGCCGGTTCGGAGGACGAACCGTCGTCCGATGTTTCGGAAGTTATCGGAGGAACGGGCTCGGTCGGGCGTTTGATAAGTCCGTAAGCAAGGAAACCGAGCGTCACGACGACAACGATGCTTGCCGCGATCTTTGCGATGTTGGCGAACAGCACGCCTTTCGGTTTTTCGGATCTTTCCGTCGGTGCGGCTGCCGCGATATATTTGGGGTCAATGTCGCGCAGGGCGCGGAAGAGAGCTTCACCGTTCATACTTCGATCCCCTCCTTTTCAAGATATTCCTTCAATTTGCCGCGTATCCTCATGAGCGTCGTTCTGACGCCGCTTTCGCTCATAGAAAGGTCCGACGCTATCTCGGATACGCTGCACGCGTACCAGTAGCGGCGAAGGAACACGGTACGCTTGCTTTTTGACAGCGTACCGAGGAAAGAATTGAGCGCGTCGCGCAGCGCGATCGTGTCGGCGGCGTTGTCGTCCTTTCCCGGGACGCACTCCTCGAGTTCTTCGTAGATCAGCGGCATTTCGTTGCCGCCGCGTTTCTCGGCGTGAAGCGCGTCATACCTGTCGAGCGCGAGATTGCTGCTTATTTTCCCGACGTAGGGCCCGAGCGGATCGGGCTCGTTCGGGGGTATGCTGTCCCACGTTTTCATATACGTGTCATTCACGACTTCGTCGGCGTATCCGTCGTCACCGAGTATGTGATATGCTATGTAATGACAGTATCTGCCGTATTTTGCGTCCGTCTCGCTTATCGCCTGTTCGTTTCTGGCGAGATACAGCCCGACTATCTGTTTGTCGTTCATTTTTTCTCCTTTCCCGTTTTTTGGGTTTCAAAAGACGTCTTTTTTTGCCTTCACCCCATATAACGGAAAACGCGTGAGAAACGTCGCACTTTTTTTGAAATTTTTTTTATTTTTTTCATTATACCCCACAAAAAAGCCCGAAATCAAGTTTTTTCTTTGTTCTTTTCCTTGATTTCGGCAATATATCTGCTATAATCCGTATATGGGAAACAAAAAAGCCCTTTGCGAGGGCAAAAGGGCTTTGGATTTACATTTTTCTGATCTTTCCGCGTTTGAAACGGCTGTAAACGATGGCGAACGCCGCCGAGAACATCACCGCGTTGATCCCCCACGCGATGGTGTAGACAAGCATTATCGTGCGGAAGGACTCGAAATGAGGGTAGACGACCTGCATCCAGAACGTTCTGAAAAGGATGGTGGAACAAATATTGCCCACCATTGTGAACGCCGAGTAGCCGAACGAGTTGAGGGACGACGCAAGCACGTTGTTGTAGGCGTTCACGCCGCACCAAAGCAGCACGTGCTGCATGCGGAGCACGGCGTATTCAAGCGCTTCCGGCTTGTCGGGTACGCAGAGGCGCACAAGCGGACAGCGGAAAAGATACAGCGCAAAGCTGAGGACGACTGTTATGGATACGGAATACGCCATGACGGTGAAGATCGACTTTTTCACCCGTTCTCTGTTATCCGCGCCGAGGTTCTGACCGACCATCGTCTGAGCCGTGATGCCGAACCCCGAAATGAACGACGATACCGCCGATTCGACGCTTATCGCTGCGGAATGTCCCGCTATGGCGACCGCTCCGTAAGCGTTTATTCCCTTCTGCACCTGCACGTTGGCGATGCCGTACAGCGAACCGTTGAAGCCCGACGGTATGCCGTAGCGCAGTATCTTGCCGAATATTTCTTTTCTGAACGTGAGGGAGCGGAAGTCGAGTCTGTACGATTCGTTCAGCTTCGTGAGACGTCTTACCGTGAGGAACGCGCCGAGGACCTGAGACGCCACGGTTGCGACTGCCACGGCGATCACTTTGTTTTCGAGAACGAGGCAGAGCACGATATTGAGCACGGCGTTGAAAGCGCCCGCGCAGATTATATAAATGGTCGGGCGTTTTGAGTCGCCCGTGACCTGCAGAGTCGACGCGCCGAAGTTGTAGACGGTTATCGCCGGAACGGAAAGAAAATAGATGAAGGCGTAGGTCCTTGCGCCGTCAATGCAGTCGGCGGGGCATTTTGTGACATCCAGAAACGGCGAAACGAACGGAAGGGCGATACACGACGCCGCGATGCCGATGCCTGCCGCGCTTATCATTGCGGTGCTGATGACGTCTTTCGAGCGTTTGTCGTCACACGCTCCTATCGACCGCGCGAGCACTACCGTTCCGCCCGCTCCGAGGCCGACGAAAAAGCCGACGACGAGCGATACCATATTGGTGCAGGCTGCGACTGAAGCAACGGCGACGCTGCCCGCCATCTGTCCGAGCACCACCTGATCGGTGACGTTGAACAGGTTCTGCAGCAGGCTTCCGATTATCAGAGGGATGGCGTAGGCAAAAATGTTCCTCGTCATATTCCCACGGGTCATATCTATTTTTTCGGATTTAAGCAATTTCTTTACCATGATGCGGCTTTCCCCGACGTGATATTCATAATACGCCCTTCATTATAGCCGTGACGCAAAAAAAGTCAACACAAAAAACGGAGGAAAACGAAATGAAAGACTTGTCTCTTACCGCAAAAATAAAATCGCTTACCGAAGGGTACGACAACACCGTCGGCAGCCTTGCCAACGTGTCTTCCCTGCTTTATATGACGCTCGACGACGTCAGTTGGGTCGGGTTCTATCTGCTGAAAAACGGCGTTCTCGAGCTCGGGCCGTTTCAGGGCAAGCCCGCCTGTATGTCCATCCCCGTCGGAAAAGGCGTGTGCGGCAATGCCGCCGAGAAAAACGAGACGATACTCGTGAAGAACGTCCACGAGTTCCCGGGGCATATCGCCTGCGACCCCGACTCGAAGTCGGAGCTGGTGATCCCGCTTCGCAAAAACGGGAACGTGGCCGGCGTCCTCGATATCGACAGCGCATCTTTCGACCGCTTTGACGAAAACGACGCGGAAACGCTCGGCGCCGCGTGCGGGTATATAGAAACGCTTTTGTGAATCATGCGCCGTTCCCGACGTCTTCGAAGAAGTCGTCGACGGTGATACCGAGTATTTTCGCAAGGTTCGGGAGCAGCGTGATATCGGGGCAGCACAGATTCCCTTCCCACTTGCAGACCGCCTGCGCCGAAACGCCAAGGAGGGCGCCGAATTCCTTCATCGACAGATTTTTTGCGCTTCGATATGCCTTTATCTTTTCAGCGATGGTCACGCGGTATATTTTTCCCGTCATCCCACGTCACCGCCGTTTATCAGCTTTATTTTCCGCATACGGTTTATCACCGCTTTCAGCTCCTGCTTTCGCGGAAGGTCAAGAAATCTCTCGGTAGTGGTGAAAAAGCTTGAAAACACCGTGTCGAGCCCATCTTTTTCGATAACGTCGTAGAGCTCGTCTATCCTTCGGTCAAGCTCGATCCTGTGTTCGGAGGCATGCGTTTCGAGATAGCGGAGCATATAGCCGAGGGAATCAAGCTGTCGTTTTGTGACAACGTCGTGAAGCCCGCGGATATCGATATATTCGTCGCCGATTATGATGAATCCCATATCGGACACTTCGAGTCTTTCGCTGCCGATACCGTTCGGGTATGACGTGAAGCCGTCGGCGTACAGCACTCTGTTCTGCGTCCACACCGCAGGCGGCGGCAGTTCCGAAGTGACACCGTGGAAGGCGCATATTGCCTTTGATCTTTCCGTCACGTCACGGATGAGAAAATCGTCCATCATATAAATCCGGTCAGCGACCGAAAGATATTCGCCGCTTCCGCCGATGACAAGGATAGTTGATACTCCTTTTGACCGATACAGTTCGTTCACGCGGTCGGTGAACGGCGTTATCGGCTCTTTTTCTATCAGTTCCTTCATCATTTTGTCGCGTATCATAAAGTTCGTGGCACTTCTGTCCTCGTCGATGAGCAGAAGCCCCGCGCCGCATTCCACCGCTTCCATGATGTTTGCCGCCTGAGATGTCGAGCCCGAGGCGTGTTCGGTGGAAAAATCACTCGTGTCTCCTCCCGGCAGCCATTTGATGAACGGCGAGATGTTGACGCTTTTCACGCTTCTCCCGTCCTCGGCGGATATGGTGACCGCACTTTCGTCCGTGATGCAGAGCTCGCGTCCGTCGCCGAGAATGTGATCATAGATACCTGCGGAGATTGCGTCAAGCAGGGTCGATTTTCCCGAGTAGCCGCCGCCGGTGATGACGGTGACTCCTTTTTTTATGCCCATTCCGCGCACTCCGCAGATTTCTATTTCATCTTCAGGCGTTGACTGAAACGGAACAGCATTTTCCATAGGCAGGTCCGTACCTTTTGAACGCGGAAGAATACTGCCGTTGGCAATGAACGCACAGTAGTTGCTTCCTTTCAGCCAAGCGCGGATGGATACCTGTTTTTCGGCAAGTTCAAGAGACGCGTTCAGCTTCCGCGCGTCGAACTCCGAAACGAACATATCGACGGCTTCGGGCAGGTCACGGCAGAGCATCTGCACCGTTTTGCGGAGTTTTCTTTTCGGAAGCTGCACCTGCATCCTGATGCACAGACACATCTTCGGCGGACGCGGAACGCCGTCGTCAAGCAGATACACGGTATTTCCTCCGCCGTTTTCATAGTCCTTCTGCGGGCAGAGCGCGAAAAACGCCGTATTCCGCACGAGTACCTCGCCGCCCGGATGATAAAGATAATATTTGCCGTTTTCGTCATCGGGGCGTGAACGGTTATACAGCCCCTCGTTGAGCGAATCGATATAAGGCGCGAATTCCCGCAGGCAATGGTCCGCCGCGGCGGAAGTGATCCTTTCGATCCCGAGCTTTTCGACCGGGATATGCCACGTCAGCGTCGGCTTATCCTTCGCGAGCTTGTGCGTGGGCTCGACGTCAAAAGAAATATCATCGTGATAAAACGTGTTCAGAAAGTCTTTGTATTCCAGCTGCTGCGGATAGTTTGCCGGATATACTATGGTCTCACCTTCATACATTTCCTTATACGTCGCAGTGTTATTCTCCATTTTGAGAAGATAATTCTTCAATCGTTTCATTGGCATTCCCTCTTTATAAAACAAAAAGCACCCTTTCGGGTGCAAAGATTCTACGCAAACAAAAAGCGCACCCGTGTCGGATGCGCCGAAATATTGCCGTCTTCGTTCAGGCACAAAAAGACGACGTACAAGACATCCGACAAATATTGGCGTTTTTCATAACGATCGTCTCCTTTGTGTTAATTTGTAATCTGATTACTTTAACAGTATATCAGATTTTTATCCGTTGTCAATAATAAAATCGAAAAATAACGTCAACCGTCGGTTGATGATTTTTCCGCAAAAAAGCAGAACACCCGTCCGTAACAAACGAACGGGTGCGCGGCTTATTATGACTAAAACTCGAACTGGTTGTTGTATTTCATCGGAAGGCCTTCTTTGTACATATGGCCGGTATCCGAAAGAGTGAGCATGACGGGGGTGGTGTCCTTTCCCTCGGCGGAGCCGAAACGGAAAACGGTGACGCCCGACTGCGCGATATCCATATTCGCCCAGAAAACGGTGGGTGCTATGTTGAGCAGGTGCGAGATCCAGTTGGAGCCGAATCCGTGATGGCAGAACACGGCGATGCGCGTGTTGTTCTCACGCACCGTGTGGTATATGCCGCCCTCGCGGATATAGCCCTGACGGGCGAGAAATTCGTCGGAAGCGTCGCAGATTCGCTTGAAGCCTTCCTTTGCCCTCGTTCCCGCAAAGCAGGGCGCTTCGTACCATTTGTCTCCCATATACTCGGGATGCGAACGCAAAAACGCGTTTTCCCCCGCGAACGCCCACATTCTGACGCCGTTTTTGGTGGTGAAATATTCGGCTGCCGCCAAGTTTTCGGACGTCCACGGCTCTATCTCGAGCTCTTTGCCGAGGATCTCGCAGAGCGGACGCGCGGTCTCCTGAGCGCGTACCATCGGCGACGAATATATCCTGTCCATTCCGTAGGTGGCAAGTCTTTTGCCTATCCCCTCAGCCTGTCTTTTTCCGAGCGGCGTGAGGTCGTCGGGCGTGTAGGTGGGGTTTCCGTGACGCACTATGTATAAAAGCATTCTTATTACCTCTTTTTCTTTTTGATGACTATAACGCAGATAACGGCAATTACCGCGACAGCGGCACCGATCACGGCGTAGATCCAGGCGGAAGAGCCGCCTTCGTCATCTTTCGGCGTATCGGAAGCCGCGGCGCTTGCTTCGTTTTCGGCATTTCCGAGGACGCAGGCGTATTCGCAGCCTTCGCCCTTGATCTCAACGGGTTTTCCGTCGGCAATGACGACTCCGCAGAACACCTCGTCTGTCGGGTCGACGGTCAGCTTGGTCCCGCCTTCCTTGAGCACGTTGAACGTCACGGTCACCGAATAGCCGTTTTCGTTAAGCGGTTCGCATTCGACGGCGGAAGCGCCGAGCACTATCCTTCCGGCTCCTTCGTTCGTTACGATGTTCGCGAGTTCTTCGGCGTCTTTCCATTTTTCCGGAAGAGACTGTTTGACGGAGACCGCTTCAAGGCAAGACGTGTCGTAGGACACGGCAAAGCAGATGCCGGAAAGCCCGACGTCGGTCGTTATATCGGTGAGGCTGAACGTGACGGTGAGCGTGCCGTCTTCGCAGTTTCCGTCCGCGCTTATCTTATATCCGCCTTCTGCCGACGCGGAAAGCGCGAAAAATGCCAGACAGACGACGAGAGACAGGAACATAGCTGTTTTTCTTTTCATATAAATACCCCGCTTTCTTTTATTCTTTCGACATATTATAGCAAATCCGTTCGGCTTTGTCAACGAATACGAAAAGGCAAAGAAAAAAATATTGACAAAAGACGGCGTTTATAATAAAGTAAACGTAATAAATCAAAAACGGAGGCGGTCTTTACGGTAAGAAAGATCAACGGCTCGTGGATAGAATTCACGCACCACAACATCGCGGAGGGAGCATATTACACCCCGATGTGCCGCGCGTTCACCGAAAATCAGTGGAGAGCGAAGATACGGGAGATGAAAAAGCTCGGCATGACGTATCTGCAGCTTCTCTGCACGTCGCTCGCCTACGCCGACAGAGCCGAAGCGTATTTCAGAACGGACATATATCCGTTTGCGGACGATCTTCTCTGCTCTGACCCGATAGGCGTACTGCTCGACGAAGCCGACAAATGCGGAATGAAGGTGTTCGTTTCGGTCGGCTACTACGGCGACTGTTATCACGCGTACACCAACATGACGTCGGAAGAGGTCAGATCCCGCGCTTTCAGAGCCATGGAGCAGCTTTACTCGCTTTACGGGCACCACGAATCGTTTTACGGCTGGTATCTGCCCGACGAGGTCGGCGCCGACCCGTGCTATCCCGAGGAATTCATAAACTATGTCAACGCCTACGCTAAAGAGGCGAAAGCGCTTGACAAAACACACAAAATATTCATAAGTCCCTACGGAACGCGGGGCATCGTCGCGGACGACGCGTTCATCAGATCGCTTGAAAGGCTCGACGCCGATTTCATAGCGTATCAGGACGAGGTCGGAGTTATGAAGTCGACGCCCGACGAAACGCCGCGCTTCTTCGAATCGCTGAAAAAAGCGCACGACAAGGCGGGCAGAGCCGAGCTTTGGGCAAACGTCGAGACCTTCGCGTTCGAGGGAACGCGCTACCGTTCGCCGCTCATTCCGGCAAACGCCGAAAGGCTATACGCCCAGCTTGCCGCCGTTTCAGACTATGCGAAAGAGACTGTCTGCTACGAATACATCGGCATGATGAACGAGCCCGGGACGATCGCCTATTGCGGGCATCCTGACTCGATAGAATATTATCGAGGCTACAAAAAGCTCATCGACGACGGAAGAATTGTATAAAAATCGAAACGCTCCGGTTTCCCGGAGCGTCAGACTGAAGACAAAGTCAAATTTTCAAAATAATACTAATAAAGCGAACAAGGATGGCTGCAAAATGCCTTCCTCCGGGAGGAAGGGGGACCGCGTCAGCGGTGGAAGGAGCCCGTGAAACGTGAATTTACTGAAAAAGTTTCGCTTTTCGCACTCTCCCTCAGTCGCCTATCGGCGACAGCTCTCGCATCTGCTCGGTCACACTCGGGGTCTGACACCGCACTGCGGTGTCATTCAACACCCTCGTGCCGTTTCACTACCTCCCGGAGGGAGCCTTTTTAGCAATTCGCCTTATCTGTAAATATTATTAATGGATTTGTCTTCAGTCTGAACCCGCGGACTATCCGCGGGTTTTCTCATACAAGAAAGCGGCTTGTGCTGTAACCATGGCACAAGCCGCATTTCTGCCGTCAGGCGAATTTGCCGAGGCCAAACTTACTTCTCTCACATATTGAGAAAAAATTTCACAAACTGTGCGCTTGTTTATGCTCGTAAAATATGGTATATTACTATCACCGGTAAAACATAGAATTTGCGCAAATACTGACAGAATGGAGATATGGTATGAAATTGAATTTTGGAAATCAAATACGTTTAAACCGACGACGAATGAATCTCACTCAAGAACAATTGGCTGAAAAGTTCGGGACATCTCCGCAGGCAATTTCCCGATGGGAAATAGGTGTTTCCCCAAGTTAAAGAAACTGCCACAAAACCCACGCTTACGATGCTACAATTCATTTGTTTATAGATACAAAAACAAGAAAGAAGTTCAATGATAACAGATTGCTCAACGAATTTAATTAAGTATGGAATCTGAAACGAACAAGGTTAAGATATTCATAGACTATACCCCAAATCACAGACAGTGACAAAACCTCATCTTGTAGAATAGATGCAGCCGAAAGTTTTGTCATGCCAAGGCAGTAACACAGTAAAGAAAATTCTCACGGATGAACCGTTCCAACGAAAACAGCAGAATGAAAATTGCAATCATAAAACGAGGGGTATCAGCTAAGAAAAACCGTCAGACGAATGACGGTTTTTCTGTTCATATTTCTGTGCTACAATAAACTGGTATGACAGACGAAAAAACATTGCCCAAGTCGAAAAAATCTTTGCAGGATTTTTCATTTTCCGGGGGAAATTTCGCCGCGGAAGTTGTCTTGTCTATATGAAAGCATCAGATCCAATCCGTATCGGAAGGAGGGACGCAGTTTTGGAAGATCAAAAACAGACGCAGGCGCGGGAGCGTGAGATCGTCGCCGCATTCTGGAACCGTGACGAGACTGCCATCGAAGCGTTCACCGCATACGACGGCGGACG
>JAZRXG010000022.1:0-63526 GCA_045600105.1 Eubacteriales bacterium
TATGTCGAAATAAACACCTGCTGAAAACTAAAAACAGACTGATATTTTGATTTATCAGTCTGTTTCTTTATTAAGTGCGCACTTACTCACCACTTATGTGGCATTTGTACTTTGAAACTGTCCTTTAGAACACCGTTTCAACAGCTCCTTTTTATTGTTTTACGCAAGCAGCGAATCGAGAGTCTCTTTGATCTTATCGATGAAATCGTCGGTGCAGAGTGAATACTTGGTCTCGAGCGTCGAAAGCGCGCAGAGGCCTTTCGTCATATAGCCGCTTTCAACGGTGTCGACCACGGCTTTTTCGAGCTTGTCCGCGAAGCCGCAGAGCTCGGGGATGGAGTCGAGTTCGCCTCTCTTGCGGAGCGCGCCCGTCCACGCGTATATCGTGGCGGTGGGGTTGGTGGACGTCTTTTCGCCTCTGAGGTGCGCGTAGTAATGGCGCTGTACCGTTCCGTGAGCGGCCTCGTATTCGTAAACGCCGTCCGGAGAGATAAGCACGCTCGTCATCATGGCGAGATCGCCGAACGCGTTTGCGACCATGTCGCTCATAACGTCGCCGTCGTAGTTCTTGCACGCCCAGATAAAGCCGCCGTCTGAGCGGATGACGCGTGCGACCGCATCGTCGATGAGGGTGTAGAAATACTCGATGCCCGCTTTTTCGAACTTCTCTTTGTATTCATTTTCGTACATTTCGGCGAAAATGTCCTTGAATTTGTGGTCGTATTTCTTGGAAATGGTGTCCTTGGTCGAGAACCAGAGCGGAAGCTTCATGTCGAGAGCGCAGTTGAAGCAGCTTCTCGCGAACGCCTTTATCGACTTTTCGGTGTTGTGCATCCCCTGGATGATGCCGTCGCCGTCGAACGACTGGATGAGTATCTTCTGCGTCACTTCACCGTTCTTTTCGACCGTCAGATACGCTTCGCTGCCGCCTTCGACGTTCGTTTCGACAGCCTTGTATACGTCGCCGTAGGCGTGACGCGCTATGACGATGGGCTTTTTCCACGACGGGATGAACGGAGTTATGCCCTTGACGAGTATGGGGGAACGGAACACGGTGCCGTCGAGGATGGCGCGTATCGTGCCGTTGGGGGATTTCCACATTTTTTTGAGCGAGTATTCCTCGACTCTCGCGGCGTTGGGCGTGATGGTGGCGCACTTGACCGCGACGCCGTACTTTTTGGTGGCGTTGGCTGAATCGACGGTGACCTGATCGTCGGTGGCGTTTCTGTTCGCGAGTCCGAGATCGTAATACTCGGTCCTGAGGTCAACGTACGGAAGCAGCAGTTTTTCTTTTATTTTTGCCCACAGTATGCGGGTCATTTCGTCGCCGTCCATTTCGACGAGCGGCGTTTTCATCCGGATCTTTGTCATTTCATTCACCCTTCACGGTATTAATAAGTCCGCCTGCGAGGATACATCCCTTTTCCCTTTCGGAAAGCTCGCAGTCGAGGAGAGCGGTAAAGCCCTTGGTCTTGTTGACGAGCTTCACCCGCGTTCCGTTCTTTATGCTGTCGTAAGCGCCTTCGATGGTCACTTCGTCGCCGAGCGAGAATTTCGCGTAGTCGTCGGGGTCGGCGAACGTGCACGGAAGTATGCCGTTGTTGATAAGGTTGGCTTTGTGTATCCTTGCGAACGATTTGGCGGCGACGCATCTTACGCCGAGATAAAGCGGAACGAGCGCCGCGTGTTCACGCGAGGAGCCCTGACCGTAGTTCGAGCCGCCGATGATGACGCCCGTGCCGAGCTTTTTCATTCTCTCGGGGAAATCGGGGTCGCACACGGTGAAGCAATACTGCGAAAGGAACGGCACATTGGAGCGGTAAGGCAGTATCTTTGCGCCTGCCGGCATGATGTGGTCGGTGGTGATGTTGTCGCCGACGATGAGCGAAACGACCGAGTCAACGTTCTTTTCGAGTTCGTGTCCTATCGGGAACGGCTTGATGTTCGGTCCGCGCAGCACTTCGACCTTTTCGGCGTCTGAAACCGAAAGCGGCGGGATTATCATATTGTCGTTGGGCTCGAAGGTGGCGGGTTTTGCGAAGGTATAATCGACGTCGAGGGTCCTCGGGTCGGTCAGCACGCCCTTTATCGCGGAGGCGGCAGCCGTTTCGGGAGAAACGAGGTAAACGCCGGCGTCCTTTGTCCCGCTTCTGCCGAGGAAGTTGCGGTTGAAGGTGCGCAGCGAGATACCGGCGGAATTAGGCGACTGTCCCATGCCGATGCAGGGACCGCAGGCACATTCGAGCATTCTGGCACCGGAAGCGATTATATCGCCGAGCCCGCCGCTCTTTGCGAGCAGACCGAGCACCTGCTTTGAACCGGGCGACACGGTGAGCGATACGGTGGGCGACACGGTATTGCCCTTGAGTATGCAGGCGGCTTTCATAAGATCGTCGTAGGACGAGTTGGTGCAGGAGCCTATGCAGCACTGGTCTATCTTCATTCCCGCAAGCTCGGAAATTTTCTTTACGCTGTCGGGAGAATGAGGGCAGGCAGCCATCGGTTCGACGGCGGAAAGGTCGAGCTCGATGAGTCCGTCGTATACCGCGTCGGGGTCTGCCTTGAGTTCGACGTACGCGCCGCCTCTCTGCTGACGGACGAGGAAGTCACGTGTGGTCTCGTCCGACGGGAAGACGGACGTGGTGGCGCCGAGCTCGGTGCCCATATTGGTGATTGTGGCTCTTTCGGGAACGGTGAGCGACGCGACGCCGTCACCTGTGTATTCGAATATCTTGCCGACGCCGCCCTTGACGGACAGTCTGCGGAGTATCTCGAGGATAACGTCTTTTGCCGAAACGCCCTTGGAAAGTCTGCCGGAAAGGCGTATCTCGACGATCTCGGGCATCATGATGTTATAAGGTCTGCCGCCCATGGCGCACGCGACGTCAAGTCCGCCGGCACCGAAAGCGAGCATACCGATGCCGCCGCCGGTGGGAGTGTGGGAGTCGGAGCCGATGAGCGTTTTGCCGGGAACACCGAAGCGTTCGAGGTGTACCTGATGGCAGATGCCGTTGCCGGGACGCGAGAAATAAAGTCCGTATTTCGCGGCGCAGCTCTGGATGTATCTGTGGTCGTCGGCGTTTTCAAAGCCGGTCTGAAGCGTGTTGTGGTCGATGTAAGCGACCGAAAGCTCGGTCCTGACGCGTTTTATGCCCATCGCCTCGAACTGCAGATACGCCATCGTGCCGGTGGCGTCCTGGGTGAGGGTCTGGTCGATTTTAAGGGATACGGGCGTGCCTTTTATCATTTCGCCCGAAACGAGGTGGCTTTTTATAAGTTTTTGTGCAACGTTAAGTCCCATTTTCAATGCCTCTTTATGTCAGCGCGGTCTTTGACCGGTATATATTCTTTTTCGCCTCCGAGCGTGACGTACGCCGGACGCATTATGCGGTGGTAGTTGGTCATTTCTTCTATGCGGTGAGCGCACCAGCCCGCCATTCTCGCGACCGCGAAAAGCGGCGTGTAGAGCTCGGGCGGTATGTCGAGCATACGGTAGACCATTCCCGAGAAAAGGTCGAAGTTGGCGCACAGGCTCTCGGTGCTTCTCTTTCCGCTTCCGGCGATCACTCCGGGAGCGAGACGCTCTATTGCAAGAAGGAGCTGCATATCGTCCTCGTAGCCCATCTTTTTGGAAAGCGGGATGGCGTTTGCCTTGATTATTTCGGCACGCGGGTCGCTCTTGGTATATACGGCGTGGCCGATACCGTAGATGAGTCCCGATCTGTCGCCGGCTTCTTTATTCAGGATCTTTTTGAGGTACGCTCTCAGTTCATCGTCGTCCTTGAGGTCTTTTACGTTCGCCTTGATATCGTCGACCATGCTTATGGCTTTCTGGTTGGCGCCGCCGTGACGCGGTCCCTTGAGCGAGCCGATCGCCGCCGCTATCGCCGAATAGGTATCGGTGCCGGACGAGGTGACGAGCCTGCACGTGAAGGTGGAGTTGTTGCCGCCGCCGTGCTCCGCGTGGAGTATCATCATTATATCAAGAAGCTTTGCTTCGTCGTGGGTGAATCTGCGGTCGATACGCATGGTGGAAAGAATGTTTTCGGCAATCGAAAGCCCCTTGACGGGAGGATGGAAGAAGAGCGACGAATGGTCGTAATAGCGCTTTTTGACCTGATACGCGTTGACCATTATGGTCGAAATACGCGCGATGAGCTCGATGGACTGACGGAAGATGTTCTCGAGCGACATATTATCGACGTCGTCGTCATAGCTGTACAGAGCGAGCACGCTGCGGGCGAGCTTGTTCATGATGTCGGGCGACGGCGCCTTGATTATCATGTCCTCGACGAATCCGTACGGCAGTTCGCGCACGTCCTCGAGAAGCTTGGTGAAATGGTTTAGCTGACGCTCGGACGGCAGATAGCCGAAGAGCAGGAGCCAGACGACTTCCTCAAAGCCGAATCTGTCTTCCTTCACGCAGTTGTTGATGAGGTCGTTCACGTCGAAGCCGCGGTAGAAGAGTCTGCCATCGTCGGGCACTCTCACGCCGTCGACCATCTTGTAGCCGTGGACGTTGCTTATCATCGTGGCACCCGCGAGCACGCCGGTGCCGTCGGCGTTGCGGAGCCCCTTCTTTATATCCTTGCCGACGGTCTGCGACTCGTCGACTATAAGATGCGAGCGGCATTCCTCGCAGTAGAATCTGAGCCTTTCGTTGAGCGCGGCGGAATCGCCCGACGCGCGGTTATCGTAGTAAGAATTCAATGCAGTCACTCCCATAGTGAAAATACGGCTTTTCGCGTCTTTTCGTATAATGCCGTAATTATATCAGCGCCGAACCGTTTTGTCAAGACATTTTTGCAAGAAATATGTGTTTAATATTCATTTTATTCCTACCAGTCGTTTTTGTGAAGGCGTTTTTCACGGTATATTTGAAAGATGCAGTTTTCAATGTGCAAATCGCATTTTTCAGAAGCGTATAAAAAGCGCAGCCCCGAAGGTCTGCGCTTTATGGTTTATTTTCTTATCTCGCTTCTCTTTATCTTGCCGCTGATGGTCTTGGGCAGGCTGTCGACGAACTCGATGATGCGGGGGTACTTGTAAGGCGCGGTGTGCGTCTTGACATAGTTCTTTATCTCGTTCTTTAGCTCTTCCGACGGCTCTTTTCCGTTCGTGAGAACGATGGTAGCCTTGACGACCTGACCTCTTATCTCGTCGGGCGCGCCCGTAACGGCACATTCGAGAACGTAGGGCAGTTCCATAAGAACGGATTCTATCTCGAACGGCCCTATGCGGTAGCCCGAGGACTTGATGACGTCGTCCACGCGTCCGACGTACCAGTAGTAGCCGTCCTCGTCACGCCACGCGGTGTCGCCGGTGTGATACCAGCCGTCGTGACGCACCTCCGCCGTTCTGTCGGGGTTGAGGTAGTAGCAGTCGAAAAGTCCGGGCACTTCTTTTTCGGTGGAGATGACGATCTCGCCCACCTTGCCGACCGAGCAGAACTCGCCGTTTTCGTCCATGAGCTCGACCTTGTACTGCGGATTGGGCTTGCCGAGGGAACCGACCTTGGTCTCCATACCGTGCAGGTTGCCGATGACGAGAGTGGTCTCGGTCTGACCGAACGCCTCGCGGAGTCCGATGCCCGTCGCCTGACGGAACTGGTTGAACACCTCGGGGTTGAGGGCTTCGCCGGCTATGGTCGCGTGCTGAAGGGTCGAAAAATCGTATTTCGTGAGGTCTTCCCTGATGAAGAAGCGATACATGGTGGGAGGAGCGCAGAACGTGGTGATGCCGTATTTCGCGAACAGCGGCAGAATGTCGTCAGCCGCGAATCTGTTGAAGTCATACACGAACACGCAGGTCTCGCAGAGCCACTGACCGTAAAGCTTGCCCCAGAGCGCTTTGCCCCAGCCGGTGTCGGCGATGGTGAAATGTATTCCGCCGGGGTCGACGTTGTGCCACCATCTTGCGGTGACGACGTGACCGAGCGGATAGGTCGCCTTGTGGAGCGTGATCTTGGGATATCCGGTAGTGCCGGACGTGAAGAACATGATCTGAGGATCGTCCTTGGACGTTTCGATCCTTTCGAGGGTGTCGGGATAGAGCGCGATGGTCTTGTTGAAGGTCTTCCAGCCCTCTCTTTCGCCGTTGGCGATTATCTTGGTCTTGAGGGTGGGGCACTTGATCTCGGCGGCTTCGACCTGCTCGGGGCATTTGTCCTCGGCTGTGCAGACGATCGCCGTGACCTTGGCGGCGTTGAAGCGGTATTCGTAGTCGTGCGCCATGAGCAGGCTCGTGGCGGGAATGGCGACGGCGCCTATCTTGTGGAGCGCGATCATCGCGATCCAGAACTGATAGTGACGTTTGAGGACGAGCATTACCCTGTCGCCCTTTTTGATGCCGAGCCCGAGGAACATATTGGCGGCTCTGTTGGAAAGCAGCGAAATGTCGCGGAACGTGAAGTCCTTTTCTTCCTTGGACGAGGAAAGCCAGAGGAGAGCGCGTTTGTCGGGTATCTTCTTTGCGAGCTCGTCAACGACGTCGTAGCCGTAGTTGAAGTTTTCGGGAATGTTGAACTTTATGTCCTTAAGAGCGCCGTTCTCGTCAACGGTCTCTTCGACGAACTTCCTGTATATAAGGTCGTCGTATTTATATTTGTCGTCGGGCTTCTTCGCCTTTTCGGTCTCGATCTCTTTTTCGCCGTTTTCGGCGGAGTTGTCCTTGAGAACGATGGAAAGGAAGGTGCAGTCCTTGCCCTCGGCGGCGACCATGCCGTGACGGTGCGACGAATCGTAGCATATCGAATCGCCCTCGCGCAGATATTCGATGTGGCCGTCGAGCTGTACCTTGAGCACGCCGCTTATGACGTAGTCCATCTCCTGACCCTTGTGCGTGGTGAGCGCGATCGGGGTACATTCGAGGAACGGGTCGTATTTCGCGGTGACGACGAACGGCTCCGCCATTCTGTTTTTGAGATAAGGCGCGATGTGACGGTACTCGAATTCCGAGCGTCTCTTTATGAGCATGCCTTCGCCCTTGCGGGTGAGGTTGTAGAAGGACAGAGTGGGATTCGATCCGCTGACGAGCTCCGAAATATCCATTCCGAGCTTTTTGGAGCACTTGAAAAGGAAAGCGAACGAATAGTCGTTGTCTCCGCTTTCGAGCGTTTTGTAAACGTCGGGCGAAACGTCGGTGGCTTTTGCCATTTCTTCCACCGAAATGTGCAGGATGTCACGCGCCCACTTGAGACGTTCGGCTATCATTTTTGTCTGTTCCATAATAATCTCCTTAAAATAAAATTTACCTTGTCTCTGCAAAGAGACAAGGTAAAATGCCTTGCTTGTAAACCACTCCCGCAAAAAGCGTCTGTCAACGCCTTTCCTTTATACGGCGGAAAAAACCGTACACGCTTGAATATCGGCGTGTCCGCTCGGAGGTGATAAGAATGACGTTCTTTTACTGCCTCGCACCGTACGGCAGCTCTCTGAAAAAGTTTGTCGTCAGACCCGTGTCCTCGTCAACGCGTTTATATTTAACAAGATACGGTCTTTATACCACCTTTTTTTCCGTTTGTCAATAGTTTTCGGCAAAAATACCCGGCGTTTCGTTGACAAAGCGGCGGCGTTATGATAGAATAGGATGAAAAATAATGAAAATACGGGTGATAGTATGAGCAGAATGATAGTTTTTGACGGAAACAGCATACTGAACAGAGCGTTTTACGGCGTCCGTCCTCTGAACACGAAGGACGGCTTCCCAACCAACGCGCTTTTCGGCTTTGTGAGCATCATCCGCAAAAACATGGCAGACGGCTTCACTCACGCGGCGATCGCGTTCGACCTGCCCGGGAAGACGTTCCGCCACCTCAGATGCGACACCTACAAGGCGACGCGCAAAGGCATGCCCGAAGACCTCGCGAAGCAGCTCCCCGTCGCAAAGCAGATCGCGTCTGCAATGGGGCTTTGCGTGATCGAAAAAGCAGGCTACGAGGCGGACGACATCCTCGGCACGCTCAGCCGTATTTCCGCCGAAAACGGCTGTGACTGCGTCATCGTCACGGGCGACCGCGACAGCTATCAGCTCGTGAACGACAAAGTCACCGTGTGGCTTGCCGCGACGAACGAAACGAGGATAATGGACGCAGCCGCCATAAACGCGCTTTACGGTCTTACGCCGCCCCGTCTCATCGACCTCAAGGCGATAATGGGAGACTCGTCCGACAACATCAAGGGCGTCCCCGGTATCGGCGAAAAGGGCGCGCTCACGCTCATGCACGACTACGGCAGCCTTGACAATATTTACGAACACATCGGTGAAATAAAAGGCGCGACGCAGACCAAGCTGATAAACGGCAAAGACGACGCGTATATGTCGCGTTTCCTTGCCGAGATAGTCAAAAACGTGCCGATAAGCAATAAACTTGACGATTATCGGCTCAAAGACCGCGACGACGGGACTCTTTACGACCTTTTCACGCGGCTTGAGTTCGGCAATATGATATCATCCCTTTCGGTCGAAAAGCCCGCGGTCAAAGCGGAATCGACCGAGGAACAAAAAACGGACGCTTCTTTCATCGCGTCGCTCGACGCCGAAAAATTATACGTCTGCGCCGAGGGAGACAGGCTTTCGGTATTCGACGGCAAGAATCTGTATTCCTGCCCGCTCGACGGCGACGCCGTGAAAATATTCGGCTCCGTCAAAAACGTCGTTTTCTGGTCGTGCAAGGAAATAATACGCTTCTGTCTCGAAAACGGAGGCGACGTGAGCTGCGCTTACGACGACGTGTCGCTCATGGCGTACCTCGTCTCTCCCGCCGAATCGGGACTGACGCCCGAAAAGACGGTGCAGAGCTATCTTGAAATAAGCTCGTTCGACCATCTCGCGCCTCTCCTCCCGAAGCTTGAGGAAAAGCTTCTGCCCATCCTTAGTGAAACAAAAAGCGATTATTTATATAAGGAAGTCGAGCTTCCGCTCGCCCATCTGCTCGCCGGGATCGAAAATACGGGATTCATGGTAGACACCGACGGGCTTGCGTATTACGGCAGCGAGCTGAAAGCGCGAATGGATGACGCCGAAAAAGGCATTTACGCCTTTGCCGGACACGAGTTCAACGTAAATTCTCCGAAGCAGCTCGGGACGGTACTGTTCGAGGAGCTCAAGCTGCCGCATTACAAAAAGACGCAGAGCGGATACTCGACCAACGCCGAAGTGCTTGAAAAATTAGCCCCTTATCATCCGATGATCGACCTCATACTCTATTACCGCAAGATGGCGAAGCTCAAATCGACCTACTGCGACGGTCTGCTCGAAGCCGTATCGTCCGACGGACGCGTACACACCACGTTCAGACAGACCCTCACGAAGACCGGCAGGCTCTCGTCGACCGAGCCGAATCTGCAGAACATCCCCGTAAGGACCGAGGAAGGCAGACTGCTTCGCAGGTTCTTCACCGCAAAGGAAGGATACGTCCTGATCGACGCCGACTATTCGCAGATCGAGCTCCGTGTCCTTTCGCACGTGTCGGGCGACGAAACGATGATGAACGCTTTCAGAACGGGCAAGGACATACACGCGTCGACCGCCGCCAAGGTGTTCCGCGTCAATGAAAGCGACGTCACGCCCGAAATGAGAAAGCAGGCGAAGGCGGTCAACTTCGGCATCGTTTACGGCATAAGCGACTATTCGCTGTCGCAGGACATCGGGCTGACCCGAAAGCAGGCGGCGGAATATATAAAGAACTATCTCGACACCTACCCCGATGTTCGCGACTATCTCGAGGACGTCAAGAAGACGGCAAAGGAAGACGGCTACGTCACGACGATATTCGGCAGACGCCGCTATATCCCCGAGCTCAGGTCGTCCAAGAAGACCATGGCCGCTTTCGGCGAACGCGTGGCGATGAACACGCCCATTCAGGGCAGCGCCGCCGATATAATCAAGATCGCGATGCTCAAAGCCGACGAGGCGCTGAAGGCAAAAGGACTCGACGCACGCATCATCCTGCAGGTACACGACGAGCTCATCGTCGAAGCGGCGGAAGACTGTGCGAGTGACGCCGAAAAGGTGCTTGTCGAAGCCATGCAGAACGCGGTATCGCTTTCGGTGCCTCTCACGGCGGACAGCGGTATCGGGTCGAACTGGCTCGACGCGAAAGACTGAAAACGCGAGGTATAATATATGAGCATACTGTACGTCGTTCCCACGCCGATAGGCAATATGTCGGACGTGTCGGAGCGTATGAGAAGCACGCTTGAGGAAGTCGACTTCGTAGCAGCCGAGGACACGCGCGTCGGCGGAAAGCTGCTGACGCTGCTCGGCATCAAAAAATCGCTTCTTCCCTATCACGAGCACAACAAAAAGCAATGCGGAGAGGAAATACTCTCGCGCCTTAAAGACGGCAAGACCTGCGCCCTCATAACCGACGCGGGGACTCCCGCCGTATCCGATCCCGGCGAGGATCTTGTGCGGCTCTGCCACGAAAACGGCGTGACCGTCGTGCCCATCGCGGGACCGTGCGCCGCCGTGACGGCGATATCGGCGTCGGGCATACCGTGCAGACGCTTCTGCTTCGAAGGCTTTCTGCCCGAAAACAAAAACGAACGCGCGTCCTATCTCGCGTCGCTCGCCAAAGAAGTGAGATGTATGGTCTTCTATTCGCCGCCTCACGACCTCAAAAAAATACTCGCCTGCCTGCTTGAAGCGTTCGGCGACAGACGCGCCGCGCTTTGCAAGGAGCTGACCAAGATAAACGAAAAGATAACCTATTCCACGCTTTCGGCTCTCTCCGCCGAAGCGGACGCCGCGCAGAGCATCAAGGGCGAATACGTCATCGTCGTCGAAGGCTACGTCGCGACCGAAAGCGATATGTTCTGGCACGATATGACGGTGGAAGAACACGTAGAGCACTATATTTCGCTCGGACTTTCCAAAATGGACGCCATGAAAGCCGTCTCCTCCGACAGAGGCGTCGGCAAAGGCGAGATTTACAAAATAATAAACACAAAATGACGGTGACATCATGAAAAAAAAGACATTCATCAGCCTTATCCTCGTTTTTTCACTTCTCGTTTCCCTGCTCGTTTCCTGCGGAGACGCTGAAAATGAAGAAAGCTCCGCCGAAGTAAGCGCCGACCCTTTCAAAGACCACACCGTGACGGGTGTCGTCGGCGACGCAGACGGCAACGGATACGCCGAGAAAAACGACCTTGACCTTATTTCGAAGCATATAAAAGGCGAGCTCACCATCCCCGACGATCTGCTTGACGCCGCCGACGTTGACGGAAACGGAGTGATCGACGACGCCGACGTTTCGTTCCTTCAGGATTACATCGACAGAAAGACCATGCGTCTTCCCAAGGGCTGCGCTCACGAGGAAGGCAAAAAGACGCGTGACGAAAACGGGAACGTCGTCATCAGCTGCCCGACGTGCGGGCTGGTGACAAGCGCCGACATTCCTACCGGCGTCAAGGTGGCGTACATCCCCATCGACGACCGCCCCGTCAACCTCGAAAGAGTGCAGTATCTTGCCGCGTCCGTGGGCATCGATCTTCTGATGCCCGAACGCGACCTTTACCGTACCTGCCTTGACAATATGTCCAAGAACAAGAACGGCACGACCTACGGCGACAGAGAAAAGCTGCTCGAGTGGGTCAAAAACGCCGACGAAGAATGCGACTATTTCATCATTTCCCTCGACCAGATGCTTTCGGGCGGACTTGTCAGCTCGCGCTGGCTCGACAACACCGACCTTACGTTCGAATACGAGATCGCCGACGAAATAATCAAACTTTGCGAAAACAACACCGTGGTGCTCTTTGACACCGTGATGCGCCTTGCCTCCACCATAAATTACATGGGCTACGATTACGATGAGTATACCAAGCTCCGCGAATACGGAAGAGCCGGCAGAAAAGTGATAGACGCTAAAGACCTCACTATCGAAAACATCATCGCCGGTTACAGATATGACGAAAACGGAAAAGAAATATCCACCGAGCTTCCCGACGAAGCCATCACCAAATACCTCGCGTCGCGCCGACGCAAGATAGTGCTTGCCGACTACATACTCAAGAACGCCGGCGACGACATCAACTTCATTTATTACGGCGTCGACGATTCAACACCTAAAACCACCGTTCAGACCAACGAGATAAACTATATCAAGGGGCTTATCGGAGACAGAGGCGTGCTCTCGGCAGCCTGCGATGAACTCGGGCTCTGCTGCCTCACCCGTGTCGTAGGACTGATATACGGCAGCGTCGGCGTCAATGTAGAATACTTCGGACCCGGCAAAGACAGAGCGGCGGATGAATGGGATATAAGCACTCTTGCCGACAATATAGAAACGCACCTCGTATGTTTCGGCGTTGAAGACAGCAAGGAAAGCGAAAACGCGCTTGACATACTCGTGCTCACGCGTGAGTGCGATTCGACCGACAGAAAGAACCTGCTCGACAGAGTCAACGCCAACATCGGGAACAATATCCCCACCACCGTCGTGAACGTATCGGGCGACGCGCAGACGTTCGGCTCGCTCCTCGTCAACGAATGCGACGACATTTGCCAGCTTCTCGGATATTCGAGCTGGAACAGCGCGGGCAACGCGATGGGCATATCGATGTCCCTCGGCATTGCGAGATACGCGTATCTGAACGCGGTCGGCGTTTCGTCGGAAGACGCGAACGAAGGCTTCCTCAAATCGATGACCTTCGCCTACGCCAAGGACATCAGCTACAAGGGCTTCCACACTTACATCGACGGATGGCTCACGGGTGACTATCAGTGCTCCGTAAAGCAGATACTCGCAAAGCTCAACGAAGGCAAGATAGTGACCTCCGTGCTTCCCTACACCGCCGAAGAACACGTCCAGATAGCGGTCGCCGGCGCACGTTATCCGTGGGACAGAGAATTCGAAGCGACGTTCACGATAAGAATTAAGAAATAAGCAAACAACGCAAGAAAAAGGCACTTGTTTGAATCCATCAAACAAGTGCCTTTTTATTTCAGGTTCAAGGTAAATCGATCTTCATTTCGCCGTCACACGTTACGCGCAGTCTGCGGATTATTTTGTAAATCGCAACAGGCAAAAGGTATTTTTTCAGCACGGCAATTGCGTATTCCGAGCACGACGGCATACACTTACAGTATCTCCGCAGTTTTTCGGAAGCGTAATGCTGATAACACATAATGGCCTTGATAAGCAAAATGCGAAGCAGGATAAGCTCGGATATCAGGCAAAACGGCACCAAAAACGCCGACGAATGAAGCACGCCGGAAAACTTCGTTATTAAAAACATCACAAACGGAAAAACGATCATCAGCAAAGCCATTCCGATAGGTGCGGCATATGTTGTTTTCGGCCTTTCCAGTTCTCTGTTTACATATTCTTCAACAGTCATAGCTGCGGACAAAGCCTGCAAATCGTTTTTGTCTTATTTTTTAACAAACAGCACTTTTTTTCCGAGAAATTCGACTTGGTTGTCGAGTAAGTTTGCGGAGATGCCAAGCGCGGTAAGAAGAGCGCCGTTATCATTTGCGCCTTTATTATAATTCTTTTTTAATTTTCTCAAACCGACAACATCGGGCTTGTATCCTTCCGGACAGAAATTGTCATCGTAATGTTCGTCTTTCTTTCCGTCAGAAGTGAGCCATCCCGCTATTTCAGGGATATAGCCGCTCGGGCATTCTTTCAAAGCTTTGACATCTGTTTTATACATTGCGTCGATCCCGAAAAGGTCTATGGTCTTTACTTTCAGAATTCCTTCCGTATTGTTTGTAAATTGGATTTTGAGATTCGTCGTGTATTCGAATATTTCATCATTCGAAGTACGATCCTTGCGGGTAAATACATTCACTCCGCAAACTTCATGCGACGCAACGTCTTCCGGATAAACCGTAACGTCGTAATCGTTCGCAATCCAGAAAACTGCTTTTCCGTTTATAAGGCATACCTCTTTTGAACCTGTTTTCAGACTCGTATTCACGCTTCCTTCAATGTAACCGTATTTGGCCGCAACGTTTTCTCTTTTGATTCCCTGAAGACATCCCAGTTTCTTTTCACTTGTTTCCATTGTTTTTTCCTTTCGTGTTAGTTTAATAATTTATTTCTTCTTTTTTTGCAGTATACCATATGTTTTACCGCTTGTCAACCCTTTTGGGGTAACTTTTTAACTCATTTGAGGTTATCATATTCATATAAACGTTACGGAAGGTGTTATATGAAAATAGGAGAAGCGGTAAGAATAAGAATAACAGGGCTTTGCAGACAGCACGGTATAACGATAAATAAGCTTTCGACGATAAGCGGTATCACGCAGTCGACGCTTAACAACATCATAAGCGGCAGAAACAACAGTACCACGGTTTCCACCGTGCAGAAGATCTGCAACGGGCTCAACATCACAATAAATGATTTCTTTGACGATGATATCTTCAAAGATCTCGAACAAGAAATAGAATAGCAAAAGCCGACGCATCAAGCGTCGGCTTTTATTGTAAGTTTATCGGTTATTCGGCTTTTTCGAATCTTTCGCAGCAGGGGTCTTCGGCTGCGGGAACGGGGTCGGCTTCGCCCTGAAGGGTGTGGCTGCCGAGCTCGGTGGTCTCGGAGAAGACCACGTTCTTCTTGACCGCTTCGACCGCGTCGGTGGGGATTATGAGCTTCGCGGCTTTGCCGTTTGCGAGCTGAACGAGCGCTTCGTACTTTTTGAGTTCGAGTACCGCTTCGTTGGGGCAGGCGTCACGGAGCGCTCTGAGACCGTCAGCCTCAGCCTGCTTCTGGAGCAGCAGCGCCTTGGCTTCGCCTTCCGCTCTCGCGATCCTTGCGTCTCTTTCGCCTTCGGCGGCGAGTATCATTGCCTGCTTGTCGCCCTCGGCTCTCATGATTATGGCGTCCTTGTGACCCTGAGCCTGGAGCAGCGTTTCGCGGCGTTCGCGTTCGGCTTTCATTTCTTTTTCCATCGCCTCGCGGATCTCTTTGGGAGGCATGATGTTGCGTATCTCAACGCGGGTGACCTTGATGCCCCAAGGATCGGTGGCTTCGTCAAGGATTATTCTCATCTTGCCGTTGATGGCGTCACGCGAAGTGAGCGATTCGTCGAAGGTCATTTCGCCGACGATGTTGCGGAGCGTGGTGGCGGTGAGGTTTGCGAGTGCCTGAACGGGGGTATTTGCGCCGTAGGTATAAAGCTTGGCGTCAAAAATGCGGTAGTAAACGACGGCGTCGATCTCCATCGTGACGTTGTCGCTCGTGATAACGGGCTGAGGAGGTGTGTCGAGCACCTGCTCCTTGAGCGTTATGCGGGACGAAACTTTTTCGATTATGGGAAATTTGAGGTGGATGCCGGCTTCCCAGGTAGAATGGTACTTACCGAGGCGCTCGACTATTTCCTGATGCGCCTGCGGAACGATTCGGATACATCCGAGGATGATGAGCAGGACTACGCCCGCTGCGATGTAGGGCCAATACATAATGATTCCTCCTGATTTTTATTTGATTTTTATTTGATTTTTATTGATGTCAGATAGCGGTGACGCCGGTACGCGCGACGTCGATGCTGCCGAGGGCAGACGCGAGGACGCAGAAGCGCTCGAAATCGGATTTTTCGCCGCAGACCTCGCAGACGGTGTCGTTTTCAGATGCCGAAAGCACGCGGCAGTCGAACTGTTTTATGACGTCCGAGAGCTTCTCCGACGCGCAGCCTACGCGGATGAGGAAAAGTTCGCGGTATACGGACGTTTCTCTTTCGAGCTCCTTGACCGAAATGACGTCCTCGACCTTTTTGAGCTGGCTTTGTATCTGAACGAGGGTGTGCTCGTCGCCGATGCACTCTATCGTCATTCTCGATATTGCCGGGTCGAGCGTTTCGCCGACGGTGAGGCTCTTGATGTTGTAGCCGCGTCTGGCGAACAGCCCCGATATACGCGTCAGTACACCGAAATTATTATTGACGAGGACTGACAGAATATAACTTCTCATTCTTTTTCCTCCCAGACGATAAGGTAGGGCCCTTTTGACGACGCCGCTTTTTTCATGGCGTTTTCGAGTTCGTCAAGGCTCGACGTTCTGATGCCGTCGACTCCCATTCCCTTCGCTATCGCGATATAATCGGCGTCAGGCAGTCCGGTGCAGCACACTCTGCCGCCGTACTGTTCGTTCTGCCACTTCTCTATCATGCCGAGCGTTCCGTTTTTGTACACTATCTGCGTGATGGGTACGTTATAGCGCGACGCGGTCATAAGCTCCTGGATATTCATATTGAAGCTGCCGTCGCCCGCGATGTTCACTACTCTTTTGCCGGTGGCGAACGACGCGCCGATCGCCGCGGGAAGTCCGAACCCCATCGTTCCGAGCCCTCCGCTCGTGATGAAGGTACGCGGCTCCTCGGTTCCGACGCCGTTGACGGCGCCTATCTGATGCAGTCCCACCTCGGTGGAAACGATGCAGTTGTGCGAATTGCGGTACACGACGCCGTAAAAATCGTCCTCCGGCGTGAACCCGCCGACGTAGCCCTTGTAGGGTTTCGGCTCGACGAGAGGCGTCAACATCTCAAGTGCCTCGGAAACGTCGCCGACTACGCGGCTGAAGTATTCGGTGTTCTTGCCCGTTTCAGCGGCGTCGATATCAAAATGCAGTATCCTCGCCTCGGGTGCGTACGTTTCGACGTTGTGCATGAGTCGTTCCGAAAACCTTGCTCCGACGGCGATGAACAGGTCGCACTTGCGGAGCGCCTTGCGTGCGCTTTCGCAGAGCTTCATACCCACGACGCCCGCGTAAAGATTGTCGGACGCGGGATACGCTCCCTTGCCCATTACCGTCACCGCGACGGGACAGTTGAGCTTGTGGGCAAGCCCGACGAGCAGGTCCTCGTTGCCCGACGCTATGACTCCGCCGCCCGCGCATATAAAAGGAAAGGAAGAATTGTTGATGGCGTCGGCGGCTTTCACGACTTCTTCGCGGTCAAGCGTGATCTTCTTGAGCGGTAGCGGCGTGACGTCGGTGTTTTCGGTTTCGTATGAAAAGATATCGGTGGGGATATCGACGAGCACCGGACCTTTTCTGCCGCTCTGCGCTATGGCAAAAGCGCGGCGGAGTATGAAAGAAAGCTCATCTACCGATTTTACTATGAAATTGTGTTTCGTTATGGGCATCGTTACGCCCGCGATGTCGGTCTCCTGAAAAGCGTCGTGACCGAGCAGCGATAACCTTACGTTGCCGGTAATGGCAACGAGAGGCACCGAGTCCATATACGCGTTCGCGATGCCGGTGACAAGGTTAGTGGCTCCCGGTCCGCTCGTGGCGATGACCACGCCCGTCTTCCCCGTCGCTCTCGCGTAACCGTCCGCCGCGTGGCAGGCGAACTGCTCGTGGCAGGGCAGCACGTGAGTGATGCCCGAAGACGGAAGCAGATCGTACACGGGAAGTATGCTCCCGCCCGGATACCCGAAAACGTGGGTGACGCCGTGGCTGTGAAGAGCTTTGATGACAATTTCGGCTCCGTTCATGCCGTCATCTCCTTTGCTGTGATTAGATTGTACCACACAATCGTGTGATTGTCAAGCGGTTTTTGAAAAATTTTTTCACAAATCTCAAAAACCCTTATAAACGCAGAAAAACCGCGTCACCGCGGTTTTTTCTGAAGGCTTGTTAAGTTTTACTAAGTTTTTGCTTAGTTCTGCTTCATAGCTGCGTAGCACTCACTGCAGTAGATAGGTCTGTCAGAAGAGGGCTGGAAAGGAACGTTAGCTTCTTTGCCGCAGTTAGCGCAAACGCCTTTGAACATTTCTCTGGGAGCTTTAGCAGCATTCTTTCTTGCGTTTCTGCAAGCTTTGCATCTCTGCGGTTCGTTCTGGAATCCGCGTTCTGCATAGAATTCCTGTTCACCAGCGGTGAAAGTGAATTCAGCGCCGCATTCTTTGCATACCAGTGTCTTGTCTTCGTACATTCTCGTTATACCTCGCTTGAATTTTTTATAATAACCCCGTTCAGGGTGTATTACCGTACTTTGCGTTTTTGATTTTTCTCTTTATTCGCGTAATAGCATTATCCACGCTTTTGACCGGGCAACTTAGTTTTTCAGCCATAGATGCGTATGTCATACCGGATATATATAGAGTCAATGTCTGTCTTTCGAACTCCGAAAGGTCTTTTATGAACTGAAGGTAATGTTGCCTGTCTTCTTCCCGGTCGAGCAGCTGCGTTTCAGGCGTGACCAACGTCCCTTTGTCTTCGGGAAGCTCGGACGTGCTGATAAGTCTGTTTTCGCGGCTGTACTTGCGTAATGCACTGATAACGCTTCGTTTGACGCAAAGCGAGGCATAGGTGGGAAATGACGAGGATCGGTTATCGTAGGTGCGCACGGCTTTGAGAAAGCCTATGACGCCTTCCTGGACTAAATCGTCTTTTTCGGACGCCGGGATCTGAAATGACGAGACGCAGCCGAATATCAGGGGAAGATACGCCTTGTAAAGCTGCTCGAACGCCAATTCGTCGTTGTTCCTGGCGGCAAGGATCAGTTCGTATTCGGCGGTATTGATTTTTTCGCTATTCTGCATTAAAAACACCGCCAACAAAATACTTTTTCATCGATACATTTGGCATTATAAACTATAAATTTCTGTTTGTCAATAAATTTTTGCAAAAAATGTATATTTTTTTCAAGGAATTCGTGCTTTTTTGTTAATTTTCACTTATTCTTATCTATTTTTTAATATCGACAAAGAAATGCGGGTCTTTTTCGAGCGCTTCTCTGCCTTTTTTCCACAGTGCGTCTGACGACATGAGGGTGGAATAAGCCTCGAGGATATTCCCTTTCGACAGTTCGTACTGGTTCATCAGCGCTTCGGCGCGTTCATATCTCTGGCTCGTGTTTTTGAAACCGTGGGTATGATACACCGCGCTGTACGAAAATCCGTCGTAGCCGTTCAGCGTATATTCGAGGTCGTCGCCGTAGAGATAGTCGGGACCGACGAGCTCTTCGACGCCGTGCATCGAGGTATTCGGAGTGGAAACGACGCCGAGGAAGAGTATCTTGCCTTTGCGTTCCGAAAGCTTGCGGAACGGCGAGTTTTCGCCTACGGGAGTGCGGTCAAGCTGATGGAGCGAGATATAGGCGTCGGCGTTTTTGCCTATCGCCGAGCAGGAATGGGTCGGATGCACCGAACGTCTGACTCCTTCGGTCTTGCGGAAGTATTCCGGGAAGAATCCGATGCATGCCGGCGTGTCGTACACGTCGAACACGGGGGTGTCCTTGTTCACGTTTCTCCATGAAAGCGAGGGAATGATAAGTGTGCCGGTCTCACCGAGCGCAAGGCGCAGACCTGCTATGAGGTCGTCGGGAGACACGCCTTTGCCGAGTTTGCTGAACGCGGTGTGCATGAGCAGCTCGTCGCCCTCGTTCACTCCGAGATGAGCGAGATCCGACGCTATTTTTTTTACGGTATCATTCATAACGTTCCTCCTTGTATATTCCCGTCTCACCCGGCGAAAGCACGTTGTTTCCGTATATCGGGGTGAGATTTTGGTTTACATAATATTTGTATCCATCCGACATATTGCAAACGCAGACGATATTGTCGTTTCCGCAGCAGCGTCTGACGGCAAAAAATCCGTCGTTGCACTGCGTCACCTCGGCGCTTCCTCTGACTAGCGCGGAATGTTCAGTGCGGATGCCCGCCATGACCCGGAAAAAGCGGATGAGCTCGGCATCCTCGTTACCCCACGGGAACGGACGTCTGTTGAAGGGATCGCGGTAGCCTTCGAGTCCGGCTTCGTCGCCGTAATAGATCGCGGGAACGCCGGGAAGGCACGAAAGCAGGGCAAACGCCGCCATCAGCAGTTTTTTGCCTTTCGCGTAGTCTTCGTCATTCAGTTTTTTCTGCGCGAGAACGCTGCCGGCAAGCCCGTTCGAAAAGCCGTCGCCGAGCACCGTCAGGATGCGTTCGGTGTCGTGAGTGCCGAGAAAGTTCATCATACACAGCAGTTTTTCGGTCGGATAATGCTTTATCTGATTCTCGACGACGTTTTTGAGCTCTGCCGCGTCGCCGCTTTTGATATACCCGATCAGCGCGTTCCTCACGGGGTAATTCATGGCGGAATCAAGACATTCGCCGCAGAAATACTTTTTCCGTTCGGAATACGCGACCTTGTCGGTCACATCGTCCCAGACTTCGCCCAGAATGATCGCGTCGGGATTGTATTTTTTGCTTGAACGCGTTATTTCGGCAAGGAACGCCGTGTCATATTCGTCAACGACGTCGAGTCTCCAGCCGTCGATGCCCGCCTTCATATACTCGGGTATGACCTTTTCGCATATAAAGCGGCGGTACGAATCGATCTTTCTGACCTTGGGCAGGTTGGTGATGCCCCACCAGCAGTCGTACGTTCCGTCGTCTTTGATATCGAACCATTCGCGGTAGGGTGAATCGGGGTGATTGTACGCGCCGTTTCCGTAAACGTCAAGATAATCGAAATAGACCGAGTCCCTGCCGACGTGGTTGAACACGCCGTCGAGGATGACCTTGATGCCCTTTGAGTGGCAGACGGAAACGAGGTTGTCGAGCGCTTCCCTGCCGCCGAACATACCGTCGACGGAAAGAAAATCGCCCGTGTCGTATTTGTGATTGGAGTACGCGGTGAATATCGGGCTGAGGTAGAGCCATTCGGTGCCGAGGCTTTTTATGTAGTTTATCCTGTCGGCGACTCCCCACAGAGTACCGCCGAAGAACATATTGTTCTCGACGTATCCGCCCTCGTATTCGGCGTACTGAGGCACACCGCCAACCCAGTCATTATTCATCACCGCGTCGGAACGGTGTCTGACGATGCCGCCCTTTGCGAAGCGGTCGACGAAAACGTGATAGATGATGCCTTTCGGCGGCTTTACGGGAGCGTACGCGTCGTCAACGAAGACGAATCTTTCGTCCGAAACAACGTCGCCGCCGCATATCACCTTGACCCAGTATATGCCTCTTTCAAGTTCGGGAAGCACGGCAAGGGTACGTTCGCCGTTGAACGTACCCTCGACTGCCGATACCTTTTTATTTTCGTCGTATATTTCGGCACACAGCGAATGCCGTCCGCCGACGCCGACCGTATATTCCCTGCCGGCGTATTTTACGAATTTACGGGTGGGAAGACCGTTTTCGCGGAATTCCGGGATAGTGTCAGCCATTGTGTTTAGTCAGTCCCCAAATGCCCGCGGCGTATTCTTCGATGCTTCTGTCGGACGAGAACTTGCCCGCTTTGGCAATGTTGATGAGCGACGATCTGTTCCACGCTCTCGTGTCGGCATACTTCTCTGTCGCGGCTCTGCTTGCCTCGGTGAAATACGCGAAGTCGGCAAGGCACATGAACGGGTCGGAAACGCCGGTGGAATAGAGCAGATAGTTGGCGATGTCGCTGAACGAACGGCCGTGATAGCCTGCCTGCAGCGAATCGACAGCCTTTTTGAGCGGCTCGAACGTGTTGTAGTAATAAGCGGAAGAATAGCCCTTCTTCCAGAGCTCGTCGACTTCGGAAGCGGTGTGGCCGAAAATGAAGATGTTGTCTTTGCCGACACATTCAGCCATTTCGACGTTTGCGCCGTCAAGCGTACCGACGGTGAGAGCGCCGTTGATCATGAACTTCATATTGCCGGTACCGGACGCTTCCTTGCCGGCAAGAGAGATCTGTTTGCTTATCTCCGCGGCAGGCATGAGCTTTTCGGCGATGGAAACGCTGTAATTTTCGAGGAATATGACTTTGAGCTTGCCCTTGCAGACGGGATCGAGATTGATGTCGTGAGCAAGATAGCATATAAATCTGATGATGTCCTTGGCAAGGTAATATCCGGGAGCCGCTTTCGCGCCGAAAATAAAGGTCTGCGGACGCATCTCCATGCCGGGATTTTCCTTGAGCTGAACGTACAGCGACGCGATATAGAGCGCGTTCATGAGCTGACGTTTGTATTCGTGAAGTCTCTTGACCTGAACGTCAAATACGGAATCGGGGTCGATGATCTCGCCCGTGGTCTTTCTGATGAATGCCGCGAAATCTTCTTTGTTCTTGTGCTTGATGACGGCGAGTCTGTCGAGAACGGTGGTATCGTCGGCAAAGGCAGTGAACTTTTCGAGTTCCTCGGCGTTGAGCCTGTAACCGTCGCCGATGCATTCGTCAAGCAGCGAAGAAAGACGGGGGTTGGAAAGGCAGAGCCAGCGTCTGTGGGTGATGCCGTTGGTGACGTTGGTGATCTTGTCGGGATACATATCGTTGAAATCTCTGAAAACCGTATCCTTGAGTATATCGGAATGGAGCGCCGAAACGCCGTTGACCTTGTGGGAGCCGACAACGGAAAGATTTGCCATCTTTACCTTGTTGTGGCTGAGGATGGACATACGGCTGACCTTGTCCCAGTTGCCGGGGAATTTATCCCAGGCTTCGGCACAGAAGCGGCGGTTGATCTCCTTGACGATGGTGTATATTCTCGGGAGCTTGAAGCGGAAAAGATCTTCGTTCCAGCATTCGAGCGCTTCGGGAAGTACGGTGTGGTTGGTGTAGGAAATGGTGCGGACGGTCATATCCCACGCGGTATCCCAGTCGTAGTTATGAACGTCGATGAGCAGACGCATAAGCTCGGGGACGGCGAGAGCGGGATGCGTGTCGTTGATGTGGATGGCGACCTTTTCGGGCAGGTTGTCGAGAGTCTTGTAGTCCTCTATATGTGAGAGCAGGATGCTCTGCAGAGATGCCGAAACGAGGAAATACTGCTGGCTGAGTCTGAGAAGCTTGCCTTCGTGATGGTTGTCGGCGGGATAAAGCACGCGGGTGAGAGTCTCGGCGATGGTGTTGTCCTCGACCGCCTTGAGATACTGTCCCTGCGAGAAGGCTTCCATATTGAAGTCCTTGACGCCTCTTGCCTTCCAGAGTCTGAGAGGCGCGACCGCGCCGCTGTTGCAGCCCGAAACGAACATATCGTAGGGAACGGCTTCGATCTCGTCGTAATCGGTATGGATTATCTCAAGATGACCGTTCTTCCATTCCTCGTCGATCTTTCCGCCGAGTCTGACGCGGACGGCTCTGTCCTGACGCGGCACGAGCCAGTCTTCGCCGGAGGGCATCCAGATATCGGGGAGCTCGAGCTGCTCGCCGTCAACGATCTTCTGCTTGAAAAGACCGTATTCGTAGCAGATGGAGAATCCTCTTGCAGGGTAGCCTTCGGTGGCGAGCGAGTCCATGAAGCAGGCCGCGAGTCTGCCGAGACCGCCGTTGCCGAGTCCGGGGTCCTGCTCGAGCTCGCAGATCTCGTCGAGCGAGAAGCCCATGGAACCGAGCGCTTCACGATAGGACTCGAGAAGTCCGAGGTTGAAAAGATTTATCCTTAACGACGGTCCGAGAAGGAATTCCATGCAAAGATAATAAACGCGTTTTTCACCGTTCGCTCTTATCTCGTTGCGGTACTGTTTGTTGATTTCGGCAAGCCTGTCGCGTACCGTAAGCACGGCGGCTTTATACATTTGTTCGGCAGTCGCTTCTTCGGGCGACACCGCGAAATAGCGCGAGATCTTATCGGTCAGAGCCGCGCATATTTCCTGCTTTGAAAGCTGCATAAGTTCTGTTCTCCTGTATATTCAAATAAGATTTTTGCAGAGTTTTATATTTTTTTATTATTCGTAAAGAAGTTTGATATATTCTTTCGCGGATTTCTTCCACGAGAAGTCCCACTTCATAACCGTGTCGACGAGTTCGGTCCACGTCTTTTTGTCGTGGTACACGCCGACGGCGCGTTCGACGGCTTTATAAAGCTCCCACGCGGAATAGGGCGCGAAGGTGAAGCCGTTGCCGCCGCCTTCCCAGCCGATGTCGCGGATGGAGTCGTAAAGTCCGCCCGTTTCCCTTACGATGGGAACGGTGCCGTAGCGCGACGCGATCATCTGCGCGAGTCCGCAGGGCTCGCTTCTTGACGGCATAAGGAACAGATCGGCGCCCGCGTAGATCTTTTTGGAAAGCTCCTTGTTGTAGTCAAGTATGGTCACGACCTTGCCGGGATAACGCTCGGCAAGATGCCAGAAGAAGTTTTCGTAATAATAATCGCCTTTGCCGAGGATGACGAGCTGAACGTCGTTCGACAGTATATCGTCGGCGGCAAGCGTCAGCAGATCGAGCCCCTTGTGGTCGACGAGTCGGGAGATGACGGCGATCATCGGAACACCGTTCGCGACGGGAAGCCCGAGAAGGCGCTGGAGCTCCGCCTTGTTGACCGCCTTGCCTTCGGGTTTGCGGTACGAGAAGTTGGCGAAAAGCTCGGTATCCTTGGCGGGATTATAGTATTCCCTGTCGATGCCGTTGAGGATGCCGACGAGCTTGCCCTTGTTCTGCTCGAGAACGTAGTGGAGCCCGTGCGAATACTTGGGATAAAGTATCTCCTTCGCGTACGTCGGTGACACGGTCGAGACCTTGTCGGCGCACATTATCGCGCCCTTCATGAGGTTGATGTCGCCGTTGTAGTCGAGTATCATACCGTCGGAAGCGGGCAGGTCGAATACGTCGCCGAGTATCTCGAAGCCGTATATTCCCTGATAGCCGATGTTATGGATGGTGAATACCGATTTTATTCCGCAGTAATCGGGCATAAGACCGTATTTGTATTTGAGGTAAACGACGGAAAGCGCCGTCTGCCAGTCGTTGGCGTGAAGGATGTCGGGGAAGAATCCTATATGAGGGAGGGATTCGAGTATGGCTTTGGAAAAATAAGCATACCTTTCGCCGTCGTCGTAATGGCCGTAAAGCGGTGTGCGGTTGAAATAGTATTCGTTATCGATGAAATAGTAGGTCACGCCGTTCTTTTCGAGCGAAAAGACGCCGCAATACTGATTTCTCCAGGCAAGCGGAACGTAGAATTCACATTCCTTTTTCATTTTTGCCCGGTATTTTCCGTCGATCTGTCCGTAAAGCGGTATCACGACGCGTATATCGGCCTCATCGCCGTATTCTTTTTTGAGTGATTCGGGGAGCGAGCCGATAACGTCGCCAAGTCCGCCGGATGCGGCGAACGGCAGGCATTCGGAAGCGGCAAAAAGTATTTTTTTCATTGTCCGTACTCCTTTGTGCCTGCTCATACCTGAACGAATTTTCCGACGAAGAACGGGAGGGTCGAATGTCCGGCAAGGTTTCTGCCGTCGCGTATGACCGCGTTCTTGTCCGTGATGACCGAGTCAAGCGTCACGTTGTCACCGACGATGGTGTCCTGCATGAGGATGCAGTTCTTGACGTGAGAATTCTTGCCTATTCTTACTCCGCGGAAGAGGATGGAGTTTTCGACGCTGCCGTTGAGCACGCAGCCGTCGGCGATAAGCGAGTTTTTGACGTTGGCGCCCGCGGCGTAGACCGTGGGAGGCGAGTTCTTTATCTTGGTGAGTATGGGTCTGCCGTCGGCGGTGAAGACCTCGTGTCTTACGTCCTCGTTGAGCAGGTCCATATTGCACATATAATAAGACTGCATGGAATTGATGGTGGCGAAATAGCCGTCGTGTCTGAAAGCCCTCACTCTGCGGCCGGCTATGTAGCTCGGGAGCACGTCGACGGTGAAGGAGCTGTAATTGCGTGCGCTCGACTCGAGCAGGATGCTTTCGAGTAATGTGCGCTTCATGACCATTACGCTGGTGGATACGTCCTTGTATCCGCCGCCCTTGCCGACGTATTCGCTGATGGCGGTCACACAGCCGTTTTCGTCGCTTTCGACGATGGTGGTGTCGCCCGCGGAGCTCCCGACAAGATACGTGCGCTTGATCATCATGGTGATATCTGCCTGAGACTCGATGTGCTCGTCGATCATCTTGGCAAGGTCAAGGTTGCAGATTATGTCGCAGTCGCTGATTATGACGTAGTCTTCGGTGCAGTCGCTGATATAGTCCGAAATGTTCTTGAGCGCTTCAAGACGGGTGGAATGCACGAAGCTCTGAGGGCTGCCGAACGCGGTGACGTAAGGCGGAAGAATGTCAACGCCGCCGGCACGTCTCGCAAGGTCCCAGGATTTGCCCGAGCCTATGTGGCCGATGAGCGACTGATAGTTGTAGTTGGTGATGACGCCGACGTGGGTAAGGCCCGCATTTACCATGTTGGAAAGTGTGAAGTCGATGAGACGGTAACGGCTTCCGAAAGGTACGGACGCCATGGTGCGGATCTTGGTAAGCTCGGGTATGCTTCTGTCATGTATGTTGGAAAATATGATTCCTACGACTGTTGCCATGATCATTTCCTCCCTTCGGCGAGTTCGTCAAGAAAACTCTGGTTTACGTTTGCGTTATCGGGGATGACGGAATGAGCCGGAATATCAAGCTCGCCGCCGACGAGGGTGATGCCCGCGGCTTCTCCCTTCTTTTTGCCGACCTTCGCGCCTTCGCCGACGACGGTATCGAAGTCGATGAGCGAATAGTCGACGGTGGCGTTTTTGCCGATGACGACGCCGCCGAAGATGACGCTGTCACGCACGATGGCGCCGCGTTCCACTCTGACGCCGCCCGAAAGGACCGAGTTTTCGACCGTGCCGTAGATCTCGCAGCCTTCGGTGACGATGGAATTGTTGACTATTGCGTTCGAGCCGAGATAATGAGGCGGCTCGCCGTAATTTCTCGAGAATATCCTCCACGAACTGTCGTTGAGGTCAAAGGTGGGCTTGTCGCCGAGAAGGTCCATGTTGGATTCCCAGAGAGAATCGATGGTCCCCACGTCCTTCCAGTAACCGGAGAACGGATAAGCGAAGAGTCTTTCGCCGTCGGCAAGAGCCTTGGGGATGATGTTTTTGCCGAAATCGTTTTCGCTCTCGGGATTTTCTTCGTCTTCCTCGAGATATTTGATGAGTTTTTCGGTGGTGAAGATATATACGCCCATGCTCGCGGTGGTGGAATCGGTCTGCTTGGGCTTTTCTTCGAATTTGAATATTTTGCCGTTTTCATCGGCAGACATTATGCCGAATCTGCTCGTTTCTTCCTTGGGAACATTGATGACGGCGATGGTGCAGTCGGCTTCGTTCTTTTTGTGGAAATTGAGCATTGCCTTGTAGTCCATCTTGTAGATGTGGTCGCCCGAAAGGATGAGCACGTATTCGGGGCTGTATCTCTTGATGAATCTGAGGTTCTGATATATGGCGTTGGCGGTGCCGGTATACCAGTCGGAATGTTTCATTGCCTGATAAGGAGGAAGCACCATGATACCGCCCCAGCTTCGGTCAAGGTCCCACGGTCTGCCGTCTCCTATGTATTCGTTGAGCATGAGAGGCTGATACTGGGTAAGAACGCCGACGGTATCGATGCCGGAGTTGACGCAGTTTGACAGAGGAAAATCAATGATCTTATACTTGCCTCCGAAAGATACTGCGGGTTTTGCGGTTTTTTCGGTGAGCAGACGAAGACGGCTTCCCTGACCACCGGCAAGAAGCATTGCGACACATTCTTTTTTCTTGTTCATACTGTCACTTCCTTAATAAGTAGTTAAAAGTATATGGTTATTTGGTTTTTTTCGTTTTGCGGAAGAAGCAGGCGGAAAGCGGCGGAAGTTCTGTCGTGAGAACATAACCGTTTTCGCTCTTCTTTGCCCTGAGGGCTTTGGGGTTGGAGCCGGGCTCACTTGCGAAGACCTCGCGGTACCAGCCCGCTTCCTTGACGGGGACGGGATAGATGCCGCGGTGTACGGGAGAAAAGTTGAACGCGCAGATGAGTCTGCTGCCGTCGTTCGCAGCTCTCTCGAAAAGATAGACGCTGTCGTTGGTGCGGTTGGCGTCGATCCACTCGAAGCCGTAGTAGTCGCTGTCGCGCTCCCAGAGTTCGGGAGACGCAAGATAGAACCTGTTGAGCGAACGGACGTAATCGCGCAGTTCGGAATGGAGCGGATAATCGAGCATGAACCATTCGAGCTGCGTTTCGTAGTCCCACTCGCGGAACTGACCGAATTCCGAGCCCATGAAGAGCAGTTTCTTTCCGGGGTGTGCGTACATCCAGCCCAGATAGGCGCGGAGCGACGCGAATTTCTGCTCGTAGGATCCGAACATCTTGTCGATGAGCGACTTTTTGCCGTGTACCACCTCGTCGTGCGAGATGGGCAGCACGTAGCTTTCGGAATAGGCGTAGGACGTCGAGAACGTCATTTTGTGATGGCTGCCGGGTCTGAAATATGTGTCGGTCTGCATATACGACAGCGTGTCGTTCATCCAGCCCATGTTCCATTTCATATTGAAGCCGAGACCGTGACGCTTCGTAACGTTGGGGAACGCGGTGGATTCCTCGGCGATCATGAGCACGTCGGGAAATCTCTCCTTGACCGTTTTGTTGAGCAGCTCGAAGAACGAGACCGATTCGCGGCTGATGTTGCTGCCGTCCGGGTTCGGGTTCCATTCGCCGGGTTTTCTGTCGTAATCGAGATAAAGCATGGACGCGACGGCGTCAACGCGCAGCCCGTCTATATGGTACTCCTTGAGCCAGTAGACCGCGTTCGAGATGAGGAACGACCTTACCTCGGTGCGTCCCACGTCGAAGCATCTCGTGCCCCACGATTTATGCTCCATTCTGTCGGCACCCTGATATTCGTAAAGCGGCGAGCCGTCGAATTCGTAAAGTCCGTGAGCGTCCTTGGGAAAATGCGAAGGCACCCAGTCGAGGATGACGCCGATGCCCTTCTGATGGAAAATATCGACGAATTCCATGAATTCCTTCGGGCTGCCGAAACGCGAGGTCGGCGCGTAGTAGCCGCAGATCTGATATCCCCACGAGCCGTCGAAGGGATGCTCGGCAATGGGCATTATCTCTATATGCGTATATCCCATATCCGATACATATTCCGAAAGCTCGTCCGCGAGCTCGCGGTAGGTGAGATAGCTGCCGTCTTCGTGCTTCTTCCACGAGCCGAGATGGACTTCGTATATATTCACGGGGACGGACGGCGAACGGTCCATATAGAGCTCGTCCTTCCACGCTTTTCTTTTTTCAAGGTATTTTTCGTCGTGCCAGTCGTAGCCGCCGATGTCGCAAAGCAGCGACGCGGTGTTGATCTTGGTCTCGGACCAGAACGCGTACGGGTCGGATTTGAAAAAGCTTCTGTCACCGCGGAAAATGAGATATTTATATCTTCCGCCTATCGGTATGAGGTCTTTTTTCACCGCTGCCGCCCAGATGCCGCCTTCGGTGATGCGTTCGAGAGGCAGGTCGCTTCCCCAACCGTTGAAATCGCCCGCAAGGCACACGGCGTCGGCGTTCGGCGCCCACGTACGGAATATTATTTCGTCACCCGAAATATGAGAGCCGAGGTATTCATAAGCGGCACAGCTCGTACCCTGATGAAAATAGTATTCTGCGTATGTATTCTTCAATTCCGCCATTATTTATATCACTCCTAATATAAATAATATACTTACCAAATGGAAAAATCAAGCAATTTTTCCAAGACGGACAAAAAGCGCGGACATTTTTTCAAACGTCCGCGCAAATACATAGTTCAGAAATGTTGTGTTAATATTAAGTTAATTTTCGTCCGCTTCTTCGGATGTCCCGGACACGTCCGATGCTTCTTCGGAAACGTCGCCGGAGGTATCTTCTTCCGACGTTTCGCCGCTCGTTTCCGGCTCTTCCTCGTGGATGTAAAGCTTGTTGAAGAAGGTCCAGCCGTGCTCTTCGTCGTAAGCGGCGATGACGCCGCCGGAGCAGTTGAGTATCCTGTCGAAGACGGGTTCGATCGCGTAGTCGCCGGTCGTGGTTATGACGCCGTATCTGCCGTTGGTCTTTACGACGGCGAGCCCCTCAAGGAACGGAAGCGCCTCCTCGTACATCGGGTCGGTGATCCAGTTGAGCGACGTGGTGGCGTAGCCGAAAACGCCCTTCTTTTCAAGCAGCATTATTCCGTCGGAGTACGCTTTGAGGTCAAAGTCGGGGATGCGTTTGAGCAGTTTTCCGAGCGGATCGATGAGGCGCTCCTCAAACGTGCCGTCGTCGCGCAGATTCTTTACGCGGGTGTAGCCGTCGCAGAAATAGAAATATCCGATAGCGTCAAGGCTTCTGTCATCGGGCGGATAAAAGCCGACCGCGACGGTGTTGTCGGTCTGCCCTTCACGCGGGCCGACCGTGATGCGGTTGAATTTCGAGCCGTAGAATTCGAGATACTGCACGCCCTGACGGGTTATGAGCGTCGCGCCCGTGCCCTTGGCTTCCCCGTTGTCGAGGAAAGGATAGAACGCGAAAACCTCTTCAAAATCGTAGTAGCAGTAAGTCCGCTCGAATTCGGTGCCCACAAAGGCGCGGTAGCCGTATTTGCCCATCGACTTGCTGTAAACGCGCTTGGCGTCGTCGGTCTGTTCGCAGAGATAGACGGGAACGTCGAAATCAAAGCCGAGCTTGTCGAGATGTTCGTCAAAGTCGGTCGGGATCAGCTCGTCGTTCTCGTTCACGAAAAACATTTCGCCGGTCTCTTCGTTTTTGAATATCGGCATCATCTCGCTGTCGCGGAGCCCCGTGAACGTAAGACCCGCCACGAGTCCGGTGATATCGCGGAAGCGCGAGTCGAACACGCGTCCGTCGGGAAGGAAGGTGAACCCCATTCTGACGCTGACCTCGTCGGGACCGAGAGCTCTGATATCGGAAGGCACGTCGTTGATGACGAGCTCCTGCGTTGTTTCGTCGTATCTGTGCTCGGAAACGTCGGTCGGCGAACCGCTCACCACCGTTTTGAACGAAGAGAGATAATCGGTTTCCCCGCTTTCCTCGCCCGATTCCTCGGACGTCTCGGACGAAACGTCGGACGACGCTTCCTCGGCGGACTTGTCGGATTCCGAAACGCCGCCGCTGCTTTCCGCGGCGGGTATCACGCTGTAGTCAACGTCATCCTCGGGAAGGAGCGGGAGCGAGCGTGAGGAAGCGAGATATATTATGCCTGCGGTGATACCGCACATCAAGGCGATCGCCAAAAGGCGTGAGCCGATTTTGAGAAGCCATCTGAACATCGCGGGTCTTTCCTTTCGTTTTATATGAAGCCATTGCCGAACGCATTTTCAGCCGTATATATAATATCACATCGTTTTTATTATATCAATAGAATAAATGTTAATAAAATCACTAAAAATAATCTCGAAAAACTATTTACAAAAAGGAAAAAGCGTGATATAATACGAAACGGTGCGCAAGTACCGAGGGTATCACTCAGTCGCACGGTCCTCCACCGTCGGCCTGGTCTTACCGAAAATATTATAAAAGGAGGAAAAGCACATGCTTACAGCCGAGATCAAAAAACAGATCATCGAAGAGTACGCCATCCGCGAAGGTGACACCGGTTCGCCCGAGGTTCAGATCGCCATCCTTACTTACAGGATCAACGAACTCACCGAACACCTCAAACGCAACCCCAAGGACAACCACTCCCGCAGAGGTATGCTTCAGATGGTAAGCAAGAGAAGACAGTTCCTTGCTTATCTGACCAAAGTCGACATCGAACGTTACCGTTCCATCATCGACCGTCTCAAGATCAGAAAGTGATCGGAAAAGGGCTGCTGCAAAACGGCAGCCCTGCTTTTCGTACCCAAGGCATCGGGGAAGAGCGGTTTAGCAGTTAAATATGGCGTAAACGCTTTTTTTACGGCGTATTTAAGTGTTAAACCATACTTCTTCCTCGAAAGTAAATACAAAAACAAGAAAGGAAGAAACAAAAATGTTTGAAAACGCAAAAACATTCACGTACACACTTGCCGGACGTCCTCTCGTTATCGAGACCGGCAAACTCAGCCAGCTTTCCAACGGCTCCTGCCTCGTCCGTTACGGCGACACCGTCATCCTCGCCAACGCGACCGCATCCGCCGCTCCCCGTGACGGAATAGATTTCCTTCCCCTTTCCGTCGATTTTGAAGAACGCCTCTACGCGGTAGGCAAGATCCCCGGCAGCTTCCTCAAGAGAGAAGGCCGCCCCAGCGAAAAAGCCATACTCGCAAGCCGTGTCATCGACAGACCCATCCGTCCTCTCTTCCCGAAGGACCTCAGAAACGACGTTGTTCTTTCTCTCATGGTCATGTCCGTTGACCCCGACAACTCCCCCGAGATCGCAGCCATGATCGGCGCCTCCATCGCCCTTTCCATTTCGGATATTCCCTGGAACGGACCTATCGGCGGCGTTTTCGTAGGTCTCGTTGACGGCAGGATCGTCATCAACCCCACCGCCGAACAGAGAGCAAAGTCCGAGCTCGAGCTCACCGTTGCGGCGTCAAAGGAAAAAGTCGTCATGATCGAAGCAGGCGCCAAGGAAGTCGACGACGACACCATGTACGAAGCTATTATGAAGGCTCACGAAGAGATCAAGCCTCTCGTTGACTTCATCAACTCCATCAAAGCCGAGATCGGCAAGCCCAAGTTCGACTATCCTTCCTGCGAGATCGATCACGATATGTTCGACAAGATCGAAGCCCTCGTAGGCGAAGAAGTCAAAGTCGCTCTTGACACCGATGACAAGAAGATCCGCGACGCCAACCTCAAGCCCATCTATGAAAAGGTTTTCGCTGCTCTTGAAGAAGAATATCCCGATTCCGTTCCTCAGATCAACGAATGTATGTATAAGCTCCAGAAGAAGATCGTCCGCACCTGGCTCAAGGAAGACCGCCGCAGAGTCGACGGCAGAAAGATGGACGAGATCCGTCCTCTCGCGGCAGAAGTCGGTCTCCTTCCCAGAACTCACGGCTCCGCAGTGTTCACCAGAGGTCAGACTCAGGTCGTCACCGTTGCCACCCTCGCGGCTCTGCGCGAAGCTCAGCTCCTCGACGGCATCGATCAGGAAGACACCAAGAGATATATGCACCACTACAACATGCCCGGCTACTCCGTAGGCGAAGCCAAGGCAGTCCGTTCTCCCGGCAGACGTGAGATCGGTCACGGTGCTCTCGCGGAACGCGCTCTCGAGCCCGTAGTTCCCTCCGAAGCCGAATTCCCCTACGCCATCCGTCTCGTTTCCGAGGTAGTTTCCTCCAACGGTTCCACTTCTCAGGCTTCCGTTTGCGGTTCCACCCTCGCTCTTATGGACGCGGGCGTTCCCATCTCCGCTCCCGTTGCGGGTATCTCCTGCGGTCTTATCACCGATGACGACGGCACCTGGGCTACCATGATCGATATCCAGGGTCTCGAAGACTTCTTCGGCGACATGGACTTCAAGGTAGCAGGCACCAAGAAAGGCATCACCGCCATTCAGATGGACCTCAAGATCGACGGTCTTACCCCCGAGATCATCAAGAACGCTTTCGAAGTCACCAAAAAAGGCCGCTTCTATATAATCGACAACATCATTCTCCCCTGCATCGCAGAGCCCAGACACGACGTTTCCGAATACGCACCCAAGATGATCTCCACCAAGATCGACCCCGAGAAGATCAGCGAAGTCATCGGCAAGGGCGGCAAAGTCATTCAGAAGATCTGTGCCGACACCGGTGCTCAGATCGACATCGAAGACGACGGCAGCGTGTTCATCGCGGCTGTTGACAAGACCAACGCCTACAAGGCTCTCGACATCATCAACGCCATCGTTATGGATCCCGAACCCGGCGCCATCTACACCGGCAAGGTCACGGGCATCATCCCCATCGGCTGCTTCGTGGAATACGCTCCCGGCAAGGAAGGTCTCGTTCACATCTCCAAGCTCGACAAGAAGCGTGTTGAAAAGGTCGAAGACGTGGTTGCCATCGGCGACACCGTAAAGGTCATGGTCCTCGGCGTCGACAACAAGGGCAGGATCAATCTTTCGAGAAAAGACGCTCTTGAAGTTTACGAATAAAAAATAAACGGATCCGCTTGGCAGACGCCAAGCGGATCTTTGTTTATTTCGGATATTTCAGAGAACCTTTGCAAGAAATTCCTTTACGCGGGGATTTTTGGGATTACCGAAGAACTCGGCGGGCGGCGCTTCCTCGATCACTTTGCCCTCGTCGATGAACATTATACGGCTCGCGACCTCGCGCGCAAAGCCCATTTCGTGCGTCACGACGATCATCGTCATTCCGGCGTCGGCAAGCTCACGCATAACGTCGAGCACTTCGCCGACCATTTCGGGGTCGAGGGCGCTCGTCGGCTCGTCGAAGAGCATGACCGTCGGGTCCATCGCAAGCGCACGGATTATCGCGATACGCTGCTTCTGACCGCCGGAAAGAGTCGCGGGGTACGCGTTTGCCTTGTCCTCGAGCCCGATACGCCTCAGCAGCTCGCGCGCCTTTGCATCGGCGTCCGCTTTGACCTGCTTTGCGCTCGTTGTGACGGGGATAAGTTCTTTTTTATTCTTTCTGAATACGTTGCCGATCTTCGTGAAGAGGTTCTTCGTCTTTGCTCTTCTCAGCTTTTTCCTGCCGAGATAAACGGGAGCTGCCGTGATGTTCTTTAGCACGGTCTTGTTGTTGAACAGATTGAACTGCTGAAAGACCATGCCTATGTGTTCACGGCGGATATTGATATCGACTTTTTCGTCGGCGATGTTCTCGCCCTCAAAAATTATTTCGCCGCCCGTAGGGTCTTCCATACAGTTGAGGCAGCGCAGAAACGTGCTTTTGCCCGAGCCCGACGGCCCGAGTATCACGACGCGTTCGCCCTTCATCACGTTCGTCGAAATATCCCTCAGCACCTCGTTGCTTCCGAAGGATTTGGAAAGATGCTTTATCTCAAGCAATGGCTTGTTTTCTGCTTCTTGCATTGCCCGTGCCTCCTTTCCCTCTTTCGTTCTTCGCCATTATTTTTTCAAGCAGCTTTATGAGGAGCGAAATGGCATACACGATTATGATATAGCATACTGCCATAACGAGATACGGTACCATAACTTCGTAATTGTTTTCGCCCATGCGCTTGAACGCGACGCAGAAGTCGGTCGCGCCGACTATGCTGATGACGGATGTTTCCTTGATAAGCGAAATAAACTCGTTTCCGAGTGTGGGGAGTATGTTCTTTATCGCCTGCGGCACGATGAATTTGAGCAGCGTTACGGTGTAGCCGAGTCCGAGAGCGCGTCCGGCTTCCATCTGTCCCGGATCGACCGAATTGATGCCGCCCCTCATGATCTCCGAAACGTAAGCTCCGCTGTTGAGCCCGAAAATGACGACGCAGGCGTCCTCCTCCGAAACTCTCACGCCGAGCAAGGGAACTATGACGAAAAAGCCCACGAGGAGCTGTACGACGATAGGCGTTCCGCGGAAGAATCCGACGTAGATGCCGCAGACGCGGTTGAGCAGTCTGGCGTACCATTTGCGCTTGGGCATCACCCTTATCGCGGCAATGACCGTGCCGATGACTATGCCGATGAGAAGTCCGATTATGGCTATCCTCGCGGTGTTTCCGAGCCCCTCGAGAACATCCTTGTAGCCTTCTTTATCTATCAGCGTGTCAATGAATTTGTTCCATTTATACTGCATAAAAGTCCTTTCAAAAACACGATATGCCACGCTGCTTTCGCGGCGTGGCGTTACGCGTTTTATTTGGAAAAAATTATTTGCCGTTTACGGATTTGACGATGATGGTGGCGGGTCCTTCGTCAACCACGACGTAGTCGATCTGACCGTTGACCATTGCCATAACCGCGTTGACAGCGGATTCGTAGCCCTTGCCGGTAACGGAGAAGCCGTCAAAGCCCCAGTCTTCGTCGCCGAGGACGTAAAGTCCGCCGGTGGTGCCGTTCTGGTAACCGATTATCTTCTTGGAATCGAAGGATTTGAGGATGGCTTCAACGTCTTCGGCGGTATTGCAGGCGTCGAAGGTGGTGTCGCCGATCTTGCAGATGACGACCTGAGAAGCGTTGTAATAAGTATCGGAGAAGTTGACGGTCTGGGCGCGGTCTTCGCTGTATGTAAGTCCTGCCATCGCGATGTCAGCGCTTCCCTGCTCAACGGCGGTGAGAACGGCGTCGAAGTCCATATCCTTGATGACGAGCTCGGCACCGATCTTTTCGGCGATGAGAGACGCGATCTCGATATCTATGCCGCAGAATTTGTTGCCTTCTTTGTATTCAAAAGGAGCAAACGGGGTGTTGGTGGCAACGACGAGCTGCTTTTTGGATCCGTCGACTTCGCCCGCGTCAAAAAGCTTGATATTGGCGGTATCGGCGGAGAAATATTTCTCGACGATTTTGTTGAGTTCGCCGTTGGCTTTGATCTCGGAAAGGACCTCGTTGGTCGCGGTGAGAAGTTCGGCGTTGTCTTTTGCGACGGCGTAAGCATACTGTTCGTCGGTGAGTTTGATGTTGATGTACTTGATGGTCTCTTTTACTTCTTCGCCGGAGTTATCGCCGTCTTCATCAGAGCAGGCTGCAAGCAGGCAAAGTGAAAGCACCATGGCGAGCGCAAGGATCATAGATAAAATCTTTTTCATTTTTGTTTCCTCTTTCTTATATTAACTCTTGTATATAATACTCTATAAAATCGCATATTTCAATCAGCAATATGCACAAATTTTGAGTTTTTATATCGTCGTCACGCGTTTTATGCAAAATACGCGCCGCCGGATCTCCCGTCTCAAAAAAACGAAAGCGTCGTCTTCCGAACGAAAAAAGCCCGCAGTTTTGAGGCTTCGGGCTTTTTGATAACGTATGATAAACTTAACGTTTGGAGAACTGGCTTGCGCGGCGAGCTGCTTTGAGACCGTATTTCTTTCTTTCCTTCATACGAGGGTCACGGGTGAGAAGGCCCGCTTTTTTGAGAAGAGGACGGTAATCTTCGCCTGCCTGGAGAAGAGCTCTTGCGATGCCGTGACGGATGGCGCCTGCCTGACCGGAGATGCCGCCGCCCTGAACGGAAGCGATAACGTCGAATTTGCCGATGGTGGAAGTCACATTGAACGGCTGGTTGACAACGAGCTTAAGGGTGTCGAGTCCGAAATAATCGTCGATATCCTTTTTGTTGACGGTGATAACACCGGAACCGGGAACGAGTCTGACTCTGGCGGTGGAAGATTTTCTTCTGCCGGTGCCGTAGAAATAGGGTTTTGAAGGTGTGTATGTCATTGTTTCTTCCTCCTTACTTTACTTCGATCGCGATGGGCTGCTGAGCTTCCTGTTTGTGTTCAGCGCCTGCGTAAACCTTAAGACGTCCGAAGCTTGCCGCGCCGATCTTGTTCTTGGGAAGCATGCCCTTGACTGCGAGTTCGACGACCATTTCGGGCTTGGAAGCCATAAGGGTGCGATACTTGACGGCTTTGAGTCCGCTTACATAGCCGGAATGATGATAATAGATCTTCTGATCGAGCTTTTTGCCGGTGAGAACGATCTTTTCGGCATTGATAACGATAACGCATTCACCGCAATCTACGTTGGGGGTATATTCGGGACGATGTTTACCGTTGAGGATGGTGGCAGCTGCTACGGCAACTTTGCCGAGAGTCTTGCCGGCTGCGTCTATAACGTACCATTTACGTTCAATAGACTCTTTTTTTGCCATGAATGTTGACATTGAATGATTTCCTCCGTATAATCTTTTTTAACGTGCTCCGCTATTATAACAGAAAAAATCCGTTTGTCAATAGGTATTTTCAAAAATTTTTGTTTTTTGCGTGATTTTCTTCGTTTTTCTCGCGTTTCGTGCGTTTTTGTGATTTTCAAAATCACTTTTTTCAAAAAAGCACTTGTAATATGCTCTTCAATAATATATAATTCCGTGTGAAAAGAGTTGAATCGAATGAGAGAATTTCAAAATATACAAAAACTGCTGTCGCAGGTAAGACGCGCCGTAGACGGATACGGCATGATAAATGACGGCGACGTTATCGCGGTCGGCGTCAGCGGCGGCAAAGACAGCATGACCCTGCTGTGCGTGCTGAAGGCGCTCAGCCGCTTTTATCCCGAGCGTTTCACGGTGAAGGCGATAACGCTCGACACGGGCGTTCCCGGTCTTGACCTTGACCCGATAAAGCGTCTCTGCGACGATATGGACGTCGAGCTCATCGTTCAGAAAACCGATATTTATCAGATAGTTTTCGAGATCCGCAAGGAGTCAAATCCCTGCTCGCTTTGCGCCAATCTCAGGCGCGGTGCGCTCCACGACGCGGCACTGGCGCACGGTATGACCAAGATCGCGCTCGGTCATCATTATGACGACGTCATCGAGACCTTCTTTATGAATCTGTTCAACGAAGGACGGATCGGCTGCTTTTCGCCCGTCACCTACCTTGACCGCAAGGGCGTGACGCTGATACGTCCGCTCATCTACACGCCCGAATCCGACATACGCCATTTCGTAAAGACGGAAAACATTGAAATATCCCCGAAATCGTGTCCCGCCGACGGCATCACCGACAGAGAAAAAATGAAGGATTTCGTAAGAGATCTCGAAAGAAACGACCACGGCGTCAAAAAGCGCGTTTTCGGTTCCCTTGAGCGCGGGAACGTGTCGGGCTTCAGGGTCGTGCCGCACGAAAGACGCAAAAAGGGCGGCTGACGGCGTTTCACGTCAGTTCGTCCCTCAGCTTTTCAAGTATCTTCTTTTCTTTTCTCGATACCATAACCTGCGTGAGCCCGAGCCTTTCGCCCGTTTCCTTTTGAGAAAGGCCGAGAAAATATCTGTCCACCACGATTTCCCTTTCGGTTTTTTCAAGCAGCATCAGCGACTGACGGAGCGATATTTTTTCGCACAGTTCGCCTATATTGTCGCTGCCGACCATCTCCTCGACCGTACGGTCGCCCTCATCGTTCTGATACGAAAAGGACAGCACGGGCGTGGACGCCTCTATCGCTCTCGCGACTTCCGCGGCGTCGAGCCCGCTTTTTTCCGTGATGACGGAAAGCGGCGGCTCCTCGCCGTTTTCTTTTATATATTCCTGCCTGATCCTGTTGACCACCGACGCGTCGTGCTTGAGAACGCGCGACACCTTTATCGTTCCGTCGTCACGCAGGTGCTTTTTTATTTCGCCCGTTATGAGCGGGAAGGCGTAGGTCGAAAACCGCGTGCCCGCCGAGACGTCGAAATTCCGCACCGCCTTCATAAGCCCGATACTGCCTATCTGCACGAGGTCCTCGTACTCGGTTCCGCGCCCGATAAACCGTTTGGCTATCGCCTTGACGAGCCCGAGATTTGACGTGACGACCGAATCGAGCGCGTTTCTGTCGCCGTTCTGCGCCCTTTCGATCTCTTCGGAAAAGTCGTATGACGTCATCACTCGGAAAATTTCTTATAAAGTCTGACCGACGTGCCCTTGCCCGGCGCTGACCGCACCTTGATCCGGTCGGTGAACGATTCCATCACCGTGAACCCCATACCCGACCGTTCCTCGCCCGACGACGTGGTGTAAAGCGGCTCCATCGCCTTTTTGACGTCTTCTATTCCCTTTCCCTTGTCGCGGACGGTTATGACGACTTTTCTGCCGTCGTAAAGCTCGCCCGATATGTAAACGGATTTTTCGCTCCTTTTGCCGTCGTCGGCGTAGGCGTGGACGATGGCGTTGGTGACCGCCTCGCTCACCGCCGTCTTCATATCGGCAAGCTCGTTCACCCTCGGGTCTATCATCGAAATGAAGGCGCTCACCGTCATCCTCGCGAAGCCCTCGTTGACGGAGCACGCCGGAATGACGCATTTGAACTGATTTTTCGGCTTGTTTCTCATTTTTACACTCCCTTCGTTATTTCCGTTCTGATAAGCTTGTCCAGCCCCGCGAGTGAAAGTATCTTCATCGTGGGGGCAGACGGATCGACAAGCGTCAGACTGCCGCCGACCTCGTTCATGCGGCGGTATCTGCCCATTATGAAGCCGAGCCCCGACGAATCACAGAACACTATCTCCGACAGGTCGAGCCGAAGCAGCACGGGACTTTCGAACGTGATGGCGGCGTCTATCTCTTCCCTCACGGGCTTCGCGCTGTGGTGGTCCATTTCGCCCCTTAACTTCACCGACATTATGCCGTTTTCGCTTTCAAGACTGAAAGTCATTTCTTCACCTTCCTTTGTTTTATTGGCAATTGTAAAACTTTGTTTTACGATCACCGATGTAATTATAAACATTTCATTTGTCGGAAAACGTCACACCGTGTATTGGATATAAAAAAAAGGAGGTCTGCACCTCCTTTTTATTGATTATCGTATATCCATTGAAGCAGCTCTTCGTAGCCCATTTTGTTTGACGCGACGGCAAAGCCGACACGCGCGACTTCCTCATTCGTCGGATCGATCCGTATCGTAAAACCTCGCAAGTTCCTCAAAAGCCTTATGATATTTTTTCAGAATACGTCTGGCAACGAATTCGATTTTTTCATCGTCGGTCATTTCTATTTCCGTATCCTTATTTTTTGTTCACCCCAGATGCTGTCAAGAAATTCAATGCGTTTTTTCAGCCAGGAGCGGATGCCGGACATGGCGTATTCCTGGTCGCCGCAGTTCCAGCGTTCGGTGTTCATCGCGAATTCCTGTTTATATTCCGAAGTGACGCGGTCCATTTCGTTTATCAGTTCGTCGAATCCGCCTTCTCTCATGCACCTCTGCCATTTTTCCTTTACGATGTCAACGAACCAGTCGGCGTTGTAAAGGGTTATGAACCAGGTGAACGAGCGGTTGGACGCGCTGCTTATGAATTCCTGAGGCTGCCACGCGCCGACACAAAGCTTGTCATATCTGAAGCCCATATCGTCGCCGAACGCCCACGAAAAGTCCCACGGAGCGCAAAACGTAAGATGCGGCTCGCCGTCGGTGAAATCGACGTACATATAGAAGCTGCCGATGCCTCCGTCGCGTTCCGCCGCGAGCTCGCGCAGTATATACATCGCCGCAACCGAATCGAGGTCGAGCACCTTTTCCACCACTTCCTTGGCGGACGCCGCCTCGGGAAATTCGACAAGGTCGTAATTGGCGTTGAAGCGATAAAAATCGTTTTTGTAAATGGCGCGGTAGCAGATCGCGTAGGCGTTGGAGATATATTTTTGTAAGAAAGCGAGCTGTTCCTCGGTCAGTTCGTCGTATTTGACGGAATAGCCGACCGTTTTCGCGGTGTGGGTGACGCCGTAAACGTCGGTGAGCTTGACTCCGCCGTAATCCACCGTGAAATAGTACGGCTCTTTGCTGTAATAGTTGTCTATCTCAAGCAGGTAGCCGTGATAAATGTCGGTGTCGTCGTCTTCCTTTTCGTCGATGTTGATGCGGTACTTGTCGATCTGTATCTGGTCGCACAGAACGTAGACACCGTAGTATTCGTAGTTGAGATATACGCTGACGAAGGTGTAATCCGGTGCGAAGACGTATCTGTCGGTGAAGCGGTTGAACATCATGTCGGGTATCATTTCCTTCATGAAGTTGCTGTCTCCGCGGAGCAGCACCCAGCTTTTGCATTCAGCGCCCGAATTTATCCCGAACACCGACGTGCGCTCGTCGAATTTGAGACGGTAATGCACCTTGTTCTGACGTATCCAGTCGGAATCTCCGTAGTTGGAAGAAGCGTTGCCGCGCACGCGGATGCCGGCGTCGGCGTCGCGTAGGAGATACTTTTCATCGCAGTAATACGTGCTCACCTTGCAGTCGACGTAGGGGTCGAGGCGAACGACTTCGGCGCCTCCCGCCGTGACGATGTTCATCACGGGCAGAGTGTAGTGCTCGAACGAATAGACCGCGTAAAGGTCTTCATTTATCTCGGTGAAGTCCCTGACGCTCTGCGTGACGCCGTCGCTCCAGCCGAGGAAGACGTAGCCGTTTCTCGGCTCGGCGATCATCTTGGTTCCGAGTGACGTCTGCTTTATCGTTACTTTTCCGCCTTTGCCTATATCGGAAAGCTCGCCGTCAACGCTGTCGGATATCGCGGGGGATATGGCGTAGGACGAAATAACGACGTCTTTTTTGCCGCACACTTCGCAGTCGCCCGTGACGAGATATCTGTTGCCCGAGTTGTGTTCCGCGATCTCGGTTTTCGTATTCGTCAGCTTGTGACCCTCGCACGGGATGACGGTTTTCTGCTCCTCACCGCAGACGGAACATTTTTCGGTGACGAATCCGTCCTTGATGCAGGTCGGGTCGAGCGACATCGTGACGGAAAAAGAATGGGGTATCTTCGGTATGACGTCCTTGACGTATTTGTCGCCGCATACGCACGTACATTCGGTGTGTCCGTCAGCCCTGCAGGTCGGGGCTATCACGTTTTCGGTGTATTCGTGGACGTGGGTCTCGGCGTTTCCGCACGAAACGCACAGAACGGCGACGGCGAACAGCAATGCCGCAAGCAGTTTACGCATATCATTTCACTCCGATTTCAAGTTGTTTTACCGTTACGTTTTCATAGGCGCTGCCGGCGGCATAGACCTTTACGCCGGTAACGAGGACTTTGCCGTCGTGGATGCAGGATTGATTTATTCCGAGCTTCGAAAGCTCAACGCTGCCCGTGAGATGCTGATTCGCGAGCAGGTCGCCCGTGTAGGATTCGCAGTTTCCGCCGAGGAATTTGTTGATGATGACATACTGCTTGTCCGTGTACGCCGACGGAGTCGCGCCGTCGAAATAAAGCAGTATGCTCGTATTGACGTTGGACGTTTTGATGTCGAAATTCAGCACGCCGTCGGCGACCGATACGCTTACCGGCTCCTTTACGACGTACTGCGCGTCGGGCCAGAGTCCGTTGGTGTTGCAGAATCTTATGGAGTCTCCGACGTTTTTGATCGACATCGTGCCCTTGTCGTTGAAGAACCAGTCGTTCGGCTCGAACGAAACGATCGACGCGCTGTTTTCGGAATCCACGTTGATATATTTGTCGGTGCTGCTGACCTTGGGAGCGTCGGGATCGGATTCGTAATGCTCGCGGAACCACGAAACGAGGGTGGACGCGAATATCTCGTTGCCCTTGGCGGCAAGATGGATGCCGTCGGTGAGGAGCGTGTAGTAGCTCACGCCTTCGCAGGCGGCGTACATATCGATGAGGTACGTTCCCGTTTCTTCGGCGACCTTTCGCGTGACGTCGTTATAGACGGCAAGCCATTCGAGCGGCTCGCCCACTTCGGCGTAAAGCGACTTGTCCTGTCCCTGCGCCTGATAGAAAAGGTCGGGGTTATAGGGATTGGTCGTGAGCAGGATGGGAGTCGCGCCGATTTCTTTCGTGCGTGCGATAAGAGCTTTCATATTCTCGCCGAACTGCTCGGGAGTGACGCGCGGCTTGCTCTTCGACACCATGATAAGGTCGTTCATGCCGAAAAGCAGGGTGACGAAATCGGGGTCCTGCGACGCCACGAACGCGTCGAAGCGTTCAAGGCCTTTTTCACTCGTGATGCCGCCCATCGCGCCGTTGAAGAAATACATATTGAGTTCTTCGGCAGCCGTTCTGCCCCAAGAACCGAGAGCGGTTATGGAGTCGCCGAACACGACGATCTTTTTGCCGTCGAGATAGGGGTCGACGCTTTCTTCTTCGCTGATCTCTTCGCTTGTTTCTTCGCTCATATCTTCACTTGACTCCGTTGATATTTCTTCGTACGACGACGTTTTTTCGCTCTCCGACGAGGGAGCGGCGCTTACGTCTCCGTTTTCGGCTTCTCCGCAGGCGCAAAGCCCGAGAAGAAAAGCCAAAAGTAGCAAAAGTGATATTTTTTTCATTGTTTACCTCTCTATTGTTCGACCTCGTCGAACTGCGAATAGTACAGTTCGGAATAGAAGCCTTTCTTTGCCATGAGCTCTTCGTGATTTCCCTGCTCCACCACGTTGCCGTCCTTGACGACGAGTATGATGTCGGCGTTCCTGATGGTGGAAAGTCTGTGAGCGATGACGAAGCACGTTCTGCCCTTCATCAGTTCGCGCATCGCGGACTGGATATGCATTTCGGTCCGCGAGTCGACGTTTGAGGTGGCTTCGTCGAGGATGAGCATCTTTGAGTCGAGCAGCATAGCGCGTGCTATGGTTATGAGCTGCTTCTGACCTTTGGATATGTTTTCGTTTCCGCCGATGACGGTGTCGTAGCCATTCGGCAGCCTCTTGATGAAGCTGTCTATCTTCGCCGCCTTACAGACGCGTTCGACGTCAGCCATCGTCACGTTTTCCTTACCGTAGGCAAGATTTTCATAGACCGTGCCGTGGAACAGCCACGTGTCCTGAAGCACCATCGTATATGACGCACGCAGCGAATCACGCGTGAGCGAGTAAACCGATTTGCCGTCGACCGTTATGTCGCCCTTGTCGACGTCGTAGAAACGCATCAGCAGGTTGACGATGGTAGTTTTTCCGGCTCCGGTAGGTCCGACGATGGCAACAAGGCTTCCCTCGGGTGCCTTGAGGCTGAGGTCGTGGATGATCTCTTTTTCTTTGGTATAACCGAACAACACGTTTTTGAGTTCGACGCAGCCCTTGACGTCGGAAAGTACCTCCGCGTCGTCGGGATCGGCTTTTTCGGGGTCGGCGTCAATGAGACGGAATACCCTTTCAGCCGCGGCAAACGCCGACTGCAGTTCGCCGATTATGTTTGCCGCCTCGTTGATGGGGCCGGAGAATTTGCGCGAATACTGAACGAACGACGAGATATCGCCGATGAGCATATTGCCGTTCAGATAACTTATTACGCCGAACACGCTGACGAGCGTGAGCGACAGGTTGTTGATGAAGTTGACGCCGGGGCCGACGATCGTGCCGTAATATTCCGACCTGGTGTAGGCGTCCACTGCTTCGTCGTTCCTGACATCGAAGCGCTTAAGCACCTCTTCTTCGCGGTCGTACGCCTTCGTGGTGCGCTGTCCCGCCGTCATTTCCTCAACGAAGCCGTTGAGCTCGCCGAGCTTCGCGGAGCGTTTGCGGAAGAGCGGGCGCACCTTGCGCGTGATGACGTTGGTGAACACTATGGCAAGCGGGATCGTGAAGGCGAAAACCAGCACGAGCTTCGGGGCGATGCGGAGCATCATCCAAAGAGAACCGAACACGATTATGACCGATTTGCACAGCTGCAGCAGGTCCTGCGACAGCGACGCGTTCACCGTGTCGATATCGTACGATATTACGCTGATTATGTCGCCCGCCTGATAAGAATCGAAAAAGCTGACGGGGAGAGACACGAGCTTTTCGAACACGTCGCGCCTCATGCGGTTGACGACCTTTTTCGAAAGGACGGCGATGAGGGTCGCGAGCAGGTAAGCGAGTATCCCCGACACCGCGTAGGTGACGAGCATGAGGATGACGTATTTGAATACCTTGGGGAAATTGACGCCGCTTTTTTCGGCGATGGCGTTGATGGCGTCGCCCGAGAGCGAGGGCCCCCAGAGTGCGAGCAGGTTTGACGCCACGACGAGAAGGAGGGAGAGCAAAAGCAGGAACTTATAGCGGTACATATACCTCCAGAGCCGCAGAAGTATATATTTCTTTTTGACTTTTCCGCCCGAAAACTTGCGTCTGTCGCCGCTCGTTTCGGATCGCGACATTCTGCCGCCGCCTATCATTCCGTTATTCATCCGACGTCACCTCCCATCTGCATTTCCGCGATGGTGCGGTATTCGCCGCAGTTTTCCATCAGTTGTTCGTGCGTTCCCTTGCCGATGACGATGCCGTCGTCAAGCACGAGTATGAGGTCGGCGTTCCGTATCGACGAAATACGCTGCGTCACGATCATCTTGGTGGCAAAGCCGTAATTTTCGTGAAGCGAACGGCGCAGGATCGAATCGGTCTTGTAATCGAGAGCGGACGACGAGTCGTCGAGCACGAGTATCTCGGGCTCTCCGGCGATGGCGCGTGAAATGAGCAGCCTCTGCTTCTGTCCGCCCGAAAGGTTGCTGCCTCGCTGGGCAACGAGGTGAGCCGTTCCGTCGGGATACGCCGACACGAATTCATAAGCGCAGCTGTTGCGCATGGCGCTTTCTATCCGCTCGTCTCCGAGAGAACGGTAATAGTCGACATTGTCGCCGATGTCGCCCGACACGATGAAATCGTTCTGGAACGCGTTGCCGAACATCGACGCGAGAACGGGCTTGGGAATAGACCTGACGTCCGTTCCGTTCACGTATATCGCGCCCTCGTCCACATCGTAAAAACGGTTGAGGAGCGCGATGAGCGTGCTTTTTCCGCTTCCGGTCGAGCCTATTATGCCAAGCGTTTCGCCTCTTTTAAGACGGAACGAAACGTCCTTGAGGTTGGGCTCGTTCTTGTTGTAGGAGAACGTGACGTTTCTGAATTCGATATGATATTCGCTGTCTCCCGTTTCCATTTCGTTCACGGGAAGGTCGTCCTCGGCGTCAAGCACCTCGGTGATACGCGACGCGGACGCCGCGCCCTTGCTGCACATGATGAAAACGCGGGTCACGCTGAGCATGGCGTTGAGGATGATGGTGAAATATGTCTGAAAAGAAATGATGTTTCCGGGGGTCGTGAGACGCGAATCGACCCTGAACGCGCCGACGAGAACGACGAGCGTGAGCCCCACGTTGAGGATAACGGTGGTGGTGGGATTGCTTATCGCCATTATGAGCTCGGCGCGTCTTTCGGCAGCCGTGAGAGCGTCGTTGTCGGACGCGAATTTCTTCTTTTCGTATTCGGTCTTGGAAAGCGCCTTGACGACTCTGACGCCGGTGAAGTTTTCCTGCACGGTACGCGTCATCCTGTCGAGCATTTCCTGGACTTTTTTATAGAGCGGCAGGCTCGCCCTGGTAACGAAATACACGACGGCCGCGATGAGCGGAAGCGTGCCCACGAGGACGAGCGTCAGCACGGGATCGAGCGTGAGCGTGAAGATCATTCCGCCGATGAGCAGAATGGGCGCGCGCACGCCGATGCGCGGCAGCCTCGACACGAGCTGATTGATGTTGTAGGTGTCGGCGGTAAGGCGCGAAATGAGCGACGGAATGGTGAATTTATCCGTTCCCGACGCCGAAAGATAAGATATTTTTTTGAACAGGTCGTGCCTCAGTGTTCTCGTCACGCGTCCCGCCGTGACCGCCGAAATGCGGTTGGCGAGTATGTTGAACGCGAACGCGCCGACAGCCGACGCGAGCATGACGCCGCCCCAGATATATATGCCGCTACGGCTCGTCGAGGTCTTGTAGCCGTCGATCATGTAGCCGAGCGCGTACGGTATGATGAGGTCGCACATTGAGCCTATGAATTTGATGAAAAGCCCCAGAGACACCATCGGCAGATGAGGCTTTACGTATTGCCATATCCGTTTCAAGCTTTTCCCTCAATTCTGCTTTCTGACTGTCTTGTATTCGTCGTAATAATCGTAGTACGGGCAGTTCGCGAATGAATCGGCAAGGAATTTGACCATTTCGTCCTCGTCGAGGTTCACGTTGCATTCATAGCAGCCCGTTTCTTCGTTGTAATCGTAATTGACGCAGCTTTCGCAGTTTGACTGCGGTCTCTTTTTTGCGTTTTTGTCCGTTTTTATCGCCATTTTTATCGCCTCGGATGTTTATTTATTTAATTATATCACACGAAACGCGTTATTTCAATAGGAGAAGGCATAAAAAAGCACCCGTCTTATTGACGGGTGCCTGTATGAGAAATCTTATTTGAATTTTCTCTTTCTTGCAGCTTCTGCCTTCTTCTTACGTTTAACGCTGGGTTTTTCGTAATGTTCTCTCTTTCTGAGTTCAGAAGGAACGCCGCTCTTAAGGTACGATCTCTTGAATCTTCTGATAGCGCTGTCTATGGATTCGTTTTCCTTAACTTTGATTTCAGCCATTTTTTTCCCTCCCTTCGCATTCGTGCGAAGATTATTTTGTAAGCACCGTCATTATATCAGATAATGCGTGCTTTGTCAACAGTATGCGCGATTAAAGGGCAGCTTTTGCCTTTTCAACGAGAGACGCGAAAGCGTTCTTGTCGCTGACGGCGAGCTCGGCGAGCATCTTTCTGTTGATAACGATGCCGTTCTTCTTGAGGCCGTGCATGAACTGAGAATAGTTGATGCCGTTGACCTTGCACTGTGCGGAGATACGGGTGATCCAAAGAGCACGGAAATCTCTCTTCTTCTGTTTTCTTCCCGCAAACGCATAGTTGCCGGACTTCATGACGGCTTGTTTCGCCATCTTAAAGTGTTTACTCTTGGAACCCCAGTAGCCTTTGGCTGCTTTTAAGAATTTCTTTCTTCTTTTTCTTGTAGTGAGAGCAGGTTTGATTCTTGCCATTTCGTTACACCTCCGCCTGAATTATGAATAAGGGAGCAGACGCTTGAGATCGTCCATTCTGGTATCGCTTACGTAAGAAGCCTTGCGGAGAGATCTCTTTCTCTTGGAGTCTTTAAGACCGAGCTTATGACGGCGACCGCAGTGGTTGTACTTTACCTTGCCGGTTCCGGTGAGACCAAAGCGTTTAGAGCTGGCCTTGTGTGTCTTCATTTTTCCCATTTTTCGGTTTTCCTTTCGTATTTTGATTGGCTTTCGCCGGTGTTATTATCATGATCATGTTTCTGCCTTCGAGAACGGGGGCTTTGTCAGCCTGACCGAATTCAGAGCAGGCTTCGAGGAAACGCGCAAGCAGGTCGGAACCGCGCTCGGTATGAGCCATTTCGCGGCCTTTGAACTTGACAAGCACCTTTACCTTGTTGCCCTGCGACAGGAAACGTGTGGCATGGTTTACTTTGGTTTCGAAATCGTGATCGCCGATGCTGCAGGTGAGCTGGAGCTCCTTGAGCTCGACTATCTGCTGCTTCTTGCGGTTCTCTTTTTCTTTCTTTTCTTTTTCGAATCTGTATTTGCCGAAATCCATTATTTTGCACACGGGCGGCTTTGCCTCCGGTGCGATCTCGACCAGGTCAAGATCCGCTTCCGACGCTGCGCGGAGCGCATCGCCGAGTTTGAGGATGCCGAGCTGTTTTCCTTCGGAATCGACAACACGGACTTCTTCTGCCTTAATCTCTTCGTTGATTAACGCGCGTTTACTGATAACGGACACCTCCAAAATGTCCCCTCGTTTCGAGGGCAGCGCTTCACGCGGTCGTTCCGCGTATGGAAAGCGCAAATAAAAACAAAAAAGTGCGGAAGCAAAGTCCCACACGTCAACATACTGCCGCTTTTTTGCGGCTGCAATATTGACCGCGCCTGCGTGATGCGGCGGGTGAGAACACAGTTCTGCTTCTTTGTGTTGCTATAATATCACATCCGGTGCCGTTTGTCAATATGTTTTTTCAAAAAAATCACCTTTTTGCGTATCTTTTCATAAACTTGAAAAAAGGAGTGATGAATATGGCATCGGTATATCTGAGTCCGTCGACACAGGAATATAACGTATATTACGACGGAAAAGGCAGCGAGGAATACTATATGAACCTCATTGCCGACGATCTGCAGGCCGATCTCAGGTCGGCGGGAGTGGAGGTATTCCGCAATTCGCCCAAAATGACGGCGTCGCAGTCGGCGTCGCAGTCGAACGAAAGGGACCATTCCCTGCACCTCGCGATCCATTCGAACGCGGCGGGCAGCGGAAACGCGGGAAACGTGAGGGGCGTTGACGTTTATTATTACGCGACGTCAGAAAAAGGCAAAAGAGCGGCGGAGATCATCGCCGAGAACTTCAGAAGCATCTATCCCGATCCGTCGCTCGTGCGGACGCTGCCCAACACGACGTTCGCGGAGCTCAAGCGCACCAAAGCGCCTGCCGTCCTCATCGAGGTCGGCTACCACGACAATCCGTCCGACGCCGAATGGATAAGGTCGAACGTCGGGCTCATCGCGGCGAACCTGTCGGAGTCCGTGCTTGAACTCCTCGGGGCAAAGCGCGGCAAAACGGGCGTCGTCAGAACCGCCGGAAGCAGGCTCAACATAAGAAAGGGACCGTCAACGGACACGGAGATAATCGGCAAGATACCAAACGGCGGAGTGGTGAACGTCATTTCGAACGGCGGCGACTGGCTGGAGATCGAATACAACGGCGTCAAGGGCTTCGTTTATTCTCATTACGTCAGGCTGAACTGACGCAAAAAAATCCCTCGTACAATGAGGGATTTTTTTACGTTATTTGCCGTTCCTGAGATCGTCGACCGAATTGACGTTTTTCTTTTCGTTCCTGATCTCCCATTGAATGAGGAAGGTCAGCGCGGCGCGGAGTATGATGACGGCGCCGAGTATCATGAGCTCGTTCCATTCGCGTGCGATGACGGTACGGAGAAGCTCGCCGCCCATCTTGAATTCGAGAGCGAGGGCGATGCCCTCGGCAAGCTCAAGACGGATCATATCGGTCTTTCTGAATATGCCGATGACGGCACGGATCACGGCGTAGCAGAGTACGCAGACGCCGATGAATTCTATTACGAGAATGGCGTATTCGATTATCCAGCTGAATACGTTTTCCAAGGTATCAAAGAACTGCTGCATGGTTTTTTCTCTTTTCTTTTTTATTTTCCTATTATATTTATACCACTTTTTCTCCGCCAAATCAAGTATAATTTTCGTTATTGTTGACTTTTTTCATTTCGGGTGTTATACTTTGATAAAACAAACTAAAGGAGTATACGGATATGCTGAACTTTATCAACGACTATTCCGAAGGCGCGCACGAAAAAATACTGCAGAAGCTCATCGAAACGAACAGAGAATCGCTCAAGGCCTACGGAAACGATAAATATTCCGATTCCGCGAAGGAAAAGATAAAAGCCGCCTGCGAATGTCCCGACGCCGAGGTCTATTTCATTGCGGGAGGCACGCAGTCGAACCTCATCGTCATCGACACGATGCTCAAGAGCTACGAGTCCGTCGTTGCCGCGTCGAGCGGACACATCAACTGCCACGAGGCAGGCGCCGTCGAAGGCAGCGGACACAAGGTGATAGGTCTTCCTCAGAAGGAAGGCAAGCTTAACGCCGCCGACCTTGAAAAGTATCTCAAGGTCTTTTACGCCGACGCCAACCACGAGCACATGACCTTCCCCGGAATGGTATACATCTCTCACCCCACCGAGTACGGCACGCTTTACACCAAAAAAGAAATGACCGATATCTCGGATATCTGTCACCGTTACGGCATCCCGCTCTTCCTTGACGGCGCGCGTCTCGGCTACGGCATCGAAAGCTCGGGCAGCGAGCTTTCGCTCCCCGACATCGCGCGTCTGTGCGACGTGTTCTACATCGGCGGCACCAAGGTCGGCGCACTCTGCGGCGAAGCGGTCGTGTTCACCAGAAATAATATGCCGCTCCACTTCCCTACTCTCGTAAAGCAGCGCGGCGCGATGCTTGCCAAGGGCAGACTTATCGGAATCCAGTTCGACGTGCTTTTCACCGACGGACTTTATTTTGAAATAAGCAAAAACGCCATAAAGACCGCCGAAAGGCTCCGCGCGATACTCAAAGAAAAGGGCTACCGTTTCTTCATCGAGACCACGACCAACCAGACCTTCGTCATTCTCGAAAATACGTTTATGGCAAAGCTTGCCGAAAAGGTCGCGTTCGACTTCTGGGAAATGTACGACGAGGATCACACCGTAGTCAGATTCTGCACGAGCTGGGCGACCACCGACGAGCAGATAGACGAGCTTGAAAAAGTGCTCTGATACGAGACGAAACTAAAAGCAGACTGATCATGATAGTCAGTCTGCTTTTTGTTGTATCATAATTTTCTGACGCTGCTGTGGAAAGAGCCCGAAGAAGTGTGACGCGTTCCGCCGCCGCTTCTGCTGCCGCCAGACGTATTCTGCGGACGAGGCGTTTTCGACACGTTGGAATAAAGGAAGGTGTCCTTGTTGACACGCAGATCAAGCGACGAGCGGTCGATGTAGCCGTCGGCGGAAAGCTTGGGAGCGACGCTCTTGAGCTGCGACTTGAGGCTTGAAATGTAGATCGCCGAAACGACAAGTCCAGCAAGCAGCGCGATTATGCCGGACACGATCAGAACGTGAGGCCAGTCGGTCTTCTCGTCAAACGGCTCGCCCGCGGCCGCACACTCGAGATAATATTCGGCGCGATCGACGAACAGCATTGCGGAATCATAATATCTGCCGTCCGAAATTCCCGTTTCGTCATACATTTTGTCAAGTATGTAGTCCCTGCCGAATTCGGTGAACGCGTATTCACCGTAACTGCCGTATGACGACACGGCAACCTCGCCGCCGCCGATATTTATGAACAGTACACAGCCGTCGCGGTCTTTCCCGAGTCCGTAACCGTTGTCGAGATAAAACTCCTCGGCAATTTTTTCGGTGCTCCTACCGTCATATCCGCTATACGTAAGCACCAGAACGTCAAAATCGTATTTTTCTCTTATCGCATTTATCTTCGACTCGAGGGAACGCTCTTCCGACGGAGTGAGAAGGTCGGCATCATCAACGACCGACGGGAGTGATTCGTCCGCGGAAGCGAAAACGCCAAACGCGGAAACGAGGGCGATGAGAAGGATGAACGATAATAATTTTTTCATTCCCGTCACCTCACATCATAATGAGCACGGATACCGCCATCACCGCGGCAAACGCGGCAAGGAACGAAATGAGGCGGTATTTTCTCTGCTTCTTTTTGTCAAGCGGCAGGTTGCCGACGAATTTGCCGGTCTGTCCGTTCATGGCGAAGGTATAGGTCTCGCCGTTCCAGGTCGTTCTGAGCATCCAGACGGGGAAAAGCCCGTATTTGGCTTTGCCGTTGTTGACCTTGATGCTGCTCGCCTCGGTGGTGACGCTGGAATAACCCGTGACGGTAGAGCGGAAGAGGCTTTCGATGCTGTTCTTTACCCTTGCGTTGGCGCGCGCCTGACCGTCTTCGGCGCCGACGTCGTATTTGTCGGCTCTGAAGCCGGCGAGGAACGCGGTCTGGAAGGGCTTTGCCTCGTTCATGTCGAACGGCTCTATCGATTCCATAAGGTCGTCGGGCATTTTCTCGGAGCCGTCGGCGGGCACGCCGGAAAAGCAGGCGCTGCCGTTGCGGAGCACCTGATAATAGCTCGTTTCGACGTAATTGTATTTGGTGTCGCTCCACGATCTCGTTCTCGTCGCCTTGAACTTGACGTCGCCGTCGGCGTTGCCGTCAAATATCCAGAACGGAACGTAGAGCCCCTTTATTTCATCGATGTGGTTATTTTCGGTAAACGCGTCGGGAAGCAGTTTTTTGCCAAGCAGATGCTTTTCAAACGCCGTCTTTGCCGCTTTCTTTTCGTATTTGAACGGTATCACGCAGTCGGGGCGCAGAGAACCCGAAAGCTTGCCCGTCATGACGACGGGGCTGTCGCAGTAGGGGCACGCGAATGCCGCGGTCGTCTGTTCGGTGACGATCTCGCCTCCGCAGGAGCCGCAGTGATAGACGCAGATATTCTCTTCTTCGCCGTCCTCCCACTCGGTACCGATCTTGTCTTCCCATTTTATGTCGTCGGGAGCGTTCGCCGCAAGTCCCTCGTCGAGCGCCTGAAGCTGTTCGAGCGAGAACACGGAATCGCAATAGGGGCATTTGACGGTCTGTTCCTGTATGTTGAAGGTCATTCCGCCGCCGCAATTCGGGCATTCGTATTCAAGTAAATCTGCCATTCGGTTACTCCTTTCGTTTTTCGTTTTTCTCTTCAGTCGAAGCGGATAATATTGCTCCAGGCGTCGCCGTCCGGAGTGTTTATCTCAACTCTCAGCCATTTTTCGCCGTTTACCGCGTCGTATTCGGCGTGTGTCATACCTTTTTCGTGCAGGCATCTGTGCGGCGCCCACGCGAGATTCGAAGCAAAGCATACCCTGTCGGCAGGCGAGCAGTCAACGGTGACGTGCCTGCCTTCGCGTTTCACGAGCAGCTCGGGACCCATTGACGAATAGAAATCGCCTTTTTTTATCGCGTCGAGAATCGCTTCCCTCGTGCGGCTTCCGGCACGCGCCATTATGAACGCCTTACATTCATCGCTGCCGTCGTAATAATGTACGTCGTCATCAGCCACGAGCGGAAGCACGTAATCCCTGTTCGCGAGCATATCTATGAAATACCCCGAATACGGACGGAAGCTTTCGTGGCTGTCGGACACGGTGTTGTATATTTCGATGGCGGAAAAGCCGTGAAGAGCCAACGCGTCCTCGGGTGGGACGAGCGACCAGTAGGGGTGCGCGAGTATAGCGATGCCGCCAGACGCGTTGATGCGGTCGATTATCTCCTGACGCGCCATTGTGTTTTCGATGCCGTGGTCGGCGGACATACCGACGCCGACGATGTGCATATTTCCCTTTTCGCATTGATTTGCTCCGGTATTGAACTCGGTGCCCGAAAGGAGCAGAAGACCGTTCATTTCGGTCTCGGCAAAATATTTCCAGTGGTCGGTTATCGCGACCGCGTCGTATCCGGCGTTTTTATAAATCCACGCGGCTTCCTCAAGCGTTTTTCTGCCGTCTGAAAAAGTCGTGTGGGTGTGAAGCCCGATCTTGTATCTTTTGTCTCCGTGAGAATCAATGAACATATATAACCTCGTTTTACGGTTTTTCGGCAATTACGGACGCGATCATTTTCGCACGTCTTTCAAGTGACTCCGTTTCGGCGTATTCCCAGGACGTATGGTTGCCGTCGCCGGTGACGCCCGCCGAGCAAACGGTCGGTACCCCCGCGCACACGGCGTAAGCCGCGTCGGAGCCGCCTCCGTTGAAGTCGGGATAAACGTCTTCAAAACCGTATTTTTCGCATATTTTCTTTATTTTTTCAAAAAGCTTCACGTTCCCGTCGGTCTGTTCCATCGGAAGGCGCTTGCTTCTGACGAAATATTCGGAAGACGTTCCGTCGACGTAGGATCTTTCGATTATTTCAGCCGTTTTTTCGAGCGACGAATCCATTTCGGCAAGCGTTTTCGCTCTGATGTCTACCGAGAAAACACATTCGTCGGGCACGATGTTTTCGACTTTTCCGCCGTTTATGACACCGCAGTTGAAGGTGGCGCCGTCCGGCGAACTCATTTTTTCGATCTCTATTATCTTATACGCGGCTTCTCTGACGGCGCTCGCGCCCTCAAAGTAAGCGATGCCCGAATGTGCCGCTTTTCCTTTGACCGTGACGCGCAGACGGTAGATGCCTTTTCTGCCGACGCTTATCATTCCTTTTTTGCTCGTTTCGGCGCAGAAGCAGGCTTCAAAGCCGCGGCAGGAATCGATTATCAGTTGTTTTCCGTCGTCGCCGCTTAACCTCTGGCTGACTTCCTCGTCGGACGAAAGGACGAGGCGAAGATGCTTTTTGCAGCCGCATGCGGCGAGAGATTCCATAACGAGGAGCGCCATGGCGATGCCGCCCTTGCAGTCGACGACTCCCGGACCCGTGAGGATGCCGTCCTTTTCGGTGACGGGAGGACAGCCGAACTTGCCTTTTTCATGAACGGTGTCGGTGTGCGCGAGGAAAACGATGCCTTTTTCGTTTCCTTCGTTGACGTCGCAGATGAAATAATCGCCGGCGTTTTCGAACGGAACGCGCTTTACGGCAAAGCCGCGCGACAGGCAGAAGCGTTCGAGCTTGCCGACCGTTTCGTTCACGCCGTCCCTGTCCGAGGATATGCCTTCGGACGAGCATATATCGACCCACAGATCCTTGTAGGTCTTTTCGTTCCTTTCAATATATTCAAACAAGTCTTTCATCCTGCAAACCTCTTTCCGTATATAATAATATCACAAAGGCGGCGTAATGTCAATAAAAAAGGACGGTCGGAGCCGTCCTCTTATAAAGGATATTTCTTCCGTTTTCACGCTTTTCTCGTTTCGGTCACGCGGAGTTTCGCGCAGCCGTAAGGGTACAGTTCTTTGATCCCGGTCTTTTCGTTTCCGGTGTCTTCAGGCGGGAGCTTTGAGCACACCGTGTCGAATCCGTCTTCGTATTCCCAAGGAATCTTTTTCATTTCCGCTTCGATGACTACGGGCGGACGGATTGACGAAAACGGTATTTCCGTTACGCCGTTGAAGCGCACTTTAAGCGTGTCGCCGCCGAAAGCGTAACGCCATTCACTTTTTCCGATATATTCGTAATCGCAGTACGGGAAGCGTCTTTCCACGTCACCCGACGTGTATTCGCGCATTCTTTTTTCGTATTTTATCGGAAGCGAAAACACGAGACTGCCGTAAGTGACGCAGCAAAGTCCGTACGGACGGGGAGAGAACGCCGCTTCTCTTTCGAAAACGATTTTTACGCCGCAGTCGTTCTTTATGCCGAACGACGCGTAAAGACCGCTTTTTATTTTTCTGCCGTCGGCGCACACCGCGGTGCATCCCTCGGGTACTCTGACGCGGAACGTGAAGGGCGTAACCGTCCTGATCTCATATTCGACATCGTTCCCGAACGGGTAGGACGTCTTCACTCTTATCGAAACGCCGCCGTCATTCAGAGCGCACGGAACGGGAAGGCACGACACTATCTCGCCGTCGCCTTTTGCGAACGCCGAAAGTGCCAGATCCGTCCACCCTCTGCCGTGAGCGGCGGTGCAGCAGCCGTAGTTCGGCTCGAGCCCGAAAATATGGGCTTCGGAATTGTTGGTGCGGAAAACCGAGCGGCCCGGGAATATCTCGCACGATATCTGATTCGACATCTGGTCGTACTGATGCGCCCACATATCGTCACTGAAAGCAGCCGGAAACGCGTTGAACGCGGCCTTTTCGAGCCGTTCGAGCCAGACGGTGTCTCCCGTGGCTTTATACATCTTTTTGCAGGAATACATCAGCTCGGCAACGGCGCAAAGCTCGGTCCCCTGTATCGGGCTGAGCCCCGAAAGACATTCGTCGCCCGTGAAGATGCCGGCAGGCGTGCCGTTGTACTTCATAAGCAGACCGTAATGCCGTTCCGCTCTTCCGTGATAAACGTCGCCGAGCAGATTTTTGGTCATCCCCTCGACTTTTATCATTTCGGCAAGGTTCACGACGTGGGTCTCGAACGTCCACTTGTTGAGAGGACGTACCCATCTGTCTTCGAATTCCGAATAGTCGGCTCCCTGCTTTTCGAGTATCTTCGCGAGCGACACTATCCATTCCTCGCGGTATATGCCGTAAAGCAGATCGAGCGACTCGAACGTTTCGAACCAACGGAATTTTCCCCAGTCGAAAAGCGATATTTTTCCGCTTGACAGCAGCTCGTAATAGTTCTTCATCGCCTTATAAAGCGAAGTCACGACGCGTTCGTCGCCCGTGCACTCGTAATATATGACGAAAGCGCGGGATATCTGCATGAGCGCCCATGTATCGTAGCCTGCGACGGCGTCGTCGCCGCAGGGGCAGAGCCAGCCGTCGGGATGCTGAGACGCGATGATCGAATCGATATAGTGACCGGCGCGTGACTTCATTTCCTCATCGTCAAGCAGATACGCGAGCGGCACGAAGCCGCAAAGCCAGTACGGCACGCGTTCCCAGCCTTCGCGGTCTCCGCCTATCCATTTGCTGTCGCGGATGTCTGCCCACACCTTGTCGAGGCTGCCGGCAAGTCCGTTCGCCTGGATCACAAGCTGATCGCGCACCCAGCCTTCGGGCTTCAATTCCTTTGAAGTATAATATGAGAGCGCCATACCGTCCTCCGTATCAGTCCCAGAATATCGAAATGATGTTTTCGCGTCTTATTATCGATTTTCCGTCGGCAAGTCCGCTTTCGTCAAGCATATCGCCGAGCACGCAGGTGTCGTCGTACGCCTTTATCACCGTGTCGAGGTCGGTCTCTCTCATCGGATTGAGCGAGATGGACGCGACGATGCCGCTTCGTTTGAGGTATTCAAGCGTGTCGTTGAGCAGGTCGTCCCTGATGAAATCGGTGACGATATCGGTGATGAGGTCGATGTCGGTGAGCCCCTTGGTGTAGGAATCGTCGATATCGACGCGGTAGATGTTGTCGATGCGCTGAAGCGAATAACCTTCGGGGTCGCCCTCGGGCGATATTTCGGCGGTCAGCAGAAACACTTCGTCGTAGGCAATGACCTTGCCGACCGAAAAATGCTCGCTGTCGTGAATGTTGGCGTAATAAGCGAGGAATTTGTTCTTTTCAAACGCCGTCGCTATCGCCTTGTTTATCATCGTTTTCATTCAATGGTGAGAATATCCGTGAATCCGGTTATGTCGAACACTTCCATAATGTCGGCACAGACGCCGCGTATGATCATTTTGCCCTGCTTGTTCATGGTCTTCTGGGTGGAAAGCAGCACTCTGAGTCCAGCGGAAGAGACATATTCAAGCTTTTCAAAATCAAGGATGAGCTCGTTGACGCCTTCGATGGACGTGCGTATCTCGCTTTCGAGGGCAGGCGACGTGGTGGTGTCGAGTCTGCCGGAAAGTGCAAGTGTAAGTTTTTTTCCGTTTACGGTTTTAGTGATATCCATTTTCTGCTCCTTTATACGTTTGCGAATATTTTTCCCACGAGATCCGAAAACTCAGCATAAGCGCAGGTGTCCGAAAGCTCGGTGAGATGTTCGAGTATCGTTCTGTAATACCATGCGTGCTCGGCGGGGTCCTTCTGATTCGTGTGCTGCCACAGACCGTTCCCCTCCTTGAGGAAAGTCCGGTAAAACGATCTCATGTTGGAAAGCTTATCGGAAAGCCAAAGCATCTTGACGCCGATATCCTTGGTGTGATCCAGCATCAGAAGCGACTCCTCCTTTCTTTCTTTCCACGTGTCGGCGGGAGGACGGGTCGAAAGTTTGTCTTCGGTCTCGCTCTGCACGAGTGCCGAGACGCGGCTTCCGAACCGCGTTTTGAGCTCCTTGGGATCGGCTCCGCAGTCTTCAACGGTATCGTGAAGAACGCCGGCAGCCATGATCTCAATGTCGTCTGTCATTGTCGCGATGATCGACGCGACCTCGAGCGGGTGAAGAATGTACGGGGTTTTCGACATTTTGCGCGTCTGACCGCTATGGCACGCGGTGGCAAACGCGATCGCATCTTCGAGAACGTTCATTTTATCACCTCAGATTTTTTTTGATGGTGAGTATATTCTCACCGTTTTCATATTTGTATTTGACGTCGTCCATGGTCTTCTTGACCATATAGATACCGAGTCCGCCGATGGTCCTTTCGTCAGCCGAAAGCGTGACGTCGGGGTCGTCTTTGGTGAGCGGGTTATACGGTATGCCGCTGTCGCGGAACTTGATGTATACGCAGCCGGGGTCTTCTCTGTAGATCAGGCTGACTTCCGCGGGTCCGGGTTCGGACGGATAGGCGTATTTGACGATATTGCTGTATATTTCGTCGATCGCCACGTTGAGCTGTACCACGGTCTTCATGGGGCAGCCGAGCTTTTCGAGTTCGGTCTCGACAAACGAGGTCACTTCCGTGATGTCGTCGATGCACGCTTTTTCAAAGCTTACGTGCGGTATGGGAGGTCTTCCGACGTAGGTGAACGCGACCATCGTGATGTCGTCGAACTGCGGAGCCTCGCCGACGAACGAATCGACCTCGCCTTTGACGAATTCGCAAAGTTCCTTCATATCAGTGAAATCGCGTGAATTGACGGCGCTTATCAGTCTTTCTTCACCGAAGAGCTGCTTGGAAGCGTTCGTCGCCTCGGTCACGCCGTCGGTATAGAGGAAGACGGTGTCGCCTTTTTCAAGGTCGATCGTCTGAGTCTTGTATTTGATGCCTTCCATTCCGGCAAGGACGAATCCCGCCTTGGAACGGAGATATTCGAACTTACCGCCTGCGCGTCTGACGAGCGGAGGATTGTGGCCCGCGTTGGCGAAAGTCATTTTTCCGTTCGTAAGATCGACGCATCCCTGCCACGCCGTGACGAACATCATGGCGTCGTTGCCCTCGCAGAGCGCTTCGCTGCCGAGCGTGAACACGTCTCCGACGGGAATGTCGCGTTCCGTAAGGCTCTTGAGCTCGGTCTTGGCACGCATCATAAACATCGCGGCGGGTATTCCCTTGCCCGAAACGTCCGCAATGAGGAAGTTGAGAATATCGTTGTTGGTGATATAAAAATCGTAAAAATCGCCGCCGACTTCTTTAGCCGGATCCATAAGTGCGTAGATGTCGAGCTCTTTTCTCTTTGGAAAAGCGGGGAAGGTGCTCGGAAGAGCGGAGGACTGTATCTCCTTGGCGAACTCGAGCTCCTTGTCGATACGTGCCGCGGCTTCGTCGATATAGTGCTTAAGGGTGTCGACCGTCGAGTTGATGTCATCGGAAAGAGACGCGAATTCCGCATTGCTTCTGACGTCGACCACTTCGTTGAGGTTTCCCTCGGTGATCCTGCCGAGCGACTTGTTTATGCTCTTGATGCGGTTGACGACCACCCGCTTGATGAGGCTGTAAATGAGAGCGAAAAGTATCGCAAAGACGAGTATTTCCATGAACGTGTTGACGTAAAGGACCACGTTCCTCACCTCAAGCGCTTCTTTTTCGGGAAGCACCGAAACGATGTAATAGCCTTCGGAAGTACGGTAGCGGCAGTACGACATCTCGCCGCTCAGCTTCATTCTGAACGTAGTATCCTCTTCGGGTTCGCCGACGGAATCCTTTTCGTCAAAAGTAAAATCGGCGGGAGCGCTTACCACGTCAAGAGACTGCGTCACGATGAGGATATATCCGGTCTTGCCGACGTGACGGTTTTTGGTGATCCCCTTGACCTCGTCGTCGATATCGCGCTGGAATCTTTCGGCGTCGTAACCGACCTGGATAAAGCCGTCCGGCGTCCTGACTCCCGCGTATTTGCGGCTCAGCGACTGGTCGCTCGAAATGGGCCCGAATTCCTGAACGAATTCATCGGGACCGTTCTCTTCAAGCAGACACAGAAATTCCGCCGACTGCTCACCTTTTCTCATATCGTAGCCTTCGTAATTGAGTACGGACGACTCGACTATGATGCCGTTTTTGTCTATCCTGCTGATCTCGGTGACCTCGAATTCCTTTGCCGCCGAATTGATGTCCATCGTCTGAAGCTTCTTTATCACACTGTGCGTAACGGTGAGCAGATTCTTATCCGAAGCGTCTTTGATATCGGCTTCGATCTCGTCTATCGCGTTGACGAGCAGATCGTCCATCTGGGTTTCCGCGATCCTCGTCTGAAGGCCGTATACCAGTATCGACGTGCCGACAAACGCGAGCATAACGGCGATGAGCATCCATCTCTGTATGGTCTGCGATATCCTCACGCCGCCTTTTTTTCGCAGCGACAGCAGCGATTCGCCTGCGATGAGGGTGAGTAAGAACGCCGCGAGCATGACCGAAGCGCCGTTGGCTATAACCATCGGCAGCGTGCATTCTTTCACGATCTCCATTGCCCTCACGGAATCCGACATATTCGTGAAGAATACCATTGTAAGATGGAAAACTTCCATGACGACGCCGACGGCGAACGAGATGAGCCAGCCGGGTTTTTTGTCCTCGAACATGAATTTGCGCAGTGCCGCTGCGTATATACCGGCGATGACGGTCGAGGCCGCACAGGCTATCCTCGTGAACTCACCGGCGTCCGAAAACCATCTTTCGATGCCGCCGATAAGACCCGCGATTATTCCCGCGGGAGAGCCGAACATAAGTCCGCCCGTAAGCACCGCCGCGTCGCGGCAGTTCATGGTAGCGCCGTTGATGTGGATGCCCCACTCGGTGCCGACTACGGCGAGAGCGCCGAAAATGATGCCGAATATCACCTGACGCACGTAATAGTTGAGTTTTCCGAAAGGAGTTTTTTTGTCAACTATATACAGTAACACGGTCGCCGCTACCGGAAGAAGGGCGGCAACGCAGAGTTTCATATATTCATTCATATTTTATCCTCGCTTACCATACGGTCGATTATGCCGTCAACGACGTCGAAGCAACGTGCCGAAACGCGTCCGAGCTCACTCATGAACTCTTTTCCGCCTCCGGTCAGGCTGTCCGAGACTGATTTTATGAGCAGGCAGGGCACACCGCATTTTTCGCACGTCAGCACGATGCCCGCCGCTTCCATTTCGCATATATCGGCTCCGTATTTTTCGTGAAGCTCTTTCTTTGCGCTTTCGTCGCTGACGAATTTGTCGGCGGAAGCGCAGCAGACCTTTTTGAGGTCGGGACGTATGGCGAGCGCCTTTTCGAGAAGAAGCGACGACGTACCGACGTAGGCGCTGTCGTGTCCCGGATAACGTCCGCGTCCGAGATCCAGCCAGCCGGTCGTGTCGTAGTCGTAATGTATCACCTTTTCAACGACGCAGAGCGACGCCGTGCGCATTTCCTCGGTAAGCCCTCCGACGACGCCGAAGTTGACTATCATATCGACTCCGCATTCCGAAACGAGGAACTGCACCGCCGAAGACGCGGATATCTCGCCCGCTCCCGAGTCGGTCACGAAAATGACGCGGTCGTCATTTTCGTATTCTCTCACGGTGTGCCCGTGACTTTTTGTGATTTTGCAGACGTCGCCGTAACGCGCAAGAACTGCGTCAAGCTCTATCGCGACGACGATACCTATACGTTTTTTTGTCAAGGTCAATTCCCCTTTCAGAAATCAAGCGTGTCAACGTCGCAAAGCAGTTCCCTGATCTTGGACGCCCCGTAATTCGCAAGCACCATATTGTCGTCGCTCCTGCCCTTCACGCTTCTTCTTATGAGGCGCAGATAACTGAGCACGCAGGTTTTGCGCTCGACGTCGGCAAGCCTTGCCTCGTTTGTCGTGCCGAGATAGCATTCGAGAAATTTCTTCCATATATATTTCGCGGTGTCGTACGGGATACCCAGAAAATTCTCGACCACCGCCGGATCGTTCTCGCCGAAGACGACGTAGGTCATATGGATGTTCGCAAGCTCGAAGACGGGATGTCCGTGAGATATTCTGTCCATATCGATGAGCATGGTCTCGCCGTTCTGACGCATTACGTTGTTGGTGTGATAGTCGCAGTGCAGCATCGTTTTCGGTGACGGAACGTCAATGATGAGCCTCTTGAGCTTTTCATACGCGGCGTCTCCCAAACAGCCTCTCGTCAATTCGAGTCCGTCAAGAATATAATCCTTTATGTTCGGGATGTCGGACGACGTGACGGGCGTGGAATGTATGAGTCTGAGGGTCGACGCGAAATCGGCGATATATCCGTCGATATGCTCCATATCCTCGGAAATGAGCTTTGAATACGAATTCGCGTCGAGCAGCTCGAAGACAGAGCCGTACTTTTCGCCGACCTTTACGATATCGTACGATATCGCCGTCGGGATGCCGAGTACGAAAGCGCGCCGCGCGAGAACGCGTTCCTTGATGATGTCGGAAAGGCTTCCGCTGTCGTTGTAGACCTTGACGACCGTGTCGCCATTGTAACGGTATACCGTTCCCTTGGCGCCTCTACCGATGACGGGGCAGCCGTCAACGCTGAGTTTTCTGTACGCTTTTTCCACCGGCATCATTTCGCAGAATCCGGTCATGTCGAAAATATCGTAGACCTCGATGTTCGCGTTGACGATCTTAAGCGTCGGCTCCGCCCTGCGGAGTTTCAGTACCACTCTGAGTCCGGCGCTTGATATATATTCGAGCTTATCCGCGTCGATGACGACAGCGTCGTATGCGTTCTCCGAAAGGATATTATCGATCTCACCGCCGATGAGCGGTGCCGATACGGAATCTATCCTGCCTTCGAGCGACAGTGTAAGGACTCCGTTTTCGCATATATATTTGATTTCGGCCATGGCTGTACCTCCGAATATATTCTTTTACTTTTATATTATAATACGTTTTACGGAAATTTCAAGTATTTTGGCGCTATACGCAAAAAAAATACCGTCAACGCCGAGTGCTCTTAAGGACACTCGGCGAACGATGTGTTCCACTGCGTGGAACGTGATGTACCTTACGGCGTGATGTTCGCCTGCGGCGAGTGATGTGCGCCTCGACGGCGCGTGAGTGGAACACATCACATCACTTT
>JAZRXG010000023.1:0-34741 GCA_045600105.1 Eubacteriales bacterium
TTGGCCCACAGAACGACATGGCTACGATCCGTCTTCTTACCAGCTCGCGCCGGTTCACCCATGCGTCGCCGAACGCCGAGACCATATCTCTCGAACCGACGAAAATATGCTCATGGGACAGGGTAACGCCCATCTTTTCGACCGGAATACGCCCTGTTACGGTTTCCAGAACCATGCTTCTTCCTCCCCTGCCGACCGACTGCACGGCCTCACGCGGTCACGATGGACGCGGCTTCCTGCAGCTTCAGCGAATCGATCGCCATTTCGCGGAGCTTGTATTTGAGAATCTTACCGGCGGCGTTCATCGGGAAGGAATCGACGAATCTGACGTAGCGCGGAACCTTGTGCTTTGCCATGTTGGCGAGAACGTAGCTCTTGAGCTCGTCCTCGGTCATCGTTTCGCCTTCCTTGAGTATCACGCAGGCGCAGATCTCTTCGCCGTACTGCTTGTCGGGAACGCCGACGACCTGCACGTCGCTGACCTTCGGGTGGGTATAAATGAAATCCTCAAGCTCTTTCGGGTATATGTTTTCACCGCCGCGGATTATCATGTCCTTGATACGTCCGGTTATGCGGTAGTTGCCGTCCTCAACGCGTCTCGCAAGGTCGCCGGTGTGGAGCCAGCCGTCCTTGTCGATGGCAAGCTTGGTGGCGTGCGGCATCTTGTAGTAGCCCTTCATGACGTTGTAGCCTCTGGCGACGAACTCGCCGTCCACTCCGTCGGGTACCTCCTTGCCCGTTTCGGGGTCGACTATCTTACACTCGACGCCGAACATCGCGCTGCCGACTGTGTTGACTCTCACGTCGATGGGGTCGGTGGTCTTGGACATGGTGCAGCCGGGGGAAGCCTCGGTCTGACCATAGGTGATGCAGATATCCTTCATGTGCATCTTTTCAATGACTTCCGCCATGACCTTCGCGGGGCAGGGAGAGCCCGCCATGATACCCGTTCTCATGTGCGAGAAATCGGTCTTTTCGAAGTCGGCGTGAGACATCATCGCGATGAACATCGTGGGGACACCGTGGAACGCGGTGATTTTTTCTTTGTTGATGCAGTCGAGCGCCACGCGCGGAGAGAAATAGGGGATGGGCGACATCGTCGTGCCGTGGGTGGCGGCGGCGGTCATCGCAAGCACCATGCCGAAGCAATGGAACATCGGGACCTGTATCATCATTCTGTCGGCGGTGGAAAGGTCAAGGCAGTCGCCTATGTTCTTGCCGTTGTTGACCACATTGTAATGGGTGAGCATGACACCCTTGGGGAATCCCGTGGTGCCGGACGTGTACTGCATATTGCATACGTCGTATTTCGAAATGCCGGCGGCTCTTCTGTATACCTCTTCCATAGGGGTGTGCTGCGCGAACGTGAGCGCCTGCTGCCAGGTGAGGCAGCCCTTCTGCTCAAAGCCGACGGTTATGACGTTGCGTAAGAAGGGAAGACGCTTGGAATGAAGCGGCTGACCCGGATGATTGTTCTCGAGTTCGGGAACGAGGTAGGAAATTATCTCGCCGTACTTGGAATCCTTGTAACCTTCGGTGAGGACGAGCGTGTGGGTGTCCGACTGACGGAGCAGGTATTCGAGCTCGTACTGCTTGTAGGCGGTGTTGACCGAAACGAGCACCGCGCCTATCTTGGTGACCGCCCAGAACGAAATGAACCATTCGGGCACGTTGGTCGCCCAGACCGCGACGTGGTCGCCGCGTTTGACGCCGAGCGTGATGAGGGCGCGCGCGAACTCGTCAACGTCGTCGCGGAATTCGCGGTAGGTGCGTTTGTAGTCGCTCGTGGTGCAGCGGAACGCGTACTGATCGGGGAGCTCCTCGACAAGTCTGTCGAGCACCTGCGGGAACGTGAGGTCGATGAGCTGCTCTTTTTCCCAGATATAATAGCCTTTTCCGTCCTTGCTCGGGATAAGGTGGCTTTTTGCGGAGTTTTTGTCGGCGTACTGCGACATATAGTTGACGAAATGGGGAAACACGATGCCCGCGTCAAGGAGGCTCGGCATCCATTTTTTGACCCATTCGAGCGAAATGTAACCTTCGTAGTTTATGGACGAAAGCGCCTGAACGGCTTCGTCGGCGGGGATGTCGCCGTCGCCCATCAGACAGTATCTTACTTTTCCGTCAATGACGGTGGAATCCTTGAAATGAACGTGCTTGATGTATAAGCCGAGGTTCTGTACGGTCATCTCGGGCGATTCGCCGCCGTATCTCACGGTGTGGTGAACGTCCCAGAGCGCCCCCACGCTGTCGCTCGCGACGGAATTGAGGAGAGCGCGCAGCCTTGACGTGTCGGAATAGACGCCGTTGGTCTCGACGAGCAGGGTCACGCCCTGCATCGCGGCGTAGTCGGCAACGGAGGTCAGCACGTCATATACGGCACCGTCGTCTACCTTGCCTTCGGGGGCGATAACGTCGTCGCCGAGCACCCTGACGTAGGGGCAGCCCATTTTGCGGCAGGCGTCGATATATATCCTGAGCTCGCGGACGTTGGAATCGTACTGCGTTCTGTCCTTCAGCGAGCATCCGCTCGAAATGCAGGGAATGGAAAGCCCCGTGCTGTTGAGGGTGCGGAGAGTTTTGGAAAGACGTTCCTCGGAGAAAGCGGGATAGGCGCCGTCGTAGATATCGACGCAGGGCATACCGTCCGAAACGCCGACACCGCGCAGCTCGATGCCGTCAAATCCTATATCCTTCGCCATCGTGTAGATATCCGAAAACGAATATCCCGGGCACGCGAGTGTTGAAAACGAGATTTTCATTAAAAAGACCCCCGAAAATAAAATAGCCGATATGAGCCGGAATATAAGGCTGCACATCGGACAACACACAAAATATCATCTTTTGATTAAGCGTCCATCAACGCTTTCTCGGTGATAACGGTGAGAAGCCCGTCCGCGCCTGAGCCTTCAAGAAGGGTTCGGGCGGAAGCTCAAGGGTGAGTTCGTGAAACGTACCGATACTGCCTCGCACCGAACGGCAGCTCTCTGAAAAGCGGTTGCGTGCACTTTGTCCCTGTCACAGCCTGTAATGACGTATTGAACGTCGAACACGGAATTGATTATAAATTATCGCAGCGAATTTGTCAAGGCTTTTTTCAAAAACAATTAGTTCTAAATTTGTTCAAAAATTATTCAATTTTCTATTGACATCTGTCGATGCCGGTTATATAATTATAATGAACTGATAAAAAATTGTTCATATTTCATTTCGAAACGGAGGGAGCGCGTTGCTTGCGACGGCTGCCGCGATTTTTGCCGCGGCTCTTCTTTTTGCGTCGTCCGTGACGATGTTCAGAAAACGCGGAAAAAACAAAGAAACCGACTGAAAAGAATTTGTCATTCTTCATCAGCCGGTTTTTTGCGCCATAGCAGGGAATAATCGAAAAGTCAACAAAAAAATCACCGCGCGTCGAAAAAAACGCACGGTGAAAACGTCGTGTAAGACGTCGGCGGACGCCGTTCCGGGCAATTTATCTGTTGTTGTGCCGAAGCCCCGCAAGGTCGATGTGGAACGTGGCGCCGATGCCCTTGCACATCGGGATGACGCGGTCACCGTGCTCGGGGTAGCGCGGAGTGTTGCCGAAGCTGAAGGTCGAAATGCTCGTCGTCGGCAGGGAAATGTCGGTGAATCCGAGCTCGGCGGGGCGCATGAGCAGGTGGCTTATCCACGCGGAGCCGAATCCGCCGTGGCAGAACACGGCGATCTTCGAGTGGTTGGGCTCGACGACGCGGTACATCAGTCCTTCGCGCACATAGCCGAGGGAAGCAAGGAATTCGTCCGAGCTTTTTATCATTTTTTCTATCGCGCCGTTGCGCGGAACATTGGAAAAGTCGGTGTAATCTTCAACGCCGTTCGTGAACGAGCAGCGGTACGACATATTTCCGGGGCGGTTGTTGGGCGCCATGTAGTCCATCGATTCGGCGGTCCACGGAAGGACGGTGTAGTCCATGCCTTTGATTTCGCAGGTGGGCGTCGCGGTGTCTATCGCTCTGCCGAGCGGAGACGTGTAAATTTTGTCGATCTCCACGTCCTTGAGATACGCGGCAAGCGCTCTCGCTTCTTCCCGGCCGAATTCGGTTATGGTGTTGTGCGCGTAGTCGGGGTCCGCGTGGCGTATGATGTAAAGCAGCATTTTTTTATCCTCACTTTTTTGTTTTTTTCTATTGCATATTTCCGAAAAAATGATAAAATCAATGTGAAAAGAGGCGTCATATATGAAATTATACGATTTTCACGTTCATACCAAAGGAATATCGAGATGCAGCCATCTGACCTACACCGAGCTCTGCGAGCATCTTCTCCGCGACGGCGTCGACGGTTTCGTGCTGACGAACCATTACGCGCCCTATCACGCGGTGAAGCCTTATGACGAATGGCTGAAGAAATACGTTGACGAATATTATCTTACGGCGTCCGAAGCCGAAAGAGTGGGACTCAAGGCGTTTTTCGGCATCGAGGTAACGCTCCCCGGACCGCGTGACTTTCTGATATACGGAGTGAAGCCCGAAAGCGTGCTTGAGACCGACGGTATGCTTTTCGACTACTCGCTTGAAGAGCTTTACGCCTACGCACATTCGCAGAACGCCGTGCTCATCCACGCTCATCCGTACAGAGGCGGATGCGTTCCGGCAGACCCCGCGTTTATCGACGGCGTCGAGATCAACTGCCATCCCGTCTATATGGACAGCCGCGAAGCTGACGTCAGGGCTTACGCCGAAAAGTACGCTCTTCGTCTTTCCTGCGGGAGCGACTACCACGGCGACGTTTACAAGGCGCACTGCGGCGTATATCTGCCCGACGAGATACAGACCGAATCCCGGATAGCGGAATATTTCCGCACCACTCAGCCCGAACTGCTCACCCACGTCATCGACAAGGAGCTTGCCAAAAAAACGATGGGCTGATCATTTCGATCTGTCTTTTATCGTGTCGAGTCTGTCGGTGACGGTGATGCCGAGGGAGGACGCGAATTCTTCGATGACGTATCTGTCCGACACGGCAAGGTCGTCGGGTGAATGAGCGTCGGTGCCTATCACGGCGACGTTGCCGACTTCTTTCGCCACGTTCCAGAATTTTTCATAAGGGTAGCGGCATCTCGTTTCACCGAAGAGCTCAAGCAGCCCTCTTCTTCCGCGCATACAGCTCATGTTGAGCTCGAGCGCCACACCGTTCTTTTTCGCGCATTCGCACATATCGTACGCGGCTTTTTCGGCGTTTTTCGTCCACGGCGTTCTGAAGGAATACATATCCGGATGCGCGTAGACCGAAAACAGTCCGCTTTCAAGCGCTTCAAGCGCGAAACGGCGGTAACGCGCGACGTATTCCGAATACGAATTTATCTTCAGCGGATGATCGGTGCCGCCTTTGAAATAAGTGGCGTGATTCCCGAAAATGAGGTAATCGACCTTTCCGCTTTCGAGAAGCGAACGGTAATATCCCTCAAAACGGCGCGACCACTCGCACTCGAATCCGAGGAATATCTCCATTTTTCCGCGGTATTCGTTCTGAAGCCTTCTTACCGAGGCAAGGTACGTTTCAAGCTCGCCGAACGAGCCTCTTATCCTGCCGTCTATTCCCGGCAGAATGACGTGGTCGGATATCCCGAGCCCGTTGTAGCCTTCTTCAAAAGCCTTTGCCGCGTAGTCGTCCTCGGTCATTACGGCGTGCTTGCAGCGGTATGTATGCGTATGATAATTGTACATTCCCAAATCACCGTACTTCATTATTCACCCGGATTTTATCACATTTTGTTCCTTTCGTCAATAGACAGACGAAGGAACTTATTTTTTTATTTATATGTTTTATTTATATGTCCGCGCACCGCGCGGCGGGTGAAAACGCCGGGTAACGGGACGGCTTGATTTTTTTTGCAAATTTAATCTTTATTTACATATTATCTCTTGACATTTATATTTAATATATATATAATTAGCCCGACTAATGCGGCTGATTAGTTGCAAAATAAAATGTAATTCAAACAAGGAGAGTAAAGAAAATGGCTAAAAGACTGAAAAACCGTAAACCCACCCCCACGATGCTTATCTTCGACGTCAACAAAATGTTCCACGACGAGATCACGAGCGTTGAAAAAGACATGCAGAACAGCTGCCGTTCCATCGTTTATTATCTGTCTCTTGAAGACGGCGTGAGCCAGCTCAGACTTTCGCAGCTTACTCACCTCAAGCCCCCCACGATATCCATCACCCTCAGAGCGATGGAAGCCGACGGCTACGTTGAGCGTAAGATAGACGAAAACGACAAACGTCAGGTCAACGTCTACCTCACCCCCAAGGGAAAGAGACACGACGAAAAGATGAGAAACTGCGTGAACGAATTTGAAAATAAGGCAATGCGTGGATTCACGGAAGAAGAAAAGGAGACACTCGAAAATCTCCTTACACGCATGAAGGATAACCTCAGCGGAGAAGAAAAAACCGAAGAATGAAACTCATCAAGTACCTTAAGCCTTATTGGCTTTTCGCGCTGCTCACGCCTCTGACGATGGTCGTCGAGGTGGCAGCCGACCTTATGCAGCCGCGCCTTCTTGAAACCATCATCAACGAAGGCGTCGCCGCAAGCAATATGAAAGTTATATGGACCATCGGAGCGGAAATGCTGCTCATCGCCTTCATAGGCGGCGCGGCAGGTATCTCGTCGGCGTATTTCGGCTCGGTCGCGTCACAGTCGTTCGGCTGCGACCTCAGGAACGACACCTACAAAAAGGTAATGTCGCTTTCCCTTGAACAGACCGACAAATTCACCACCGGCTCCCTCATCACCCGTATAACCAACGACATCACCACCGTACAGAACATGGTGTCAATGGCGCTGCGTATGTTCGTGCGCTCGCCTCTCACCTTCATCGGCGGCATCATTATGGCGCTCAGCATCAGCTGGAAATACGCCATCGTCATCGCCATCGCCCTTCCCATCGAGATACTCGGCATGGTCATAGTGCTCCGCAAGGCGAACCCGCTCTTCAAGCAGACGCAGAAGCGTCTCGACGACGTCAACTCCGTGGTTCAGGAGAACGTCGGCGGCGCGAGAGTCGTCAAGGCGTTCGTACGCGAAGACCACGAGATCGGACGTTTCGACAAGGCGAACACCGCGCTGCGTGACGTCAACTACAAGGTCCTCAAGCTTCTTGCAATCATCATGCCTCTCATGATGATAATCATGAACGCCACCATCATCGCCATCATACTCGTCGGCGGTTATCAGGTACAGGCGGCAGAGCTCAAGGTCGGCAGCATTATGGCGGGCGTCAACTACGTCACCATGATACTTTCGTCGCTGCTGATGGTCGGCATGATGTTCCAGCAGATCGCCAGAGCATCGGCGTCGTCCTCGCGTATATGCGACGTGCTGTACTGTGAACCCGTCATCAAGACCCCCGATTCCTCCGTTCCTTCCGTTTCCAAGGAGGGAAAGGTCGAGTTCAGAAACGTCTCGTTCAGCTATCCCGGCACCTCGGGCAGACCCGTGCTGAGCGGCATCGATCTCACCGTCAACCCCGGCGAATACCTCGCCATTCTCGGTGCGACCGGTTCGGGCAAATCGTCCCTTGTGCGCCTTATTCCGAGATTTTACGAAGTCACCGACGGCGAGCTCCTCGTTGACGGCAAGAACGTAAGGGAATACGACCTTGAGGAACTGCGCGAGAAGATATCCTTCGTGCTTCAGAAGACCGAGCTTTTCGCCGGCACGATAGCCGACAATATCCGTTGGGGCAAAGCCGACGCGACCGACGAGGAAGTAAGAGAAGCCGCACGTATCGCGCAGGTCGAGGAATTCATAAACGAATTCAACGACGGCTACGACACGATGATCGAGCAGAAGGGCACGTCCCTTTCGGGCGGACAGAAGCAGCGTGTTTCAATTGCGCGCGCTCTCGTCAGAAAACCCGAGATAGTCATTTTCGACGACTCCACGTCGGCGCTTGACATAGGCACCGAAACGAGGCTCCGCAAGGCGCTCCGCGAGTCGCTCGAGGACACCACTATAATTATGATAGCACAGCGGATCGCTTCCGTAATGCAGGCAGACCGCATCGCCGTACTCGAAAACGGCGTCATCACCGCCTGCGGCAGTCACGAGGAACTCATGAAGACCTCCGCGACTTACAGAGACATATACGATTCTCAGCTCGGAAACGGAGGCGAAGTCAATGAATAAACATCCGGACAAACGCACCGATTCCGAAAAAGAGGATATGGAATTCCTCAAGCAGCAGCAGATCGAGGGCAAATCGGTGAACCGCGGAGGCAGAGGTCCCCGCGGCGCGATGCTCAAAGAAAAGCCCAAGGACATGAAGGGCACCTTCATGAAGCTCGTCAGATACATCGGAAGAAGCAGGTATCTCGTCATCGGACTTTTCGTCGCCACCATAATCAGCGCGCTCCTCAACCTCGCGGGCCCCGCGCTTCTCGGCGAAGCGGTCAACTCTATGAACGAGGAGATCGGCGAAGAAACGCTTGCCGAAAATCCCGGCGTCACCGTCGGGGGCGAGATAAACGGAAATAAGGTCATGTCGATCGAAACGGACGACGAAGGAAAGACCAAAGCGTACGTGTTCAACGAAGACCGCCTCATCCAAATGGTGATGCTGCTCGGACTCACCTATCTGATCTCCGCCACCATCAGCTATTTCACAAGTCTGTTTTCCGCAAAGCTTTCGCAGACCACCGTCTATACGATGCGGCGCGACCTTTTCGGAAATATGTCCTATCTCCCCATCAAATTCATCGACACTCACCAGCACGGCGACCTTATGTCGAGAATGACGAACGATGTCGACAACATCTCAAACAGTATCTCGATGTCGCTGTCGTCGCTTTTCTCGGGCGTTGTGACGCTCGTCGGCACCTTCGTCATGATGCTTTATTATTCGTGGCAGATGACGCTCGTGTCGCTCATCATAATCCCGCTTACCGTTCTCGTTTCCGCGCTTCTTTCCAAGGTGATGCGCAAGTATTTCGTGCGTCAGCAGAGAGTGCTCGGCGCTCTGAACGGTCAGGTCGAGGAAATGGTCACGGGATATGCCACCGTAATGGCGTACGGGCACGAGGACGAATCGCAGGAGGAATTTGAAAAGCTTTCGGTCGAACTCAAAAAGACCGGCATCAAAGCCAACATATTCGGTTCCATCATGGGGCCGCTCATGAATATGATCGGCAACATCGGCTTCCTCGCCGTTGCCGTCGCGGGCGGCGTTTTCGCCTCCAACAACGTCATCAAGATCGGTACCATCCTCACGTTCATCCAGTATTCGCGCAACCTTTCGCGTCCTATCAACGAGATCGCCAACCAGTACACCAACTTCGTCACCGCCATCGCCGGCGCGGAGCGCGTGTTCGAGGTCATGGATTCTCCCAAGGAAAGCGATGAGGTCAAGCCCGATATCGACGTGAACGGGGTGAGGGGCGATATCGACTTCGACGAGATCGAGTTCGCTTACAAAGAGGGCGAGCCCGTACTCAAAAAGTTCGATCTGCACGTCAAGCAGGGACAGACCATCGCCATCGTCGGACGCACGGGCTCGGGCAAGACCACCGTCGTCAACCTGCTCACGAGATTCTACGACCTTGACGGCGGCAGAATAATGCTCGACGGCAGGGATATAACCGAGATATCCAAAAAGAGCCTGCGCGATTCCATCGGTATCGTGCTTCAGGACACGGTGCTGTTCACCGACACCGTCGCCAATAACATCCGCTACGGCAACCAGAATGCCACCGACGAACAGGTGAGGGCCGCGGCACATACCGCCAACGCCGACGTGTTCATCGAACGTCTGCCGGACGGCTACGACACGATGCTCACGGGCTCGGGCGCAAACCTCAGCCAAGGTCAGAGACAGCTCCTCGCGATAGCCCGCGCGGTGCTCGCCGACCCCAAGATACTCATACTCGACGAGGCTACCTCGTCCGTCGATACGAGGACCGAAATGCAGATCCAGCAGGCAATGATAAACCTTATGGAAAACAGAACGAGCCTCGTCATCGCCCACAGACTTTCCACCATCAGAGGCGCCGACAAGATAATCGTTCTTTCCGACGGCCACATAGTGGAATCCGGCAGCCACGACGAGCTGCTTGCTCGTAAGGGCGTTTATTACGACCTTTACATGACGCAGTTCTCGGGCGTCGAAACGTAATTAAACATTATGAAAAAGCACCGCGTTCGCCGTGTGTTTTGAAGAACACACGGCGGCGAAATAAGTCCCCTACGGGATTTTCGATATGCAATGCTGCTGTGCAACTCGATATGCACCGCGGTGCAGGAGGGATTTATTTCATATCGAATTTCTGCGGCAGCAGAAATATATTGACATTTGCCCGCTGGCAAATGATATCGGGTTTGCCGAAGGCAAACATATCGATAATAATACCTGCTGAATAAAAAACCGGCTGATTTTTTCAGTCGGTTTTTGTTTATAAGTGCACACTTGCTCACCACATTGCGCGGCGGTCATCTCACTGACTTTCCTCGAGAACAAGCGTCTTTTGACGTGTTGTTTTATTTCATACTTGACGTCACGAATATGCAATTATTTCCGCGCGTTATTCATTTCCGCACAACGCCGATACGTTTTGCAGAGGCATCCCGTCACGGTCGCATGACCCGAAAACGCAGGCGGCAAAACGCGTTTTCGCAATGCTCCGACTGTTAAAAAGCCGCGTTTGTTGTCGGTATATTCTTTTTTGTTGTCGTATTATGGCAACTTTCGATGATTTACTTGCAAAATTTTTATATATGTGTTATGCTTATCCGTGGGACAGAATGTATTGTTCCGTAATTTTCAAAGAAACGGAGGAGGCATAGACTTGGCACTTATCAAGGGAGTGAATTTCCATTTTGATAATCTTTATTTTGAAGAACCCGTAAAACTCGGATCTGTGCTGCTTTGGCAGGTCGGTGATATATGCTGCACTCCGGGATTCGTTCTTGAAGAACATATGCAATATTGCTATGAGATAACGTACATCGTTTCCGGAACCGCCGAAATCGGACGTGATGACGAAAGATACAGCATAAAACCCGGTCAGTTTTTCATGAACCGCCCCGGCGACCGTCACAGTATTTACGTTGGCGAAAAGGAACAGCTGCGCTATTTCTATCTCGGCTTCGACTTCGCGTCGATCACCTCCAACCCCACCATGAAGCTGCTCAAGGAAGCGTTCGACAACCTCGATACCCCCGTTGCGGTCGACGTGTCAAAGCTCCCCGAGCTTTTCACCTCGGTATTCGGCGAGCTGATACTCAAGGACGCCGTTTCGTGGGAAATGATACGCTATTACATCTATCAGATACTGCTCGTCACCTACCGCAGCCTTACGCCGCCCAAGAGCATCGCGTATATACTCGGTTCGGGCTCGCGTGAGCCGTATCAGCTCGTTTACAGGCTCGTCAACTACATCGACAACAACGTGCTTGCCATCAACAAGCTCACCGACCTCAGCAAGAGCGTGGGATACAGCTACTCCTACGTTTCAAGCAGATTCAAAAAGGTCATGGGCGTTTCGCTTTCCGATTACTACAACCAGAGACGTTTTGAAAAGGGCAAAGAAATGCTCGACTCGGGAATGACGATAACCGAAGTGGCAAAAATGCTCAAATTCCAGACGCTGCAGTCGTTTTCCAAGGCGTTCAAGATATATCACGGCGTGAGCCCCATCAAGTACCGTCAGGAAAAAGAAAAAGCGCAGTCGGCAAAAAAGACAAAGAAAAAGAACGAAAAGTGATCTCAGCGCACCCGGGCAAAGGCAAAAGAAAATATTCCCCGTTCCGACTCCGTTTACGGGTCCGGTCCGGGGATTTTTTTTGTGCCCGAAAGGGAAGTTATATCTCGATCTGACCTGAAAGGAACATCGCTCCCGCGTTGATCATTTTCTTCTCCGCGTCCGAGACGGGACGCGGCTCGCGCTCCAGCATCATTATGCCGCCGACTACGTCGCCCGACGAGATTATCGGCGAAAGATAGGCGATCCTTCCGTCGCCGCTTTCGGTGAGCGTGACAGACGACGCGCCGTCCGAAACGTAGGACTGCCGCTTTTCGAGAAGGAGAGATACCTGAGACGACACGGGTTTTTCGACGAGCTCCTTCGTGCCGGTCCCCGCCGCCGCGATGACCGTGTCACGGTCGCACACCGCCGACGGTATTCCGGCGGCTTTCGAAAGCGACTCGACGTATTTCGCCGAAAAATGCGCCGTCTCTCCGAGAGGCGAATATTTTTTGAATATCAATTCTCCGTCGCTCCCCGTGAATATCTCCAACGGGTCGCCCTCACGGATACGCATGGTGCGGCGTATTTCCTTGGGTATGACGACCCTGCCGAGGTCGTCTATCCGTCGGACCATTCCTGTGGCTTTCATCTGATTTCGTTCCTTCCTTTTCGATTGCTTTTGACGTTATTCTGCACCGTCTGCGGAAAAATATACCGTTTTCGCATAAAAGTGCCTGAAAAGAAAGGGTATCGGACACAAATCGGAACAGAAAGCAGCACGGCGCGCGGCGATATAACGTCCGCGGTGCTGTTCTCCGAGGCTGCCGTTTGATTTATCGACTTTACGTTATTTGCCGGATTTTCCTTTTAACAGCAGTACGCTGTTCGGCAGAAGCTCAAAAACGGGTCCGTCGGGGAGCGGGACGGGAGACGCGTCGTGCGACGCGTCAAGCAGATACGCTTCGGTGATCTGCGAGGCGCCGAAATCGGGCGTCACCGTTTTGCTTCCGGCATTGTCGTCGTCGGTATAATAGGTGATGGCGGCGATGAAGCTGCCGTCGTCACGTTTTCCGCACAGAGAATACACGTTTTCGATCCTGTTCACCGACGGTACCGAGTCGTCGTAATCGTAGAACTCGCCGTACCATTTGAGCGGATAATAACCCTTGAGCGGCTCGTAGGTGTAGTAATCGAACGCGCCGTTGAAGACGGACGGACGCGTGTCGTAGTACATGAGCATATCCAGCGGCGAATACTGCATGCGGCTGATGACCGCCATGGTGAACGCGGCGCCTTTGACGCTGTGGATGACTTTTACCGAATACGTGAATTCGTCGATCCACCCCTTGACGTAGTTCCACTCGTTGAGAATGCTTTCGGCGTCCGGATAGCCGCATTTGTCGATGATGTCACGTATGCGGCACGCCTTTTCTTCGATGACCTCGGGCGTCGACGCGTAAACGTGCCACGAGAAAAAGTCGATCGGCACGGAACGCTTTTTCATTTCGCGGAGGAATTCCTCTCCCCAATTCTCGTATCCCGCCAATGCGGGGCCGCCTATTTTAAGATGCGGAAAGCATTTTTTGAGGTGCTTTGCCGCGATCTCGTAAAAGTCGAAAAACTCCGCTTTCGTTCCGCCCCACGTGCGTTTGTTGGTGCAGTCGTCGGGGTCGAGATCGGGCTCGTTCCATATCTCCCAGTAGGGCATATCGAGCGTGAATCCGTCTGCCCAGCCTTCGGTGTAGTGGCGTATTATATGCTCGCAGATGCGCGCCCACTTGTGAAAATCCTTCGGAGGGACGGTCCCGTGCTTTTTTATCTGATGTTCTATCGACTGGCCGAGACGGAAGAACGTCTTCGTTCCGGCGTCGAGAGCTATCAATATAGATTCATCCGTGCAGGCGAAATCGTAGGACGAGGGATCGTTTTCGTCGGCGTCGAAGATCGGAAAAATGTTGGCGACGTCGTGGCTGTAGGGACCGCCGTATATGGGCAGCGTGCCCGAGTCGTGGTTCCTCGCATACGGCATGCGCATCGCCTTGTAATCGTTGAAATTGCTGCGGCTCTGATCGGTGCAGTGGCGCTTGCAGCAGGGGCCGCCGTTGGTGCTGTTCAGGTTTTTGAATTTTCCCGCGGTTTTTGTAAGGTCGAAAATAAGTTTTTCCATAGCTTTTGTCCCCCTTTGCCGCGATTATATCACGCTCCGCTTTTGATGTCAATACGGTATCGTGCCGTAACGCGGCGCCGGGAAAGCCTGCGCGGATCAAACGTGTCTTTTTGCCGTTTCATACGGATTTTTAGCAATGAGCGAATAATTATTATTGACAATGCATATAAAAATGTGGTATTTTATAAGCGGTATTATGTATTAAGTCCAATATCATCCGCGCTTGCCGGATAGACGGAGGTAAAAATGAAAAAATACGTAAAGATCGTCTCTATTGTACTGACGTTCGTTTTGCTGGGAGGGGTATTCATGCAGACACCGCTTGTTTCGGCTGAAAACGAAAAAATAAAGATCGCCGTTCTGTGCGACAGCGCTCTCGAGGGCTCGGGCGGGGCAGCCGATACCGACGTCGAGGCTCTGTGCAAACTGTACACCGACGGCGGCTATGACGTCACGAAGCTGAACGTCAAGGAATTTGCGGACGAAAGCGTGCTTTCGGCTGAAGCCTTCGACGTCGTGGTGCTTCCTTACGGCGACGCGTTCCCGCTTTCGGGTATCACGAGCTTCAAGAAGTTCGTGGCGAACGGAGGCAAAGTGATAACGCTCGGCGGCTACGCTTTTTCGAACGTTATCAACGTCGACGGTGAGCTCAATGAGGAAAGCTACGCGCTCTGGCTCACTTCTCCCGATGTATCCGATTCGCACTACACGTTTACCCTCGGCACGAGCTCGCTGAAACCCGGCAGCACGTACACGATAAGCGTTGATATGAAATTCGACGGTCTTGCCACCAACGGATACGAATACGGCATCGCCTACACGTCCGTCTATCTGTACGGACCCGACGGGCTCAGCTCGTTCAAGGATTTCGCGTTCGGCGAAAACGGCGTTTCCACCGACTGGATAACCTATAACTACAAATTCACGACTCCGACGAACTTCACGAAAGCCGACATCAACCTCGGCTTCTACCGTATGTCCGGCGAAGCCGGCTACGATAACCTGAGCATCGTCGATTCCGAAGGGAACAAGATAGTCAGCTACACGTTCGACGATCAGGAGCTTCCGGGCACGTTCATCAAAACGGCTCCGCAGACTCTTGAAGCGTCGTTCGTCGAAGGCGTCGCGAACGTCGGTGACTTCGACGTCATCCTCGGCACCGATACCCCCGACTGGGTAGGCGACTACGCGCTCTACGCGCCGTCCAACATCCCGCTTTTCGACCCCGAGCACGTCTATTCCGACGCCATCGCGTTCCCCGCCGCAAATCAGAACGTCTTTTCGTCAGGCGCCGCCATTGAGGGCAGGATCGGCGGCTACAGCGCCATCACCGTCATCGGTGAAAACAAGCTTCGCTGGGATCCGCTCATGTACGCGCACGATTCTTCGGGCGAGATCGTCGGCACCGTCGGCGCAATCGCTCACATTTTCCCCGACACCAAGGGAACGGGCAGATGGAACGCTGTCTGGGACGACTATGAAGCGACCTCCATCGCGTTCTTCGGCGTCAACACGGCGGACATCGTCAAAAGCGGCAACGAGGAATTCAGAAAAGGCATGGTGAAGCTCGTCGATGTCCTCGTCAACGACGTTTACACCAAGTACGCGCTCAATAAATACGACTGCTATAAGCAGAGCGAGATACCGTCGCTCACCGTTCACACCGCCAACCATTCCGACAAAGCGGTCGAAGGCACCGCGGTGCTCGATATAATCAACGAGGAAACGGGCAAAACCGTATACACCACCGAAAAGGGCTACAAGATAGCCGCGAGAAAATCCTCTCCCATCATAATGAAATGGGACGACCCGACGTTCGACACCGACTTTTACCGTGAACGCGTAACTCTCAAGGATAAAGACGGAAACGTCATCGACGTTTACGAAACGGGCTTTGCCGTCTGGAACGACGAAGCCGTGAAGAACGGCGTCAATTATACCTATCACGACAACTATATTTTCGTCAAGAACGACGACGGCACCGAGACTCCCGTCATCGCCTCCGGCGTCGACTGCAGCAGCAACCTTTACATACTTTACGACCAGAACCCGCTCGTGACCTATTACGAGATGATGGAGAGAATGGACGCGGGCATCAATATATGCGAATACCTCGGCTCGCTTAACAACGACATCAGCAGCGAATCGTATATGCGCAAGGTCGACCTTGCCGTGTATCTCGCGCAGAAATTCAATCAGATATTCATGCAGGGCATCGCGATAGGCGCCAACACCGCCGTCACCGATACCGAGCTCAAGACATACGTCAAGACCTGCAAGAGACTTGCCGAACGCTACAAGGACGTCCCGGGATTCATCTATTACCCCAACGGCGACCTTGTGTGCGAGCTCAAGGACGGCATGAACGGTCAGTTCAAGGAGTTCATAAAAGCAAAATACGCGTCGGACGAAGAGCTTCAGAAGGCGTGGAACGACAGCAGGCTGACGCTTGAAAACGTCAAGCTCGAAACGAGCTACGGCGGAGACGACAGGTGGACCAACCTCAAGATATCGGACTACAACGCGTTCAGAAGCACGCTCGTCGAAAAATGGATCAACGCGCTTTCCGACGCCATCAGGGAAATCGACACCTCGGGCAAACTCATCCTCTGCGAGTTTTACAGCTACCCGTTCGCGGGCATAGATATTCCGACCGCTCTCGGAAATACGGATTATTCCAACATCGGCTTCTTCGAGGACGCTTCCGCCTTCCCGCAGACGCTTTCGTATTCCGACCAGCGCTATATCGGCAAGTCGATGGGCATCGGCGAATACGGCAGACGCACGAACACGCTCATGAACGCGTCTTCCTCCACCTTCCAGCGCGCCGTATCGCAGGAAGAGGCGACGCGCCACGTCTTCACCGTTTACAATAACGCGGTCACGATGGGCGCCAACCACATCCAGCTCTGGTGCTGGGCAGACTCTACCGAGTACATCTTCCCGTGGGGCACGCAGTACGCGCTTGACGGTGCGAGACGTCCGCTCTATTACAACGTGAGGAACGCGTCGCTGTTCTCGCGTACGTTCGAGCCGGTCTACACGTCGCCCGAGGTCGCTTACCTCACCGCCGACAAAACGCGCCTCAGCGGCAACAACTACGTCGGACACCACGACGTCGTCCGCGGACTCGATATCCTCGAAAGAACGAATATCGCGCAATATATCACCATCAACGACAGCAACCTCATCATCCCCGACTCGGTCAAAGTCATTTTCTACCCGATCTCCTACGACCCGTCCGACGAAGTCATCGAAAAGCTTACGGATTTCGTCAAAAAAGGCGGCGTGCTCTATCTGTCGGGCGACATTTCCTACGACGAATACCGCGATCACACCAAGACGAACCGTCTCGAGGAGCTCGCGGGCGTCAAATGCGAAAAAGTCAACTTCGACGGCTACAACTTCAAGTCCTCCGACAGCCTCACCTATACCGACGGCAAGATAATACGTTCGGGCTCGCCCAACATCAATATCAGCCTCGCGGGTGCCGAAACGGTCTACTACGACAACAAGAACAACCCCATCATCACAAAGTATAAGCTCGGCGACGGTCACGTCGTGTTCAGCAGCGACCCGATAGAGCTTTATACCTCCGCGAGAACGTCCGCGAAGGACGCCGCGATATACACCTACGTCATGTCGCTGGCAGGCGTCGAGCCGTATACGATCGAAAAAGACGGCGGCATGTTCAAGCTTTCCGAGCTCACTCTTGCCGACGGCAGCTCGGCGTACAGTATTTTCAACTGCGACAACGGAAACAGCAAAACCATGAGGATCACGGCAAAGGGCAGTGAGATCGAATTCAAGGTGCCTGCTTCCACCACCTACATCTTCCGTATGTCCGAAGAAGGCCTTATGGGCATACAGAGCACGGGGTCTGTCGAAGTGAACGGAAAAGAAGTGGTTTACAACGGCGCGTTTGCCCACGTTTACACCCTTGACGGAAAGACGATAGAGACGTCCAAGCAGATAATCGTCACGCCTCTTGCCGAGGGACAGATGAAGATCGCGTCCTCCGCTCTCACCGGCGATATACAGGTACTCGCGGGCGACACCGTGAACGGCATCTTCGTCACTCAGTCCACCATCCTTCCGCTCGTTGAGAACGGATATATCACGTTCGACGTCACCAAGGACGAGGTCAACAAGATAATCCTCATTTCCGACGGCGACAAGCCGCTCGACTCGATCGAAGCGCTCGTCACGGGATTCACCTCCCATTCGCTGAACGAGCTCGCGAAGAACGCGGACAGCGAAGACGAAAGCTCGGATGTTTCCGATGAAGAAAAAGACGGTTCTTCCGCCGTTCTTCCCATCGTCATCATCGGCGGAGTCCTCGCGGTCGGAGCTATCGCGGCGATCGTGATCGTAAAAAAGAAAAAGAAATAAAAAACAAGGAGGAAACTCAATGAAAAAAGCGATATCACTGTCACTTATTCTCTGCGTCCTCATCACCGCCGTCTTCTTCACTTCCTGCGGGAACGAAGAAAACGAGCCTTCGTCCGCGGTGAGCGAGGGTTCAAAAGCCGAAGAACAGTCCGCACCCTCCGATGTATCGGAAGAAACCTCCGCCGCCTACGTTCCCGACATTTATTCGGGCACCGATTATTTCGGCAAAACGTTCACGGTATGGTCCACGACGTGGAACACCAGCGCCTATACCTCCGAGATAATTTTCAACGAAGGCAACTACGACGAAATGATCTCCGACGGCGTCAACAACGCCATTCAGGCAAGAAACGACAGAGTCTACGATACTCTCGGCGTCAAGATCGACGAGATATACTACGGCTCGCCGACGCGTTACGGCAGCGACACCCTCACCTACATCAGAAACTTCATCGATGCCGCTGACCCCGACATCAGCGCGTTCTGCATCTGCCTTTACGACTGCGGTACGCTCTCGCTCGAAGGCGTGCTTTACGACCTCTATTCGCTTGATAACATCAATCCCGAAAATCCCTGGTGGGAACAGTATTTCAACGAATCCGTCACCATCGACAACAAGCTTTATTTCACCATCGGCGACATCGGATTCACCTCGATGGGTCAGACGCCCTGCGTATTCTATAACGCCGACCTCATCGAAGACCTGGGACTCGAAGACCCCGTGAAGGTCGCCATCGCCGGCAACTGGACTCTCGACAAAGCGCTCGAATACTCCAAAGCCCTCTGCATCGACTCCGCCGACCCCATCGGCAGGATGGACTATCACGATCAGTACGGCTGGTCGGGTCAGTACGACGACATCTATGCAATGATATACGGCGCGGGCGTGCGCATACTTTCCACAGGCAGCGACGGCTATCCCGTCCTCACACTCAACAACGAGACCACGATAGGCACGGTCGACAAGCTCATCGCGCTCATGAACGACGACTCCTATATGTCCGGCAACGACTTCTTCAACGAGTCCAACACCCCCATGGAGCTTCTCGTCGACGCGTTCGAGGCGGGAAGATGCATCTTCTATTCCAGCGGTGTTTATATGGCGGCAAGATTTGAAATGCCCGACGTATTCGGCATTCTCCCCGTTCCCAAATTCAGCGCGGAGCAGGAACGCTACTACTCGCTGCTCAACACCTGGACCACGAACGCTTACTGCATCGGCGCCAACCTCGACAAAGAGGGAGCGGAATTCGCGGCAGCCGTGCTTGACGTGATGGGCTATTATTCCTGGAAAGAATATCCCGATTCCATCGCAACCAACTACTACGGCGTAATGCTCAAGAACCAGAAACTCGCGCTCGAGGATTCCGAAGCCATGCTCGACCTCATTTTCGAGGCAAGAGGCTGCGAGGTCGGCTCGATATATCAGATCGGCAAGCTCAACGGCGGCACCAAAGCCGTCAACGACGTGTTCGTTGATATCATCACCAACAACACCTCCGGCGGATTCGCCTCCAAATACGAATCCTACGCCGACATATTCGAAAACGACGTGAACACCCTCATCGATACCTTCAAAAACGCCGAATAACCGTTTATTCAAAAAAACCGCTGTCATTGAAACGGTGTTCTAAAGGACAGTTTCAAAGTACAAATGCCACATAAGCGGTGAGTAAGTGCGCACTTATTAAAGAAACAGACTGATAAATCAAAATATCAGTCTGTTTTTGGTTTTCAGCAGGTGTTTATTTCGACATGGCATTTTAGTGATGTTTGCCCTGACGGGCAAGTGATATTGTTCGCTATGCTCACAGTGATGTTTATGCTTCGCAAAAGTGATGTGATGTGTTCCACTCACGCGCCGTCGAGGCGCACATCACTCGCCGCAGGCGAACATCGCGCCGTAAGGTACATCACGTTCCACGCAGTGGAACACATCGTTCGCCGAGTGTCCTTAAGAGCACTCGGCGTGGACGGCGGTTTTTTTGTTGTATATTCTTGTAAAATCCGCAAAGCGATGTTATAATGTGACCAAAGTAACCGAAACGGAGTGTGACGGAATGAAAAACAAAAAACAGATACTGTCTTTTGCCCTCGCGCTGATAATGGCGCTGTCGCTCCTTGCCGTCGGATGCGGCGACGAAAATACGGCTTCATCGTCAGCCGACGTGTCGGCCCCCGAAAAGAGCGAAGCGATATCGGTCGAACCGAGCGAAGAGCCCTCGGCGGAACCGAGCGAAGAACCCTCGTCGGAACCGAGCGAAGAACCCTCGTCGGAACCGAGCGAAGAACCCTCGGCAGAACCGAGCGAAGAACCCTCGGTCGAACCGAGTGAAGAGCCCTCGGTCGAACCGAGTGAAGAGCCCTCGGCAGAACCGAGCGAAGAACCCTCGGCGGAACCGAGCGAAGAGCCCTCGGCGGAGCCGAGTGAAGAGCCTTCGGCAGAACCGAGCGAAGAGCCCTCGTCGGAACCGAGTGAAGAGCCCTCGGCGGAACCGAGCGAAGAGCCTTCGACCGAACCGAGTGAAGAACCCTCGGAAGAGCCAAGCGAAGAACCCTCGGAAGAAACGTCCGAAGAGGAGGGTGAAACTGTTGTGAAAAGAGTAAGCATTTCCGTCGGAAAACCTTATGAATCGTCAAAGGCGGCGTCCCCGACCTATCCCGACACCTACGGTACGGCACTCACCGACGGTCTGTTCGCCCCGCGTGAGGGCGTAAGCTATACCGAAAAACGCTGCGTCGGCTATGAAAACGGCAAGTCGCAGTTCACGGTCACCGTCGACCTCGGCAGCGTCGAAAGCGGCGTTACAAGATTCGAAGCCGATTTCCTCGCCATGCGCGAAGCGGGCGTCGCTCCTCCTTCGGCGGTAAGCGTCAAATATTCTGACGACAAAACCAACTGGTCGATTTCGAAGACCTGCAAGATAACCCCGTACGCCGAAAGAACGATGCAGCAGGCGTACTATGAACCCGAATCTCCCGTAAGCTGCCGCTACGTCCGATTCACCATCACCGGCGGACACGTCTGGACCTTCCTCGACGAGGTCTCGGTCTACGCTGACCGCGAAGTGCTCGACGAAAAGGCCGCGGCGGGGAAGAGGATCGCCGAGGAATACGCAAAAGAAGTCCTTTCGACTGCCGAAAGGGCGGCGCTCCTCAACAAGGTCAAAACGGGCAAGCCCGATAAGACCAAAGAAAAAATAAGAGTCAAAGCCAATTACACCACGTCCCAAAAAGCCGTAAGCGCCTATTCCGACGTTTCGGCAAAGCTTACCGACGGCAACACCGGCGAAAGGCTCGAGGACGGAACGTGGGCGGGATACAAAGCGAAGGACGGACTTGAGATCGTCCTCACGCTGAGCGCCAAGCGCAACGATATCGCGGCTTTCGGACTTCACGCCTTCTGCACTCCCGGCATCGGCGTGGGCTACCCCGACCGCGTGACCGTTTACGTGTCGAACGACAAGACGTCGTGGACGGAGGTCGGCAGGACTTACGCTGTCAAGAGCGGTCAGGAAACGTTCGAATACCTTCTCGAGCTGCCCTGCACGGTGTCCGCGAAATACGTTAAATTCGTTCTCGCTCCTTCCGACAGCGATATGTTCCTCATCGACGAAGCCTCCGTATACTATTACGGCGACGTCGTCACGAGCACTTCGGTATACCCCGAAGTCAAGCTCGAACCCGTCAGCAGCAACGTCTATTGGGACAAGAGTGAAGCCGATTATTCCAAAGAGATCGACCTCATCAAGGGGCTCGGGCAGCAGATATGCCCGTTTGCGGGTTACTCCGTCGACGACAAGGAAAAGAACTCGCCCATAACTCTCGGCGTGCTCACCGACGGCAAGTACGCGCCCAATCAGGATATCCACAACGGATATTATTTCAAATTCTTCGCCGGAGGCGGCAGAAACATCTTCTATGACCTCGGCAAGGTATCGACCGTCGAATCGTTTGAAACGGTCTTCGTTTACAGACCTTCGTGGGGCGTTTACGTTCCCAAGAACGTCAGAGTATTGCTGTCGCTCGACGCGGTGACGTGGTACGAAGCCGCGAGCATCCCGCTCGAGGGCAAGACCGATCCGCAGAGCGTAAAGGGCACGGTGTCCATCACCCCCACCGCGGCAAGATTCGTCTGCTTCTCTTTTGAAGTGAACAGCTGGGCGGGCATCGACGAGATCAAAGTCAACGGTACCAAGGCGGTCGCGTCTTCGACCAAGCTCGTTTCCGAAATGGGTTACAAGACCGCCGACCCGTTCGTGAACGGCACGGCGCTCGGCTGGGCAAACGCTTCTCCCGACCTGCTCGGCGGCGCCAAGGACGTTTATCTCGCGTACCACGGCAAGAGCACGTCCTGGACTGCCGACGATCTGTATTATGAAATAGCCTATACCGACAAGGACGGCAAGGCGCTCGACACCATGTTCGACGGCGTTCTGTTCCTTATGTCGGGTGAGTTCCCGTCGGGGCAGGGAGGCGGCACGGGCGGCGTGCTCAACTACAACAAGTCCGACGCCGAATGGCTCGTCACCACGCTTTTCAAGAGCGGTCAGAACATCGCGGCTCTTGAGACCGCTGCGGGAAAACTCAAAAAAGAGCTGTCGCTCCCGAGCGACTACAAGGTCAAATTCTACGTGTCGCTCTATCATCCGAGCGGAAGCAAATTCGGTGATATCGACGGCGACGGCGTTGACGAGACGACTTCCACCAACGAGGGCAGAGCAAAGATACTCAACTGGTGGATAGATAAATTCGAAGCCGAGCTTTCGAAACACAGCTACTCCAACATCACCTTCGGTGGCTATTACTGGTATAACGAATCCATAAGGACCACCGAAGCCGAGATGGTAAAGGCGGCAGCCGATCACGTTCACGGCTACGACAGACAGATATTCTGGATCCCCTACTTCTCCGCGTCGGGGATCGCCGACTGGAAGTCGTTCGGATTCGACACCGCCTGCCTGCAGCCCAACTTCGCGTTCCATCTCGAGGTCCCGTCTTCACGCGTCGTGGAAGCGTCCGCCATCGCGGACCTACTCGGTATGTCCATCGAGATCGAAATGGATTATCAGGTCGCCGCTGACGAAAGATACAGACTCCATTACTACGAATACCTCAAGCAGGGCGCCAAGCTCGGATTCATGGAGGGCGCGATGCACCTCTACTATATGGGCACGAAGCCGCTCGTCCTCGCAAAATCGTCGTCGCCCGACTTAAGGCTCATTTACGACTACACCTATCAGTTCATCAAGGGCACGCTCAAGGTCACGCCCGACCCGATAGACGATATCACGGTGAAGACCAAGGTCAACAGCTCCGTTTCGGGCAGCCTCCTCAACAGCGAGGGAGTGCACAAGTTCCTGCTCGTCGATCCTCCCGCTCACGGCACGGTGACCATCGGCAAAGACGGCAGCTTCGATTACTATCCCGACAAGGATTACAAGGGAAGCGACGTCTTCACGTTCCGCTACTCCGACCTGCTCGATTACTCCGACATCGTTTCCGTGAAAGTGACGGTGGGCTGATATGCGGGCGGGCGCACAGCTTTACACGGTGAGGGATTTCTGCCTGACACTTCCCGATTTTGCCGAAACGCTGAAAAGAGTGGCGTCGATGGGCTATAAGACGGTTCAGGTCTCGGGGACCTGCCCCTATGACGCCGAATGGCTTAAAAACGAGCTTGCGAAAAACGGTCTTGAATGCGTCATCACGCATATCCCGCCTGCTCGTCTTGTGAACGAAACCGAAAAGGTCGCGTCTGAACACGCCGTCTTCGGCACCCGTTACGTCGGGCTCGGTTATTACTCGTTCACCGACGAAGCAAGCTACGACTCGTTTGTAAAAACGTACGGACGCGTCGCGGACGAGCTGAAAAAGAATGACAAATACTTTATGTATCACAACCATCTGTCCGAGCTCGGACGTGTGGGAAACGATCAGGTGCTCCGCCGGCTGTCGCACGACTTTGCTCCCGACGTGATGGGCTTCACGCTCGATACATATTGGATCAAAGCCGCCGGAAACGACCCCGTTTCGTGGATAAAAGAGCTTTCCGGCAGAGTGCCGTGCGTGCACCTCAAGGACTACGGAGACGGAGGCAGGATGGAAGCTCTCGGAGAGGGAAGCATCGATTTTGAAAAGGTGCTTGCCGCGTCTTCCGACGCGGGGACCGGGTACCTGCTCGTCGAGCAGGACGACTGCGGCGGCCGCGATCCGTTCGCCTGCCTCGAAAAAAGCCTCGCGTATCTTCATTCATTGGGAATAGAATAAGCAAAAAGGATTTCCGTTTTTATGCGGAAATCCTTTCCTGTTTACTTAAGGCTTAATGCTTTTTTATTTTTTCTTCGCGTCAAGCGCGTTGTAGCAGAGAGCAGCGAGAGCGCCGCCGACAGCGGGAGCCGCGATGAACACCCAAACGTTCTTGAGAGCGTCACCGCCTGCGAGGAGAGCGGGGCCGAAGGAACGGGCGGGGTTGACGGAAGTGCCGGTAAGACCGATGCCGAGGATGTGTACGAGGGTGAGCGTGAGACCGATCACGATGCCCGCGACCGCGCCGTTTTCAACTTTGCTCGTAACGCCGAGGATGGCGAGCACGAAAACGAAAGTGAGGATGACTTCGATGATGAGACCCGCGCCGATGCTGCCGTTCACTTTGACCAGACTGTTGGAGCCGAGGGCACCGGTCTTGTCGGTAAGATCAGCCATAGAGAACACACCTTTGAGTATGCCCGCGCCGGCGATCGCGCCGAGGAACTGAGCAAGGATGTAACAGCCGAACTCTTTGAGAGTCATCTTTTTGCTGACAAGCATACCGATGGAAACCGCGGGGTTGATGTGGCAGCCCGAAATGTTTCCGATGGAGTACGCCATGGCGACGATAACGAGACCGAACGCGAGAGCGGTCAGAACGTAGCCGCCTCCGTTTACGGCGTCGCATCCGACGGTCATTGCCGTGCCGCAGCCGAATACGACGAGAACGGCGGTGCCGATGAATTCGGCGACCATTTTCTTGAACAAAGACATAAGAATACCTCCGTTAAAAATTTGATTTTATTTGGTTTTGCCTTAAATATTATATCATCCGTTTGCGCAAAATACAATAGAAACAGACGAAAAACAAACGTCGGAGGCAAATTTGTTGAATAATATGACAAAAAAAGAATACATGAAGACCATTGAATTCAAAAACGCGTTCATCACGTCGTATTCTTCGGTGGCAGGCAAGCTCGAGGGCGAAGGACCGCTCGGCGGACTGTTCGATCACGTATGCAGCGACAGCTATTTCGGCAAAGAAACGTGGGAGCAGGCGGAAAGCGAGATGTCGCGCATCGCCATGAATCTGGCGCTCGCAAAGTCGTACCTCGGCGAAAACGGCGCGTCGCTCATCGTCGGCGGCGACCTGCTCGACCAATGCACGGCGACGTCTTTCGCGGTTCAGACGTTCGAGTCGCCGTTTCTCGGCCTGTACGGCGCCTGCTCCACCGCGGTCGAATCGCTGATAACGGGGAGCGCGTTCGTCGAAAACGGATATGCCCCAAATTGCTTGTGCGTCGCGTCGTCGCACTTCTGCTCGTCCGAAAAACAGTTCCGCTTCCCGCTCGGATACGGCGCTCAGCGTCCTCCGGTGACGCAGAATACCGTTACGGGCGCCGGCGCGTTCCTTGTTGAACCCGTGTCTTCGGGCGTCAGGATACGCCGCGCAGCCGTCGGACGGGTGACCGCCTGCGGCGTCACCGACGCCAACAATATGGGCTCGGCAATGGCACCTGTAAGTGTTAAACTTAGACCATATCCAATATGCCAAAAGGCGGTATGCGTCTACAACACTTTACAAAAATAAAAATGCGAAGGAGGCCCGTAAATAAAGCAAAAGCCGGACATATTGGGTATGAAAAAATCTAAAAACGGAGGCCCAATATGACCAGTATTTTTGAAAAAAACGGCGGAAATTTTTCGCAAGCCGGAGCGTATTTTTTGCCCGATTTGGAGGTGTCCGTATGAGCCGGAAGCAGTTTCACCGCATGCCGAAAGAAATCGTCGTCACGGTCAAAGAAAATCCGCTCGACGTCGAAGCGGCAAAGTACATAAAGCTTTTCAGCGCGGTGATCGCCGCCGATAAGAAGCAAAAGGAAAACCGGAAAAGCGCGTCACAATCGAAAACGTAATGGACAAGCTTGTCTCAATCTGAGGTCTCCGTGAAAACGGAGACCATTTTCCGTATGCCGGACGTGCGTCTTAATAAAACTTTATAAAAAACTCAATTTTTGATAAATTGCATTTTAAGGCACGTAAGAGTATAATCAAAAGTGTAAACGGAGGTGAAACAATGTCCGAAAAAACCTGGTTCAAGCTTGATAACGCGGCAAACATATATCCGCCCACTCATTCAAAAAACTGGGCGGCGATGTTCAGACTTTCGGCGACTCTGAACGAAGATATCGACATCGAAATACTCAAAACGTCACTCGAACACGCTCTCGTCCGCTTTCCGTCGTTCTCGTGCAGACTGAAACGCGGGTTTTTCTGGTATTATTTCGACCATATAAGCGGTATTCCGCCGATAAAGGAAGACGTCAGAAATCCGATGGCGTATCTGCGTCTCAAGGACAACCGCTATTTTATGTTTTCGGTACGCTATTATCGGAACCGCGTATCGCTCGAATTCTTCCACGCTGTCACCGACGGTATGGGCGGGCTCACTTTTCTGCTTTCGATAGTGCGTGAATACCTGCGTCTGCGGTATGGAGAAGATATCCCCGTCACGGACAAGATCCTCTCCTGCTCCGATTCTCCGTCGCCTGAAGAATATGAGGATTCCTTTTTGAAATACGCGCGAAAGCATACGATAAGCCGTTCCGAGCCGACGGCGTATCACCCGACAGGTACTCCCGTCGCAAGGCACGATATGCTCATAACGTCGGGCAAGGTCGATACGGCGTCGCTGAAAGAACTTGCGAAAAGCTACGGCGTCACTGTCGGGGTGCTGCTCGCGGCGATACTCAACTATTCGGTCTATCAAAAACAGATGACCGAAAAAAGCGCTTTTCTTCGCAAAAAATGGGCAAAAGTCTCGGTCCCCGTCAATCTGCGCAGATTTTATCCCACAAAAACGCTCCGCAATTTCTCGTCATACATCAATCCCGGAATCGATCCGAAGCTCGGCGAATACACGTTTGACGAGATCCTCGTGCAGGTAAAGAGCGCCATGGATATGTACGTCAACGAAAAGCAGCTCAACGGCAGATTTTCGAGCAACGTGTCGGCGCAAAGACTTTGGCCTGTACGTGCAATGCCGCTGTTTATAAAGTCGCCGGTGCTCAAATGCGCTTATCTCATCAACGGCGACAGATATCTGTCGTCAACGATCACCAATCTCGGACAGATATATATTCCCGAAGAAATGGAAAAATATCTGACACGCCTTGATTTTATACTCGGTCAGCCGGGAGTGAGAAGAAGCGACTGCGCCGTCATAAGCTGCGGCGGAAACACTTATATCAACTTTTCGCGTACCTTTGCCGAAGCGGATATAGAACGCCGCTTCTTCACGTTCCTCGTAAAAAACGGGGTAAAGGTATTCATCGAAAGCAACGGGAGGTGCCTGTAATGTCATATTGCGTACACTGCGGAGTGGAACTCGCCGACAGCGAGGAAAAATGTCCGCTTTGTTTTACTCCGGTCTGTGACCCGTCAAGAACGGAAAAAAGCGGAGAAGTGCCGCTGTATCCCGAAAAGACCGAGTTTTTTCCGAGCCGGATAAACCGCCGCTTTCTTTCGTTTCTGTTTTCGCTGGCGCTTCTGATCCCGTTTGGGGTAGTAATCGTCATCGATTTGCTTACGGGCCCCGGTAAAATAACGTGGTCGCTCTACGTTCTCGGCGCCGAGATATGCCTTTGGACCGTTTTCGTTTTTCCGGTACTGTGTTCGAAAATTTCGGTATATGTTTACATACTGCTCGATTACGGCTCCGCGTGTCTGTACCTGCTTCTTATTGAGACCGCTGCAGAAAAAAGCGGCTGGTTCGTTCCGCTCGCTTTGCCGCTCACTCTTTCGGCTTGCGCCGCGACGCTTATATGCGCGTTTATTCTGCGAAGGAAAAAATGCGGAACTATAGAAAAACTCGGCTGGAGCTGGTTCGTCGTCTCGTTCCTCGTGACCGGTGTCGACGTTCTCATAAAGCACTACGTTTCGTCTTCGTTCGTCCCCGGATGGTCGCTCTGCGCGGCAGCCCCACTCATCGTGTTCAGCATACTTCTCATAATCATTTCAAAAAGCGCACGGGTCAACGAATGGATAAAGAAAAACCTATTTGTATAACGTCTCATAAGAAAAACACTTGCCGCGCATCACGGCAGACGCCATACATTTTTTACCCGGCATCCCTTGATTTCCACCGATAATCAAGGGATACCTTTTTTCTTTGAAATCCACTATATACGGCCACCAAAAAAGTCAAGTACGATTTGCTGAATCGTAATTGACTTAATTGAAAATGTGTGTTGATAATTATGATGGTTCTGAATAGCCGTATCAAACTCGGCCGTATTGCTTGACATATTTTGTGCCAACAAGCGGCTTCATGACTTTTTATATCAAAATTATGCAGCACTCCATTCGCAGTCTTGTACTGACATATCGACAAAATTGCATTTTTTCAATGTTCGTTTTTAACGGGCCTCCTTGCCGCCGATGAGAATGTGGCGTATTTACAACACATTTGAGTAAAAAATCAATGTATCTGATTTGTTTTCGTTTGCATATTTACTTATCTGCATTGACTTTTCAATATGACATTGGTATAATATACAAGTAAAAAAATTATTATTGAAGTGGAGTTCACATTTCGAGCAGAACGGCAAGCAAAGATAAATAGAGGAGCAAGCGACGGTGATTATGAAAGAAAAGCTTATAATTAATCCGCAGGAATTCCCTAAGGTATTGTTTCTCGGAAACGGAATAAATAAACTTTCGGAAAGCGGCCTGAGTTGGAAAAGCTTGCTTAGCAAGCTGAACGTCAATGTAGATAAGAATGATCTTACTGGGATTCCTTACGCAATGCAGCCGGAAGCCGTATGCGGCGGCGACATAGAGTATGTGCAACGAGTGATTGCGTCAGAAATAGAGGACTGCAAACCACATCAACTTTTGGAAGAACTGCTGTCTTTTCCTTTCGACGCAGTCATCACGACGAATTATACGTATGAAATCGAAAAAATACTATCCGATAAGCTATGGTCAAAGTATCAAAGGCAAAATAGTTTTACTGTTTTGAGCGGCAGCCATCATACAAGCAGCAATACCAATATCTGCAATGTCGTTCACATAAAAAACCGCGGAACAGTTCCGGTTTTTCACATTCACGGGGAACGCGAACGAAAAAAATCGATGATTCTCAGCTATTACAGTTACGCAAGTTCCGTTTATCAGCTTAATGATTACAGCAGAAAAATGAAGAACTATCTGCAGGACGCGCAGAACGAGCAAAAAGCGATTGAATGCCAATGCTGGCTTGATTATTTTTTGCTTGGAGATGTCTACGCCGTCGGCTTTGGGTTTGACCTTTCGGAATTCGATATATGGTGGGCAATAGAACGCAAAGCAAGAGAAAATGCAAATCATGGTGTACTGGTTGCATATCTGGAAGCGGAAAACCCTGATTTACTGCCGCAGACCGTTCTTTTGACCTCATTGAAAGCAACTTGCAAATCGGTTAATACGGATAATGGATATGTGCAATACTATCATGATATCATTCATGATATAAAAGGCGTTTTTCAAAATGACGCCGAAAAACAAATATATAAATTCAAACAAAGAGGATAGGAATAAAATGAAAAAGATCGTTTTGAGAACAGCGCTTTTTGAGTTTATTCTTGCCGTTGTTTTTGCTGCGTTTATGGCATTCGGCGTGTCTGCCGAAACCGTCGGCGGCGACTGCGGTGCAAGTGGCAGCAATCTGCAATGGTCGATTGACACGCAAACCGGTGAACTGACTATTACAGGAACCGGTGCTATGAAGGATTGGCCTACGGTTAATGCACCGTGGTATACGTCCCGTAGTTGGATTCGCAGTGTAACGATAAACGGTAATGTCACAAGCATCGGTGATTATGCGTTCTACGATTGCAGCAGTTTGACGTCGGTAACGATACCCGATAGTGTCACGAGCATTGGGAGTGCTGCGTTCTGCGGCTGCATCAGACTCACGTCGATCACGATACCGGACAGCGTCACAAGCATCGGCGATAGTGCACTTTCCAACTGCAGCAGCTTGACATCGATCACGATACCCGACAGTGTAACGAGCATCGGTGATTATGCGTTCTACGATTGCAGCAGTTTGACGTCGGTAACGATACCCGATAGTGTAACGAGCATCGGCGATTCTGCGTTCTCCGGCTGCACCGGACTGACGTCAATCACGATACCCGACAGTGTAACGAGCATCGGCGATTCTACGTTCTTCTGCTGCAGAAGACTTACGTCGATCACGATACCCGACAACGTAACAAGCATCGGTGATAATGCGTTCGACGATTGCAGCAGCTTGACGTCAATTACAGTTGGTAAAGGCAATTCAGTATATCATAGCACTGACAACTGTCTGATAGAAGCATCGTCAAAAACTTTAATTGCCGGGTGCAAAAACAGTATTATTCCATCAGACGGCAGCGTCACAAGCATCGGCGATTCTGCGTTCTCCGGCTGCACCGAACTGACGTCGATCACGATACCCGACAGCGTCACAAGCATCGGCGATTCTGCGTTCTCCGGCTGCACCGGACTTACGTCGATCACGATACCCGACAGTGTAACGAGCATAGGAAGGAAAGCGTTCTACGATTGCAGCAGTTTGACGTCGGTAACGATACCCGATAGTGTCACGAGCATTGGGAGTGCTGCGTTCTGCGGCTGCATCAGACTCACGTCGATCACGATACCCGACAGCGTAACGATCATCGGAGGGGATGCGTTCTGCGCCTGCAGCGCCTTGACATCGGTCACGATACCCGATAGCGTAACGTTCATCGGAAGTCATGCGTTCGACAATTGCAGCAGTTTGGCGTCGGTAACGATACCCGACAGCGTCACAAGTATCGGCGATTATGCGTTCTTCGGCTGCAGCAGACTTACGTCGATCACGATACCAGCCAGCGTGACGCGCATCGGTGATTCTGCGTTCGGAAACTGCGAAAACTTGATGTCCGTGACAATTTGTTTGAAAACTTGTAAATTTGGTAGTAGGGCATTCTCAGGATGTTACAAATTGATCGAAATCAACAACCTCTCCTCTCTTTACATTAAACCGGGTTCAATAGAAAACGGTCATATTGCTTATTATGCACGCAACATTTATACTCCGACAAGCGGAGAAAGCAAACTTTTTTATACCGAAGACGGGTTTGTTTTCTACCGGGATGAGAACGGCACATATCTTATGGGGTATATCGGAGACCAAACGGATTTGGTATTGCCCGAAATAGGCAAAGAATATACCATGTACGATTATGCGTTTTGTGAACATTTTGATTTAACTTCTATCACGATACCCGGCAGCGTAACGAGAGTCAGTGAATTTGCATTCAACAACTGCAAAGGATTGACATCGGTCACAATACTCGACGGCGTCACAAGCATCGGAAGTTCTTCGTTCTCCGGCTGCACCAGTCTCACGTCTGTCACGATACCCGATAGTGTCACGAGCATTGGAAGTTCTGCATTCAGGGATTGCATCGGACTCACATCGGTCACGATACTTAACAGCGTAACGAGCATCGGAAGCTTGGCATTCTACGGCTGCGAAAATATTGAAGAAGCAAATGTTTCGACAACAGTAATTTCTTTTATTCCAAAAGCAAAATTAAAAACCGTCACTATCAACGGTGGTGAAAGCATAAAAGATTCTGCGTTCTACGACTGGACATGGCTCACGTCTGTCACGATTTCCGACAGTGTCACAAGTATAGGAAACAGCGCGTTCTACGGATGCACTGGACTCACTTCTGTCACGATGCCTGATAGTGTAACGAGCATTGGTGATTATGCGTTCAAAGGCTGCAGCAGCTTGACGTCTGTCACGATGCCTGATAGTGTCACAAGTATAGGAAAACGCGCGTTCTATGGCTGCACCGGACTCATGTCTGTCACGATACCCGGCAGCGTGACAAGCATCGGTGATTATGCGTTTTCCCAATGTGTAAATATGATGTCCGTAACGTTTTATCCGGATGTGTGGAACATAGGCAATTATGCATTCTACGAATGTTACAAATTGATCGAGATCAACAATTTTTCATCTCTTTACATCGTGCCGGGTTCAACGGCAAACGGTTATATCGCTTATTATGCGCAAAATGTTTATATTCCTACAAGCGGAGAAAGAAAACTTAAATATACCGAAGACGGGTTTGTTTTCTACCGGGATGAGAACGGCACTTATCTTATGGGATATGTCGGAGATCAAACTGATCTGACCGTACCCGATATAGACGAAGAATATTCCGTTTACAACTATGCGTTTTACGGACGTTCTGATCTGACGTCGATTACATTGTCTGACGGGGTCACAAGCATAGGTGATAATGCATTCTGCGGCTGCACCGGGCTCACGTCTGTCACGATGCCCGACAGTGTCGCAAGCATCGGAAGCTTGGCATTCTACGGCTGTACCGGACTCGCGTCTGTTACGATACCCGATGGTGTGACAAGCATCGGAGGTTCGGCGTTCTCGGGCTGCACCGGGCTAATGTCCGTTACGATACCCGACAGTGTCACAAGTATCGGAGGTTCGGCATTCTCGGGCTGTACCGGACTCACGTCGATCACATTACCGTTTGCCGGTTCATCATCTTCCGAGAATTGGAGCAGTTATACAAACTTCGGATATATATTCGGAGCGTCATCCTATTCCGAAAACAACATATTCGTTCCGTCTTCATTGAAAACGGTCGTGATCAACAGTGATGCAGACATAGATGATTTCGCTTTTTACGGCTGTGACGGATTGACGTCGATCATATTCGAATATGCGGCAAACGTAATTGATGACAGCGCATATGTGATTTATTCCGGTACGACGATCTACGGCTATAAAAACTCCAGCGCGGAAGCTTATGCAGATAAGTACGGCAGAAAATTCGTGGAGATCGTTTGCGAACACGCTGCCTCAGAAGATTGGGTGATCGATGAAGAACCGTCCTGCACCGAAGACGGCAAAAAGCACATAAACTGCAAAAAATGCAGAGAAATTCTCGAAGAAGCAGCCATTCCCGCTATCGGACACGACTATGTCGAACCGATATATACATGGATTGGCGACCAATGCATCGCAGAATGCGTCTGCACACACGACACAAACCACGTTGAAACCGAAACGGTAACGGCAGTATATGTCAAAGATACCGACGCGACGTGTACCGTGAATGAATACGGTCACTATGAAGCGAAATTCACGAATGCGGCGTTTGTAAAACAAGCGACCGCGGCAAACAGAATTGAAAAATCAAACTCCAAGCTCGGACACAGCTTCACGAACTACGTCAGCGACGGCAACGCGACTTGTACCGAAGACGGCACAAAGACCGCGAAATGCGACCACGGCTGCGGCGAAACCGATACCGTTACAGACACGGGCTCGAGGCTTGAACACGAGTACGGCGAATGGTCAGAGACCAAAGCGCCCACCTGCGTTGACAAGGGCATAGAAACGCGTAGCTGCAAAAACTGCACACACAGCGAAAGCCGCGTTATTCCCGAAACGGGTATCCACACGCCTGCGTCTCCCGTCCGCGAAAATGAAGTCGCCGCGACTGCATCGGCTGACGGAAGCTACGACGAAGTAGTGTACTGCTCCGTATGTCACGCCGAGCTTTCACGTACGCACTGCGTCGTGCCGGCGATCGACGAGACTATCCGTGGCGATGTAAACGGTGACGGGAAAGTCAATTCCGCTGACGCTGTATATCTGCTTCGCCATACGATGCGCCCGACAAAGTACCCGATTAACCAGAGCGGTGATATGAACGGCGACGACAAGGTCAACAGCGCCGATGCCGTTTATCTGCTGAGGTACACGATGCGTCCGTCCAAATATCCGCTTGCGGACGATCCGAAGAAAAAGAAAACAGCATAAAACGAAAACGGTGGACTCGAAACAAATCGGGTCCGCCGTTCTTGTTGTATAAGAAAACCACGCGATAGTCGCGTCATTCAAAAGAGGTTAACAGTGAAAAAATCCTTCGATTGTGGTATTCGGATAATTTATATATGTCTCGCCGACGTTGGATTAACGTATAAGTCTTTGGAAAAAAAGGGGGCTGTAGCAAAAGTCCCGAAGAAAAACAGAGCCAAGTTACTACAAAAGGTAGTGACAAAGGCTCTGTTTTCTGGTATAATTGAGTTGTGAAAAACAATATAAATACCAATGCATATTATGACACAAAGTCAAGAAAAA
>JAZRXG010000024.1:0-35411 GCA_045600105.1 Eubacteriales bacterium
ATTTCACATTGCGAAGCAATATTTCACAATCGCTATGCGATTATTTCACATTTGCCGTAGGCAAATATTTCACTATTCGGAAATTATATATAATTTCCCTGCTTGCTATGGCATGAGACAAAGATACCCGCTGAAAAAGAAAAACTTTTCAGCGGGTTGTTTCTTTTAGCTCGACAAACCGGGATTTGTCTGTGACTTATGCCTGCTTACGGCAGATATAAAGAAGATGATTTGTGGTCCCCAATAATTCTCTCTTTTCGGAAAATGATTGATACCATTCAGCAAAAGCCTTGAATTCCTCATCCGTCATAGAAAAGTCAGGACGCATTTCGATGGGTTCTATCAGACCATCCACACCTGTTGTTGTTATCCATTCAACCGGTTTCTCGCTAAATAAGTTCTCAAACTCCGTAATATCATATCCCGTAAAAAGTTGTTCTTTGAAATGCCTTACCTGATTATCGCTCGTAAAGTTCTCCTCTTGTCCTTCAGCCCAGTTGCCGTAGAAATAGTTCGCATACATAATAGCAAACACAGATATAAAGGCGAACAGAATTACGCCGCCGGGCTTAGTGACCCGAATCGCCTCATCAATTGCGCTATTAACTTCGTCTGCGTTATATAGGTGGTACATCGGCCCGAAGAATAGCGTTACATCAAAAGAGTTATCCGGGAATCGACTCAGATCAGTTGCGTCCCCTTGAAATGATGTAATGTTTTCCATTCCTTTGCTGTTTTCTCTGAGAACCGCGAGATTGCTTTCAACCAATTCGACTGCCGTCACATCCATGCTTTCTCTTGCAAGGGCAATAGAATACCTCCCGGTTCCAGCGCCAACCTCTAAGATTTTTGAATGTTGGGTTGCATAGCGATGAATGTAAGACATTGTTGTATAGTATTCCAACTGACCCTGCCGCGATCGGGTAGTCCGTCCATCTTCGTCATACTGACCATAAAAACTACTTATGATTTCTTTTCTGGTACTCATATAAATTTCCTCAACAAATTCTGATTTGTCAATATCTCTTATATCTGATTTTACTGTACAAAACCAAAAAACATCCTTATCCACCCGTAGCATTTGTTCCGGAAGTCCCTTTTTGTTTTCTTAAAGGTGTATTATTTGAACGCCGCCCCGTAAATCAGATACTCTTTCTTTTTCATAAAAACGCGTTCTTCATTTGCGTTCCGCTATCTCGTTCAGAATATCTTCGCACGCCTTTTTTCTGTCGGGCTTGCCGAACACGGCGGAGCCTGCCACGAGCATATCCGCTCCGGCTTCGACCGTGATGCCCGCGGTGCCGACACCGATGCCGCCGTCGACAGAAAGCAGCGCTTTTGAGCCGATGCGGTCAAGCTCACGACGGATCGCCGCTATCTTGGGCAGCATGCCATGCATATACGACTGTCCGCCGAAACCCGGCTCGACCGTCATGACGAGGACGAGGTCAACGTAAGGCAGATATTCGAATATCGCTTCGGCGTCGGTCCCGGGCTTGACCGAGATCCCCGCTTTCGCGCCGAGCGAATGGATGGCGTCTATCGTTCTTTTGGGGTCGCAGTCTGCCTCGACGTGGAACGTGACATAGTCGCTGCCCGCGTCGACAAACTGCTTTATGTACTTTTCGGGATTGCTTATCATCAGGTGCGTATCGAAAACGAGGGAGCTCGATTTTCTGATGCTCTTGATGACAGGCACGCCGAACGAGATGTTCGGCACGAAATGTCCGTCCATAACGTCGAGATGGATAAATCTCACTCCGCAGTTTTCAATATCTTTCAGTTCATCGCCTATCTTCGCGAAATCGCAGGATAAAAGCGACGGTGACAAAATTACGTTTTTTTCGTTCATTTTCGTTTCCTTTCGGCACGCTGCGTCATATTATGATATTGAATATCCCGTGCCGAACACCGGAAGGGACGTCGAAGACAAAGGCAGCCACACCATTGTCCGGCAGACGGCACGTTCATATAAATTATACCCCAAACTCGCGTAATGTCAATCAGAAAATTCCGTAAAAGTTTATCTTTTCGCCGTCGTCGACCGAATCAAAGGCTTTTTTCAGCTTTTCCTTCGCGCTGCCGTAGGCGCTTTCGTCGCCGACAATGCACGACGCGCAAAGCTCACCCATAATGTCGTCGATCCTCTCGAGCTCCGACGTGTTGAGAGAGAGCGAAAGAAAGCGTTTTTCGCTCTCCCAGTATGCTTCGATCTCGCCGCACGCATTTTCCGCGGGAGACGCCGGAAGCGACGCAAGCAGGCTTTCGAGCGTTTTTGCGGCTTCGTTCACCTTTTTCGCGTTGAAAAAAACGGCGGAAGCAAGCAGCGCGAAAAGCAGGATAGTCAGCAGAAAATGCTTCATTTTTTCTCCTTTTTTATTATAAACGCCCTTCCTCTTCCGTCGAACGACAGAACGAGGCAGCCGCGTTTTTTTATTTTGCTCTTTTCAAGCGCGTTTTGGATATCGTCCTCGGTCACGCCGAGGGCTTCCATGAATTCGGGGATGTTTTCGCCGTCGGTCACGACGGGCATATCGACGCCGCTTTCGTTCGTCCCGTTTTTCATCCCGTCAGCCGTCAGCGGCGACGCGCTCTCCTTAAGAAAGACCGAAAACTTTCCCGACTGCTCGAGGATGACGCAGTAAACGTCGCTTATCCGCTTGCAGCCGCTTTCTCTTATCTTGGCGAGCAGCTCGTCGACCGAAACGCGGGCTTTTTCCATGTTTTTTTCGTTTATCCCGCCGTCGTTGAACAAAACGAGCGGTTCTCCGTATACGGCGCGGCGAAGACGCGGATGCGAACGGCAGACGAACGCGGCGGTCACCTCAAGAGTGCCGAGGGTCACGAGAGCGACTATCCCGTGAAGGAGCGGAATGTCGCGGTCGGTTATCGGCAGCACCGCGAGCTCGGAGAGCATCACGGCGGCGGAAAACTCGGGCAGCTGCATTTCGCCCATCTGCCGCTTGCCCATCAGGCGCATCATAAGCGTCAGAAAACAGTAAAATATCAGCGTCCGCAAAAATACAACTACCATTTTTTTGCCCCTTTTCCTGCTTATTCTGCGCGTTTTCGCGCAAAAAATGCAAAAAAGCTTTAAGCAAACAGGAAGATTTCCGCACGAAAAGTGCAGGAAATCGACCTCAACGCGCGGAGCGCATTTCGCATCGCCGGGAGCGATATTTCACAGCCGCAGGCTATTTCACATCGCGAAGCGATACGTTTCGGGACGTCGAGGACGCCGTCCCCTACAATTTACGCAATTCGCTTTCCGATATTATACAAGGTATATCGCCGCAAAAACCTATGCGATTTCAAGCAAATCCTTTTACCGTTTCCTTTAATTCCGCATTCCGAATTAAAAAGGATTTCCGCACGTCTCCGTGCGGAAATTCACCTCACTTCTTCACTATTACCTCTTACCTGTTACTTCTTCCTCATCGCCCGCGACAGATCGTCGATCATGTCCTCCGCGTCCTCGGTGCCTACGGACAGGCGGAGAAGGTTCGGGGTTATGCCCGCTTTCCGCTTTTCGTCTTCCGAAAGGGAAGAATGCGTCTGCGAATACGGGTGGGTCATCAGCGACGCGTTGCCGCCGAGGCTTTCGGCAAAGGCGATAAGCCGCAGCCTCTTCACGAACGCCGCCGTGTCGGTCTTCAGCGTGAACGCGATCATTCCGCCGCCTCCCGACGACTGCTTTTTCATGATCCCGAACGACGGCGACGACGGGTCGTAACCGTAAACCACGTCCGTCACTTCGGGTGACGAGCGCAGGAAATCAAGCACTTTCGCGGCGTTTTCCGCGTGCTTTTTCATCCGCAGCGCCAGCGTTTCCATTCCGCGCTTCACGAGATACGAATCGAACGGCGACAGACACGTCCCCTTGGTGTACGACTCGAAATGCAGCCGCTCGGCGATTTCTCCGTCATTGGTGACGGCAACTCCCGCGATTGAATCGTGATGGCCGCATAAGTATTTCGTGGCGGAGTGGACGACGACGTCTGCGCCGTGAAGCAGCGGATTCTGAAATATCGGCGTCAGAAAAGTGTTGTCCACCGCGAGGATGCCGCCGTTTTCGTGCGCGATACGCGCCAAAGCCTCAATGTCGCAGACCTTGAGCAGCGGATTTGACGGCGTTTCGGCAAAAATGAGCGGTTCTTTGTCCTTGGCGAGCGCCGAGACCTCGTCAAGGTCGGTCATATCGGCAAAAACGGCGTTTTCGTACGTCGAAAGCAGCCTTTTCGTGCCTCCGTAGACGAATTTCCCGCAGATTATGTTCTTGCGGAGCGAAAAAACGGCGTCCTCCGCCGCGAGCCCCGACGAAAACGCAAAGCCGTACTTTCCGCCTTCGGCAAGGGCAGCGGTCTTTTCGAGCGCTTCGCGGGTGGGATTTGAGCATCTTGTGTACGAATATCCGTTTTTTTCGGCGTCACGGAACGCAGACGTCAGAAATATCGGCGTCTGGACCGCGCCGAGCGCGTTTTCTCCGCCGCCGTGGATGAGAAGTGTTTCGGTCTTCATGTCTTTGCCTCCTTCTGTCATTATATGCGCTTTCGGCGCACGGCGTTTTCGGCGTTCAAAACGCGTTGACAAAGAGAAAACGCCGTGATATAATGAAGATGTATGATTATATTTGCCGCATTGGATCGCGGCAATATCTGAAGGTGACAAAATGGACAAAACGTACAAGCTCGTCAGCCGTTCATATAAAAGCGAAAACACCGTCGTGAGCATCGGCGGCGTGTCCGTGGGCGACGGATTTACCGTCATCGCGGGGCCGTGCAGCGTCGAAAGCAGGGGTCAGATCATTTCGACTGCCGTCGCCGTGAAAAAAGCGGGCGCCGATATGCTTCGCGGAGGAGTTTTCAAGCCGAGAAGCTCGCCCTACGACTTTCAGGGTCCCGGGGAGATAGGCTTCGAATGGCTGAAGGAAGCGAAAAACGCGTCGTCGCTCCCCGTCGTCAGCGAAATAACCGACGAATCGGAAATAACGCTTTTTGCCGACGTGGACGCCTTTCAGGTCGGGGCGCGCAATATGTGGAATTTCGAGCTGCTCAAGGCTCTCGGCAGAACGGACAAGCCCGTGCTGCTCAAACGCGGGCCCGCGTCAAGGATCGACGAGCTGCTCTGCGCCGCCGAATACGTCGCTCTCGGCGGAAATATGAATATTATCCTCTGCGAACGCGGGATACGCACGTTTTCGGACTCGTCGCGCTTCACGCTCGACCTTTCCGCCGTGCCCGTGCTCAAATCGCTGACTCACCTGCCGGTGATAGTCGACCCGTCGCACGCCTCGGGCGACGCCCGTTTCGTGGGCAGTCTCGCCTGCGCGGCGGCAGGCTGCGGATGCGACGGCGTAATGATAGAGTCGCACATCAACGCTTCCGAAGCGCTCTGCGACGCGACTCAGGCGGTGTCGCCCGATGAACTCGAAAAAATCATCACGAAAACTCGTGCTATACGGAAGGTACTCGATGAAAGCCGATAAGCTCAAGGTTTATTCAAATTCCGGAGACTACTGCGTATATATCGGAAAAAACGCGTCGTCCGACGCCCCGTCGAAAATCAAAGAAATCTGCGGCGGCAAAAAGGCGGCGATCGTCTCCGACGACAACGTTTTCCCGCTTTACGGCGAAAAAATATGTGAGCCTCTCCGCTCGGTCGGGTACGAGGTCTTCACGTTCGTTCTTCCCGCCGGGGAAAGCAGCAAAAGCTTTGAAAAACTGCTTGAAATACTGTTGTTTCTGTCGCGTCACGGCTTTGACCGTCACGACGTCGTCGTGACGCTCGGCGGAGGGGTGGTCGGCGACATAGGCGGACTCGCCGCGTCTCTCTATATGCGCGGAACGAGTCTCGTGCATTTTCCCACGTCGCTGCTCGCGATGGTGGATTCGTGCGTCGGCGGAAAGACCGCCGTCAATACCGAATTCGGCAAAAACACCGTCGGCACGTTTTACCCGCCCCGCCTCGTCTTCTGCGACACGTCGTTCCTCGATACGCTTCCTGAAAGGGAATACGCCTGCGGAATGGCGGAGGTCATCAAATACGGCGTCATCTCGGACGCTAAGCTGTTTGAAAAGCTCAGAAAAGGCAGCTTTGAGATCGAAGACGTCATAAACGACTGTTTAAGGATAAAAAAAGCGCTCGTCGGGGCTGACGAGCATGACAACGGAATAAGAAAACTGCTCAATTTCGGGCACACCTTCGGACACGCGGTCGAAAAAGCGTCGTCCTACACCTTCACCCACGGGGAAGCGGTCGCGGTCGGCATGGTGACGGCGTCGAAAATCGCCGAAAAACTGTCGGTATGCGAAAAAGGCGTGACCGAAAGCATCGTTTCCGTTCTTTCGGCGTACTCCCTCCCGACAAAGTGCAATCTTTCGCCCGATGCCCTCGTTTCCGCGTGTCTTGCGGACAAAAAAAGCGACGGTGACGAAATATCGCTCGTTCTGCCCGAAAAAATCGGGAACTGCGTGATCAGAAACGTCAAAAAATCCGAACTGAAAGGGCTTGTCGAATGTATCTGACACTCGGAAAAGCGCGCGGCGTCATCGACGCTTCGCCGTCCAAATCCCACCTCGTGCGCCTTCTCTTTCTGTCGTATATGTCGGAGGGCTGCTCGTCCATAACGCTTCCGGCAAACGAGATATGCTCCGACGTTTCGGACGCCCTGAACTGCGCCGGCGTTTTCGGCAAAAAATGCGTTTTTGAAAATAAAATAATAAAAGTCGTGTTGAGCGAACACAAAAGCTCCGTATCCGTCGAAGGCAGCGCGGCGACACTTCGGTTCCTGCTTGCGTGCGGCAGCGCGAAGGGCGTGAATTTCACCGTAAAATGCGGCGAAAAGCTGCGCGAACGTCCGCACAACGAACTTGTTGACGTGCTTGACGCTCACGGCGCGGAAATTTCAGCGACGAAAGACGGCTTTGCCGTGAGCGGAAAGCTGGTTCGCGGCGATTTTTGCGTATCCGCCGAAAAAACGAGTCAGTACGTTTCGTCTCTCTGCCTCGCTCTGCCTTTTGTAAAGGGGGACAGCAGGGTGACGGTTGACGGCAGAATCGCATCATTGCCTTATCTGAAAATGACGCTTTCGGTTCTTTCCGGCGTCGGCTGCGGGATACGCGAAAAAAACGGCGGCTTTGAAATCGACGGCGGCTTCGTTTGCGACGGCGTGAACACCTCGTGCGAGGGCGACTGGTCGTCCGCGGCGGCGTTCTTGTGCATGGGTGCCGTCGGCGGAAGCGTAAAAGTCAACGGCGTTTCGCTTTCCTCGCTCCAGGGTGACAAAGTTATCTGCGAAATTCTCGAAAAATCGGGGGAAAACGTCGTTTTCGACGAAAACGGCGTGACCGCCGAAAAGGGAAAGAACCTGCCGTTCGACGTTGACGTCACCGATATCCCCGACCTTGCGCCCGTTCTCGCGGCGTACGCCTTCTTCTGTAACGGAACGTCGGTCATCCGCTGCGTTTCGCGGCTTAAATACAAAGAAAGCGACAGGGTAAAAGCCATCGTGGACACAATAACCCGTTTCGGCGGCATTTCGTCGTTCGACGGGGAAAACATATATATCGAAAAAGGCGTTTTTGCTCCCGCGTATGCCGATTGCGAAAACGACCACAGAATAGCTTTTCTGCTCGCCATCCTTTCGGCGGCGGGAAAGACCGGAATAAACGGCGGAGAATGTGCGGCGAAATCGTGCCCGTCGTTCTTTGAGAAATACAAACAAATCGGAGGGGAAATATCATGAGCAGCACGTTCGGCAGCAGAATAAAAGTCACTCTTTTCGGTGAATCGCACGGAAAAGCCATAGGCTGCGTCATCGACGGCATCCCCGCGGGGAAAAAAATCGACGAAGAAAAGCTCAAAGCGTTTCTGCGTCGCCGCACGGCGTCGAGGGAATACGAAACTCACCGCGTCGAAGAAGACGTATATGAGATACTTTCGGGGGTTTTCGGCGGCAGAACGACGGGAAGCCCGCTTTGCGCCGTTACTTACAACAAAAATCACGATCCTTCCGCATACGACGTAATAAAAGACTGCCCTCGTCCGTCGCAGAGCGACTACGCCGCGTCGGTGAGATACGGCGGATACAACGACTACCGCGGCGGCGGCCATCTTTCGGGGCGGCTCACGTCACCTCTCTGCTTCGCGGGAGGCATCCTCAAGCAGCTTTTAGAAGAAAAGGGGATAACCGTTGAAGCTTCCGTCACCGACGATGACCTTGAAGAAAAGGCAAAAGAAGCAAAAGAAAAAGGCGATTCCGTGGGAGGGATCGTCAGATGCGTGATAAAAGGAGTCCCCGCGGGTGTCGGAGACCCCATATTCGACGGTGTCGAAAATCTTATTTCAAGTGCCGTTTTCGGCATCCCCGGTGTCAGGGGGATCGAGTTCGGCAGCGGTTTCGGCGGATGCGTCTGCCGCGGCAGCGAACAGAACGACGCGTTTTGCGTAAAAGACGGCAGTATCGCGACGCTCACCAACAACTCGGGCGGCGTCAACGGCGGCATCACCAACGGGAACGAGATCGTCTTCTCGGCGGCGTTCAGACCCGCGGCATCAATAGCGATACCGATGCAGACGGTCGACAAAACGACGATGACCGAAAAAACCGTGTCCTTCGGCGGCAGGCACGACGCCTGCTTCGTCTTCCGCGCGCTTCCGTGCGTCGAAGCCGCGGCGGCAATGGCTATCTGCCAGTTTGACGCTATTTATTCTCGATTATAAAGAAGAACGGGCTCGTCGGCGAGTTCATGATGCGGAAAACGGCGCACATATAGTGATGCCTGTCGAGCGTTGACAAATACTCGGAGATCATTTTCCCTTCGGCGTCGCCCTCGGGATGACCCGGGTACACCGCCACGAGGACTATCGAATCGGGAGCCATGCGTTCTATCGCGCCCATGATGGCGGGCAGAGTCGTTTCGCGCTTGGTGGTCACCGATCTGTCGCTGCCGGGAAGCCAGCCGAGGTTGAACATACCGGCGTTGACCTTTTCGGCGACATATTTGTCGGCGTTGTGGTGCGAATCGAGGATAAGCATGTAGTTTTCGGGAGCGTTTTCCTTTTCGAGAAGCGTTCTCGTCGAATCGAGCGCCTCCTTCTGCACGTCAAAGGCGTATACTTTTCCGTCGTTTCCCACGGTCTGCGACAGAAAAAGCGTGTCGTGACCGTTTCCCATCGTATAATCGACGGCAACTCCGCCGGGACGGAGATGGGAAAGAATGAACTGTTTCTGTAATGCGAGAAGATCTGTCATATCATTTACGGCGCATAATGAACAGAGCCGCCGCCGCGATGACCGCGACCGCTCCGATTATCACATACAGCAATATCCCCTGGTCGCCCATGGGGGGAGTAAGTGCAAAAGCTGCCATATTTTCACATCCTTTATATTACTTTGACGGTTTTTCCGTCCGTTCAACCTATATTAAACCAAAAACACGCTCAAGTCAACAGTTTTTTACGGAGAGATCAATGAAAACCGACAACAAATACCTCAAGCTGTTCCTCACGTTCCTCAAAATAGGCGCCTGCACGTTCGGCGGGGGCTACGCGATGATCTCAGTCATCCAGCGCGAAGCCGCCGAAAAGAACGGCTGGGTGACCGACGACGAGATAATCGATATGCTCGCCATTTCCGAATCGACTCCGGGACCCATCGCCATCAACTCGGCGACCTTCGTCGGCTACCGTGTGGGCGGCGTTTTCGGTGCTGCCTGCGCGACCTTCGGGGTGGTGCTGCCGTCGCTCGTCATAATCACGCTCATCGCCTATTTCCTCAGGCAGTTCGCCGAATACAAGGTCGTCAGATACGCCTTCAACGGAATACGCGCGGGTGTCGTGGCGCTCGTCGCCAAGGCGTTCATCACGATGTTCAAAAAATGCCCCAAAAACGTGTTTTCCTATGCGCTGCTCGCGCTCTCCCTCGTTTCGGTGGCGTTCTTTGACGTGTCGGCGCTCATCATAATTGCCGCCGCTGCCGTCATCGGCGTGCTCTTCTTCGTCTTCACGCGGAAAAAGGAGGCGAAAACGAAATGATCTTTCTTGACCTTTTTTTCACGTTTTTCAAAATAGGACTGTTCACCTTCGGAGGCGGCTACGCGATGCTGCCGTTCATCCAGCAGGAGGCGCTCGCCCACGCGTGGCTGACCGAGGAAGAGATACTCGACTTCGTCGCCGTTTCCGAATCGACACCGGGACCGTTTGCCATAAACATGGCGACCTTCGTCGGCGTTGAAAAAGCAGGTGTCCCCGGAGGCATCGTCGCCACCCTCGGCGTGGTGCTGCCGTCGTTCATCGTCATCCTCATCGTCGCAAAATGCTTCATCGCGTTCCAAAAAAGCAAATGGGTGAACGCCGCCATGTCGGGCATAAGGCCTGCCGCCATCGGACTCATCGGCGCCGCCGTCTGCTCGGTGTTTTTGAGCGTGTTCGTCACTCCCGTCGCCGCGTTTGCCGACCTTATCAGCTATGATTACATCGTTTCGGCGGTCATTTTCGCCTTCGTGCTCTTCCTGCTTCTCAAAAAGAAGTCGCCCATCCTCGGCATCGGCATCGCCGCCGCCGCGGGTATCGCCGCCGGGTACGCGGGGGAGCTGCTGTAAAAGCATCCGTTCACCAAAACTTAATCCGCAATTTATTGACAAGTTATAATATTTATTGTAAAATATCAGTTACCGACAAAAAGAAAGGACCATTTTTATGAAAAAGCTTGCCCTTTTCCTCGCGATCGTTCTTCTCGCGTCGTCTCTGCTCGTTGCCTGCGGCGACAGCGGAAGCGACACGTCCGACGCCGAAAGCGCCGCCGTGTCAGGCGACGTAAGCTCCGCCGAAAACGCCTCTTCCGACGTTTCTTCCGAACCCTCGTCCGAGGAACAGACCTCGTCTGTCGAAGAATCGTCCGAACCCGCCGAGGTATTCGAGTTCGCCACCGTCGTTTCGGTAGGCAAGACATATACTTCAACCGTAAAAGCCGGCGACAGTTACGAGGACTCCTATAATTCCGAACTTACCGACGGACTTTTCGCTCCCGAGACCGAAGTCGGCTACACCGAAGCGAAGCTTTCGGGCTACTCCGCGGGTGCCGCGAGCGGCGTCGAGTTCGTCATCGACCTCGAAGAAGTCGTAAGCAGAGTCTACGGCTTTGAAGTAAGCTATCTCTGCACTCACGAAGCGGGCATCGCTCCCCCCGCGAGCGTCAACGTCTACGGCTCGGCCGACGGCGAAGAATGGACGTCTCTCGGCAGAGCAAGGGTCGTCACCGGCCTCGACAGGACAATGCAGAAAGCGGTCCTCAATATAACCTTCGCCTACGACGCAAGATACATCAAGTTCGACGTCAAGAAAGGCGGCGCCTGGATATTCATCGACGAGCTTTCCGTCATCGCGGACGTGGAAAATTCTGCTGTCGAACAGAAGTGGAAGGAAGGCATCTCGAACGCCTACGCCTCCGAGACCCTCACCTACACTGAAAGACAGAACCTGCTGCAGAAAATTTCCGTTGACGTTCCCGACAGAACGCTTCCGCGCTACGCCGTTACCGAAGGACGCAGCTACACCGTTTCCAAAAAGCCTCTCGACGCTTACCCCGATCCGAGCGGCAAAAAGAAGCTCACCGACGGCGAATCCTCGGGATTCTACGAGAGCGGCATGTGGGTCGGCTATGAAGGCGGCGAAGAAGTGACCATCGAGCTTTCTCTCCTTGCCGAAAGAAGCGATATCGCCTGCCTCGAGCTCAACGCCTACAACAATACCGCGGTCGGCATTTCCTTCCCGACCTGCGTCACCTTCTACGCTTCCTCCGACAAAAAGGAATGGACCGAGGTCGGACGCGTTTACGCTCCCACCGATCCGACTCAGGAGGTCTTCACCTATTCGCTCGAGCTCGCCAAAACAGTCAAGGCAAAGCACTTCAGATTCGTTCTTGCCGCGACCGACTGCAAAAAGTTCCTCGTTGACGAAGTAAGCGCGATAGTTTACAACAGCGACAAAGCCCAGCTCCTCCTCTATCCCGACATCGTTTTCCCCGAAGTAAAGGGCGACGAATTCTGGGATGCTTCCGAAAAGGATTACAACGACGTCATCAACCTCATTTCGGGTCTGCCCTGCCAGGTATCCACCGTCAGCGAACCCGAAAAGGATAACCGTTCCAACAATACAGCCATCACCTCCAAGGTGCTGACCGACGGCGTTTTCGCGACTGAAAACGGCATACACAACGGCAAATTCTTCAAATTCAACCTCGGCGGCGGAAGAAACATCTATTTCGACCTCGGCAAAGTTTCCGCGATGTCCGAATTCACCGCAAGCTTCACCAACAGGGACGAATGGGCGGTATCCGCTCCCGCGACCGTTTCGCTCGCCGCGTCCGACGACGGCATCACCTGGTACGATATCGGAACGATGAAGGTAGATATCACCTCCGACAACGCTATCTGCAAAGGCAAGCTCACGCTCGATAAGCCCGTTGCCGCCAGATTCATCTGCTTCTCGTTCGAAGTCAAGACCTGGGCGGGCATCGACGAGCTCGAGGTGTTCGGCAAAAAGAACGCTTCAGGAGTAACGAGACTTTCCTCCGGCGAATACACCTGCCGCGGCAGGTTCTTTGCCGATGAGTACAAAGCTCCGTCGCCCGACCTTCTCGGCGGCGCAAGCGACATTTACCTCACCTACCACAAGATGGACCTTGTCCAGACCGAAGCCATGCTCAGACCCGCCATCGCTTACCTCGACGAGGACGGCAAAGCGGTCGACACCATGTTCAACGGCTTCCTCTTCCTTCTTTCCGGCACGTTCCCGTCCGGAGGCGCGGGCCACAACCATCACACCGCTTCCGACTTTGACGCGAACATCAAAACGCTCTTCAAGGACGGTCAGAACGTAATGGCTCTCGAATCCGCCGTCGGCAAGGTCAAGGAAGAGCTTGGTCTTCCCGCCGATTATAAGGTTCCTTTCTATCTCTCGCTCTATTACGCTTCAAGCGAAAAATACGGTCTTGACGTCGACGGCGACGGAAAAGACGAGGATCTCTCCAAGTACGAAGACAGAGTCAAGGTAATGGAATACGAGATCGACAAATACGAAGCCGAGCTCGCTTCCCACGACTTCAGGAACATCGTCTTCTCGGGTTATTACTGGTATAACGAATCGCTGAACGACGCGAACTACGCCCTCGAGCTCACCAACGCCGTTTCCGATATGGTACACGAACGCGGAAGCCAGCTCTTCTGGATCCCCTACTATCAGGCTTCCGGTTATTCGCTCTGGAAAGAGCACGGCATGGATGTCGCCTGCATGCAGTCCGGCTGCGCCTTCCACCTCGAAAAACCCATTGAAACCCAGGATATGTGCGCGGCACTCGTCAAGAAATACGGTATGTGCATCGAGATCGAGTACAACTCCGCCTCGGCAAATAACGAGCTTTACCGCGACAGATACCTCAACTATCTCAAGCGCGGCGTATACGACGGCTACATGACCGACTGCATACATATGTATTACCTTGAAGTTTCCAGCTTCGTCGCTCTCGCAAAGAGCAGCAACCCCGCGCTCAGAAAGTGCTACGACTACACGTACGACTTCATCAAGGGAAAGCTCGACGTCATCCCCGACAAAGCTCCCGATTATTCGGTCGACGCCGCGAAGAACACCATCTTCGAGGATAAGCTCAAGACCGAAAACGACACCGAATACAGAAAGTTCAAGATCGCCGCCGTTCCCGAGCACGGCACGGTCACCATCAACGCCGACGGCACTTACGCGTATTATCCCGACAAGGATTTCACCGGGACCGACACCTTCGCGTTCGCTTACTCCGACCTTATGGATTATTCCGAAGCCACCGTCGTCACCGTAAACGTAAAATAAGAACGACTAAAAAGGATTTCCGCATTTTCGGACGCGGAAATCCTTTTTTCATTACAATCCCTCAGTCAAAAGCAAGCTTTTGACAACTCCATTTGCACAAGGGAGCCTGTTCACGTGATTCGCCGTCGGATGATATACAAGGTATACCACCGCAAAAGCCTCTGTGATTTCAGGCAAATCTTTCTATTTGCTTAATACTTAATGCTTAAGGCTTTGATCTTTTATTGAATTTTACTGTTGCAAAAGAGATTTATTTGTGGTATAATTAAAATGTCGGGAAATAAGGATATTTTTTGATTTGGCGGTGAATGATGTGAAAATTCTCGTTTTGTCCGACTCGCACGGCGACGAAAGCGTCATCGAGCAGGCTTACGAACGCGAAAAGCCGGACGAGGTCATCTTCCTCGGCGACGGGATACGCGACATTGAATTTTTCTCCTACGCCTGCCCCGGGGCAAGGGTCTCCGCCGTGCGCGGAAACTGCGACTTTTTCGCCCGGAACGGTGAAGAATTCGTTGAAAAATACGGAGATGTTACCGTTTTTGCCTGCCACGGACACGCGTACGGCGTCAAAAGCGGAAAAGCGAACCTTGCCTGCGCCGCAAAAAAGAAAGGCGCGTCCATCGCGCTTTTCGGTCACACGCACGACCCGTTCCTCGGTGAACACGAAAACGTGACTTTGTTCAATCCCGGCAGCATACGAAACGAGCGTTACGGAATAATAAACGCGGAAAACGGCTCGTTCGAATGTATGCTCAAATGTCTCTGACGTTAATTCACGCCGCAAAGGCGCATAAAATAAGGACGTGATAAAATGCCTGAAACAGTATACGGCGCTTTCCTCCTGCTCGGAGGTATCGGTCTGTTCCTCTACGGAATAAACTACGTTTCCAAATCTCTCGAAGACGCCGCGGGCGACAATTTAAGAAAGATACTCGAAAAAACGACCGGCAAAGGCGTTTTTGCCTTCCTCATAGGCATACTCGTGACCGTGCTCATCCAGAGCTCGGGCGTCACGAGCGTCATTACCGTCGGCTTCGTCAACGCGGGCTTCATGGAGCTCGTCAACGCGCTCTACGTCATGCTCGGTGCCAACATCGGTACGACGGTGACGTCGCAGATCATCGCGTTCAAGATAGACTCGATAGCGCCGCTGATACTCTTTGCCGGCGCCATAATGTTCCTGTTCATCAAGAACCGCGTCGTCAAAAAGACCGGCGCCGTAATACTCGGCTTCGGTATGCTTTTCGTGGGCATTTTCATAATGAACCTTTCGGTCGACAAGCTGCCGGTCGATAAATTCATTGAGTTTTTCCTCACCACCTTCGGCAGCCCCGTACCGTCGCTGCTCCTCGGCATCGTCGTCACGGCGATAATCCAGTCGTCGTCGGCGTCCATCGGTATATTGCAGGTACTCGTCGCGACTTCCGCCGCCTCCGCCGGAATCGGGCTTGAAAACGTCATGTATATCATCATCGGCATGAACATCGGCGCGGTCATGCCCGTCATCCTCGTTTCCATCAGCGGCAACCGCCGTTCAAGACGTGCGTCTCTCGTCGCTTTGACCGCAAAACTGTTGGGATCGGTCATTTTTATCGCAGCCCTTCTCATTTTCCCGCAGATCACCGATTTTGTCAAAGGTCTGACCGAAGACGACGTTTCGCGTCAGATAGCAAACTTCCACCTGCTTTACAACATCGTTTCAAACTTCGCGGTCATCCCGTTCGTGCACATCATCTGCAAATTCATCACAAAACTGATGCCGGACAAACAGGACGAGGAATTCTCGAGCCAGAGACTTCTGTATATCGACGAAAACTCACTCATCAACCCCGCGCTTGCCGTCAAGCAGGTCAAGCAGGAGGTCATGAGAATGGCGTATATCGCACGCGACAACATAAAACTGTCGCTCGAGTCGTTCTTTGAAAAAGACACCGAAAAGGCGGAACGCGTTTTTGAGGTCGAAAAGACGATAAACTACCTCAACCACCAGATAACGGGCTTCCTCGTCGGTATCCACGGCAGCGAGATATATGACAACGACATCAAAGAAGCGGGCATTATGCTCCGCGTCGTGTCGGATATCGAGCGTCTCGGCGACCATGCCGAAAACATCGCCGAATACGCGGTGTCACTTGCAAATACAAAGGCGAAAATGAGCGACGAAGCTCTCGAAGAAATAAAAACCACCGCCGAACGCACCATGCAGACCATCGAGCTCGCGCTCGACGTGTACGACAAGAACCGTTTCGACTGCCTCGGAAGAGTCAGCGAGCTCGAGGAAGAAGTCGACGAGCTGCAGGAAACCTATATCGAAAATCACATCGAACGCCTCAAGAAAGATAAATGCGATCCCCGCGGAGGCGTCATATTCACCGACATAATCACCGACCTTGAACGCTGCTCCGACCATGGCATCAACATCGCTTACGCCATCAACGGCGAAAAAACGACCGTCAAACTCAAAAAAGCCTACGTCGTCACGCGCGACCTCAACGCGTAGAGGTAAAAGAATATGAAGTGGTTCGTTTTTGCTCTTCTCACCCTCCTCGCATGGGGAGGCGCGGATATGTTCTACAAGCTGTCGGCTGACGGCAGGGAAAAATACACACATCTCAAGACCGCGTCGGCGGTCGGCATCGTGATGGGTATCCACGCTTTCATATACCTGCTCACGAACGACGGGATCGGCTTTGACGTCATGGACGTCGTAAAATATCTGCCCGTTTCTGCGTGCTACATCGTCAGCATGGTGGTGGGCTATTTCGGGCTCCGCTATCTCACGCTTTCGGTATCGTCGCCCATACAGAACTCGTCGGGCGCACTGGTCGCGATCTTCGCGCTCATCTTCTTCAGCCAAAAGCCGTCTTCTCTCGGCATCGTCGCCATCGTTCTGCTTTCGGCAGGCGTCTTCGCGCTGTCGTTCATCGAAAGCAGGGAAGAGTCGGCGGAACGGAAAAAAGCCGAAAAGAAGTACACCACAAGCGTTTTCGCGGTGACTTTTCCGCTGCTTTACTGCCTCATCGATGCCGCGGGCACCTTCCTCGACGGTCTCTACCTTGACGAAAAGGGCTGGATGACCGAGGACGAGGCGCTGCTGGCGTACGAAACGACGTTTTTCGTCGTGGGCGTCGTCTGCCTCGTCTATCTCGTATTTTTCAAAAAAGAACGTCTGACCCCCCGCACGGAAGGCAAGCGCTACGCGGCAGCCCTGCTCGAAACGGCGGGACAGTTCACCTACGTTTACGCAATGGCGTCGGCTTCGACCGTCGCCGCCCCAATGATCTCCGCCTACTGCGTTGTCTCGATGATACTTTCGGCGATCTTCCTCAAGGAAAAGCTGTCGATCCCCAAGTACGCCGCCATCGCGGTGATAGTCGTGGGAATAGTCATAATGGGAACGATGGAGTAAGAAAAAAAGGATTTCCGGTGACGGAAATCCTTTTTCAGCTAAAAGGTAAGAAGTAAGAGTGAAGAAGTAAGGTAGAATTCCGCACATTTCCGTGCGGAATTCTTCGATCGGTTTTTTACTGATAGTTTATAGTAAATAACTCAAAACGTTGGATTTCCGTGCGAAAACGCACGGAAATCTTCCTTACTTCTTACCTATTACTTTTTACTTCTTACCTAAAAAAATCGCTCTTCGCATTTTCACGCGAAGAGCTGATTTTTTATTTTCCTGTCTTCTTCATCTTATGCTCGGGGCACACGATCACTTTTCTTTCGGCGTCGGTTCCGACGGAGTAGGTGCTGACACCCTTGATGTTCTGCACCTCGGAATGGATTATGCGTCTTTCATAAGCCGACATGGGTTCAAGCGCGAACGATCTGTCGTATTTGAGCGCTTTCTCCGCCATACGCTGAGCGAGCTGAACGAGAGAAGCACGGCGTTTTTCACGGTAGCCTTCGATATCTACCGAAACGCGGTAATAATCCTTGAGTCCCTTGTTTGCCGCGAGAGTGGCAAGATACTGGAGAGAGTCAAGAACGTCACCGTGACGGCCGATAAGAAGCCCGAGACCTTCGCCGCCGACCTTTACGGTGCAGCCTTCTTCGTCGGTCTCGACCGAAACCGCGGCTTCGATACCCATATTTGCAAGAAGTGTTTTGATGAATTCCTCTGCTTTGTCCGCAGGGGTGGGGTCATAAACGACTTTGACGATTGCGTCGCTTGCTCCGATGCCGAGGATACCCTTGCGCGGTTCCTGAAGAACCTCGTAGGTGACCTTGTCAACGGCAACACCGAGCTCGCCTGCGCCGAGCTCGACCGCGAGCTCGATCGTCTTTGCGTTCTGGATTACTTCTTTCTGCATAATTATCTGTCAACTTTCTTTTTTGTTGCGCCGTCTGTCATTTTTTGTCGGACTTATCGACCCAGTCGACCTTTGTTTCAATATCGCTGTCATCTCCGGAAAGCATTTCATAGCTGCTGTTTTTCGGAGTATCGGTCTTCATATCATCATTGGGCTCGTCCTTGAGTTCTTCTTTTTTGACGGCAAGGTGGTCATAGCTGTCGTCGTCTTCGTCGACTTCGATGGTGATGACCTTTTTCTTTCTTGATTTGATCTGTCTTTTGATCTCTGCGAGTTCTTCCTCGGTCACAACGGGAATGGGATACATTTTGGCAAGAATGTAGTTCTCGGCGACGCTGAGACAGGTACGTACTATCCAGTAAACGCCGATAGCCACGGGGAACGTCGCGAAGCTCAGGTAAGCGGAGAAAAGGGGAAGTCCCCATTTCATGAGGAAACCGCCGCCCATGCCGTTATCGGCACCGGCAGGCTGAGGATTGAGCTTTTTCGTGACGTAGAACTGCCAGACTGAGGAAAGGAAAACGAGAAGCGGGATGATGAGCATCAGCGAGAAGCCTTTTTCACTCGGGGTATAAAGAAGATTGATACCGAGGAAAGTGAATTTGGGAAGCGATTTTTCCACGTCAGGTGAAAAAATCATTTCTTCCGTGATGTTCTTGTTGATTATCTCGTCGCTTACTCCGTTGTTTTTGAGATTTGTTTTGATCGCGGCGCGTTCGTCATTGATAATGAACTTGGTGACTTCAAGCTCGAACGATTCGTTCTTTACGAAATTTTTCGCGTCGTCGTATGCGCCGTATCTCGATCTCAGACTTTCGAGACTTTTTTTGAGAGAGGAAAGATTGTCACTGAACTTTTTCGCTTCTTCCGACGCTTCGGCTGCATCGGCGTCCGACAAAATAAGTTTGGATTCATCTATCGCTTTGATACCGCCGTCGACGATATTGTAGGCGGTCTCGTGCTGATCCTTTACGTTGACCTTGGGTGTGGTCGCGTAGGTCAGCGGCATTCTGATAACGCTCCAGAGGATAATGATGATGGGAAGCTGGATAAGGAGCGGCAGACAGCCGGAGAACGGAGAATATCCTTCTCTCTGATAGAGCTCCTGGATCTCCATGTTCATCTTCTGCTGTGTCACTCTGTCGGTCCTGCCCTTGTACTTCTCACGGATGAGCATTTCCTTTGGTCTCAGCTGAGCTTGCTTGACGGTAGTCTTCTGGCGCTTGATCCCGAATGGGAAAAGAACGACCTGCATAATGACGGAAAACAGAATTATGGCAAAAATATAATATCCGCCCGTCAGATTACAGCAGACTTTCAAAAGCCAACCGAACGCGGTATAAAATATACCGAAAATACCTGTACTACTGCACATAGTTAACCCTTTCTTTTCTGCGGTACGGGGTCATAACCGCCTTTGCAAAGGGGGTTACAACGCAATATTCTGTATAATGTGAGAAAAAAGCCAACGAAAGCCCCGCGGGTCTCGAACGCCTCGATGGCGTACTCCGAACAGGTCGGATAAAACCTGCAGGCTTTCGGCAGATAAGGGGAAATCTCTTTTTTGTAGAATCTGATAAGAGCAATAAAGAGCTTCTTCATGTCGATCCGTCCAGAAGGGCCGCCCTTTTCAATAAAATCGACAACTCGTCCGATATGTCCTCAAAAGAGGCGTCAACGGCGGGCTGCCTGGCGACAACGACAATAAGATAACCATCCTTCACAACAGGCCAGACAAGACGCAAAGATTCCCTTATTAATCTCTTGGTGCGGTTTCTTACGACCGCCTTTCCCCTTGACTTCGATACGGTTATACCGACCCGCTTCTCGTCGTCTTTCCTGTTTTTCATAAAATAGACGATGATATACTGACCGGCAGACTTTTTACCTTTTGAATACAAACGCGAAAACAGATGGTTCTCGACGATGGTATTCGGCTTACGGCTTCTTTCCATTCAACAGATCACCTTACTTAATAAGTAAGTCTTGCTCTGCCCTTCGCACGTCTTCTCTTCAATACTTTTCTTCCGTTGGCGTCAGCCATTCTCTTTCTGAAACCGTGTTCCATTTTTCTGTGACGCTTTTTAGGCTGGTAGGTTCTGAGCATTTCAAATGCACCTCCTGATTTATTTACGCTTTTTCGTGCGGCAGGCGTTGCCGAAAAAACCTCCCGACAAAAAGGCAAAGTATATTATAATCATATTTTGCTTCATTTGTCAAGGTTTTTTTTGGTTTTTTCTGTCTTTTTACAATTTTCAACACCCGAAACACGGTAATATGGGCGTATAAAGCAAGTTATCCACTTTTCCTCACGTGTGGAATCCACCTTTGTGGAAAACAAAAACGCTTTTTTTCGCGTTCCGCGTAACGTCGAAAACGGAAATAATAGTATATATATTATAAAATATATAATATAACTCTTGAAAACCCGCAAAAGTTATGATATAATAAAGGGTGAAGTAATATAGACTGCAATGTTTTTTTGAAAAAACATCACATATATTTCAGACCGGAGGAAAAAATGCAGAATTTTTTGGCAGAAGCCACTTTTGCGGAAGTTTTACAGATAATGGGCGCCAGATACGTCATTAGTTCTGTCGATTTCTGGCTCGGAAAAGCATATATATCGGATTTTGACGGCGTCAACGTCACCGTCACGGCGGAAAACGCGTTCAAGCGCGACGTCATCATCAACCGTTACCAGCAGCGCCTCGAGGACACTCTGTGCGAGGTGATGGGAAGCAAGGTCAGGGTCATCGTCAACTCGAGGGAAGACCTCGGAAAAGAAGAGAGCAGGATATTCGACAAGACCGAAACGCCCTCCAACGCCTTGGAAAAAGAGACGCCCGAGGAAGAAAACGCCGATAATATCTGGAACGGCTACACTTTTGACAACTTCGTGGTCGGCTCGTCCAACCGCGTGGCCCAGGCAGCGTGCCTCAACGTGGCGTCAACGCCGTCCACCAACATCAACCCGCTTTTCATCTACGGTCCGTCGGGACTCGGAAAAACTCACCTTCTTTTCGCGATAATCAACGAGGTCAAAAAGCTTCACGGCAAATACAACGTGCTCTACGTCACGGGTGAGCAGTTCACGAACGAGATAATCGACGCCATCGCGTCGTCAAAGGTGCCGTCGGCAAACGGAACGAGATCGACCGGGGTTTTCCGCGACAAATACCGCAGCGTGGATATGCTTCTCGTGGACGATATCCAGTTCATAGCGGGCAAAATGACCGTGCAGGAAGAGTTTTTCTATACTTTCGATACGCTTTACAAGCTCAAAAAGCAGATAGTCCTCACTTCCGACCGCACCCCGCGCGACATGGACCTGCTTGAGGAAAGACTCAGAACGAGGTTCGAAAGCGGACTCATCGTCGACATCCAGCCGCCCGATCCCGAGCTCAGAACGGCGATAATCAAGCAGAAAACACAGCAGCTCGGGCTTGAAGTGCCCAACGACGTGCTGTCCTACATAGCCGAAAACATCGATTCCAACGTAAGACAGATCGAAGGCGCCATCAAAAAGCTCTGGGCGCAGTCGTTCATAAACCGCGAGAGCATTTCGCTCGACATGGCAAAAGCGGTGCTCGCCGATTATTTCAAATCGACACGCCCCGTCATCACGACCGACAAGATCTTTTCGGTGCTCGAACGCAGATACGCCATCTCAAGGGAAGAGATGCTCGGAAAGCGCCGTACCGGAGAAATAGTTTACGCACGGCATATAGCGATATATCTTATTCAGGAATACACCGATCTTTCTCTCAAAAAGACGGGAAAACTCTTTGAACGCGACCACACCACCATAATTTCGGCGCGTGACAGCGTTATAAAGAGAATGAAGAGCGACGCCGCCTTCAACAGAGAGATAATGGACATAAAAGAAGACCTGGAAAAGAAAAAGTAAAAAAGTTACCGGAAAGTTACCAGCGGGTTCACCCCGACTTATCCACACCATATCAACATTGTAAAAGCTTTTCGCAAACGGGATTTTCAAGTGATCTCAACGTGTTTCGGACTTATCCACTTACACGGCGGTACTAATACGATCACTACAACTACTTCACTTTTAAAAAGCGATAGCTGCTCTTCTCGCGCACGCGCGCGTAGAAAAAAACGAAAAAAAGAAAAACGATCCGAAAAATACGAAAAAAACGTCAGGAGATACCATCATGCCAATCAAATTCACGTCGGACAAATCGACTCTTTTGTCTCTCATAGGACCCGCGATGTACGCCACGTCCAATAAATCCACGCTTCCCGCGCTTGAAGGTCTGCTGTTCAGCCTCAAAGGCGATGAGCTTTCGGTCTGCGGCTACGACCTGGAAAAGGGAATAAAGACGAACTCCGTCGTCCACGGCAGGGAAGACGGCATGATCATCCTCAATTCCGCGAAGGTGTCGGGCATCATCAAAAACCTGCCCGAATGCGACATAACCTTCGACTGCGATGAAAAGAACATAGTAAAGATCGTCGGCGCGGACAGTAATTTCGCCATCCACGGCATCGATCCCTCGGCTTTCCCGATGATCCCCGAGCTCAACGGCGAAAACAACACCAAAATAAAGGCAAGTGTGCTCCGCGACCTCATAAACTCCACGAGCCACGCGATCTCCACTTCCGATTCGCGCCCAATATTCATGGGTGAACAGTTCAAGGTCGAAAACGGCGACCTCACCGTCGTTGCCGCCGATTACTGCCGCATGGCGATAAAGAAGGTAAAAGGCTGCGTCAAGTCCGAAAAGGACGATTATTCGTTCATCGTTCCCGGCAAGGCGCTGAACGACCTCGTAAGGCTCACCACCGATTCCGAGGACGATATAGAAATCGAATTCACCCGCAAGCACGTTATTTTCAAGTGCGAAAACATGATCTTGTTCTCGAGACTGCTCGAAGGCGACTTCCTCGACTACAAGACGGTCATCCCGTCGCCCGGAAAAACTTTCGTAAAGATAAACCGTCAGGCTTTCATCGACAGCGTCGAAAGAGCGTCGCTCCTTATAGATGAAAAAATGAGGACCCCGCTGCACTTCATGTTCGCGAACGGTATGCTCGAGATATTCTGCTCGACTCAGTACGGCAAGGTCAACGACACCGTAAGGATCGAACTGAGCGGCGAGGATATGGAGATAGGCTTCAACAACAGATACGTTCTCGACGCTCTCCGCGCCTGCCGCGACGAGGAGATATGCCTGACCCTGTTCTCACCACTCATGTCAATGCTCATCACACCCGTTGAAAAGAGCGACGACAACGACTATATCTACGTAGTGCTCCCGCTCAGACTCAAGGACTGATAAAAACATCAGATGAAGATAGATTCTCTTGAACTGAGGGATTTCCGCAACCACGCTTCGACGTCGGTGAGCTTTGACGACGGCGTCAACGTGATAACCGGCGGGAACGGGCAGGGAAAGACGAATATGCTCGAAGGGATATTCCTTTTCGCGTCGGGAAAATCGTTCAGAGGTCAGACAGACCGCGAAATGATAAGGTTCGGCTGCCCCGAATCGTATATAAAGCTGTGCTTTACCGACAAATTTTCGTCCCACACGCTCGAAATGTACCTTTACAAGAATAAAAAGCGCGTTCTTTACAAGGACGGCTGCGTCGTCAGCAGGCTTTCGGAATATCTGGGGCTGTTCAGAGCCGTGGTGTTCACGCCGGACGACCTCCGCATAGTCAAATCGTCGCCCGAGCACAGACGGCGGCTCGCGGATATCGCCATCTGTCAGACGTTTCCGCGGTACGTAGCGTCGCTTTCGGAATTCAACCGTCTGATGATACAGAAAAACAATCTGCTCAAAGCGGGGATATCCGAGCTTTCCGGACCGATGCTCGACGTATACAACGAAAAACTCGCGTCTCTTTCGGCTGTGATAACGCTGAACCGTTATAATTACGTGTCGCGCCTCAGCGCAAAAGCGGCGTCGTATATGAGCGAGATGACGGGCGGAAAAGAAGAACTGAAGCTTTTGTATTCCACGCAGTACGGAAATGAATTCGTCCGCGAAAAGCTTTATGAAAACTGCCTTGACCTTTATGAACGCAAAAAAGAGACCGAAATAACGAAAAGAGTATCGCTTTTCGGCTGCAATCACGACGATTTCACCGTGATGATAAACGGAAGAGACGCCAAAAGCTTCGGCAGCCAGGGTCAGCAGCGGAGCGCGGTGCTCGCGATAAAGCTTGCCGAAGGCGAGCTTGCCAAGACTTATACCGACGACGAAAGCGTTTTTCTGTTCGACGATGTGCTCAGCGAGCTCGACGCGTCGAGACGTGCGTATATGACCGAAAAACTGAAAGACCGTCAGTTCATCATGACAGGCTGCGACACCGAAAACGGCGGCAGGACGATAAGGATAAGCGAAGGGAAAATAATATAATGTTCGTGCATATCGGAAAAAATTTTTCGGTGAACGAAAAGGAAATAATAGGCATATTCGATATGGAAAGCGCGACCGTTTCGGCAGAGACGCGGAGCTTTCTGAAGAATATGCAGGATGATATGAAGACCGTGTCGCTGTGCGACGACATACCCAAGACGTTCGTGCTCTGCGACAGCGAGATCACGGATACCGTGTACATCACGCAGATATCCGCGAAATCAACCTTAAACAGGATAAATTAAAACAGAGGTATTTCAATGGACAAAGACTTTGAAAAAGCGGCTTCCCAATACGGCGACAACCAAATACAGGTGCTTGAAGGGCTTGAAGCGGTAAGAAAGCGTCCCGGTATGTATATCGGCACGACCTCCGTCAACGGGCTTCACCATCTCATTTACGAGATAGTGGACAACTCCATCGACGAAGCGCTCGCGGGATACTGCGACACCATAAAGGTCACGCTATGCAATGACGGTTCCGTTCTCGTCGAGGACGACGGACGAGGCGTGCCGAGCGGTATAAACGAAAAACTCGGGCTTCCCACGCTGGAGGTCATTTTCGCGACCCTTCACGCCGGCGGCAAATTCGGCGGAGGAGGCTACGCAATAGCGGGCGGTCTGCACGGCGTCGGCGCGTCGGTAGTCAACGCGCTTTCAAAACGGCTTGAAGCGGTCAACCGCCGCGACGGAAAAGAATACCGCATCGCGTTCGAATACGGAAAAGTCGTCGAACCGTTCACCGTGGTCGGAGACACCGACAAGCACGGTCTCACGGTAAGATTCTACCCCGACGACACGATATTCGAAACTGTCACGTTTAATAAAGAAAAGGTCGAAAGCAGACTGCGCGAGCAGGCGTTCCTCAACGGCGGCGTCAGCCTTTCGCTCATCGACGAACGCGACGGCGGAGAGGTCGAGACGTTCTGCTACGAGGGCGGCATACGTTCCTTCGTCGAATATCTTAACGAAAAGAAGGGTGCGGAATGCATCCACAGCGACGTTATCTACGTTTCGGGACAGAAGGGCACGTCCATTGCCGAGGTCGCGATGCAGTATAACGACACCTATACCAACGTAATAATGTCTTTTGCCAACAATATGCACACCATCGAGGGCGGTACCCACGAAACGGGCTTCAAGGCCGCGCTGACCAAGGTGCTGAACAACTACGGCAAAAAGAACAACATATTCAAGGGTGACGAAAAGCTGCAGGGCGAGGATACGCTCGAAGGCCTCACGGTGGTCATATCCGTCAAGCTCGAGGACGCGCAGTTCGAGTCGCAGACCAAGGCGAAGCTCGGCAACTCCGATGTCAAAACGCTCGTAGAAAGCATGCTGACCGACAAGCTGACCGAATATTTCGAAGAAAACCCGGCGACCGCCAAGGCCATAATCGAAAAATCGATAAGCGCTGCCAGAGCGAGAGAAGCGGCGAGAAAGGCGAGAGAGCTCACCAGACGCAAGGGACTGCTCGAAACGTCGATGCTCCCCGACAAGCTTGCCGACTGCAACGAAAGACGACCCGAATTCACCGAGCTCTTCATGGTAGAGGGAGATTCCGCAGGAGGAACCGCAAAGGACGGCAGAAACCCGCAGTTCCAGGCTATCCTCCCGCTCAGAGGCAAAATACTCAACGTCGAAAAATCAAGACTCGACAAGATATACGCGTCGGTGCAGATAGTGCCGATAATCCTCGCGCTCGGCACCGGTATCGGTGAGGAATTCGACATTTCAAAGCTCCGCTACGGCAAGATAATCATCATGGCGGATGCCGACGTCGACGGCGCACACATCAAAACGCTCATCCTCACGTTCTTCTTCCGTCACATGCGCCCGCTCATCGAGCAGGGCCACGTTTATGCCGCGGTCCCCCCGCTTTACAGGGTTTACAAGGGCAAACAGCAGCTTTACGCGTTCTCGGACGAGGAAAGGGACGCCTGCATCGAAAAACTCGGCGGCGGCACCAATATCGGCGTCGAAAGATACAAAGGTCTCGGTGAAATGGACAAGGATCAGCTCGCCGACACCACTCTCGACCCGACGAAGAGGGTGCTCAAACGCATTACGATAGAAGACGCCTACGAAGCCGACGCGATGTTCTCGCTCCTCATGGGCGACAAGGTCGAGCCGAGACGTGAATTCATAGAGAAAAACGCGAAATACGCGCTCAATATCGATATATAAAGGAGGGGTAAGACAATGGCAGACGATTTCGATGAAGTTGATTATTCGGAACACGATTCACAGATAATACAGAACGTTGACATCAAAAACGAAATAAGCACGTCGTATATCGACTACGCGATGTCGGTCATCATCGGCAGAGCCCTTCCCGACGTCAGGGACGGTCTCAAGCCCGTTCAGAGACGCGTGCTTTACGCGATGTACGACGACAAGCTCTTTTACAACGTGCAGCACCGCAAGTCGGCGACCACCGTCGGCAACGTCATCGGTCACTATCATCCGCACGGCGACGCCGCGGTGTACGACACGATGGTACGTATGGTGCAGCCCTTCTCGCTCCGCTATCCGCTGCTTGACGGACACGGAAACTTCGGCAACATAGACGGCGACGGAGCCGCCGCCTACCGTTATACCGAAGCGAGACTCGCAAAGATCGCAAACCTCATGCTTCAGGATATCGACAAGGACACCGTCGATTTCATCCCGAACTTCGATAACCGCCTTTTCGAGCCGGTCACTCTTCCGTCGAGATACCCGAACCTGCTCGTCAACGGCTCGGTGGGCATCGCCGTCGGCATGGCGACCAACATCCCGCCCCACAACCTCGGCGAGGTGCTCGACGCCTGCGTTTACCTTATGGACAACCCCGACTGCACGGTCGACGACCTCATGAAGTTCGTCAAGGGACCCGATTTCCCGACCTACGGCATCATACACGGAACGAACGGCATCAGGGAAGCCTACCTTACCGGCAGAGGCAGAGCAAAGGTCAGAGGCAAAGCCGAATTCGAAGAGAAAAAAGGCAAGACCTCCATCATCATCACCGAGCTGCCCTATCAGGTCAACCGCTCGACGCTGCTCGCCAATATGGCGCAGCTCGTCCGCGACAAGAGGATAGAGGGCGTTTCGGATATCAGAAATGAGTCCGGCGGCAAAAACGGAATGAGAATAGTCATCGAGCTCAAGCGTGACGCCAATCCGCAGGTCGTGCTCAATCTGTTCTACAAATACACCCAGCTGGAGGATACCTGCGCCATCAATATGCTCGCGCTCGTCGACAACCAGCCGAAAACGCTGGGACTCAAGCCGATGCTCCAGTGCTATGTGAAGTATCAGGAAGAGGTCATCACCAGAAGGACGAAATATGAGCTCGCCAAAGCCGAAAAAGAAGCCCACATCTATGAGGGCTTCAAGATAGCCATCGACTTCATCGACGAGGTCATACGCATCATACGCGCGTCCGATTCGGTCGCCGACGCCAAGGTCAACCTCATGGCGCGCTTCGGACTCGACGACATCCAGGCTCAGGCGATAGTCGATATGACTCTCGGCAGACTTTCCGGAATGGAGAGAAAGAAGATCGAGGATCACCTGCTCGAACTTTACGCCAAGATCGAGGAATACAAGGGCATCCTTGCCGACGAAGGCAAGATAAAACAGATAATCAAGGACGATATGGCTGAGATCAAGGCGAAATACGGCGACGAAAGACGTACCGCCATTGAAGAAGCCGAGGACGACATACTCATCGAGGACCTCATCGACCGCGAGGACTGCGTCATCACCGTCACCGACGCGGGCTACATCAAGCGTCTCCCCGCCGAGACGTACACCGCGCAGAGGAGAGGCGGCAGAGGCATCACCGCAATGTCCACCAAGGAAGAGGACTTCGTGAGCAACGTGTATATCTCACATTCGCACGATTTCCTGCTGATGTTCTCCAACCTCGGCAAGATGTATATCAAGAAGTGCTACGAGATACCCGAAGCGGGCAGAACGGCAAAGGGAACGAACATCGTCAACCTGCTGTCGCTTTCCGAGGGCGAGACGATAACCACCGCCATCCCCATAACCGGCTTTACCGACAACGAATATCTCGTGATGGTCACCAAGAACGGCGTCGTCAAGCGCGTGGCGCTTTCGGAGTACAACACGAAAAGATCAACGGGAATTTTCGCGATAACTCTTGACGAGGGCGACGAATTGCTGTATGTTATGAAGACGGACGGTACGAATACGATACTTGCCGCCACCAAGGACGGTATGTCGATAAGATTCGACGAAAACGACGTGCGTCCGATGGGCAGACAGGCAAGAGGCGTCAAGCTCATGAACCTCGACAGGGAGACCGTCGTGGTCGGAGCGGTATCGGTACCCGCCGACACGTCCAACATCACGGCGCTCACCGTTACCGAGGGAGGCTTCGGCAAACGTACCAGACTCGAGGACTTCGTCGTACAGAACAGAGGCGGCAAGGGCATCATCTGCCACCGACTCGGAGAAAAGACAGGTGACCTCGTGGGACTCGAGCTCGTTGACGAGGGCGACGACTGCATGATAATCACCGACGAAGGCGTCATAATCAGGACCGCCGTCAGCGAGATACCAGTCTACGGCAGAACGACGTCGGGCGTCATAGTGATGCGTACCGCCACCGGCTCAAAGGTGACCGGATTCACCAAGGTGACCCCCGAAAAGAACGACGAAGCCGACACGGAGATACCGGACGAAACGTCAGATGAAGCCGAAAACGCCGAAAACGTCGACGGAAACGAAAACGAATGACCGAAAGGAACGAATGATAAAATGGCTGTAACAACTCTCATTCTCGAGAACAACCCCAACCGTGACGTCCGCCACGCGGCGCTCCTCAACGCTCTGCGCGAGCATTTCAACAACCCCGATATCGACATCGAATATACCGGAAAGGGCAAGCCCATCGTCAAGAACATCAACAAGCACATCAGCGTCACCACCGTTGAAGATATGATGATCTGCGCCATTTCCGATACCGTCATCGGCATCGACGGCGAGCACGTCACGCGCTTTGCCGACAGCAAGACCGATTTCGTCGCCATTGCCGAAAGGTTCTTCACCGACGAAGAGGCGGATTACGTCCGCGAAGGCGACGACGTTGCGCTCAGATTCGCAAAGATATGGGTGCGCAAGGAAGCGTACTGCAAATTCACGGGAAAAGGACTTTCGGATTTCGCCAATTTCTCCGTCACCGACGGCGAACGCTTTTACAGCAAGATCAACGGCATCCCCATCAAGAGATTCAACGTGTCCATCCCTTCGAGCAGCGAGTATTTCTTCGCCATCGTCGGCGACTACTCGGCGTGAGGGAAAATTGCAAATTAAAAAATAATGAGGATTTCCGCGCGATACCGCGCGGAAATCTCAGACCGAAGACAAACTCGTTTCTTACGCCATTGAAATGGAAATAGAATAGAGAAAAGAGTAAAAGTGTACTTTTATCTGAGTGGATAAGAGTACATTTTCTTTTCGCTTAATGCTTTAAGGCTTTTTCTCAAAAAACAGTTGATTTTTTACTTTTCTTATGATAAAATAAACTGAAATATGATTTACGGAGGTAAAAAAATGAAAAAGATACTCGCGCTCGTTCTGTGCGTAATGCTCGTCGCTCTGTCTCTTGCCGCCTGCGGCGAAGAAGAAGGCGAAAAATCCACCCCCACCGAAACGAGTAAAGCAACTGATACCAGCACCGTCGAAGAATCTTCCGCCGAGGAGATCTCCGAGACCGAAAATGAAAGAATACTTCGCGACCCCGACATCTACAAGGGCAAAGATTATTCCGGTAAGACCTTCACCGCGTGGGTCTGCGGCATCGGCAGCGATTACAGATCCGACTTCGTATTCAACGAAGGCGCAACCGAAGAGCAGATCCCCGAAACCGTCAACAACGCGATCCAGGCACGCAACGACAAGGTCGAAGAAGCCATCGGCGTTGAGATCAAGGACATTTACTATAAATCCGCCGCACGTTACGGCGGCGACTCCCTTACTCAGGTACGCAACTTCATCAACTCCGCCGACCCCGGCATCGACGTCATTTCCGTCTGCCTTTACGACTGCGGCACCCTCGCTATGGAAGGCAGCCTTTACGACCTTTATTCTCTTGAAAACATCAACATGGAAAACCCCTGGTGGGAACAGTATTTCAATGAATCCGTCACCGTCGGCAACCAGCTTTACTTCACCATCGGCGACATAAGCCTTAACAGCAAGAACGCTACCCCCGTCGTGTTCTACAACTACGACCTCGTTGAAAAGCTCGGACTCGAAGACCCGTTCCAGCTCGCCATCCGCGGTGAATGGACCGTTGACAAAGCCCTTGAATACTCCAAATCCCTCGTAGTCGACTCCGCGGAACCCACCGGCAAAATGGACTACAACGACGAATTCGGCTGGGCAGGTCAGTACGACGATATGTACGCGATGCTCTACGGCGCGGGCGTCCGTATCCTTTCTCCGGGCTCCGACGGCTATCCCACCCTCTCCCTCAACAACGAGACCGCCATCAGCATCGTTGACAAGGTCATCACCCTTATGTCCGACGATTCCTACATAAGCGGCAACGACTACTTCGGCGTTTCTTCCACCCCGATGGTACTCCTTCAGGAGTCCTTCCAGGACGGCAGATGCATATTCTACTCCGGCGGCATCGATAACGCTACCGTATTCGATATGGAAGACACCTTCGGCATCCTTCCCGTTCCCAAATTCAGCGCCGAGCAGGAAGAATACTACTCCCTCATCAACACCTGGACCTGCAACGCGCTCTGCATCGGCGTCAACCTCGACGAAGACGAAGCTGAATTCGCCGCGGCGGTCCTCGACGTAATGGGCTACTACTCCTGGAGCGGATATCCCGATTCCGTCGTCAACAACTACTACGTCAAGATGCTCAAGAACCAGAAGCTCGCCACCGAAGATTCCGAATACATCCTCGACCTCGTATTCGGCGCCAGAGGCTGCGAACTCGGCTCCATTTTCCAGATAGGCAAGCTCAACAGCGCTTCCGGCAAGACCGTCAACGATATGCTCATCGAGCTTATGTCCTCCAAGACCATCGGCGGCTTCACCTCCAAGTACGACACCTACGGCGGCTCTTTTGAAGCTGACGTCGAAACTCTCGTCGAAAGATTCCGTGACGGAGAATAAAATAAATCGCAGATCATAAATTGCAAATGACAAATTAAGGAAGGATTTCCGCGCGATATCGTGCGGAAATCCTTTTCATTACAATCCCTCAGTCAAAAGCAAGCTTTTGACTGCTCCCTTTGCACGAGGGAGCCTGTTCACGCAATTCGCCGTCGATAAAAAGCAAAATAATCACACGCAAAAGCTTTTACCGTCATTTTTCTCTGTAAACCGAGACCGCCCGATTGATATACAAGGCTTATCACCGCAAAAGCCTCTGTGACCTCAAACAAATCTTTTTTGCCGTTTTCATAATTCCGCATTCCGGATTTTCCCCGTTTCCTCTTGCATTTCCGTTATTCTTATGATATTATCAGTTTATCAAGCAAGGAGGCAATAAAATGAAAAAAATCGTATCGCTTCTTATCTGCGCATTACTCATCGTTTCGTGTCTCGCGGCGTGCGCCGAAAAAGACGAGCCCTCGTCGGTCCCGTCTGACGAAAGCGTCGCCGAAGTCAGCACGGAAGCCGAAGACTCTCTCCCCGAGGTTTCGGAGACCGAGATCGAAAAAATACTGAAAAACCCGGATATTTACACGGGCGACGACTATTTTGACAAGACCTTCACGATCTGGACCTGCTATTATACCGACAATCATCCGTCTGAGTTCGTCTTCAACGAAGGCGCCAACGAGGAACAGATGCCCGAGACCGTCAACAACGCCATTGCCGAAAGAAACAAAAAAGTCGAAGACGCCATCGGAGTCGAAATCAAGGAGATATACTACAAAGGCTACGACCGCTACGGCGGAGACGGCATCGGCCTCGTCCGCGATTTCGTCAACTCGGGCGACCCCGAGATCGACTGCATCGATATCTGCCTTTACGACTGCGGCACGCTTGCGATGGAGGGCATCGTTTACGACCTCTATTCGCTCGACAACATCAATATGAAAAATCCCTGGTGGGAACAGTATTTCAACGAGACCGTCACCATCGCGGGACAGCTTTATTTCACCGTAGGCGATATCACGCTCAACAGCAAGGACTCCACTCCCGTCGTTTTCTATAACATCGACCTCATCGAACGTCTCGGACTCGAAGACCCGTTCAAGATCGCCAAAGAGGGCAAATGGACCATCGACGAAGCGATCAGATACTCCAAAGAGCTCTGCATCGACACCGCCGAGCCCGAAGGCGTAATGGACTACAAGGACACGTTCGGCTGGGCGGGCCAGTTCGACGACCTGCTTTCAATGCTCTACGGCGCGGGCGTCCGCATCCTTTCGCCGGGCTCCGACGGCTATCCCGTCCTCACGCTCAACGGCGAGACCACCTACGAGCTCGTCGACAAGGTCATCGAATTCATTTATGAAGACTGCTACATCTGCGGCAACGACTACTTCAGCGTTTCTTCGTCCCCCATGGACCTGCTCCGCAAGGCGTTCGAGGAAGGCAGAAGCATATTCTATTCCGGCGGCATGGACAACGCGCAGATCTTCGATATGGAAGACCGCTTCGGCATCCTTCCCGTTCCCAAGCTCACCGCCGAACAGGATCAGTATTATTCGCTCATCAACACGTGGCAGAGCAACGCCATCTGCATCGCGACCAACCTCGATGAGGAAGAAGCCGAGTTCGCGGCAGCCGTACTCGACGTAATGGGCTTCTACTCGTGGAGCAAATATCCCGACTCCGTCGCGTATAACTATTACAACAAGATGCTCAAGAACCAGAAACTCGTCACCGAGGACTCCGAATACATCCTCGACCTCGTATTCGACGCCCGTGGCTGCGAGCTCGGTTCGATATTCCAGATAGGCAAGCTCGGCAGCGGCGGTTACACCACCGTGAACGATATGCTTTCCAACCTCATGCAGCAGAAGGGCATCGGTATGTTCGCTTCGAGATATGAAAAATACGGCGGATTTTTCGAAGCCGACCTCGAAACGCTCATAGACAGATTCAAGAACAATTAAAGCATTAAGCCTTAAGTGAAGAGGAAAGGATTTCCGCAAAAAAAATTGCGGAGATCCTTTTCATTTACAATTCCCTCGGTCAAAAGCAAGCTTTTGACAGCTTCCTTTGCACAAGGGAGCCTGTTCACGCAATTCGCCGTCGTTTAGTATTCAAGATTTACCGCCGCAAAAGCCTCTGTTATTTCAGGCAAATTCTTTTTGCCGTTTCCTATAATTCCGAATTTGAATTTTTCCTCCGGTCTTGAAAAATTCATAAATATGTGTTAAAATGCCTTATAAACACAAAAAAGACAAGGAAAAATGATATGAAACGTGTGATTTCGCTTATTCTCGCGGCTCTTTTGACTCTTTCGCTCTTTGCCTGCACCGGCAGCGGAAACGAAAAAGACAATATGAACAAGCTCGTCCGCGAGGACCTCGGCTTTTCCTGCTATTACGACAACTCGTGGAACGTTGCCGAAAACGGCGTTACCGTTCTGCTTCAGGCACCTGCCAGAGCGGACGGCAAAACGAGCGAGACAGTGGCGATAAAGACCGAATCTTTCGACGGCAGCGCCGAAGAGTACGCGTCCTACGTGCTCGGCGGCACCGGGCTTGAAGGATTCGTCGTTAAAAAGGACGCCGATTACGAGACCGAAAGCGGGAAATGGCGCAATTTCATTTACGTTTACACCGTCGGCGAAACGCTTTACCGTTCCTGCAGCTTCGCCAAAAAAGAAAACGGCACGATCTACGTCGTCACTTATACCGCCGCCGAGGATAACTACGACGTCGATATCAAGGCGGTTTCGGGTGTCGTCAAGTATTTCGAGTTCACGTCCCCCGTTTCGTCCGAAACGTCGAAGACCGAATACAGCGGCGGCAGAGTCGAAAGCGTCAACGGGGATTACCGTTTCGATTACCCGAACGGCTGGGGCGTCGACAGACACGACGGTCTCATTTCGGTGGTGAAAAGCGGCTCGTCCGCGTCCGTGACCGTTCAGGCGTTCACGCTTCCGACCGAAAAATCGGCATACGGCGCAAATCAGTTCTGGGAGGAATACGAAGCCGAGATCGCCGGCACGTTCAAAGACTACGTCCTCATCGACGGACACGCCGAAGAGGTATACAAGCTCGGCAAGGCGCCCGCCTGCCGCAAGGACTATTCGCTCACCGTCGACGGCAACAAATACGTTTATACGCAGGTCATCGCCATTGCCGAAGGATACGTGTTTTCGGTGGTCTTTTGCGGGAACGAGAGCGACCACGCCGCGTATCTCACGGATTTCGACTCGATGATCTCGTCGTTTGAACTCGACTGAACGAAAAAAATCGATTTTTTATCAAAAAAGTGTTGACAAAATTGAAACACTGTGGTATATTAGCACTTGCCGATTCAAAAGAACGGCAACGGGGGTTTAGCTCAGCTGGGAGAGCATCTGCCTTACAAGCAGGAGGTCACAGGTTCGAGCCCTGTAGTCCCCACCAACAAAAAAACGTCTTTTGTCTGGTTGACAAAAGACGTTTTTTTGAACGATGTGTTCCGCTTTCGCGGAACGTGATGCGCACTTCGTGCGTGATGTTCGCCTCCGGCGAGTGATGTGCCTGCGGTCGTGGGTGGCGGAACACATCACATCACTTTGCGGCGAAGCCGCAAAACATCACTGTGAGCAAAGCGAGCAACATCACTGTGCCGCAAGGCACAACATCACTTTACAAAGCATTGTTTTTATGTTATAATATCGTTGAAAGCGAGGT
>JAZRXG010000025.1:0-14084 GCA_045600105.1 Eubacteriales bacterium
TCACTATTTTCGGAAATTATATATAATTTCCCTGCTGGATACGGCATGAGACGAAAATATACCTGCCGATCGAGATTTTTCTCTTTTCGGCAGGTATATTCTTTATTAACCTTAATACTGTCCTTTAGAGTACCGCTCTGAAGCCGCAGTTTTTTTGCGTTCTTTCGCCGTTCAGACGGCGTTTTTTATATTTTTTTCAATTTCATGAATCCCGAAGCGTACGGGATGCCGCCGTCATCGTCGGGAGCGAATTCCTTCCACGGCGACTGAACCTCACCCATCACCTCGCCCTGCTCGTGCGAGTCGTAATAATATTTTCCGCCGAGCGATTTCCATTCGGTCAGCTCGGTGAGCATATAGCCGTCTTTTGCCTCGGCAATATCGCCCGACGCAATGGCTTCGGCAATCTCCTCCTCGGTAACGCCTTCGGGGAGCTTCATCCACGTTTTTACCGTGTGATCGGCGGTGAATTCAATGACGGAATCGAAAATCCCGAGCGTTTCGCTCATTTCGTCTTCGTCGATCTCTCCGCTTTCGAGCTGCTTTTCAAGTGACGCTTTTACCTCGTCGCGTGTGAAAAAGCCGAAGCTGCCGTCGACCATCGACATCGCCTTGTCAACGCCGTATCTGCCGACGATATCAAGGCGTTTTTCGTCGTCGGAGGTCATTTCGGCGTCAAGCGGGTCTTCGACGGGAGTGATCTCGCCGTCTTCACACTTTTTGAGCATGACGCAGATGAATCCGATGGAGAAGCAGAGGAAGCCGTCCTGAACGAGCAGCGTTTCGGCGTTCTTTCTGAAAATCCCCTCGGGGACGTCAAGGAATCCGTTCAGCGTGTAGTGATATTCGCCGCAGCTTGTCTGTTCCCACGTTCCGTTTTCTTCTTTTCCGCTGTTTCCGTCGCGCATGACAACGTTGTGGTCTTCGTCAAAGTCAAACGTGACGGCGGAAAAATCGCTTCCGTCGTCGCCCTTCCATTCGGACGCCGGAATGCGCGCAAGGTCGTTTGAAAAGGCGTTTACAACGTATTCCGCCTTCCATTTTCCGCAGATGAATTCAAGTCCGTTTCTGAGATCGCTCGCATCGAGTTCCATTGGTGAATACCTCCGTTTTTATATTTATTTTTTCAGAATGAGCAGAGGACGCATCCGCTGTCACGCGGAGCTACCGCGAGATACACGTCACCGCAGACATTTTCACCGCATACGGCGATGCCGTTGGCTTCAAGCATCGTGACCGCCTCGTCGTACGCCGTTTCGGGCGTGTTGTTTTCGGCGGAAAGATGCGCGAGCACGATGTAGCGCGTGCCGCTTTTGACGAGATAGGGCAGGAACGACGCGCAGCTTTCGTTTGAAAGATGACCGTAATTCCCGAGTATGCGCTGCTTGAGCTGATATGGGTACGGCCCGTTTTTCAGCATTTCGACGTCGTGGTTCGATTCGATTATCACGCCGACGCAGCCCGTCAGATATTCGGCGGTCTTTTTTGTTATATACCCCATATCGGTCGCGAGCCCGATCTTACGGTCCCCGAGCTCCACGACGTATCCGCAGGATGACGCCGAGTCGTGCGGTGTCTTGAACGGCGTGAAGACCGCGTTTTCGACCTCGACGGGGACACCGTCCTCAAGCGGCGTGACGTAAGGCGCGACATAAGGCGACTTGCGCAGCGACGTGCAGCAGAGCGACGGCGCGTAGACGGGGATGCCGTGATATTTCGATATGGTCTCGAGTCCCTTGACGTGGTCAGAGTGTTCGTGCGTGACGAATATCGCCTTGATGTTCCCGAGCGACGAGCCCATGGAATTCAGCGATCTTTCGATGCACCTTGCCGAAACTCCGGCGTCTATCAGGTACTCGCTGCTTTTGTTTCTGACGTACACGCAGTTCCCGCCGGAGGACGAAAACAGCGTGCTTACGAGCGTTTCGGGCATGGCGTTATTTCTGCGAAACTATGTTTTCTTCGTCGAACGTGACGGCACCGTAGGGGCGCACGCCGAGGAACATGCAGCTTCCTTCTCCGAAGACGGATTCGAGGACGGAGCGGAATTCTTCCTTCTGCTCGGGCCTGAGCCACGCCTGGACCGTGCCGGCAAATCCGCCGCCGTGTACGCGGGAGATAACGCCGACCTTGTCACAGAGCGCGAGAGCGAGGGAGAGTCCCTGCTCGGTGACGTTGTTCACGCAGAACACGTTCTGCAGATATTTGAACGACGAGTTGCCCGATTTGGTCACGTTTGCGAAGAACGTGTCGTAATCGCCCGATTTGATGGCGACTCTCTGGGCTTCGACTCTGTCGTTTTCTTCAAAATAATGTATCGCTCTGAGCACCGCTCTGTCGCCGTACTGCTTTCTGAGTGACGCGATGTCGGCAAAGAACGTCTGTCTGTTGACGGTGCGGAGCACTTCCTTGGAATACGCGGAGGCGATGAGCTTCATTTCCGCGGGGAGCGACGCGTATTCGTCGGTCAGCTTGGCGTGGCTTCCGCCGGTGTTGACGAGGCAGAGTATGTATCCGCACGAAGCAAAGTCAAAGTTGAGTTTTTCAACGTAGGGAGACGTTCTGTCCGCAAAGTCGATGTAGGAAAGTCCGCCGACGGCGCACGCTGCCTGGTCCATAAGTCCGCAGGGCTTGCCGAAAAACTCGTTCTCGGCGTATTTGCCCGCCTTAGCGAGCTCAACGGGCGAAATGCGGCCCTTGTTGTAGAAATGGTTGAGGATGTTGCCTATCATCACTTCAAAAGCAGCCGACGACGAAATGCCGCTGCCCATTATGACGTCGCTCTGCGTGAACGCGCAGAAACCGCCGCATTTGTGACCGTTCTTCGTGAACCAGTCGGCGACCCCCGCGATGAGCGACGACGAGCTGCCGGGCTTCACGTTCTCGGTGCTGATGGAAGAAACGTCGATGACGCTTTCGCGGTAGCCCTCGCTCTTGACGCAGATGTTATTGTCGTTTGTTTTCGCCGCTATCGAGATGATGTCGATGTCAACGGAAGCGCAGATGACCTTGCCGTTGTTGTGGTCGGTGTGGTTGCCCGATACCTCCGTTCTTCCGGGAACCGAGAAAAGTTCAATTTCGCGGTCACCGTAGAGCTCGAGAAACGACGAAGCGAGAGACGAATATCTCGTTTTCTGGTAGCCGAGCTTTTCGGCGGGGTAAAGTCTTGTGAAAACGCCGTCAAAGGCGCCGTTTGATATTTTTGTGATGAATTCCGATGCTTTCATATCTGTTCCCTCGTTTTATTCGTTATTTGAGCGCGCTTGCGCCCTGCTCGACGGCGATCGCGGCACATTCCCGCAGACGCGACACGGTAAGAGCGTCAAGGTGCGCGTCGTATCCGTTGCCGACGGGTGACACGCCGAGATAGGTGTAGAGCCACGTCGCGGCAATGAGATAACTGCCCGCCGAAGAGTGGTGCGATCTGTCGTCGGCGTAAAGGTTTATGTCGGGGTAGAGTTTATTGCAGACGGCGAACGCGATGCAGGCAGGGGACGAAACGCAGCCGAAGTCGGACGCGAGTCTGTCGTAGAGTTCTTTGTATTCAAGAGCTTTCGCGAGCCTCTTGGTCTCGTCGGTGCTTGCCGCGTATCTCGCGTAAAGGAGGGGAGACGCGCCGTTTGCTTTGATGAGCGGAACGATGACGTCGAGCGACTTTTTCGAGTCCTCGTAGGTCGCCGAAGCCGCGTCGTGAAGAACGACGAAATCGTACTTTCTTTCGGCAAGCTTATTGCGCATGGCAATGCCTCTTTCGTGGGTCTCGTCGGCGAATTCGTGCAGATAGGCGCTGCCGAACGTCGAATATGTCACTTCCACGTTTTTGCCCGCCGCCTTCGCGATCTCGCGGAATTTGAGCGGCGTGCCGTTGAAATAGGTGCTGCTGTTGCCGACAAAAAGGAACTTGACCGCGCTTTCGTCGTAGGGCTTCGGGTCGTCGTGGCAGAGCGTGACGGCGTTTTCTTTTTCGTCGAATGAGCCTGTGACCTTTCTGCATATCACCATCGTGGCGTTGTAGAGCATCGCGCCCTCGAACGCGTAGCGATAGACGCTTTTTATTTTTTCGTCGGCATCCTGACCGAACACCGCGGCAAAACCGCCCGCGGGGATCGTGAACGAAAGCTGGCACGAGCCGAACTTGCCGTCCTGATTGGGGTAAAGGTTTCCGCCTGCTTCATAAAGGACGCCGTCCGGACCGAATATCATTATGCCGGACCTGCGGAAGTCGAATTCGGTCGTCGAAACGACTCTTTTTTCGTTTTCGTACCCGCCGAAAACTATGATATCGTTTTCCTGCGGCTGTCTGTCGCGGCCGGTAACGAAACATTTCACCGTGTTATCCATATTTTCCCTCTTTCAGCGTATGACGCTTATCACGAGCGCGAGCACCAGGAGTACGGCAAGCGCCGCGCAGATTATTCTTTTTGCCATTTGTTTTCCTCCGGATTTTCTTATAATAAGATTTTACAACAATAAAGATAAAAAATCAAGTATAACTTAATACATCGCGTAGGCGAAAACGTCAAAAGCGGGGACGTATTTTTTGTTCCTGAGGTAAATGCGGCTTCCGGGGAGCTGACGGCATAACCAGAGCGGGATATCGACGAGGTCGTACGCGCGGTGGTACACCGAAACGCAGACGTTCGTTTTGTTTTCGTAAAAGACGTTTCTCCCTCCGCGGAGTATCGCCATGTCTTCGCCTTCGCCGTCTATCTTGACCGAATCGAGCTTTTTGTGCGCGAAAAATGAGTCGAGCGACACGACGTTTATCTCGCTGCCCGACACAGACAGCGCACTGCCCCTGCCTTTTTTCGAGTCAAAAAAGGCTTTGCCGTCCTTCTCTCCCACCGCGGCGTTGACGCATATCACGTCACGGACGGAAGACACGTTTTTTTCAAGCTTTGCAAACGTCTTGGGCGACGGCTCAAAGGCGTATATTTTTTCATACGACGGGCAGTTTTCCGCGAAAAGCAGGGGGGTGTCGCCGTCGTAAGCACCGACGTCGGCGTGTACGCCTTTTCGCTCGTACCAGCCGTCCGGCGGAGTAAAGTCAAAGAAAAGGTCGTGTATGTCCCCGCTCACGTCGTAATCGAGGAGGGACGCGAAAATTTTTCTTGAAACGTCGTCGGCGAGCTTTTCGTATACCTCGTTTATCCTGCTTTCGTTTTCTTTTATCCAATTTTTATCGATGCAGCCCTCGCCGTAAGGCGGCAGATTCGGCGCGAAAAGAGAATGACGCGACGCGAGGGAGTAAAACAGATCGCATTTGCCGCCCTCGAGCGCGAACGCCGTGACGACGGTGAGATCGCCGAATTCCTCCTCCGCCTCCGAAAGCGAACGTACTCTGTCGCCGAGGAAGGTCTGCCCTCTGACGAAACCGTCCGACGCGAACACGCACGAACGACGTATACCGTGCTTTTCGAGGTGAGCGATTATCTTTTCGGCTCCGTTGCCCATGCCGTAAACGCATACCGGACGCCCGAGCTCTTTTATTTTTTCGATATAGCTTGTCCTGTCAGTCATAACTCCTCCGCGGGTAAATATCCCGATGAGTAAATGTTATCAAAAAATTCATATAATATATATCAAATATATGAAATAATTTGTTAATATTATTCGTCTAAAATAGGATGAGTATATCGTCATCCACAGTTTTACGACTCTTGAAAAAGGAGAGGAAGATATGAAAAGATCCGACTACCGTGAAAAACTCCGCGCCGCGTTTCTCGGCAGAGCCGCGGGCTGCACGCTCGGCGCTCCCGTCGAGGGGTGGACGCTCGAAATGATGGAGTCCTACGCAAAAGAACTCGGCATCACTTATCCGTGCGTCAACTACTGGCCCGCAATTCCCGAGCCCGAACGCGTCAGATACATAATACAGACCTTCGGCGACTACACGCTGCCTCACCTTGACGGCATCCCCTGCGACGACGACATCGGCTACACCATACTCGGCCTGCTCATCGCCGAGGAGGGACACGGTGCCGAGATCACGCTTGACGACGTCAAAAACGCGTGGCTGAAGTATATAACCGAGTGCTACACCGCCGAACGCGTCGCTCTCGACAACCTGCTTGCCGGCGTTCCCGCAGAAAAGGCAGCCGAGATAAACAACCCCTACGACGAGCTCATCGGCGCCGACATAAGAATAGACGGCTACGCCTATATGGCGCCCGGATGCCCCGCAAAGGCGGTAAAGAACGCGCACACCGACGCGTTCATCTCGCACAGAAACAACGGTATTTACGGTGCCGAGTATTTCTCCGCCGTCATTTCCGACGCTTTCACGAGCGGCGACGTCAAAAAGTCGCTTTATAAAGGGCTCGAATACATCCCGTCCGACTGCGAGCTCGCAAAAGGGCTCCGCTGGGCGCTCGATATATGGGACGGCGTCGGCGATTATAAAAACGCCGCGAAGCTCGTTGACGAAAGATACCCCGGAATGCACACCGTACACACCATAAATAACGCCTGTCTCACCGTTTTCGGACTTGCTCTCGGCGGAAAAGACCTCGGCAAGGTCATATCGAACTGCGTCGCCATGGCACACGACTGCGACTGCACCGCCGCCACCGCCGGTTCGATCATCGGCGCCGCCTACGGAATGAGCGCCGTTGACGAAAAATGGTACAAGCCCTTCGGCGACAAGGTCAACTCGTTCTTCAACGGACCGAAGTCCTATTCGATAAACGACCTGCTTTCAAGATACGAAAAGATCGCGGAAACGGCTGTCGCTTTCGACGAATAAAACAAAACGGCGATTCATAATAATGTTCCGAAAGGAATGTTGTTATGAAACGATTGATATGCGTTTTCGCTTTGCTCGCGCTTCTGCTGCCCGTCTGCGTGTCCGCCGACGAGGAAGCGGAAATATACCCCGTTACCTACGCGTTTGAGGAATATTGGTACACCGACGCCGCGGCTTTCGGCGACACTCTGCCCGTCAGAGCGGCACTGCTTATGGAAGCGTCCACCGGCAGGGTGCTTTACGCGCAGAACGAAAACGGGCATTATCCCATCGCGTCGGTCACCAAGATAATGTCGACTCTTCTCGTGATGGAGGCGATAGACGGCGGCAAGCTTTCGCTTGACGAGACCGTCACCGTCGGCAGCGACGCCGCGAACATGGGCGGCAGTCAGGTGTATCTCGAAGCCGGCGAAAAAATGACGGTGCGTGACCTGCTCAAGGCGATGATAGTCGTGTCCGCCAACGACGCGACGGTCGCGTTTGCCGAACACCTCGCGGGGAGCGAAGCGTCGTTCGTTGAAATGATGAACGAGCGCGCGTCCCGTCTCGGAATGACGAACACCCATTTTGCCAACTGCCACGGGCTCAACGAAGACAGCCACTATTCGTCGGCTTTCGACGTCGCGCTGATGACTCGCGAGCTGCTTAAGCACGAAAAGATATTCGACTACACCACGATATGGATGGACACCATCAGAAACGGCTCGTTCGGGCTTGCCAACACCAACAAGCTCATCCGTTTTTACGACGGAGCGAACGGAATGAAGACGGGGTTCACCGACAGGGCGAAATACTGCCTTTCCGCCACCGCGAAACGCGACGGGATGCAGCTCATCGCGGTCATAATCGGCGCCGAAACGAGCGACGCGAGATTCGCGTCGGCAAAAAAACTGCTCGACTACGGCTTTGCCAATTACTGTGTCTTCACGCCCGAAAAGCCCGAGCTCGGAAGGCTCAGGGTCAGAAACGGCAAACGCGGCAGCGTGGACATCGACTGCGAAGTCCCGACGATAATGATCGAAAGGGGCAAAAAAGGAAATCTCACCGTGTCCGTCACGCTCGACGAACTGTACGCGCCGGTAGACGCGGGTTCTCCCGTGGGGCTCGTGACCTATTACATCGACGGCGAATGTGCCGCGGCTTCAAACGTATACGCGGTAAACGGCGACGAAAAAGTGAAGTATTCGACCGTTCTCGGCAGATTGCTCAAGGCTATAATTTCATTTATATAAAAATCTCATTTTAAGGAAGTATCGTAAAAAATGATCAGTTTCAACGAAAAGTACGCGCTTCGTTTCATTGACGAAGCAAAAACCAAGGCGTTTGAGGACAGCCTGAAGAACGCCGTCGACACGCTCGTGAACAAGAGCGGCAAGGGGAACGATTTCCTCGGCTGGCTCGACCTTCCCGTAAACTACGATAAGGACGAAGCCGAAAGGATAAAGAAAGCGGCGTCCAAGATCAACGCCAATTCCGACGCCCTCATCGTCATCGGCATCGGCGGCTCTTACCTCGGCGCAAAAGCGGCGGTCGATTTCCTCGGCACTCCGTATTATAACCAGAAGAAGAAAAACACCCCCGACGTCTATTTCCTCGGCAACTCGTTCTCCGGCGAAGAGGCAAAGGCGGTATTCGATATCTGCCGCGACAAGAGAGTGTCGCTCAACGTTATCTCCAAGTCCGGCACCACCACCGAGCCCGCGCTCGCTTTCAGACTCGCACGCGAATTCATGGCGTCCAAGTACAGCGAGGAAGAGCTTAAGGACAGGATATTCTGCACCACCGACGCAAAGAAGGGCGCACTCCTCACGCTCGCAAAGTCCAAGGGATATGAATGCTTCGTCGTTCCCGACGACGTGGGCGGCAGATTCTCGGTGTTCACCGCCGTCGGTCTCCTTCCGCTCGCCGTCTGCGGCTTCGACATCGACAAGCTCATCGCCGGCACGGCTTCCATGCGCAGTGAATTCCTCGAAAAAGGCGTGTCTCACCCTGCCTGCCGCTACGCGCTGCTCCGCAACTATTTCCTCTCTCTCGGCAAATGCTCCGAGATGATGGTCAGCTACGATCCGTTCCTTCGTTCCTACGGCGAGTGGTGGAAACAGCTCTTCGGCGAAAGTGAAGGCAAGGACGGAAAAGGCATATATCCCACAAGCGCGATATTCTCCACCGACCTCCACTCCCTCGGACAGTACGTTCAGGACGGTCAGAGAATTCTCTTCGAAACGGTGCTCACCGACGCGTCTCCCGCCGAACCGTTCAGACTCCCGTCCGACAAGGACGACCTTGACGGCTTCAACTTCGTCGCGGGCTCCACGCTTGCCGAGGTCAACAACAAGGCGTTCGTCGGCACGTCGCTCGCTCATACAGACGGCGGAGTGCCCGTGCTCGAGATAAAATTCGATGCCAAAAACGAATTCGCTTTCGGCGAGCTCTGCTTCTTCTTCTTTGTCGCCTGCGGCGTTTCGGCTTATATGCTCGGAGTGAATCCGTTCAATCAGCCCGGCGTCGAAGCGTATAAAAAGAATATGTTCGCGCTCCTCGGCAAACCCGGTTACGAGGTCCTCGCGGCGGAGCTTGAAAAGAAAATCAGCGTTTTATAAAATTGTACTTGAAAAAAGCAAATCTTTATAGTACAATATTGATGTGACAAAAAACATTCGGAGGATTGATCGTCATGATAAAGTTAATTATGGAAGCCAAGGGGACCGGCAAGACCAAGACCCTTATCGAAGCAGCAAACAACGCGGCCGCGGTATCCAACGGCAGCGTTATATGCGTTGAAGAGGGTGGAGAGCTTGCTTATCAGCTCAAACCGCAGGTCCGCCTTATCGACGCGAAGGATTACGGCATTCTCGACGCCGACGAGTTCTACGGATTCATCTCCGGCATACTCGCGGGCAACTACGACGTTACCGACCTTTTCATCGACTCCGCGCTCAAAATTTGCGGAAACGACATGGCTTCCTTTGCGGAATTCATCTTCAGACTCGAAAAGATCATTGACGAAAGAAAGATAAACTGCCTTATCGTGGCTTCCGCCTTCGCGGAATCGCTGCCGCAGGGGCTCGAAAGATTTCTCGGCGGAGATATCGTAAAATGAGTAAATTTCAGCGTGTCATATTCATAGCGGCAGCGTTTTTCACCGTTCTGACGCTTATCTATCTGTCGGCGCTCGCAATTGCCGTGTCGGGCAAGGCGACTGACGGCGTTTACACGCTGCTTCTCAAAAACGTATTCACCTTATTCGGCTTCTCGTGCGTCGTCGGAGCGTCGTCGCTCATCCTCACGTCGCGCCTGCCCTCGGCGGCAAGACGGGTGCTGCACGTGCTCGTCATCTACGCCGCGACGGTAGTGTCGTCGCTGATAATGGCGGATCCCGGCAAGGACGCCCGTCAGATCGTGCTCTTCGTCTTCGTCGCCACCTTCCTGTTCATCGTCGTCTACGCCGCGTACATCACGATAGGCGCGATAATCAGAAAAGTGAAGGACAGATAAGCATTTGATCAAAAAGAAAAGGATTTTCGCTTTTTCAAGTGAAAATCCTTTTTCGTTTGCTTTTTTGTGATCAGTCGAAAATACCGTTTTCGTCGATATCGTATGAATCGATGAGATTGCCGTCTTCGTCGTAATCATATGAATAGGTGATTTCGCCGTTTTTGTCGTAGTTTTTTTGGCTCTTGATGCTTCCGTCTTCGTAGCGATCGCAGGAATAGAAGAGTTTGCCGTTTTCGTCGTAGCTTTTTTCACTCTTGGGGTATCCGTTTTCGTAGTATTCGTATACGGTTTTTTCGACAAGTTTGTCATCGACGTCGTATTCGAATTCCTCAAGAATGTTGCCGGCTTCGTCAAATTTCATCATCGAGTATCCGGCAGCGTTTCCGTCGTCGTCAGTCATGAATTCTTTGCCGGAAACAGGAGTCGCCGTCTTTTTTTCGGTGTCGAGCCTGAAGGTGTATTCCAGCTTGGGCATTCCGGCGTCCACGACCTCGGTGAATTCACCCGACTTCACGGCTTTGATGTAGCTGTCGACCTCAGCAACGTATTCTTTCAGCTGTTCGTCGTTAAATCCCCAGTTCTCGTATGAGGCCTTTTGCTCTTCAAAATAATTGATGACGTGCTCTTTCGCGGCGTCCTTGTCGGCACCTTCGATCGTGAATTTTATGGATAACATCGTTCCTTCTTCCGCTTTCAGGGTCAGTTCGAAAGTCTTTTTGTCGTAATCGTAAGTGAACGGGATCTTTCCGAATACTGAGATGTGGGCGTCTCCTTCGAAGCCTTCGAGGAATTCTTCATCCGCTCCGTCGGGTATCATGAGGAAATACGCTTCTTTACCGTCTACGACTATCTTGAGGGGGACGCCGTCAAACGTAAGAACGGAGGAATACTCGCCGTCGATGGAGGAACCGTTGTCGTCGGCATCGTCGTTTTGGCAGGAGATGAGAGAGAACGCGAGGGAAACGATCAGGGAAAGCGCGAGAATGAGGGATAATGCTTTTTTCATGATGATTGCTCCTTTTACTTTTGATTATTCGCTTGATTTGATTGTATCACAATCTTTTTCGCTTTGCAATTATTTTTGAGTTTTATGCGTTTTTTTGCTTTTTTTATTGACAAAACGATAAAATATTGTATAATCGAAATGTATAAGTATATGAATTTATATAATAATTTACGGAGGGATAATTATGTTTTGCCAGAATTGCGGAAGCAAGCTCGAAGACGGCGCAAAATTCTGTTCCAACTGCGGCAAAAAGGTCGAAACCGACTTTCCCGTCAACGTAAAAACCGAAGTCGCTGCCGTGTCCGAAGCCGTGATGAACACCGAAGCGGCAGAAGCCGTTACGAAAAAAGCGGCCGATATCGGATCGAATTTCGTGAACGAAGCGGCGGAAGCCGTGGCTGAGGTTTCGGAAAAAGCGGAAGAAGCCGAAAAAGCTGCTTTCGAAGCAGTCGAAAGCATATCCGACACCGATGAGATCAAAGAAACCGTCATCGAAAAAGCCGAAGAAAAAGCCGACTCGATCGAAGAAGCGATCGAAGAAAAAGCCGAAGAGATCAAAGAAGAATTTGTATCCGCCGGGGAAAAAGCCGATGAAACGGTGCCCGAAGCGGTCGAAGAAATCGTTGGAACGTTTGAAGAAAAAGCCGAAGAAGCAAAAACGGAAGCCGAGGAAAAAGCGGACGCCGTTTCGGATACGGCAGGCGTCGGCGTCATTGCCGCCGCGGCAGGCATCCTGAACGACAACGCCGGACAGAACGCGGAGGCACCCGCCGCACGACCCGAATACGCGCAGCCTCAGCCCGAACAGCCTCAGTACGCGCAGCCTCAGCAGCAGCCCGGACAGCCTCAGTACGGACAGCAGTACGGTCAGTACGCGCCGAACGGTACGCAGCAATACGGCGGACAACAATACGGCGGCCCCCAACAGCCCGGGTACGGTCAGCAGTACGCGCAGCCTCAGCAGCAGCCCGGATACGGCGGACAACAGTACGGTCAGCCTCGTCAGAATCAGCCTCAGTACACCGGTCCCAAAAAGGGCATGATCTGGCACAATATATATACGTATCCCATCCTCATCATCACGCTCATCGTCCTTACCTTCTATACGGTCTTCAGCTATTACGGTGCTTCCGAAATAGAATATTATATGATCGAAGGCATGGCGGATTTTGAAGATCTGATCGAAAACAGCAACGACGTGGCTGAGGCCATATACATCTTCGACGACAATACGGCAGCCGCCGATATAATGGCGCGCGCTCTCTCCGGAGTCCTCGTGATCTGGGGCATCGTGACGATCGTCCTTCTTGCAAAACAGAAAAAAGCGGCGTTCGGAAACGTCATCGGATTTAATATCCTGCTCATTCTGGTCAATCTCGGATATGCTCTTTTCCGGTATTTACAGGTCGGATTCGACGAATTTTTTGAGTATTTTGCGGATTACATCACGGATTTCCAGTTTACGGTCTACGGCGTTTTCGCGATCGTTCTCCTGATAGTCAACTGCGTTTACTATTCCAAACGCAAAAATCAACTCAGATAAAGGAGCGTCATTATGGTTTGCCCGAATTGCGGAAAAAATATAGAAGACGGACTCAAGTTCTGCACGGAATGCGGTCACAAGCTCGATGACGCAAGTCTTTCGCGGCCCGCTTCCGAGGGCGAAGCGCTTCCGCCGCCTCCCCCTCCTCCCGTGCCCCACGAGCACGCCCGCGCCAAAAAAGAAAAACAGAAAACCAAAACGAAAAAGCCGTCCTCCGGAAAGCCGAAGTGGTACCGCTTCATGATATGGTTCAGCATTCTCGGAATGGCGCTGTTCGGAGCCGTGGACGGTGTGCTGCATCTCGTTTCGGGGCTTCCCAAGGCCGTCAAGGACTGCGCCGACGTCGCGTCCTACGGAACGCTCTGCAAGCTTTTCGGCATCGCTCTCATCGTGTGCGCGGTGCTTTCGGCGGTGACGTGGCTCATCCTCGTCATCAGAAGCTGGATCGTGCCCTACACCACGGCAGTCACCTGCCTGCTCATTGCTCTCGTCAACGGCGGGATATGGCTCATTTCAAGGTGGAAGATAGAAGAAATATTCAACGACCAGACCTTCTACTATACCGAACGCCTCATCGTAGCGGCGCTGTTCCTCCTCCTTGCCGTGTTCAACCTCATCTACTTCAAGGTGAAGAAGAACATCATCGGAGAAAAAGTGGTTTTTGAGGGAGAAAAAAGTAAAAAAGCTTAAGCAAACAGAAAAGGATTTCCGCGTTTTTTGCGGAAATCCTTTTTCATTACTTATTCACTCTTCACTTTTACTTTTTCACTCAAATCTGCTTCCCGCGATGTTCAGCCACTCGGCGGATTCTTCACGCATCTTGTATTTGAGTATCTTGCCGGCGGCGTTCATCGGGAAGGCGGACACAAACTGAAAGTATCGGGGCACCTTATGGCGCGCCATGTGATCGGCGACATACTTCTTCATGTCCTCGACCGTCATCTCCTCGCCGTCCTTCAAAATGACGCAGGCCATAATCTCCTCGCCGTACTGCTCGTCCGGCACGCCGATCACCTGCACGTCCTTGACCTTCGGATGCGTGTAGATAAATTCCTCGATCTCCTTCGGATAAATGTTCTCGCCGCCGCGGATAATCATGTCCTTCACACGGCCCGTGATGCGATAGTTGCCCTCCGGAGTCTTGCAGGCCAGATCGCCCGTGTGCAGCCAGCCGCCTTCGTCAATCGCCGAATGAGTGGCCTCGGGCATCTTGTAGTAGCCCTTCATAATGTTGTAGCCACGGGCAACAAACTCGCCGATAACACCGTCCGCCACTTCCTCGCCCGTTTCCGGAT
>JAZRXG010000026.1:0-102561 GCA_045600105.1 Eubacteriales bacterium
TCGGTTTTCAATGTCCGCTTCGCTTTCCGCTCTCTCGCGGTCAGCTTGTCTACTATACCACATCGTTTCGCGTTTGTCAAGCCTTTTTTTGATTTTTTTCAAATCTTTTTTCAAGAACTTTTCTTCCGCTCACTCCCGGGGGTCTCCCCCGCTCCGTGGCAGCCTTGCTATATTAGCACTTTACGTTTCGTTTGTCAACCCCTTTTTTGACTTTTTTTCAACTTTTTTGCGCTTCTTCTTGTCTTCTTTAACGCTCTCTCAGTCGAAATCAAGCCCTCTTTGGAGTCCCCCCGAAACGGCTTGCATATACTACCACTTTATTCTTACTTTGTCAATACCTTTTTTTAACTTTTTTGGGGTTTTTGACAAAAAATCCGGTGCTCCGCGTATTTGCGAGAAGCACCGTTTTCTTATTCGTTGATTTGCCCTTTACAGCTTTGATTTTTTGAGCAGCAGCGAGTTTGTTACGACCGAGACCGAGCTGAATGCCATGCAGGCACCGGCAATGACCGGCGACAGCAGGCCGAACGCGGCAAGCGGTATTCCTATTATATTATAAAAGAATGCCCAGAACAAATTTTGCTTTATCTTGCGCATCGTCGCTTTGGAAAGTCTGATCGCGTCGACAAGCGGCTTTATGCCTCCGCCGACGAGAACGACGTCGCCCGATTCCATGGCAATATCCGTCCCGCTTCCGACGGCAAATCCGACGTCAGATGCGGCAAGCGCCGGAGCGTCGTTTATGCCGTCGCCGATCATCGCGACTTTGCCTTCATTCTTATATTTATCTATTACTTCGACTTTCCCCTCCGGGAGGACTCCCGAAACGAATTCGGTTATTCCGGCAGCGTTTGACACGGCTTCCGCCGCGGACACGTTATCGCCCGTCACCATTACCGTGCGTATGCCCATGGACCTGAGCTCCGCAACGGTAGACGCCGCGTTTTCGCGTATCGGATCAGTGACGCCTATGACTGCCGAAAGTACGTTTTCGACGGTAAGATAGACTACCGTGCAGCCTTCCGATGAGTATTCATCGCACAATGCTCGGGCTTCGTCGGGTACGTCGCAGAACGTTTCGGTCCAGGACGGTTTGCCGACGGTCACGTTTCTTCCCTCACACACGGCTTTTACACCGCTGCCGGTCTCGGAAACGAAATCCGATATTTCACTTTTTTCGCCGTCAAAGCAGGCGGTTATCGCGGACGCAAGCGGATGAGTCGAGCCGTTTTCAACCGAAGACGCAAGACGCCTCGCGTCGATTTCGTCCATTCCGAACGAAGTGAATCGGCGGACCGACGGTCTGCCCTCGGTAACGGTGCCGGTTTTATCGGTTATTACGGTCTTCACGGAAGACGCTTTTTCGAGCGCGTCTGCGTTTTTGATGAGTATACCCATTGACGCTCCGCGCCCGATGCCCACCATCAGCGCGGTAGGCGTGGCAAGCCCGAGCGAGCACGGGCAGGCGATGACGAGCACCGCGACGGCACGCGAAACCGATTCGGATAAAGCGACGCCGAAGACGAGTGACAATACCAGCGTGATGACGGCAACGGTCATCACCGACGGCACGAACACAGACGCGGCTTTATCGGCGGCGGTCTGTATATGCGCTTTTGACGTCTGCGCCTGCTCGACAAGGCGTATTATTCCGGCAAGCGCTGTCTCTTCGCCGACGCTTTCGGCTCTGACGCGGATAAGCCCGCTGCCGTTGACCGTACCGCCGTAAACGAAGCTGCCTTCGGCTTTGATCACAGGGAAGCTTTCACCTGTAAGCATTGATTCGTCGACGCTGCTTTTTCCTTCAGTTACGGTTCCGTCGGTGGGTATCGCGTCGCTCGGACGCACTATCATAACGTCGCCTTTGACGATCTCGTCCACACGGACGGTGAACGTTTCGCCTTTTCGCACGACTTCGGCGGTCTTCGGCGAAAGATCCATGAGTTTTTCGATGGCGCCAGACGTTTTTGCCTTCGCTCGTGACTCGAGCATTTTGCCGAGCAGCACGAGAGTGATTATGACGACGGAGCTTTCGAAATAGTATTCGCGTATCCCGGCGATATAATTATAAAGGCTGTATCCCCACGCGGAAAGCGTTCCCACCGAAACGAGCAGATCCATTCCGGGAGATTTGTTAAGAAGCGATTTGAACGCCGAGCGGAAAAAGCGAAATCCCACCCCGAACTGCACGGGAACAGAAAGGATAAGCTGCCATGTGCCGTTATGATGAAGCGTATGCGTAAGAGGCGCGTTCGGACTCACGAACATCAGCACCATCGTGAACAGAAACGGAAGCGCGAAAAGCGCGGAAACGATAAACAATATCCGTATTTTTCTGAATTCTTTTTTTCGGAATTCCCTTTCGTCCTCAACGACGGTGTATCCCGCCTTTTTTATGGCTTTTTCGAGTTTTTTTCTATCTGTGAGAGAAGGATCGAAGTCGACTTCGGCTTTGCCGACGGCATAAGATACATCGGCGGAAGCAACGCCGTCAACGCTTTTCAACGCGTGTTCGACCGCGGCGGAGCAGCGCACGCAGCTCATTCCGCCGACTTTGATGGTGATATGCTCCGTCATGCGACAGTCGCTTTGTAGCCGGCTTTTTCTATCGCGGAAACGAGCTCCGCTTCGTTCGTCTTCGAGGGAACGTATTCCGCCTGCGCGGTATTCTTTTCGAGCTCGACCTTGACCTTTTTGACGCCGGTTATCCCTTTGAGGGCGTCTTCGACGTGCCTGACACAATGCATGCACATCATTCCTTCTACGTTGATGGTAACTGAAACGGTTTTTTCAAACATTTTTTATTCTCCTGTTTTGATCTTCATTGCCCTTATTGAATTGAGCACGGTAAGGAACGTGACGCCGACGTCGGCAAACACGGCAAGCCACATGGGGGCAAGCCCGAACGAGGCAAGAAAAAGCACCGCGAACTTGACGGAAAGCGCAAAAATAATATTCTGCTTCGCGATAGCCACAGTGCGTTTCGCGACAGACACGGCAAACGGTATTTTTGAAGGCTTATCGTCCATAATGACCACGTCAGCGGCTTCTATCGCGGCATCCGAGCCGAGCGCACCCATCGCGATACCCACGTCTGACAAGGCGAGAGAGGGCGCGTCGTTTATGCCGTCGCCGACAAACGCGGTCTTTGACGACGCGATATATTCTCTGAGATACGCCGCTTTATCCGCCGGAAGGAGCGACGCGCGGTATTCGTCGATCCCGAGTGCCGACGCCGTGAACGACGCCGTGTTTTCGTTGTCTCCGGTTAGCAGGACGCACTTTTTTACGCCGAGTGCCTTCAATGAGGTTATCGCTTTTGCGGAATCTTCTTTTATCACGTCCGAAACGACGATATGTCCGAGATATTCGGCGCCGTCCGAAATATGGACGACGGTGCCCTCGTGACCGCAGTCGTGCCATTTTGCGCCGACGCGTTCCATCAGCTTCGTATTGCCGACGTATATATCGTGTCCGTTTACGGATGCCGAAGCGCCTTCGCCGGGAAATTCGCGCATCGTTCCGACCCTGCAGTCGTCATCGCCTTCCTTATAAGCTTCGCAGAGCGAGACGGCGATGGGATGAGTCGAAAACTTCTCGACGTGAGACGCGAGATGAAGAAGCGTTTCGCCGTCGTATTTTTCAGGATGGACGGCGGTGACCCTGAAAACGCCCTTGGTAAGTGTGCCGGTCTTGTCGAACACCACCGTGCCGAGTTTTGTGAGCGTCTCGAGATGGTTCGAGCCCTTTATGAGTATACCGTGTGAAGACGCTCCGCCGATGCCGCCGAAAAACGCGAGCGGCACGGATATGACGAGAGCGCACGGGCACGAAACGACGAGGAACGTGAGCGCGCGGCCGAGCCATAACGCGAAATTCGCGGTGAATGAGCCCGAAAGCAGCGGAGGCACAAACGCGAGCAGAAGCGCCGCCGCCACGACGGCGGGAGTATATACGCGCGCAAAACGCGTGACGAGTTTTTCGTCCGACGATTTGTTTTCGGCAGCGTTTTCGACGAGGTCGAGTATCCTGCTTACGGTGGAATCACGGTATTCCTTGGTAACGCGCAACTTGATGACAGCAGTCAGATTCACGCAGCCCGACACGACGGTATCGCCCGCGGAAACGTCTTTAGGAACACTTTCGCCGGTGAGCGACACGGTATTCAGCGACGTCACGCCTTCGGCAATCACGCCATCGAGCGGTATCCTTTCCCCCGGGCTAACGACGATAACGTCACCGACGTGAATGTCCTCGGGCGATACCGAAACGGTTCTGCCGTCCTTGAGCAGCAGGGCTTTGTCGGGACGTATCTCCATAAGCGCCGAGACCGATTTCCGGCTGCTGCCTTCCGCGATACCCTCAAGCAGTTCGCCGACGGCGAAGAAAAGCATCACGAAGACCGCTTCGGCGTATTCGCTTTCGGCTCCCGGAAGGAAGCCTATGACCATCGCGCCGAGAGTGGCGACGAACATCAGGAACTCTTCACCGAGAAATTCGCCGCGGAGTATCCCGCCGATCGCTTCTCCTATCGTTTCGTATCCTATTATTATATAAGGAACGAGATACATCAGCAGATCCGCCCACTCGGGAAGATCCGTCAGCTTGTCAGCGACTAAAACGACGGCGAGTATGACTGACGTGATTATTATTTTTATAAGCGTTTCGCGCGATTCTTTTTCCATGCTTCCCTCAGTCAATTAAACGTTTGTTTAATTGTAATATATTAGTTCCCGTTTGTCAAGAGGATATGCAAAAAACGGTTTATCCGTTTTTCGCGGATAAACCGTTTTGAGTTTATATAAGCTTATTCAAGGGCGAGATAAGTCTCGATAACCTCTTCGATTGCGTTTTCAATAGAGCCTTTCTGAGCGTCAAAGGTGGAAACTATATCGGTTTTTCCCGCCTTGACGAGGTTTGTGAACATGGAGTTGATGCCTCCGAAATTGTATACGTAACCAACGTCGTAAACGATGTTGCTGAAAATGATGTTCAGCATTTCAAGGCTTTCTTCGTCCTGAGCGTCTTTGGATTTGAGGTTGATGTCCATATAAGCCGGAGTGATGTATTTCTTGGATTCGCAGGAGATGGCTTCGATCATATAAGCGGAGTATTCGGGGTCTTCGCAGCCGATGGAGATGGCGATGCCCGCGGTCTGGTCGCCTCCGCAGTATGCGCGGTAGTTATCCTGTTCTTCATTCCAGAGAGGAAGCGGAACTATACCGAAATCAGCGCCCGCGATCCTGAGCTTGGTCGTGGCGGAAAAAGCAGACGGACGGAAAAGGACTCTGCCTTCGATGAACGCGTTGAGTGAGGTGACCCAGATGGGATCCTCGAACTGCTGAGCGTAGACTACCCAGGTATTTTTTTCGAGCATATCGCCGAGGAGCTTCTGAACGATGGTCAAAGTGTCTTCGCTGCCGAAGGAAAGGATCGGGAAATCATCGGCATCCTTGTCACAGAGAAGCTTTCCGGCTCCGCCGTAGAACGTGAGCACGTCGTCCTGAGACGCGAGAAGTCCCCAGGTATCCTTGCCGCTCATTCCGTCTTCGCCGTCGGTATCGGCAGTGACCTGTTTGGCCATTTCTTTCATTTTGTCGTAAGTCCACTGATGGTCTCTGACGAGCTGATAGGGATCTTCGAGCCCCTTGGTTACTATCATTTCCTTATTGAAAAGGATGCTGGATGTGTTGACCTTGTTGAGTATGGTTATGTCGCCGGTGGTGAAGAAATACTGATTGTTTATCGACATTGCCTCGGTGCAGTTTTCGTCGTACCAGGGAGCATCGAGATGGATGGCGTCGAGCGTGGCAAGGTCGATGAGGTTGCCGTCGGCGGCAAGAGTCGCAAGGCTGGTGAGAGTCGGCATTATGGCGTCGTAAAGCTGAGTGCCGCCCGAAATGTCGGTAACGATATCGTTGTGGATATTGTCGTTCTTATAGATCTTGAGGGTAACGCCGTATGTCTCTTCGACCTTGCGGTTTCTGTCGGTAACGGCAACGTCGAGGGTCTCGCCGTAAAGCTCGCTTCCGGTCGTGAAGTCGTCGGACTGATAAGTGCCGGAGATGGCGCCTCTGACGATGATGGAAAATTCCTCACCGCCGAAATTCTGTATTTCGTTGGTGATAACGTAGTTTCCGTTTTCGTCAACGTAAGGGCTTGCGGGAGACTTTGAAGTTTCTTCGGAAACGTCGGAGCCGGACGTGTCTTTGCCGGGATCTTCTGTCGACTGCGCGGGTTTGCTCTCTTCGCTGCCGCTTTCTGCGCACGAAACGAAAAGAACGGAGACCAGAAGCAGCGCAAGGATAATGCTTATGATTTTTTTCATGCTGTGTTCCCCTTTTCAGTTATTTTGAAGGTCAACGCGGTTTATCGCGCTGATATACGCTTTGATACTCGATTCGATGATATCGGTGGAAACGCCTTTGCCCACCGCTTCTTTTTCGCCGTCGGCGATACGAACGCGCACTTCGCCGAGTGCGTCCGTGCCTCCGGTGACCGCCTTGATGTTGTAGTTGAGCAGCTTGTATTCGACGCCGACTATACGGTTGATGGCGTTGAAAGCCGCGTCGATCGGACCTTCACCTGTCGCCGCCTCGTCGTGCATTTCCTTGCCTCTGGAAATGCAGACCATTGCCATCGCGCGCGTTTTGTTGCCGCTCTGCGTCTGATACGACACGAGCTCGTAGCCGTCTTTTATGTGCGAATCCATTATCGCTTCCTCGACGAGCGCCTTGATATCGTCGTCGCTCAGCGTTTTCTTACGGCACGACAGGTTCTTGAACGCCTCGAAAGCGTCGTCGGAAACGGATTTGTCAACGTGGAAGCCGAGCTCCGTGAGCTTGTCGCAGAAAGCGTGTCTTCCCGAATGTTTGCCGAGTACAATCTCCGACGTGCTGATGCCTACCGTTGCCGGAGAGATTATCTCGTAAGTCAGCGGGTTGTTCAGTATGCCGTGCTGATGGATGCCCGACTCGTGCAGGAACGCGTTTCTGCCGACGGTCGCCTTGTTGGGCGCGAGATATACGCCGGTAACCGCCGAAACGACGGTGCTGGTCTTTGCGATGAGAGTCGTGTTGATTCCCGTTTCGAGACCGTAATGCTCTCTGCGCGTATAAAGCGCCATGACGACTTCCTCGAGCGAGGCGTTGCCGGCTCTTTCGCCGATGCCGTTGACGGTACATTCCGCCCACGAAGCGCCCGCAGCAAGACCCGCGACCGTGTTCGCGACGGCAAGGCCAAGGTCGTTGTGGCAATGCACTCCTATCTGCGCACGTGAAATGTTCTTCACGTTTGCGAGAACGTACTTCACCGTGTCGGCGAATTCCTCGGGCGTGGTATACCCTACCGTGTCGGGAATGTTGACTGTACAAGCACCGCATTCGATGGCGGTCTCATATACTTTACATAGGAATTCCCTGTCGCTCCGCGTTGCGTCCTCGCACGAAAACAGAACGGTATCGCATTTGCTCCTGCCGTACGTGACCGCGTCGCGCACTTTTTCGAGCACTTCCTCGCGGGTCATGTGCAGCTTCTGTTCCATGTGAAGGTCGCTCGTGGCGATGAAAATATGAAGCTTTTTGTTTTTCGCGTCCTTCAGCGCTTCAAGTGCCGTGTCGATGTCGTTTCTGTCGGCTCTCGCAAGTGCCGATATCTGCACGCCTTCGACCTGCGACGCTATCTTCTGCACCGCTTTGAAATCGTTGACGGACGACGCGGGGAATCCCGCTTCGATACAGTCGACTCCGAGACGCTGGAGATGGAACGCGAGCCGCAGCTTTTCGCCCGCGTTGAGGTTCACGCCAGCCATCTGTTCGCCGTCGCGAAGCGTCGTATCGTAAATAAATACTTTTCTCATATAACCTATACACCGGAATACGCCGAGAATCCTCCGTCCACGGGAAGCACTATCCCGTTCACGAAGGACGACGCGTTGTTATCGCAGAGGAAAAGAAGCGCACCGGTAAGTTCCGTGATCTCGCCGAATCTGCCCATGGGGGTCGCGGCGAGTATCTTGTGAGTGCGCGGAGTGGGGTTGCCGTTGTCGTCGAACAGCAGCGCCCTGTTCTGGTTCGTGGCAAAGAAGCCGGGCGCTATGGCGTTGACGCGTATGTTCATTCTGGAAAAATGGACCGCGAGCCACATCGTGAGGTTGGAAACGCCTGCTTTTGCCGCGGAATAAGCGGGTATTTTGGTGAGAGGACGGTAGGCGTTCATGGACGAGATATTGATTATGCAGCCGCCGTTTTCCGTCATCTTTTTTCCGAATACCTGAGTCGGAAGCAGAGTTCCGAGTATGTTGAGGTCGAAAACAAATCCGAAGCCTTCGGTGGGAAGGTCGAAAAAGCTGACGACGTCTTCTTTGTCGATGTCATCCGCGTCAAGGTATTCGTGCGTGGTGGTGGCCTTGGGCGAGTTGCCGCCGGCACCGTTGATGAGTATGTCTATCGAGCCGAAATCGGCGATTATCTCATCGCATACTTTTTCGAGAGAGTCCTTTTTCAGCACGTTGCAGACGTAAGCCTTTGCTTTTCCGCCCGAAGCGTTGATGGCGTCAGCCGTAGCGGCAGCCGCTTTTTCCGAAAGGTCAAGTACCGCGACGGAAGCGCCGCATTCGGCAAGGGCTGCCGAAAAGCCGCTGCAGATAACTCCGCCTGCTCCGGTGACTACCGCGGTCTTGCCCGAAAGATCTATTTTGAAAGGTACTGACATTTTTTTCGCCTTCGTTCCGTATTTATCAGTTAAGGGCAGCGAGCTTGGTGCCGAGGAAATCGACTGCCATCTTTATGTCCGCGGCGGGATCGGCGCCGACCTCGCGTTCGATGGTAAGATAGCCTTCGTAGCCGACGTCCTTGAGAGCTTTGAGATAGTTGTCCCAGTCAACGTCTCCCTGGCCGAGAGGAAGTTCGATGAATTTGCCCTTGATGAATCTCATGCCGACGCCGTCCTTCGCGTGGGTATGAACGATGTAATCCTTGAGAGTATAGACCGCTTTGACGGGATCGTCCTTTGCGACCATAGCGAGGTTCGCGGGGTCGAGGTTTACCGCAAGGCCCTTGGAGCCGACGGAATCGAGGAAGCCCTTGAGGAGAACGGCGCTTTCGGTGCCGGTCTCAAAAGCGAAGCAGCTGCCGAGGCTTTCGGCAAACGTTCCGAGCTCGAGAGCGTTCTTTCTCATGATCTCGGTCCTTTCGTTTTCGCAGCCGTCGATGTGTCCGATGTGGGAGGTGACGATGCCGCAGTCGAGTTCTCTTGCTTTTTCGATGATGGCTTTGGATCTGTCGAGGATGGCGGGGTTATCCATGTTCATTCCGAAGTCGCCGCAGATGGCGGAAAAGATAAGTCCGTTGGAATCCATGATGTCCTTGATCTCGGCGATCTTTGCGCTGTTCAGATTTTCGGGAACGAATTCACCGAAGGTCATGTACTTCTGGATGCCGGTGGCACCGAGAGACGCTGCCTTTTTGACGGCGTCTGCGAAAGGAAGGCGGAGAGAGTCTGCGATAATACCGATTTTCATAGTAAATTACCTCTTTTTATATTAATTTTATTGATTTCCCTGTAATTCGTCGAGCGATTTTTTGAATGAAGACACGCAGTTTTCCATAAAATAATCAAGTTCCTCGCATCCGAAGTTCTCAATGGAACGTCTTGTGGATTCGAGAGCGACCGAAAACTCGCGGTTGCCGAGCTCGGTCTCGGTCAGGCACTTGATATAGGCGCAGAGCTTGTCCGCCGCCTTGATTATTCTGTGCTCTTCTTCGGAATGAACGAACATATCAGCGTAAGCGCTTTTCATCTCGTCGGGCAGGTACGACATGAATCTGTCGATCGCCACCGATTCGACCGAAAGGTACGCGTCCTTCGTTCTGTCGTCAAAATACTTGACGGGAGTCGGAAGGTCACCCGTAATTATCTCTGGCGCGTCGTGATACATCGCCTTGACCGCGATACGTTCGGGAACGTAGTTCTTTCCGAAATAGGTGTTGCCGATGACGGCAAGCCCGTGAGCGAGAAGCGCGCATTCGAGCGAGTGCTCAGACAGGTTCTCGTTGTGGATAAGACGCATAAGCCCCCATCTGTCAATATTCTTCATTCGGAACATCATTGCAAAAAAATCGCCGTTCATAAACATTACCCCATATTCTTGTTTATTATATCACACGTTTTTCCATTAGTCAATTATTTTCTTTGAATAATAAGTCATTCATCTGACGTATCGGGAGGAAAACAGTTTGAAATTCATAAAAGCGGAATCGTACGGCAATGATTTTGCCGTACTGTTTCAGCCGGTCCACGTCAGCTTTCCGCTTTCCGACGCGGCAAAGGCGATGTGCGGCCGTCACCGCGGTGTCGGCGGAGACGGGCTGATAGTCATCGGAGATTCGAAAGAGTGCGACTTTTCGATGCGGATTTTCAACCCCGACGGGAGCGAAGCCGAAATGTGCGGAAACGCGCTGCGTATAGCGCTGATGTTATATCACGCAAGTGACACGGAGCAAAAAAACGAATATACCGTCGAAACGCTCGGAGGCGAAAAAAGCGGAAGGATATGCGAAAACGGCGACATCGTCACGAATATCGGGCTGCCCGTGTTCGAATGTGAAAAAATACCGTTCATTTCCCCGTCTCCGCTTATTTACCGTCCTTTCCACGGCTTTTTTTCCACCTGTCTTTCATTCGGCAATCCTCACCTCGCGGTTGAATGCGAGGACGCCGCAAACTTAGACATTGAAAAATACGGAACTCTTTTCGAGCATGACAAATCGTTTCCGAAAGGAACGAACGTACATTTTTATACCGTGAAAGACGAAAACGACATATACCTTCGCCCGTGGGAGCGCGTCTGCGGCGAAACGCTCGGCTGTTCGACGGGAAGCGCCGCGGCGGCGGTCGCCGCGAATATGTCCGGCAAATGCGCCCGTCACGTATTCGTTCATCAGAAAGGCGGAGTCATCGAGGTCACGCTGACCGAAAGCGGTGTGCTTGTGGGCGGCAGAGCGCGAAAGGTTTTTGAAGGAGAGTGGGAAGATGAAGCTTTCGGAGCTGTTTGAAGGCGCTTGCGGCGGCGAAAACAAAGATACCGAAATAAGCTCCCTGTGTTATGACTCGCGTGAAGCGTCACGCGGCAGCGTGTTTTTCTGTCTTCGCGGCGTCACCGACGGTCACGGATACGCGGAAAGTGCCTACGCAAACGGCTGCCGCGTTTTCTGCGCCGAAATGCCCCTTTCGCTTCCCGACGACGCTGCCGTCATCCTTGTGAACGACACGCGAATAACGCTCGCGGAGTGTTCGTCAAGGTTTTACGGCGACCCGTGCGGCAGCCTTTTTATGATAGGGATCACGGGGACCAAAGGCAAAACGAGCACCTCGTTCATAATGAAAAAGATACTCGAAGGCTCCGGCAGAAAGGTCGGTATCATAGGCACTCTCGGCGTGATTTTCGGGGATATGAAGATAAAGCTTCCGAACACCACGCCAGAAAGTCTGCTCATTCACCGCTATTGCCGCGAAATGGCGGACTCGGGAATCGACACGGTGATAATCGAGGTATCGTCGCAAGCCCTCAAACAGCACCGTACTCACGGAATAAGATTCGATGTCGGGGTGTTCACGAATCTGTCGCCCGATCATATCGGCAAAAACGAACACGCCGACTACGACGAATACAAAGAATGCAAAAAAAGACTCTTTTCGGACTGCGTGACCGGCTTTTTCAATGCGGACGACAGCGAGTTCGGCTATATGTCGGACGGTGCGGGATGCCGTGTCGTCACCTTCGGAAAAGGAGAACACGCCGATTACAGAGCGGTCAACGAAGTTTTCGGCATGAGGAACGGCGTGATGACTTCCGAATACGAATGCGGCGGCACGTTCGTCACCACCGACTATCCGGGGCAGCCCGGACTTTATAACTCGCTTTGCGCGTTCGCGGTCTGCGACTTTCTGGGCGTCGAAAGGTATGTTATCGCGCAATCGCTTTATTCGGTAAAGGTTGACGGAAGATGCGAGACGACGGTCCTTCCGAACGGGAGTACCGTCATCATCGACTACGCGCACAACCGTCTTTCGGCAAACGAACTGTTCCGCTCGGTGTCGCCTTACGCGGAAGGCAGGATATTCACGGTGTTCGGCTGCGGCGGCGAACGTTCGACGGAACGGAGGAACGGCATGGGAAACGTCATATCGTCGTTTTCCGACGTCGCCGTGATAACGACCGACAATCCGAGAAACGAAAGTTTAAGAAAAATCACGCGGGAGATCAAAAAAGGAATAAAAAAGGGCGCGCCGTGCAGAATAAAAACCATATACGACAGAAAAAAAGCGATATGGTACTGCATGAAAAAAGCAAAGAAAAAAGATATAGTCCTCGTGATCGGGAAAGGTCACGAGGACTATATGGAAATCGGGAACGAAAAATATCATTACAGCGACAGAGAGACCGTCATTTCGCTGGCAGAAAAGCTTCGAGGTAATTGATCTTAAAGCCTTTTTCGGAAAAGTTCTTTTCGTATTCCGTCACGATGTTGTTTTCGTTCATCGGGTCGGAATGAAGGTCGAAGCAGACGTTTTCGGTAACGTAACCGCAGGCGGGAAAAGTTTCCAGCGAATATTCGAATAAACCGATATTATCCGTCTTAAAATATATGCGGGCGCCCTCTTTGAGTATCTTTTTGTACCTTTCGAGGAACAGCGGACTCGTGAGTCGGCGCTTCGCGTTCTTTTTGCGGGGCCACGGATCGCAGAAATTGATGTAAACGGCGTCGGCGCAGTGCCCGGGCACCTTCTCGAGGATCTCGGCAATATCGAAAGACGCAAACTTCAGGTTGTCTCTTCCCGCTTTGTCGGCTTTTTCCATCGCCATCAATATGACGTCGGGGACTTTTTCGACCGCAATGATATCGGCGTCGGTCTCCCTTTCGGAAAGAGCGACGGCAAAGGTGCCCTTGCCGCATCCGAGTTCGAGAAGCAGCCTTTCCCTTTTTTCGGGGAAGGACGCGGAAATATCGATCATTCCGTTTTCGTCAGTGGATGCAAAATATCCGTTCACCGCCTCAAGACGCGGAACACGGTTTTTCTTTGGTCTCATTCTCATAAAAAAACACCTTCTGTGAATAAAAAATAAAGGAACGCAAAAAATATATCGGGGAGGAATAAAAGATGTTCGATAAGTTTTCACTTACCATGATAATCATCGGCGCGGTCAACTGGGCTCTCGTCGGGCTGTTTCAGTTTGACCTTGTCGCGTGGATATTCGGCGGTCAGGGAGCTGTCCTCAGCAGAGTCATCTACACGATAATCGGGCTCTGCGGACTCTGGTGCATAAGTCTCCTTTTCAAAAGGATCGTATCTCAGACCGAAGCCGACCGATAAAGGCGATCAGGGGTAACTTAAAGGGGCTGTACAGCCCCTTTAAATTTATTTGATCGTGATTATTTAAGGATCTTGAAATAATCGAGAAGCGCGAGAACGATGCCGATAACAACGTAAAGATCGATAAGTCCGCCGATGATGCCGAAGAGCCAGCCGATAACGGGGATATCTACAAGGAGACCGATGAGGATGCCGCCCACAGCGCCTGCCACGATGTAGATAATTATTTTGATAACGAGCTTGGTAACGTCTTCACCGATACCGAAAGAAAACGGGAATATCTTTTTGAGAAGATCCATTGCTTTTACCTCTTTCTTTGTTATTGATGATATACTTATAACACAATATGTAGCGGTTGTCAAGGTTTTTTTGCGATTTTCATCCTTCTGAGGTATTCTTTCCGTTCATCGGGGACTCTGAAGCTTTCGCACGCCTTGCGTATCGTCATATTGTGAGTCCATACGTCAAGCTTCCTGTTTTCGATGAATCCGACCGCGCTTTCGTACTGCTTGGCAAGAGCGGTGGCAAAATACCACGCGATCATCATATTGATATAATACTCGTCAGACCTTATGCGTGCGACTTTTTCCGCCTGCGTTACGCTGAATTTTTCGTCAAGGAAGAAATTCATATACATTTCGATTCCGAACCGCACGGCGTAGGTATGCGGCGACGCGAGCCATTCGTCGATCCTGCGTTCGAGTTTATCGGTATTTTTGGCGAATACCTTCGGAGTGATGATGTCGCACGTCGCCCAGTTGTCAACGTACGGCAGAAAAGCGTCCAGCTGTCTTACGCATTCGTCGTAGTCCTTCAGCGACGCGAGGATGAGCCCGTGAAGGCAATCCTCGTCGTAATACGCGTGCGGAAGATCGTCGAGAAAAACGCCGACATCTTCCCTTTTTGCGTATTCTTTGGCAAGCCGCCTGATCCCGGGGACGCGTACACCGATGATGCGCCGCGTATCGACCGTCGGCATAAGCTTTGCCTGGAACGCGGCGTATTCCTTGTCGGCGAGCGAAAAAAGAGCAGATTCGATTTCTTGAATCATCATAACAGTTATTTTCCTTTTTCAAAAACGTAGCAGTCGGCGTCGCCGTCGGGATGACTGTGATCAAAGCGGAAGCCGGAATATCCGAACGCTTTCTTCGACGCCGTATTGTCGGGAAATATCACCGCTTCCGCTTTCGTTACGTCAAAGGCGATTATTTCTTTGCCGTGACCCATCAGTTCACCGAGTATCGCTCTCCCGTGACCTTGGTTCCTTTTTTCCGGTGACACGATGAATTCCATCACGGTAAGAACGTTTTCGTGTATTCCGAGCGCAACGACCGCCAGAGGCGAGCCGTTTTCGGATATCAGCCTGCACAGGAAATCATTCCCGTCAGATCTTTGTTTCCAATAGCCGTAAAACGCTTTCCAGCCGTCATCAAGTCCGGTGAAACGCGCGGTCTCGTCGTCTATCCAGCTTTCGATAAGGTCATTGTATTTTTCGTCGTATTCGGCATAAGTATATCTGAGCGGTGCGGATACGTTATTCACGTTTACGGTATATTCCGCGGACTTCGTCAGTTCGGCGTCGCCGCCGTCGTCAACGAAAAGTTCACGGGTGAAACCGATACCTTTTTTATTCAAGCATATCTCCAAAATGCAGAGATAAATGCCGACGTCGACGCGGTTGTAATACGATACCGATCTTGCCGGCATGATGCCTCTTTTGCCGGGCTTTTTATATCTGTAAACCGTGATCCTGCCGTCCTTGTTCTCCGTGTACCACGGCTGAGTATTGCAGGCGCTCGGCGCAAAACGCGTGATGTCGGCAACGCCCAGATCGTCGCCCGACCATATTTCCTCAAGCGGCTTGCGTTTTGCCTTGAACATATCTTTGCGGAACAGAGAACCGTCGTTCACCTTGCGGATCGCGATCATGATAACATATTTCATTCCGTTGTATTCGGGCATATCGGGTTTGCCGATCCCGAACCACAGACTTCCGATACCGTGACTGACAAGATACAGATCGAGCTGCTCGCCGAGGTATCCGACGTTCATCAGATAATTGTCTTTTTCTTCGCTGTATATCAGAACACAGTATTCGGCGTCTCTTTTGAAGCTGACCTTGTTTGCGGGAATTATGCGGATCGCCGTGCCGATATCGGGATACAGCCGCTCGAAACCGGCGTAGGCTTTTTCGATGTCTTCGAGCTCGGACGGCGTTATTTTCGCATTGCCGACGCCTCTGAACAGGTGGAACGATTTTCTTTTGAATATCGCCTCATAAAAGTTTTCGTTCATATCGTTTTCTCCTCTTCCTCCTAATTGAAACGCCAAATTCTGATTTATCGGGTATATTATATCACAATTTCGTGAACTTTTCAATCTGTTTCACGCCAAAAGCCCTCGTCCGACTGCTGACGGTTGGCGGGGGATTGCCGGGGGATTCTTACGGTTTATGAATGAAGCTGCCGCTTTGGGCGGCTGATGTTTGAGCAGAAAATAAAAAATGATATATCGCTGACGCGATATGATATACGGCTGACGCCGTATGATATATTTGCCTTACGGCAAGGCAAATATGATATAATATCCGTTCCTCATACGCCTTCACGCATATATCATCGCACGCAGTGCGATATCATACCGAAGGTATATCACCCGTTCCGACGAGGAACGGATATCATTGAAAAAAGCAAGTCTTTCGACTTGCTTTTTTCTGGCGCGCCATGAGGGATTCGAACCCCCGGCCTTTTGGTTCGTAGCCAAACGCTCTATCCAGCTGGGCTAATGGCGCATATTCAAGCGCTCTTTACGAGCGCTTTGCTATAATAGCACAACGGCAAACGATTGTCAAGGGTTTTGCGAAAATAAATCACATTTATTTATTTTCGTTTTCCGCATCTCGCGAAAACGGGATGAACGGCTCAGGTGATGACGGTCGTTCGGACAGCACTTTTTCCATCCAGACGATGCCGTACCATCTGCCGAACTTATATCCGCATTTTTCGTGCCTTCCGATGACGGAATAGCCGACCTTCCCGTGGAATCTGACACTCGCGTCGGTGAGATACGGGTCGTCTTCCCTTTCGGTCGTCGTAACGCAGGCGTAAGCCACGAACACGTTCTGACTCACGAGCAGTTTTTCGAGTTCAGAGTAAAGACGTTTGCCGATACCTTTTTCGTGATATTCGGCATCAACGTATATCGACGTCTCGCAGGTGTGTCTGTACGCTTCACGGGCGTGGAAAGAAGACGCGTAAGCGTAGCCGACTATCCTGCCGTCACTTATGGCGGCGATATAGGGATATTCGGCGCTTATCGCTTCTATCCGTCGTCTGAACTCGTCCTCGGTCGGCGCAGCGCACTCAAACGACACGGCTGTCGACGCGACGTAGGGCGCGTATATCGCAAGCAGCTCTTTTGCGTCGTCGGGTGTCACTTTTCTGAGCGTGACGCCGTTCATTTTATTCTGTCAACGAGATACGGGATGGCGCTTTCGAATTCGACGCCATACCAGTTGTGATCGGGATGCTCGCAGGTTATCTTTATGCACTCGACGGTGTAGTCGACCGCTATCTTCATGGATTCCTCAAGTCCCTTTTCGAGCGCGAGAGCGCCGAGCATTGCGGACGCGAAGATATCGCCCGTGCCGTGGAAGCTGACGGGAAGCTTTTCGCGGTAATATTCATAGAATTTTCCGCTTTCGGAGTCGTACGCCATTGCGCCGAGCTTTCCTTCTTCAAAAGAAACGCCGGTGAGGCAGGCGACCTTCGTTCCCTTTTCGGTGAGTCTGACGAGGATATCCCTGATATAGTCTTTGTCGTAATTATCGCCGACGTAGGGAACGTCGAGCATGAAGGAGGCTTCGGTAAGGTTGGGGACGACGATGTCCGCTTTGCCGCAGAGGTCAGCCATTTCTTTGGCAAATTCCTTAGTGAAGCCTTTGTAGAGGTTTCCGTTGTCCGCCATTGCGGGATCGGCGAAAATGAGGCTGCCGTCGGCTTTCATATCGTCGAATATCTTCGAGCAGATATCAAGCTGACGCTTTGAGCCGAGATATCCGGTATAGACTGCGGAAAACCTGATGTTTTCTTTTTTCCAATGCTCGGTTATCGGTTCGATCTCGTCCGTGAGGTCGTGGAAGGTGAAGCCGCTGAACGCGGTATGGGTCGAAAGCACCGCGGTGGGTATCACCGCCGCCTCGACGCCCATGGCGGAGATTATCGGAAGCGCCACGGTGAGCGAGCACTTGCCGACGCAGGACACGTCCTGGATGGTTACGATTCTTTTCATTTATACATTCACTCCATTCATTTGTCGCGGGTGAACATTCTGGCAGCAAGAGTGCGTTTGACCTTCATTGCGCCCTTCGGGCAGAATTCCTGGCAACAAAAACATTTTATACATTTCGTCCGGTCGATGTCGGGCTTATTGTTTTTCATCGTGATGGCTTTCGCGGGGCAGATGCGGAAACATTCGGCGCATCCGACGCAGTCGCCTTTTTTGACCTTCGGCTTGGCTTCGAGCACTTTTTTAAGCGTTTTGCCGACGGCTCTGCCGAACACGGTCTTTGAGTCGCTCGCGAACAGGAACGACTTGTTCACGGGCAGCTTTTCGTAGTCCCCGATGACGAGGCTTTCGTACTCGCCGTACACGTTCAGTTCGGAAGGCGACGACACGGTATAGCCGCGTCTGTACGCTTCGGCAAGCGTCGGGATATCGTCCTTGCCGAGACCAATGAGATAAGCGCAGAGCGTGTCGAGCTTGTACTGCGAATCGGCGGCGATGACGGCGCCGATATGACGCGGGCTCCCTGCCGTAGGTCCGTTGCCCTCCATTCCGACGACGGCGTCGCAGATAGTGAGGCATGGCTTGAAATATTCGTTGAGGTCGACAATCATCGACGCGAAATCTTCCTGTTTCGGATATTTATAATGGTATTCCGGCTTCACGATCCCCGGAACGACGCCGAACATATTCTTGATGCCGGCGGACATCCCCATCATTCCGTGAGTTTTGAGCTTGCAGAAATTGATGATGTGATCCGCTTCGTCAAGATATTTGGTATAGAAAAATTCCTTTGCCGTCACCGCTTCGGGATATTCGGCTTTCACCTCGGTGCAGTCACGGTTTAGGATTGCTCCGTGTTCTTCGGCGCTTTTGACGCCCGTCACGCTGTAAATGCGGTTCATGCGGACGGTGTTGAACACGCCGCCGGGCGAGTCGCCTATGACGACCGACGCGCCTTTTTCGACGAGGATGTCGGTGAGCGCGCAAAGCAGCACCGGGTGTACCGTCGCCGCCTTTTCGGGCTTCATCGCGGAAACGAGGTTGGCTTTTATCACCACTTTGTCGTTTCTTTTTATTTTGTTTATCCCCTCGGTGTGCGAAAGCACCTCCTCGAGGGAAGAACGGCATTTTTCATACGTATATTCGTCGCATTTGCTGACTGAAACGTCGTATTTCATTCGATCATCCCTTTTTCGAAAATGAACGCTTTGAAGGTATCGGAAGCGTTGCCGAGGTCATCCTTCGATCTTATCGTCCACGCGACGGGAAAGCATCCCATTGCCATTACGTAACGGAAAGAATAATACTTTTTCGCGTGAAAGTCAAGAGAAAGAAAGTCGGGTTTTGAAAGAAAATTTATGAGCATGTTTTTGAGTATGAAATCACGCAGATGAATTATGAGTTTTCGCTTTCCCGTGTTCTTGATGGCGAGCTGTCCGCGTATGACCTCGGGACGGTGCTTTTTCCACCAGCGGAGATAATAGGGGTTGAACGACTCGACGACGTATTCACCTTTATAATTTGCAAGGGCTTCGGAAGTATACGGATTGACCTCGGCGTCGAGGTCCTCGCCCTTTATCTCGATCACCATCGGGACTTTTCCGTTTACGACTTCAAGCACTTCCTCAAACGTCGGGATGACGCAGTCGGTGCCGAGAAGGCGCAGCGAACGCAGTTCATCAAAAGTCGAGTCCTTCACGCGCAGCTTTTTGCCGCACAGCCGCGACGTGTCGTTGTCGTGAAAGACGACGAGCTTTTTGTCCTTCGTGAGCCAGACGTCGAGCTCGATCCCGTAACCCGCGTCGACCGCATTGCGGAACGAATCAAGCGAGTTTTCGGGTATCTTTTCGTTGTCGTAAAGTCCGCGGTGCGCGAAATACAGATGCTTTTCGAAAAACGGTCTGCATCGTTTCGCTTTGAGCGACGGACACATGAGATAAAGGTCAAGCAGCGCGAGGCAGAGTATGACCGAAACGATTATAATTGCAGTATACATATATCAGTCTTCCACGTCGTAGGATTCGAGTGCCGAGCGTCTTTCGGGGCGGTTGTCGCCGTGACGCACGAAAAGCATGGTCACGAAGGAAGCGGCGACGAAGACGGCGGCATACGGGAACAGCGTCCAATATCCGACGTATTCGAGGAGGGATCCCGAAAGTATGGGGGTGACGACCTGAGCCGCCATTGAAAAAGTATAGTAAACGCCGGTGAATTTTCCGACGTCGGAGCCCTTGCACATTTCAACGACCATAGGCAGCGAGTTGACGTTGATGGCAGCCCACGCGAAGCCCACGAGAACGAAAATGACGTAAAGGAGCAAGGTGGGTGTGCTTTTTGAAAGCGAAAGAAGCGCGACGGAAGCAAAGCACGCCGCAAGCAGGGCGCAGCCCGAAAGTATGGTCTTTTTTCTGCCGATGCGCGAGGAAAGTATGCCGATGGGGATATAGGATATCATCGCGCCGACCGTACCGATGAGCAGGCAGGTCGAAGCGTCGCCTTCCGCCATCTGCCATTCCTGCGTCGCAAATTTCGAAAACGCGCTTGACACGGCGTTGTATCCCATGAACCAAAGTGCTATGGAGCTGAGAATGAAAGCGAGGCTTTTTCTGACGTCTTTCGGGAGCTCCGCCTTTTTGCTTCCGTCGTCCCCGGCACATTCTTCGGGGTGCGCTTTGTCGTAGGCGATGACGTCGGCGTTATCGCGTTTTTCCTTTACCGAGAAGAAGAGCCAGATAACGGACACGAGCATGAATGCCGCGATAATGAGCATGAGAGGCAGATAATCTATGTGAGACACGCCCTCGGTCTTGCTCGCGGGATAAAGCACTTTGATGAGAAGCAGCGCGAACGCTCCGCCTATCGCGCCCATAAGATTGATTATGGCGTTGGCTTTGGAACGGAGCGGCTTGGGGGTGAGGTCGGGCATGAGCGCGACCGCGGGAGAACGGTAGGACGCCATCGCCACGAGAAGGACGAGAAGCACGAAAATGAAAGCGAACTTTATCCATTCCGCGGGCGACGAAGCGTAAAGGTTATCCATTACTGGAAGGAGAGAAAGAAGCACGACGGAGGCGAATGTGCCGTAAATGATGAACGGCATACGCTTGCCTATCTTGGTGTCCACTCTGTCGGAAACCGAGCCGAGAAGCGGCAGCAGGAAGAGCGCGAGCACGTTGTCTGCCGCCATGATGACGCCGGACAGCGTATCGCCTATCCCGAACGTATCACGCAGAATGAGCGGTATGGAAAAATCGTACATCTGCCAGAACGCGCAGATGCTCATGAACGCAAGCCCTATGAGAAAAGTACGCTTGTTGTTGAGTTTCATGTTTTCTCTCCCGTTTACGTATTGTTTATTTCCAGCTGTTCAGATATTTATCCTGTTCGGGGGTGAGCACGTCTATGGTGCAGCCGAGGAAGTTCAGCTTTTTTTCTGCGACTTCCCTGTCTATCTCCTCGGGTATCGGAACGACGCCCTTGAGGACTGAGTGGTTCTTTACGATGTATTTTGCCGAAAGCGCCTGGATGGCGAAGGACATATCCATTATCTCGGCGGGATGTCCGTCGCCCGCGGCAAGGTTGACGAGCCTGCCTTCGGCAATGACGAACAGAGTTCTGCCGTCGGGAAGTACGTAGCCGGTGATGTTCTTTCGCGCTTCGTATTCCTTTACGGCGATCTTTCTGAGATACGCGACGTCGACCTCGACGTCAAAATGTCCGGCGTTGCAGAGTATGGCGCCGTCTTTCATATTGGCAAACGAATTTTCGGTTATGACCTTACTGCATCCCGTGACGGTGACGAAGAAATCGCCGACCTTTGCCGCCTCTTCCATTTTCATTACGGAAAAACCGTCCATTACGGCTTCAATGGCTTTGACGGGGTCGATCTCGGTGACGACCACCTTTGCTCCGAGTCCCTTGGCACGCATGGCGACGCCCTTGCCGCACCAGCCGTAGCCGGCGACGACGACGGTCTTGCCCGCCACGATGAGGTTGGTGGTCCTGTTTATGCCGTCCCAGACGGACTGACCCGTGCCGTATCTGTTATCGAAGAAATGCTTGCATTCGGCGTTGTTGACGAGCATCATCGGAAACTTGAGTTCTCCCGCGGCGTCCATCGCCTTGAGGCGGATTATGCCGGTGGTGGTCTCTTCGCAGCCGCCGTAAACGTCGGGTATCTTTTCGGGATATTTTGTGTGTATGAGATTCACGAGGTCGCCGCCGTCGTCGATTATGACGTTGGGGCCGGCTTCGATGACCGCCGAAGTGTGACGGACGTATTCCTCGGGCGTGGCGCCGTGCCACGCGTAGACGTTGAGTCCCTCGTGGACGAGAGCCGCCGCGACGTCGTCCTGCGTCGAAAGCGGGTTGCTGCCCGTGATGTACATTTCGGCGCCTCCGTGCGAAAGCACCTCGCAGAGGTACGCGGTCTTCGCTTCAAGATGCACCGAAAGCGCGACCTTAAGTCCGGCAAACGGTTTTTCTTCGATAAAATCCTTTTCTATTCCGCGCATCAGCGGCATATTGCGTCTGACCCAGTCAATCTTGGTTTTGCCGCTTTCCCATATTTCGGGGTCTCTGATCTCACTCATTTCATTCTCTCCTTAAGACGCGGTATTATCTTCGACACGCGTCTTATTATTTCTTTTTCGTCCATTGACAAAAGCTTTCCGTTTTCCACGACGATATTTCCGCCCACGATGACGGTGTCGACCTCTGAGCCGTTCGCCGAATAGCAGAGCGACGACACAAGGTCGTTTGCCGGGACGAACGCGGGGGACTCAAGATCGAGAAGCGCGATATCGGCTTTTTTGCCTTTGGCGATGACGCCCGAATCAAGACCGAGGGCACGCGCCGCGTTGTACGTTGCCATATCGAGCACCTGCGACGCCGTTATGCAGACGGGCGAACGCTCGACGCCTTTGCTGATGAGGGACACCGCCGCGATCTCGGCGAACAGATCGAGCGTGTTGTTGCTGCCGGCGGAGTCGGTGCCGAGACAGAGGTTTACGCCCGCGTCGTGCAGCTTCTTTATTGAAGGTATGCCGTTGCCGAGCTTCATATTGCTTCTGACGCAGAGCACGACGTTCACGTTTCGTTCGGCAAGTATGCGTATATCGTTGTCGGTGAGGTTGGCACAGTGCGCCGCGATCACTCTGTTTCCGAAAAATCCGAGGCTGTCAAGGTATTCGACGGGAGTCATTCCCGTTTTTGCCCTGCATTCCTCAACCTCGTTCACCGATTCGGAAAGATGGATATGAACGGGGAGCGAATGCTTTTTTGCGAGTGACGCGACTTTTTTGAGGAAGTCGGCGTCGGTCGTATATATGGCGTGAGGCGCGAGAGCGAACGACAGAGCGGGGCAGGACGAGAACGCTTCCATTTCGTCGAACGCCTGAGCGAGCCTCGTCGTTCCCGCTTCGTCATCGCCGTTGCCGACGAGCCCGCGCGATAGCACGCATCTTATCCCCGTGTCGAGAGACGCTTTGGCGGACATCCCCTTAAACATGTGCATATCGAGATAGCAGGTCGTGCCGCTCTTCAGCATTTCAAGGCATCCCGCGAGCGACGCCTCATAAGCGTCCTCATCCGTGAGTCTGTCCTCGTTGGGCATTATGCGCTCAAACAGCCATTCGTTGAACGGAAGGTCGTCCGCGAGTCCGCGGAAGCAGGTCATGTAAGCGTGCGTATGCGCGTTGATGAGTCCGGGGATCGCCAGCTTGTTCGTTCCGTCGATGACCTTGTCGGGCACGAAAGAAGCGTTTGATCTCGATACCGAGACGATCGTGTCGCCGTCGATGCGGATATCCGTGACGCGCGTCACGTATTTACCGTCCCCCTTGCGAATTAAGGCGGTAACATTTTTTATAAGTGTTTTCATTGCATTTATCACCAAAATAAATTATACACTTTTTTTCTCAAATGTCAATATGACGCTTCAATGTTGTCGCATTATGACGCAATATGACGCATTATGAATATTCCGGTCGGCAAAATTGCATTTATTTTCATATTTTGCCTTGACAAGACAGTTTTCGTGTGATAATATCTATTGACAGATAGAGGCGCGTCCGCGATGAGTATCTGCCGTGCTAAGTCCGCAGACATACGGCTGAAAAAGGCAAGGACGCCGAAGACGGAAAACGCTGCGGCTTTTCCGATCTGGATACGCGGATAACATCCCCGTGTCTGTCGCATTGCTGCGGAGTGCTATCGCAAGGACGATTCCGTTACCGAAATACGTTTATTGTGAGGCTGCCGTAACAAGCAGCCTCGTAACTTTATTGAAATCAATATAAACGAACGGAGAGAACAAAAATGGAAAAGAAGCACATTTTCAAAGGAGCCGCGACCGCTCTTATCACCCCCTTCAACGAAAACGGTATAGATTACGAATCTTTCGGCAGACTTATCGAATTTCAGATAAACTCCGGCATCAACGCCCTCGTCGTATGCGGTACCACCGGCGAAGCCTCGACGCTCACCGACGACGAACACCGCGACGCCATCACCTTCTGCGTCGAGAAAACAGCTCACCGCGTACCCGTCATCGCCGGTACCGGAAGCAACGACACGGCATACGCTCTCGACCTCGTGAGATGCGCCAACCGCTCGGGCGCCGACGCCGTGCTCGCAGTCACGCCTTATTACAACAAAGCCACCCAAAAGGGGCTTATCCAGATGTATACCCAGCTCGCGGACGCTTCCGAAGTGCCTCTTATCCTCTATAACGTACCGTCAAGAACGGGTGTCAACATCGAGCCCAAGACCTACGCCGCTCTCGCGGAGCATCCCAACATCGTCGGCTTCAAGGAAGCAAACGGCAACATCTCCAAGATAGTCGAGACCATGTCCTACGTTCACGGCAAGATGGATATGTACTGCGGCAACGACGACCAGATCGTTCCCCTCATGTCGCTCGGCGGATGCGGCGTCATCTCCGTGCTTTCCAACCTTCTCCCTGCCGAGACCAGACAGATATGCGACGAGTTCTTTGTCGGCAACGTAAAGGAATCGGCGCTTCTGCAGTATAAATATCACTCCCTCATAGACGCTCTGTTCTCCGAGGTCAACCCGATCCCCGTCAAAGCCGCGATGAACGAAATGGGCTATTGCAGGGACATCCTCCGCCTGCCTCTCACCACGATGGACGCGGAAAAGAGAAAAGTTCTCGTAAGCATTATGAAGGAGCACGGGATCATATGAAGATAATACTGAACGGAGCTCTCGGCAGAATGGGTCACGAAGTCGAAGAGCTCGTGAAAAACGGTTATAAGGATATTGAGATAGGCGCGTTCTGCGACGCTCATTCCGAAACGCCCGAGGTTTATCCGGATATCGGTTCGGTCGTGGGCAAATACGACGCGATAGTCGACTTTTCGCACCATTCCTCCTGCGCGTCTCTCTGCGATCACGCCGTAAAGACGTCCACACCGCTCGTCATCGCCACGACGGGACACACCGCAGAAGAAAAAGAAATGATAAAAGAAGCGTCGGCGAAGATCCCCGTTTTCTTCTCGCCGAATATGGCTCCCGGCGTTGCGTTCTTAAACGCGGTCGCGAAAAAAGCGGCGGCTTTCTTCAAGGGCGCCGATATCGAGATAGTCGAACGTCACCACAAAAACAAGCTTGACGCCCCGAGCGGGACCGCCAAAATGCTTGCCGAATCGATAAGCTCGGTCACCGGCGGCGATATCGTCAGCGGACGCGACGGCATCTGCCCCCGCAAAGACGGCGACATCGGCGTATCCGCGGTAAGAGGCGGAAACGTGAAAGGCATACACGAGATCACTTTTTACAACAAGAACGACACGTTCACCGTAACGCACACGGCTGAAAGCCGCGGTATGTTTGCCGAAGGAGCGCTTTCGGCAGCCGTATTCATCGCGGACAAAGAGCCCGGACTTTACGACATGGACGACCTTTACGGAGATATATTATGAAAATAGAATTCGTAAAAATGCACGGCTGCGGCAACGATTACATCTATATCGACTGCTTTAAGCAAAAAATAACCGATTTTGAAAAGCTGGCGGTCGAAATGTCCGACAGGCACTTCGGCATCGGCGGCGACGGCATCGTCTGCATTCTTCCGTCCGACTGCGCCGACGTCAGGATGCGTATGTTCAACGCCGACGGAAGCGAAGGCAAAATGTGCGGCAACGCGATAAGATGCGTGGGCAAATACGTTTACGACAACAACATCGTCAGGAAAAGCATGATAGCCGTCGAGACCCAGAGCGGCATCAAGGCGCTAAAGCTCACCGTCATCAACGACGTATGCGTCGGCGCTCAGGTATCGATGGGCAAAGCCGTCTTCACTCCGAAAAAGATACCCGTGCTTTCCGACAGCAGCTTCATCAATCTGTTCTGCTGCAACACCACCGCCGTTTCGATGGGAAATCCGCACTGCGTCATTTTCCGCGAAGGCGTCATGGATATGGACATCAAGCCGCTCGCTCTCGACATACAGAACTGCGGCATCTTCCCCGAAGGCGTCAACGTCGAATTCTGCGAGATAACCAAAGACGGAAAAGTCAACCTCCGCGTTTACGAACGCGGCAGCGGCGAGACTCTCGCCTGCGGTACCGGCGCCTGCGCCACCGTAGCGGCCGCCGTCATCAACGGACTTCTCCCCGCCGAAAAGGACATAAGCGTCAATCTGCGCGGCGGTGAACTGAAGATAAGATGTGACAAAGGCTACGAAATGTTAATGACGGGTCCCGCGACCCTTGTATTTGAGGGAACTTATGAGTATAAAGATTAAAATAAACGAAAACTTCTCGCTAATCAAACCGAGTTATCTTTTCAGCGATATCGCGAAGCGCGTAAAGGCGTACACCGCCGAATTTCCCGACGCCAAGATAATCCGCCTCGGCATCGGCGACGTCACGCGTCCGCTCATGCCCTGCGTCACCGACGCGATGACGAAGGCCGTTGACGAAATGAAGGACGGCAAAACCTTCAGAGGCTATCCGCCCGAATACGGCTATGATTTCCTCAAGGACGCCATTGCCTCTCACTATGCCGAAAACGGCGTCGCTCTTGATAACGGCGAGATATTCGTCAGCGACGGCGCAAAAAGCGACATCGGCAACATCACCGATCTGTTCGGAGACGCCGATATCCTCATTCCCGACCCCGTTTATCCCGTTTATCTCGACTCGAACCTCATGAACGGCAGAAAGCTCACGTTCATCAAAGGCGGAAAAGAAAACGGATTCCTTCCGACTCCCGAAGACGTCGAAAAGAAACCGTACGTCATATATATTTGTTCTCCCAACAACCCGACGGGTGCCGCTTACGACAAAACGGGACTTGCGAAGTGGGTGGATTTCGCGAACGAAACGGGCTCTCTCATCGTGTTCGACGCCGCTTACGAGGCGTTCATAACCGACGATAACATCCCCCACTCGATATATCAGATCAAAGGCGCGAGGGAATGTGCCGTCGAGATATGCAGCTTTTCCAAGTTCGCGGGCTTTACCGGCGTACGCTGCGGCTGGACCGTCTTCCCCGAAGACCTTGAATGCGGCGGTACTCCTCTCGGCAAAATGTGGGCAAGAAGACAGGCGACCAAATTCAACGGCGTTTCCTACGTCACGCAGAGAGGCGCGGAAGCCGCTCTGTCTGTTGACGGCATAAAAGAATGCCGCGAAAACATAGACTATTACAGACGCAACGCTTCTCTTCTCGGTTCCTGTCTTGAAAAGAACGGCGTATGGTTCACGGGAGGCGTACATTCGCCGTATCTGTGGCTCGAATGTCCGGACGGAGAAGGCTCGTGGGAATTCTTCGACCGACTGCTGGGGACCGCGAACCTCGTCGGCACTCCCGGCGAAGGCTTCGGAGACGCGGGCAAAGGATACTTCCGTCTCACGTCGTTCGGTACCTACGAAAACACTCTCGAAGCCGTGGAAAGACTTAACGGCTTCTTCAAAAAGGGCTGACTGAAATGCTTTACAAAAATCTCGAAAACAAAAACGGCGTCCTCACCATAGGCGGCGCCGACAGCGGTGTTCTTGCCGGAAAATACGGCACCCCGCTTTATATACTCGACGAAAACGTCATCCGCGAAAACGCTTCCGCTTACGTCAGGGCGCTGAAGGATTTCGCGCCGGAAGGCTCGATGCCGTTTTTCGCGTCAAAAGCCTGCTCGTTCAAGGAAATTTACCGCATAATCGGTTCGGAAGGCATGGGTACCGACCTCGTGTCGCCCGGTGAGATATACACTTCTTCCGCCGTCGGATTCGATATGAGCAGATCGGTCTTCCACGGCAACTGCAAAAAAGATCCCGACATCGAATACGCGCTCGACGAAAAGGTCGGATATTTCACCTCCGACACATTTGAGGAGCTTGAAGCACTTCAGAAGATCGCTTCAAGAAGGAACGTCGTTCAGAAGGTGCTCATCCGCGTCACTCCCGGTGTCGACGCGCACACGCACGCCGCGATCACCACGGGCAACGTGGACTCGAAGTTCGGGTTCCCGATGTTCTCGGGCGACGCTCTCGAAGCGGTAAAGCTTGCCTCTTCCCTTCCGAATATCGAATTCTGCGGTCTGCATTATCACATCGGTTCTCAGATATTCGAGCTCGAGCCGTTCTTCAAGGCTGCCGACGTCGCGGTCGATTTCATCGCGTCGAGCGGTATAGAATGCAGGGTCCTCAACATCGGCGGCGGCTTCGGCGTTGCCTACGCGGACGACGAAGAAACGATGGACATCCGTTCTAACGTGAAAGCCCTCTGTGGCCACATCCGTTCGAGATGCGCCGAAAAGGGCGTGAAGATGCCGGTCATCTTCATGGAACCGGGACGTTCCATCGTGGCAAACGCCGGAACGACCCTTTACACGGTCGGCTCTACCAAGCACATCCCGGGGATCCGCGACTACGTAGCGATAGACGGCGGAATGACCGACAACCCCCGCTACGCGCTATATCAATCAAAATACACGCTCTGCAACGCTCTCAAGCTGAACGAAAAAGCCGACCACGTATGCACCGTCGCGGGACGCTGCTGCGAAAGCGGCGACCTTATTCAGGAGAACGTCCCGCTCGCAAAGCCCGAAAGAGGCGATATCATCGCCGTATTCGGCACGGGCGCCTATAACTTTTCGATGGAATCGACCTACAACAGGAACTGCCGCATACCCGTCGTCATCGTCAAGGACGGAGCCGACAGACTTGCCGTAAAGCGCGAGACCTTCGAGATGCTCACGTCACGCGAAATATAAAATATAAAGTCAAAGCGTACTTCTGAAACGGAAGTACGCTTTTGTTTTTATTCGGTCGGTGTTCAGTCTTTCGCGTTGTGAAGCACGACCTGAGTGAACGGGATATTGATGCCGTTTTCGTCAAACATGAGCTTGATGGCGCGGTTGAGGTCGCGTTCCGCCTGGAATCTGTCCTGCTCGCGGCAGTACGCGAGGAACTTGAGCGAAACGCCGGAGGAACCGAGCTCGGACACGCCGACATATTCGGGACCTTTGACAAACGCGGGTATCGAGGTTCTGATCGATTCGATGTTGTCGGCGATGACCTTTTCAACGCGTTTGAGCGATTCGCCGTACTCGATCTGAACGATACCGATGACGACGGACAGCGAGTCGGTCATATTGACGAACGATCTGAGGTCTGAGTTGTTGACTACCTTTACGTTTCCGCCCGCGTCAAGCAGCTTGGTGGTACGCACGCCGATTTCGGTGACTTCGCCTCTGAACTCGTCATAAACGATGATGTCGCCCACGTCGAACACGCCTTCAAACACGATGAACAGTCCGGCAAGCACGTCCTCGAGAAGCGGCTGCGCGGCAAGCCCGAAGACGAGCCCGATGATGCCGAGTCCCGAAAGGAGCGTCACGGTGTTCACGCCGACGTATTTGAGAAGCAGGTAAAGGAGAGCGATGAACGCAGCGTATTTCACAAGGCTGGAAAGCATATTGACGAACGCCTTGCCCTTGTTGAGCCACGACGCTATCCACGCGAGAATGACGCGTAGCACGAAGGCGACGGTTATTATGAACATTGCAATGCTCACCGCGCGGAGAGGGGCGCTGTAATCATCGGAATCCGAAAAGATGTTGATGCTGCGATAGAATCTGTTTTCGCCGCCGAAGTATACCTTGCCGCCGATGAGCAGGACGAGATAGGCGACGACTATCAAGAGAACGATGAACGAAACGACGCTTGATATCGCTTTTTTGGCTTTCGGGGATTTTTCTTTGAATTTTATCATGATCACGATCTCCTTTTTTTAATCTATAAACTCGGCGAACTCACCGTAAATCAGGCATATATAATCGTCATAATCCCATTCGCTGTTGTATTTATAATACAGGATGCGGTAGTAAAGCGGATACGCGGAAAGCCTGCCCGTCCTTACCGTTTTGTCGTTGAGGCCGAAATCTTTTCCGCAGACCAGCGTTACGGTTTTGCCGTCATCGCAGTCGACTTCGATCTCGATCCTTTCGTTTTTCCCGAGAGTCGGGTATCTGCCGCTCTTCTTGGTGAACACGACCTCTCCGTCACGGTAAGCGACATCGAAAGCGATATCGGGAATACCGTTAAGGGAGACGGTGAAGCTGTCGACCACCGTGCGGTCGTTTTCCCACCTCATTACGGATACGGTGTATTTGCCTTCAAAAATAAACGAGGTATGAGACGATCCGTGGATCTGATCTTCACTTATATCGAACCAGATCTCGTCGTAATCCGGATCCTTCGGTATCACCGCTTTGAGCACCAAGTCGCACGCACCGTATTTAGCGATGAACGCTTCGTTGAAGGTGCATTTTACAGTCATATCGTCGCCCTGCGTGAGCGTCACGGAAGAATCGGTGGTGAAGATCCCGTCGTATATAACTTTTCCGACGGTTTCGTCGGTGATGATGACGTGTCTGCTCGTACGCGGAGAAAGTCCGGTGAAGCTGACGTTTTCGGAGCATTTTATCTCTTTGCCGTCGGCAGTCATCTTCAGGACGTGCGAATGGGGGTTAGAGAACGCAAACGTGAGCTTTATGCTGAACGGATCGGTCACGCTCTTTTTGAGCGTCGCTTCCGCCGGAGGCGCCTGCTTGGTGGCGAACGTGCCCTCGTACACTACCTTTCCGACGTCAACGTCGGTGACGACGACGGTATGGCTCGAAAGCGGCGCAAGGTTCGTGAGGCTGACGTTTTCGGAGCACTTGATCTCTTTGCCGTCGGCGGTCATCTTCAGAACGTGCGAATATGGGTTGGATATTTCAAACGCAAGCTTTATGCTGAAAGCGTCTGACGTGCTCGTTTTGAGTCTGACTTCCGCCGCGGGAGCCTGCTTCGTTTTGAACGTGCCGTCGTAAATGACTTTTCCGACGTTTTCGTCGGTGACGGTCACGCGGTGGCTCGAAAGCGGCGCAAGGTTCGTGAGACTGACGCTTTCGGAGCACTTGATCTCCTTGCCGTCGGCGGTCATCTTCAGAACGTGCGAATATGGGTTGGATATTTCAAACGTAAGGCTGACGGCGAACGGTTCAGTCGCGCTATTTTTGAGTTTGACCGCGGCTTGCGGAGTTGCCTCGGTGGTGAATCCGCCGGAATAGACCGTGCTGCCCGTCTTCGTATCCCTGACCTTGAAGGTATGGCTCGTGTTTTCATCAAGCTCCGTCAGGCTTACCAAAGCGGAAGAGCCGCCGAAATCGGCATTTATCTCCTTGTCGTCGAGGAACGCCTTCAGTTCGTGTCCCAGAGGATTGTTCACGCTGAACTTCAGTTCACAATCGAAATATCCGACTTTGCTGTCGGTAAGCGTGACCGACGCGGGACCCGCTTCGAGAGTGAGATACGTTTCGCTGAATATGACTTTTTTGTACTTTTCGTCGGTTATAACGACGTAGTGAACGCTGTTTTCTTCAAGGGGCATGAAGTTCGCGACATGATCCTTGAAGGGCTTTTTCTCGCCGTCAAAAGCGATGCTCAGCTCGTGATCTCCCTTGTTTACGACTTCAAAATTAAGGTTGATGTATACAGTCCCTATCCTGAGTTTTTTGAGAGTCACCTCGGCGAGCGGCGTCGCCTTGGTCGAAATCGTCTCTTCGCAGACGACATCTCCCGTATGCTCGTCGCGTACGGTCAGCGTATACGCCGTGTCTTCTTCAAGCCCGTTCAGACGGAACAGCCGGCTTCCGTCCGCGTTTCCGAGGTCGGTCGTCACGCCGTCGGCGAGGACGGTGAGGGCGTGACCGAAGGGGTTGTTTATTGTGAAAATCACCGAAATCTCGTAATAGTCATCGAATACGTTGGTGACCGAAACCTCCGCGCCGCTTTCGGGATCCGTGCGGAACGTTCCGGAGTAAACTTCTCCGCCCGTCACGCCGTCATTAAGCGTAAGAATGAAATCGGTGTTTTCGCCAAGTCCCGTGACCGTGATTACGATCCCGTTATCCGTATATTCAAGGCTGTGTTCGCCGACGTCGGTCGACGCTTTTACCGTATGTCCGTACGGATCGTCTGCGTCAAACGTAAAGGCGGCACCCGTCACGTCGGTGGTCACGCTTTCAAGCGTCACCGTCAGGTCGGGAGCTATGAGCGTGGTGTAATCTTTTTCAAAAAGCCTGAGTCTGCCGTCGCCCGAAAGGATCTCGACTCTGACGGTGCTTCCCTCGCCTACGTCTTCGGCGTTCAGCGTCAGCGTGTCTCCGTCGGCGATACCTGCGGCCTCGCTGCCGTCAACGAGCAGTATGAGTCCGGACGGGTCGGCGTTCTCAACACCGAACGTAATGTCGATCGTCGTTACCCCGACCGTTTCGGATATGACGGTGACGGACGGGTCCGGCGGTATTTCCGCCTTGAGCGTACTGTACGTATCGCTGAAAACGACTTCCCCGTTGTCTTCGCGGAAGATGCGCAGCTCGTACGTGCTTTCGGGAACCAAAGAACCGAAGCTCAGTTCCGTTCCGTCAAGACGCGTTTCGCTCTGCAGCTGCCCCTGTGCATCGTAAAGCGCCGCGGCAAGAGGAACGTCCTCGGGATTCGTGACTTCGAGTCTGAAATCCAGAAAATCCTGTCCCGCCGTGAACGACAGCACCTGTACGAAAAGCGAGATGACGACCGCCGCGACGGCTATGACGGACACGGCGGCGACCGAAACCGCCGCGGCTTTCACGAATCTGCCCGTTGATTTCCTGCGTTTTCCGGGATTCCTTGCCGCTTTTTGCTTTTTGATCTTTACAAGCTCGTTGTATTCGCGTGAATACGACGTCGAAATAAACGTTTCGTTGAATTCGGGATAATACCTGAATTCGCCGTCGCCCTTGTCGACTTGTTTTTCTTCGTTTCCGAAAATGTCCGCCATGACCGTTCACCTCTTTTCGTCCGATTCTTTATCCAATAAAAAGTATATCATTGATTTTTTGTAAAATCAAGGCTGTTTTTCAGCTTTTTCGGCAATATACGCGGAAAGCTTCACAAAAGCGCCTATGCTGTCGGGAGGCAGCAGCGACAGTACCTTTTTGCTGTCCGCCCACAGAAAATCCGTTATCTCTTTTCCGCAGACGTGTACTTCCCCGTTCGCTTCCGCGGTAAAAAGACGCACGGTCTTTTTTGTTTTCGGTGTCACTCGGTAACGTATCTCGGCGGAGAAAGCCGTGTCGACCTCCGTCTTCAAAGCGGTTTCCTCAAATATCTCGCGGACTGCCGCCTGACCGTCGGTCTCATACGCTTCCTTGTGACCTTTGGGAAAACTCCATCTTCCCGACCGTTTCTGGTGCAGAAGCAGGTATTCTCTGCCGTTTGCCGTATCGCGGTAAACGACCGCACCGCACGAAAGCTGATGCACCGCTTCGACGCTCGTCTGATAGTATTTTTCCTGAAAATCGATTTTTTCAGCTATCTGCGCCTGATCGAAAACCATCCCGTCGGGGCAGGCGACGAGCTTGTCCTCGACGTCGTTTTTGCGGTGTGCGATGCCGATCACCCTGCATTCGTACTCGTCGACGGGAGTATCGACGCCGAGAAGATACACGTCGAGCTCTTCGCCGTCACCTCCGAGAACATCGGGAATATAGCCGTAGTTCACGGGATAAACGAGTGTATACTTCTCTTTTTCGTGGACGTATCCGAGCGGTCTGTCCGTTTTTATCGTGATTTTTTTGCCGAGATACGACCATACCATGGCTTTGCGCAGCGCGTAAGTCATGAATTCGTTTTTCCCCTCGGTGTACGCTTTTCTGTCGAGAGGGTGCTCTGACGCGAGCTTTTTCTTGAGTTTTTCATATTTTTCCGCCATGTACGGAAAGGCGTTCATATAGTCGCGGAAGTTTACATAATTAAGGTGAGCCATGCCTCCCGCTTTTACGACGTGGACAAAGCAGGTCTGTTCGTTCCCCGTTTTTTCATAGTAACTGCCGCTGCCTAAAAGATACTGCCCGTCGGCTCCCGCATCGGGACGGAAATAAAAACCGTCCTTTTCAAGCTCGGGGACGAACCGTTTTACGTCGTCAATGTCGCCGAACGCCGCCATGATATCTATTATGGGCTTTGCCGCTATCCCGCGTATCGCAGTGCTGCCGATATGCTCTATGGCGACCGCCTTGCCGCCGAATATGCGCCATAGCCGCGAAATGATCGAAGATGCTTCTTTTTTCCACCCGCCGGAATGAGGCACGAGTTTAACTTTTCCTCTTTCGAGTCCGATCATAATACCACCCCTTCAAGGCAATAATAACACAGCCGCAGGCAAATTGCAACGAGAAGCCGCAATTTATGGGATACATCAAAAAAAATATTTACGATAAACAAAAATTCGGATAATTTCATATTGACGGCGGAAAACGTATGTGATAAAATACGGATAATCAAAATCGATATAAAGGAGAGTAATATTTATGTCCGGCAATACACGTCCCGAATCCATGAAACGCATCAACACTCCTGCCCTTGCCGAAGCGTTCATCAACGAACAGCTCACCGAGCTTCGCGCTCAGATTGGCGACAAGAAGGTGCTCCTCGCCCTCTCCGGCGGAGTTGACTCCTCTGTCGTTGCCGCGCTCCTTATCAAAGCGATCGGCAAACAGCTCGTCTGCGTACACGTCAATCACGGTCTCCTCAGAAAAGGTGAACCCGAACAGGTCATCGAAGTTTTCAGAAAGCAGCTCGACGCCAACCTCGTTTACGTTGACGCCGTGGACCGTTTCCTCGATAAACTCGCAGGCGTTGAAGAGCCCGAACAGAAACGCAAGATCATCGGCAAGGAATTCATCGACGTATTTGCCGAAGAAGCCGCAAAGCAGGACGGCATCAGATTCCTCGCTCAGGGCACCATTTATCCCGATATCCTCGAAAGCCACGGCGTAAAAGCGCATCATAACGTCGGCGGTCTCCCCAAAGAACTCGATTTCGAACTCGTCGAGCCCATAAAGCTCCTTTATAAAGACGAAGTACGCATGGTCGGCAAAGCCCTCGGCCTTCCCGACAATATGGTCTACCGTCAGCCGTTCCCCGGTCCCGGACTCGGTGTCCGCTGCACCGGTGCCATCACCCGCGACAGACTCGAAGCGGTCCGCGAATCCGACGCGATACTTCGCGAGGAATTTGCCGCAAACGGTCTCGAGGGAAAAGTATGGCAGTATTTCACCGTCGTTCCCGATTTCCGTTCCACCGGCATCAGGGACGGCAAACGTACCTACGACTGGCCCGTGGTCATCCGTGCGGTCAACTCCGTCGACGCTACCGCCGCTTCCATCGAACCGATCCCCTATGACCTTCTCAACCATATCGCGTCGCGCATCCTTTCCGAAGTCAAAGGCGTCAACCGCGTCCTCTACGACCTCTCCCCGAAACCCTGCGCCACGATCGAGTGGGAATGATTTTTATAAAAACGTCTAATCCCACTTTTGCAGAATCGTACAAAATTCGCTTTCTTGAGATTTCCGTTTTTGTTATGTAAAATTATATGATTTTAGGCAGTCCTATCAGTAATGATGGGGCTGCTTTTTTTCGTTTTTTGTTTTATGAACCATTCTCCGATTTTTCCCGCGAAAGGGGTCGGGGTGGCGTATTTTTCAAAAAAACGAGCGTCGTTATACATAAAACAGCGGTTCTTGTTGATATTTTTTGATGTTTCAACGGTACTTGTCGATGTTTTTTGAAAATTTCAATGGTACTTGTCATTATAGCAAAAAGTCGGATTAATACATCAAACGGTACATCCGGTCATGCTTATTTATAATGAAGCCCCGCCCATAATAATGAAAAGTGGGTGTGGACGATTTTGGAAAAGTGCGTGTGTACGTGCACATAGTTATAATTATATTTTGCGTTTTCAGCACTGCTTTTAGCAAATTATGCCGTCTATAATGGTACTTTTAGCAAAAATCAGGCGTTTTTAGCAAGTGAAAATGCTAAAAGTGAGCCGCAATTATGTTTTTAGCATGTTTTTAGCAAATTATTAGTATACATTGAACTTTCAAGAATGAGGAATTCAAATTCAAAAGTGAGGTGTATCAAGCGCAAATTATCAAAATGCGCGGACCTCAACGGTATCTGCAAAACGTACAGCGATATCCAGTACAAATATGCGGATATGCTCGAAGCCGATGCGTCGGTTGAATCATACCGATGCAACGTCACACTTGCCGGGTTTCCGCTGACAGATGGGCTGTACACCACGGATTTTCTTATCACGCTCACTAACGGAGAGTTTGCCGTCGGTGAGTGCGTACTGCGGGAGTACAGCCTGTAATCTGCTCTGTCCTGATTTTCGCAGGTGCAGCCCACGATCACATTGTCATATTCGTAGCCCCAGTCATCCGGTACGCATTCCATAAAGCGTTCAATTCGCTTCGTGAAGAAATAGAACATACAGTCGGAACGGCTTTTTATTGTATTTGTACCAAAATACCCGCCGTAAAGTATTCGTGATTAAAAAGACCTGAGACAGAGAAACTCAGCAAAGCAGCGTATATTGTTACTTGACAAAATGTAAAAAGTGAGTTATAATAAATTGTTAATTTACCATAATTCCGCGCTATAATTTCCGCAAATTGCAACGATTTTCCGAATCGCTTCTCTTCCCGCAAACAAACGGCAATAAATAAAATCAAAATATTTGAAACATATAAGAAAGGACACTACGTACCATGTCAACGCTATTGAAATCAGCAGTAAATCCCACAGCACGAAATTTTATCTCTTCCGTAAATGCTACGGCAAAAAATCTCACCGACTGGGCAAACGATTTGTCCCGACAAATACGCGAAGCCAAAGACCTTTATCCCCTGATTCAAAATCACCTGAAGGGACACGCAGACGAATGGGAAAATTTTGACGGTCTTTGCGTTTGGCTGATAGACGCCTGCATGAAACCGCAAATCAAAGAAGCGACTCGAGATATGGCTCACAAATCCATTTATCTCTCCTTTGAAATCAAAGTTTCCGATTACGAAGTGACCTTCGATTCCGATTCCAATCCGGATTCCGACAGCGAAGTTTACAATTTCGAAGACGCTCTTTGGCGGCAAAAAGTGACAAGCAAAAAGGCCCTGACCTTGTCGCTTGGCTATGCCGTTAAAAATTACCTGAAACAGTATGCCGTCTTTTACAAAGAAAATCTCGGCATTCCGGCATCAACGACGATCGCTTGCAGCTGCACTTATTCAAGTCCTACCGAACTCACTGTGGAATACTTTGAAAACAGGGAGTCCCAGACGGATTTCGTTCCTCTGGAAGAATTTCAGAACGACTACGATTCGCTGATAAAAGAATTGAGCGCAGAAAGCCTGGAGCTCAAGGTAAACGCAAAATCATTCGGTCCGGAGGACATGCGCAGAGCCGAACTCAATAAGGTATACGAGAAAAAAGATAATTTGTCAAACGGCATCTTAGCGCGCACCATTGCTTCCAAAGACGCCGAATACCGCGCCCGCATTCCCGAGGTAAACGAGAAAACGCGCGCTCTTGAGGAAACAAGAAAGGAAATCGACGAGTTAGATAAATACCGTGAAAAGAAATTAACAGTTACCCCTGCGCAGGCCGGCTATAAAGTTGAAAAGATCTTCACTATCATTGGCTGGGTTTTGGGAATAGGTCTTTTAGTCCTTTTCGTCGCGGCTACTATCAGCATTATGATAACTGATTCGGTGGGAACCGGCATTTTAGCCATCGTCATCAGTTTAATCGGCTGCGGGCTTGTTTTGGGCGTGTTTAAATTATTAAGCATCGTGTTCGGGCGTATTGCGTCTTCCGCCAAATCCATAAAGTATCGAAAGTACACCTCTAAAAATAATGCGCTGAACGAATCATTGAGAAAAACCGCATCCGAATTAGATAAAATCCGTGCTTCGTATGATAACTCTTATGAAAAACGCCAATTAGAATCGCAGATGAAGCAGCTGGATAACGAAGAAAAAGCCATCAATCAAGAATACGATAACTTGAATCGCGCCCTCGTGAGCGTTGAAAAGGCTCTTTGATTCTTTAATTCATAACCGCCGCCCATTCCGTCACATTCAAGGAATGAAGAAAGCGAAAGCAATCATAAGCCGGTCTGGTCCCATACCGAAGCCCTCCTTCGCAGTTTCCCTGCTGCGTAAAATTCAAACGTCTTGAAGCAGAACCAAAAATCGATCTGACTAAAGGAAACACGGCAATGAAAAAAGATTTTGCAGAAATCACGAGTTTGCTGTCTGCGGTTCGTGAAAACGTGAACCGTCTGAACACAGAACTTAAAAAAGCTCAAAAAAGCGAAAACCTTACACGAGGCAAACTTGCCGAGTGGACAGAAAGGCTTCAAAACATCCTGAGTGCCCATGTCGTAATCAATTCAAGCTCGGCGATCGGGATGGAAGAGCCAAGCGAACACAGCATTCAGGAGCTTGAGGAATTATCAAAGATCAGTCTTGCAAAAACGGCATTCTTCAATGAAATGCAGCGCAGCAAAGCGATTTACGAGCAAGGCACAAAATATATGAACTGGCTTTCCGCCGCGTCGAAACCCGGTGCCATCAGCTCCACACTCAGCGCGGAGGCCGCAAAGGTCGAAAACGCGTATAAGGAGTACTTAAAAGGAAATGAAATGTGCTCCCTTTTAGAGGCGTGCAAAGAAAGCGGCTCCGACGTCGTCGGCTCTTTCAATGTGGTTCAGAAAATCAACGTGCCCATTCTTTCCGGATTTGCTGACTTTATTCCGCCTCAATTCAAATCCGTCATGACAGTTGAAAACGGAAAATGTATGCTTTCTTTGGAGATCACCCTTCCCGATATCGTTTATTTCAATTGCCGCTCCAACAAACTCAGCAGGCTTATCATGGAAAGTATCTTCTCCTATCTGAGCGGCATCACCAAGAAGATGCCTTCCTCATCAGCCTCGCTCCATTGGCGGAACATCATTCTGGACACCCATACGATGTTTGACACAAGCATCGATTATTTGCTGGGATTGGAAGGTCCGCTGAATACAGCCTATACGTCTCCCGCTTGCCACACGACTCAGGAAGCGAACGATACTCTTGATGATCTCTGGGTTCTTCTTCATTCTGCAAATCCGGAAGAAAATGGTGAACGCTATCTGGTCGTCCGCGGATCGAATTATGATTCCGACAAGCTTCGTCGCCTGGTCGATAATGCACAGGATCTGAAACTGCGGGTCTTCGTTGTTGACGAAAATACCAAAGAACAGATTCCCGATTTCATCCTCAGAAGCCACGCTGCCGTTTTTTGCGAAAACGATATAGGAGAACTCGTTTCCGCCGAAGAAGGCATGGACGCCATCAGTCTGAAAGTGACCCAAGACCGTTCTCTTACGCCGGAAAAGCAGGATGAGATCATCAAAGCTGCCAAACCGGTCGAAAAACTCTTCACGTATTTCAATTTCAAAAGTCCCGTCATTCCCTACCTGCAGCCGAACGGTTATGATCCGACACGCAAAGGCAACCGTCACCTGAGGCTTACGTACGGCATCACCGATGACGGCGGCGAATGCATCTTAGATACAAACGATTCCGACAAAAAGAAAGGTTCCGGCGGCAGTTCCGCCTATATCGTCGGCGGCACCGGCAGCGGCAAATCCACGCTTCTGCATACGCTCATCGCCAGCATTGCCCTGAATTACCATCCCGACGACGTCGAAATCTGGCTGGCTGATTTCAAGATGAAGGAATTTTCCCGTTACATCACCTGCCCGCTCCCACACATCAAATACGTGCTGTTGGACGAATCCGCGGATATGGTGCGCAGCCTTGTTGACGAACTGGTCAAGGAAATGAAGGAACGCCAAAAGGCCATCGCATTTGCCGGTGTTGATTATTATCAGAAAGCCGGACTCCCTACCCTCGTCTGCATCATCGATGAGTTTTCCAGAATGTCACAGGCACTGTCAGACGATCAGGAATATAAGATCAAGCTTCAAAATCTGTTTACTCAAGGTCGTGACCAGGGTATCCGCATCATTCTTTCAAGCCAAACCTATCAGCAGGGCGTTTCCGCCTTAAACGACGTCGCCAAGCAGCAGATCGGTATACGCATTGCCATGACCACCAACGATAAGAACGATATGAAGGATGAGTTGGCCGTTCCCCGCCGTCTGAGCGATATGGAAGACGAACTGGTCCGCATGCTTCCCCGTTTTAAGGCGGTTGAACGCAAAGTACACGATTCCGGCGCCGTATCGCTCCAAAGAGCCAATATTTTGTTCTTCAACGATGACGATACAAAAAAGCAGCGGGAACTGTTTGCGCAGCTTTTGAATATGCGTTCCGTTCAAAACTCGGAAGAACTGAACGCGCTTCGTATGAATGACCCCGAAAACGCCGGCCGTTATTATCTGGACAAGGATTTTACCGCTATTTGCGGCGATCCGCGGCTTCTCTCTTCCTTCGAGGATCTTACTCCCGTTTTTGAAGCAGACCTCGAGAAAAGAAAAAAATCATCCCGCAGCCGTGACGGCGACCTTCTCTTATGGCTTGGCCGTTCCCGCCGACTTGAGAAGAGTTCTTCCATAATTATGCGCCGTCAGGAAAACGAAAATATGCTGGTTGTCTCGAATTACAAAACCGACGATACTCAGTACGACGGTTTGCGCAGTCTGATTCACAGTATGATCACCAGCTGCGGAAAAGTAAACGGGCAGCGGTTTGAAACACAGATCTGGGCATCCCGCGACTCCATCCTTCCTTTGGACGAGTGGGCAAAAGAGACCACCGTCGTTACCAATGTCGAACAAATGCAGAAAAACGCGCGTGAAATCGGCAACAAAATCCTGAAAGGCGAAAAGATGTCTGCTCTTCTCGTAATTGCAGATCCGGACGAATTGGTCGGTTCTCAATCAAAGCAGACGCAAAAGAAAGCCTACAGCAATCTGGCAGTTTACGGATCCGCGGATGGGAATGACGCTCACAAAAAGACGGCAGCCGGCGGTTTTACCGGCAGCAATCCGTTTATGTCATCGAGTTTTGCTTCTTCCTCGTTGACTGCGTCCCAAAGCGGCGATGAAAATATCCTCCGTGAAAATACGTTTGAAATTCCGGATGGAAGACCCGTGGAAAAAATCATCCCGCTGCTTATCTCCTCCGGTCCCGAAAACGGTCTGCACGTGGTCGTGATCGGAACCTCTCTGAAGACTTTATTGGAGAATTCCATACTTCCGGGCAATAATTCGCGGCTTCGTTTCTCCTTCTTCCGCCACAGAATCGCGTTCCGTCTTGATGAAAATGATGAACAAAATGTTGACTGGGGCCTTTATTCTTCAAGGAATCTCTTGCAGGACAACCTTTCAAACTGCTTTGCCTACAAAGACGAACAGCAGTTAAAAGTGCGCGAACCGTATAGCATAAAATAAGGAGGTGTTCTCAATGGAATCCGCACAGTTGGAAATGTACCGCAGCTTCATCCGTCAGGGCAAAGCTTATAACGACGCTTTGACTCGTTTGAACAAATCAATCTATAATATCGCCGAATACACCGCGGGTACAAAATGTGAGGCTGCGGTCGCAGTCGCGGAGATAGCCCAAGGCGTTGACTCGATCCTTTCTGTCACATACAGTATTTTTTCCGCAAATACTCAGTATTTGATTTGGAATATTGACGTATTCAATCAGATGGCTCGTGACGTCTATATAGCGCAGGAACAACCGCCGGATAATTCCAATCCTCTTATCATTAGCTGCAATTTCGGCTCCCTGCCGGAAAATGCAGCCTACTTTCCCAACTTAACCGTTTATAAGGTTTTGGAGGAAACGCTCAAGTCGATGAAAAGCATTTACGTCGAAGGTTCCGAAGCCGCAGCAACGTACAACTCGTCTTACCGACAGACCCGCGACTATGTTTCCGCGAACATCGTTGAGTATATGGATCATTTTTTCTCCTCACTGCAATCCTATTTCAACGACGAATCGTTTAACGGCGGTCTCAGCTTTACCGGCGCTATGAAGGCCGTTTACGCTCTGCTTGACGGGTGGATGCAGAAAATCCTGAACATTTTGCAGATAAGGGGCGAAATTTGATCTCCCTTCTTTCTGAATCATTACAAACCCACTTTAATTAAATCAAGGAGGCTCTATGGAAACCGAACAATTGGAGAAATACCGTATGTTCATCCGAAAAGGAAAGACGTTTAACGACGAAATGAGTCATGTGAATTCCTCCCTTTACTACGCCGCGGAATACGTTGCGAAAACCAAATGCGACGCCGCCGTTGCCGTTGCGGAGGTAACGCAGGGCATCGACTTTCTTCTTTCGTCAACCAGCAATATTTTTGCCGCAAACACCCAATACCTTCAGTGGAATATAGCCGTTTTCAATCGGATGGCGTGCGACGTCTATATTGCGCAGGAGGAGCAGTTGGACAATTCCAACCCTCTTCTTATCAGCTGCAATTTCGGCTCCCTGCCGAAAAACGCAGCCTATCGTCCCAACCCACAAGTATATGAAACGTTGAACGAGGTCCTCGGCTCGATCGCGTCTATCTACAATCAGGCACGCAATGACGTTTATGAATATACTGTTGCATATCGGCAGACTATGGACTGCGTTCCGCCGAACATTCAGGAGGAAATGAATCGTTTCTTTCTTCAGCTTAATTCATTTTTCTTTGACGAGTCTTTTGAAGGCGGAGCAAGTTTCACCGGTGCGACGAATTATGTCCATACCATCATCGAAGATTGGATGCAAAGAATCCGGGATATTCTCGATACTCCTCCCGACGTGCCTACAAGGGTGAGAAAACTCTGACCTTTTCTCATATCATGCTCCGAGCGATTGAGGATGATAAGATAAACATTATCTGAAAAGCTTGTTCTATGTTCATGTTCAGAGTCATTCATAAAGACCCGGGAAAAAGCAGAAATGACGGTTCGGGGTACGGTTTTTGAGCGTTTTACGAATCGGCGCCCCAAAGCAAACGCAAAAAGAATACAAAACTCCTGCAGATTGAAATTCTTCTTCCGTCTGCAGGAGTCTTTTCGTTGTATCGCGGCAGTTCCGCCGTATCGTTCAAAACCGTCAGCCCATCTGACAAAAATCATGATTCAGAGGGCGCCGCAGGCAATACGGCGCAAATCGGCAATGATTTGCCGAAGATACCGACCAATGTAAAGCGATCAAAAAACAATACCTGGCCGCGGTCGGCAATCCATCTAATCCAAAAAGCCGTAATGTTTGATGTTTTCGGCGCCCAGTAAAGTCAGATCTTTTTCGATCGTTTTCCGTAAGATTTCAAGCCCCGTGTGTAAACTGCCCTCGGGGTATTTTTCAAAAAATTCCTTCGGATAAACGTCTTCGGGGATCACGACGTACGATCCGCCGTTATAGATAAACGTCGTCCTCACGAGCTTTGAATACCACTCGATTCTGTCGCTGTTCCAGATTTCAAGCGCTTCTTCACGCCAACGCGCAAGAGCCTCAAAAAACTCCACCGGAAGGTCTTTTGCATCGGTAATTCTTGTTTCGTCTTTCATTTTTCAATCTCCTCCTGATTTAATAGAATTTCATATCCATTGATACGCGCAAACAACCGCATTCGTCGATCGGAACGGCCATTTCAGCCCATGTGAAATTACACTGCTCTCAAACTTATACAATTTACTCGAAAGCTGCATATTAGTTTGAGACCCCTATGAAATTACACTATCTGGACGATCATGATCGACTTGTGCGTACGCATCTGGAACGACACGACGGACGCGATCATCGCAAGTATCCCGACGCCCTGCCCGATTATTTCCAAATGATCCATAAAAAGCCTCCGAACGAAAAAATCACCGCGCAAATTATAACGCACCGGATGGGATTTGTAAAGAGTTTCCGCCGAAGATCATTTACAATATTGAGCGAAAATTTCATTTCAATCCAAACGCGGAAGGATTACGATTTTTATGATTTTTTCAAAATCCATTGAAAATATCCGCATATTCGTATATAATAATCGATGAGTTTGCGGCTTCGAGGCGGCGCACCCGGCGATCACGCCGATACGAAACCGCACAAATACGATCGGGAGTCAAAGAATGAAACGCCTTTTATATAGAGCCTGCATAAAAATGATAACGCTGATTCTTATTGTCGGCGTCGTCTTCGCCGCCATTCCGGCGGTTTTTGCGGCGGAAGCTCCGCTCGTGACGTCGGTGGACGAGCTGACGACGGCGCTGCTTAACGCAAAAGACGGAGACACGATCCTCGTCGGAGACATCACGTTTGGTCCGATGCCCGCGGGAATGATACTCGTCACAAAAAACGTGACCATTAAAAGCGGCAAGGACGTGAACGCGGTTTTCACCGCCGCCACGTTCGCGCTCAACGGCACGAGGACCGATTCCGCCCCCTTGAAAGTGAGCTTCGAAAACATCGATTTCCGCGGAGACAATTACGGGACGCCCATCGACCCGAGCGCGCCTCCCGTGATAAGCTCCGAGCTTCCCGACATCATGAAAACGATGTGCGCGGCGATATTCAAGATGAACGTCGACGCGTCGTATACCGGCTGCACTTTCGAAGGATATCACTACGGCTACGGCGGTGTTTTCAACGCCATTTATCCGTCCGACGACAACAAAAACGTGCTGAAGCTGACGCTTGATGACTGCTCGTTCCGCAATAACGCGGCAAAATACGGCGGCAGTGTCTATCTGGCGGGATATGGTCACAATATCGTTTTTGACGCGAGACACTGCGTTTTCGACGGCAACGCCGCGTCTGCGGGCGGTGCGGTCTGGGCGCAGGACGCCGACGTCAGCCTGCTTGACTGCTCTTTCATCCGCGGCGGATATCCGGAAACGGGTATCGACGAGCCGAACGGCGGCGCTTTGGCGCTGTATAACTGTTCCGCTGACCTTGACGGCTGCCTGTTCGCGGACAACGTCTCGGGAGGCAAAGGCGGTGCCGTATTCTGCGAGATCACTCCGTTCAAGACTCTCGTCATGCAAAACTGCACGGTCATCGGCAACAAGTCTATGGAAGACGAAGGTATCACGGTTTTGCCCGGCAAAACGAATTTTGACACGCCCGCCGCGGCGCACGTTTATTTTTCGTCTCTCTTCGGCAAACAGGTTCTGACCGAAAGCACGGAAACGTTCGGCTGTCTGATCGTTGACGAAGACGTCGTACCCGTCGAGCCAAGTGAAAATAACGGTTATTGTCTTGTTCTGACACCCGAAGATGCAAGCGAAAAAGGACTGAACGCATCGGGAACGGAACACGTGTCTCTCAGCGAAGACGAATACCCCATCCCGAAAGACGCGGCGGACAAAATCGCCGGAGGAAAATTCGCGTACAGTCTCGGCAAGCTGCATCCCGGCGACAACTACAAAAAAGAAGCCGCCATTGAAATCGACGATGCTGCCGGAAACATCAAAACCGTGGTTTTGCGTTACGGCGATGAAATCGTGCTTGAGGAACCCGAAAGAAAAGGCTATTCTTTTGAAGGATGGGAATATCCCAAAGGTACGGCTGTTGAAAGCGGCATGGTCTTCATCGGCGGAAAGCTGCCGGACGCCGCCGTTACCGCACGCCGGCATTTCGTTCTTTCGGAAAACCTTTACGTGATATGGGTGCCGATCATCGTTATCGCAGCGATAGTTATTGCCGTTTTCGTTATCAGACGGAGAAAAAAGAGAACGTCATCAGACGCCGTACCTACGGAAGGAACAAAGACAGAAGAAGTCGTACCTCTGCCGGACGGCTGGATAGACAGGGTCTGCGAAAAGCCGGAGATCGCGGAGCTAATCTCAAAACGCGAGACGGAGGTGCTCCGCAGACTGCTTGAAGGCAAAAGCAGAAAGCAGATCGCGGAGGAACTTTTCGTCACCGAGGCGACTGTCAAAAAACACTCCGCAAGCATTTATTCAAAGCTGGACGTGCACAACAGGGCGGAACTGATATATAAACTGACGAAACAATAATATTAGACCTGAACGGGCGTTTCTCATCGGAAACACCCGTTTTCTTTTGCGAAAACGCGAAAAGTAGCCCCGTTTTGCCGAAAAGTAGCCCTTTTATCACTACCTTTTTTATAAAAAATACGTATAGTGTTATATGTATTATTGTGTCTTTTCATGATCCGCGTCAGAATGGCCCGAAAGGATAACGGCTCGCCGCACGGCGGATCTCAATACGCGAAAAAGGCATAGGTACATAAATCACTCATATCATAATGGAGGTAAAAATGGGTTTCTTGAAAAACCTTATCCGCAATGCCATCGGCGACGGCATCAGAAAAGGCGTGAGCGACGCGGTCAGCCGCGAGGTCGAAAAAGCCGTTGCCCCAAAAGCCGAGGAGTACGCAAACAAAGCCGCGGATTCTCTTGACAGTGCCGCAGGAGAAATCAGCGCGGCCCGCGCAAAAGACGACGAAAGCAAAAACGGCACATCCTCTTTGGAAGAATCGCTCGACAGACTGTCGAGGTCGGCGGAAAAATACGCCGAATCTCTCGAAAACGCTTCTTCCGCTCAGGAGGAGCTGAACAGGATGTGGAACGAAAGGATCCCCGATTTCCCCGTCTGGTGCTTCGGCGGAAAAAATTTCCGCTTTGACGAAAACGGCACCGCGGCAGACGGTGCGGTCTACTACGTATTCTGCGCCGAAGATACCACGCAGGAAGGTCTGGATATGTACGCTGCCCTGCTGAAGCAGAACGGCTTTGTGCGCAAATACGCTTCATCCGATGAAGTCCTTTACAAGGACCTCGGCGGAAAATATCTCGTATTCGGTCTGACCGATGCTTTCGGCACCGCCCCCGTGATGATGGTCTCCATGGTCTGCACGACAGACAGAAGCGAGATCGAATACTGAACGTAAAAACAACAAATAAATAACATAACAAGGAGAAAAAAATGAAAAAAATTGCTTGTTTCGTACTTACACTGATGATGGTATTCAGCTTTATCTCCGTCATCGTCTCCGCCGCGGATTATACGGAATTCAACATCGTATTTGAAGAAACCGAAGGCAAAAAAGTCAATGAAACCGAAATAAAAATCTTTGCGTCCGTTGACGACGGAGCACTCGTCGACAGAACGAACGAATTCACGACGGAAGACGTGGAATGGTTCAAATATATCTCCGAGCCCGAAGAAGGAAAGACCGCGGATGATTACGACTACGTGGATGAGGAACTCAAAATTTACGGAATCCTCTGCACCGACGAGGACATATTCGATCACGATAACTATTCCTATTTCCTGCGCATCGCAAGACTCTATGCAAAAGAAGAAGATACTTTCTACAGAAACGTCAAGATCAACGGCGTGGATATTGAAGAGATGAACGGCATCTGCTTCAATACGGGCAGCGAATTCTTCATCAAGACAGTCACCAACGGCGGCGGAGGTCCTTCCGGAGAAGAAGACGTCACCGACGAATCCGCTTTGCCGGAGGAAGCTTCCGAAAGTTCTTCCGAGGCTGAAGAAAAAGACGCAAAGAGCAAATGCAGTCTCTGCGGCATCTGCCCGATCCAGCCTCTCGGCATCTGCCTCTTTATATGGATCGCGGTGATACTCATCGTTGTTATCATCGTTATCGTTATTATCTCGAAAAACAAGAAGAATAACAAAAAACAAAAATAAGCATCAGGTCAGATTCGGATTTTTGAAATAAGAACGGAAACGGGTTTCGCGGCGTTTGTCCGCGAAGCCCGTTTTGGGTCAAGAAAATGAAAAAAACAGTAATGATAATAATACTCGCTGCCGCGGTCATACTCATCATCGGGATATGCGTCCGCAAAATCGTCCGCAAAGACGGAATACTGCGTACCGTGACATATCGCTCGCAGTTCGGTTACACGCTGTCCATGACGGCGGACGGTGAACGTACGACAGTTACCTACGCCGACGACGGCAAAGAACCAGTCGTGAAAGATACGGACGGAAGCTGTTATACGAATATCGTCGGTATTCTGGAGACGTATGACTTCCCTTCGTGGAAGGATTTGTCGGACAAAGAAGCGGGGACGGACGGTTACGGCGCTCTTGAGATCGTTTACGATAACGGAAAGACGTATTTCTTTTCGCTTTCTCAAAGCCTTCCCGAAAAGGCGCGCGGAATATTTTCGGCGGTCAACACGTGCCTTCTGGAATACGCGGGGATAATCAAGTGACGCTTCCGCTTTCCGCGGATACGGCAATGATAAGATTCCCGGAGAATCACGAAATAACAAGAGACGTCTGTTTTTTGACGGTTTGAACGGCAAATTTTTATCCGCACGCCGGTAAAACGGTATTTTTTCAAAAATTCCCAAAAAACTTCTTGACTGCCGGGCGAAAATGTTTATAATATTTATTAGTTAAAATGTATAAGCACCTATGCTTTGGCAATCAAATTTGAACAATGGAGGAATCGTATGAAAAACTACCGTTATGACGGAACAAGAAAATTCAGCATCAAGAGCTTTGACTGCGGAGATACCGGTGAGTTCAGAGAACGCCACGAGACCATCGACGAGTTCGTAAACAACCTTGAACAGATCAACGAATATCAGCAGAAGCTTTTCGCAGAACAGAAGGAAGGCATCATTTTCGTTTTCCAGGCAATGGACGCTGCCGGCAAAGACGGCGCGGTCAGAGCGGTGCTCTCCTGCCTCAGCCCCCAGGGCGTTTCGGAGCACAGCTTCAAAGTGCCGAGCTCCGAGGAAAACCGTCACGACTATCTGTGGCGTTTCTGGAAAGCGATCCCCGAAAAAGGCTCGATAAGCATATTCAACCGCAGCTATTACGAGGACGTTCTCGTTCAAAAGATCCACAAGATATACGAAAAGAACAATTACGCCGACCGTATCGATATGGACACTATCATTGACAACCGTTACGAACAGATACGCAATTTTGAGAAATATCTTTGGGAAAACAGCATTCGCGTCGTCAAGATATTCCTCAACGTCAGCAAGGACGAGCAGGCGAAACGCTTTATTTCAAGAATAGACACGCCGAAGAAAAACTGGAAATTCTCGTCGGGCGACATTGACGAAAGAGCGTACTGGGACGATTACATGGACGCGTACGAGACCGTCATCAACCGCACGGCAAGAAAGAACACACCGTGGTACGTCGTTCCCGCCGACCACAAGTGGTACGCGAGACTCGTTATTTCGAGGATCGTTCTTGACGAACTCAAGAACATGGATCCCAAGTGGCCCGTTCTCTGCGACGAACAGATGGCAAAACTCAATTCTTACCGTGAGATCCTCGCTTCAGAGCTCGGCATCGGCGAATGCGGCAAGGACGAGACCGACAACGGCGCCAAGATAAAGCCCGCGGACACCGCCATCGGCATCGCGCTCAAGAGCGACCGCGCTGCCCTTTCCAAGAAAAAGTTCCGCAAGCAGCTCAAAAAGAGCGTGTTTGAAAACTTCAGCGAAAAATTCGGCGTCAGCGAAGAGACTCAAGAACAGCTCGGCAAGATATATCTTGATATGGAAAAAGCCGAAGCCGACGCCGTGGCAAGCGACATCGAAGCGATAAAGCTCGTTTACAGCGAGAAAAAAGCCGTCATTTCCGAAGAACTCAAGGGCTGCGGAAAAGAAGCGCGCAAGCTTTACGAGCACTACAAGGACGCTTCCAAGGCTCAGATCGATTCCTTCAAGAGCGACGTCAGCAGCCGCTACGACGAGTTTGAGGAAGAGCTCAAAAAGTTCATGGTCGAATACGAGATTGCGGTGAGCGGAGAGGAGGTTTCGGCTGACGAAGCTCTGAACACCTATTCCGCCAACATCAGCTCCTCCTATGAGACCCACCGCGCCGAGACCGAAGTGCTGCGCGAAGAGACCATCAACAGCATAAAATCCATCGGTGACGAATACTATGAGATCGGCAAGGCTTTCAAAAAAGAAGAACAGCCTGATGTGACCGTGGAAATCGCGGAAGACGCCGAAAACACGGAAGAATCCCCTGACAAAATCATCGAAGAAACCGAAACCGTCTCGGAAAGCGCCGAAAACGAATAAACGAAACGGATAAATAAGATACGCCGCTCTGCCTGATTCGGGTAGGGCGGCGTTTTTTAACGAATATCGTGGTATTTTATGCCGATATGTAGCCTTTTTGAAAATGTGATTGACAAAGGGGAACGCCGATGATATAATCGGACCGTGGCGAAAGACCGACTTTTTTCAGGTGAGACCGTCACGAAAGGACACGTATTTCCGTATGGATAAGACCTCTTCCGAAAGAATATACGACTCAAAAGAATACAAGCGTTCACGTAACGCTTACAGCGCGCAGTGCGCCTTTGAATATCTCGTTTCCCTGCTCGTCACCGACGCGTATCTCGCAAAGCTGCTGACCGACATAGGTCTGAGCGACGCGCTCATCGGGATAATATCGTCCTTCGTCACGGGGGCGTTTCTCTTTCAGATAGTGACACTGTTCGCCATCAGCCGCATAAAGAACGTAAAGCGCACGGCGATAATATTCAGCACGGCAAGCCAGCTTCTGTTCACCTGCCTTTATTTCATCCCGTTCATTCCGGCGTCGTCGGGCGTGCGGACGGTCCTCGTTACGGCGGGGATACTGCTCGCGTATTTCGCAAACTATTTCATCACGTCCGTCATCTACAAATGGGGCAACTCGTTCGTCGACCCCTCAAAGCGCGGTTCATACTCGGCAGGCAAAGAAATGATATCTCTCATTGCCGGCATGGTCTTCACTCTCGCGGTGGGAATGATAATCGACAAATACGAGGATATCGGAAACATTCACGGCGGTTTCCTTTTCATCGCGTTCTCGGGGCTTGTCCTTTCGGCGTGCAATTTCGTATGTCTGATGCTTGTTAAAAAGGACAACGGAGTCGTCAGAACGAAAAGCACCGGTACCTTCAAGGCGATAAAGAGCGTGCTCGGAAACGGCAGTTTCAGAAACGTCATCGTACTTACGGCGATATGGAACGCCGGACTTTATCTGACGCTCGGATTTCTCGGCACTTACAAGATAAAGGAGCTCGGAATGACCGTCGGCACGGTGCAGATAATCAACATCGTTTCCAGCCTCTGCCGCGTGTTCGCGTCAAAGCCGCTCGGAAAATATACCGACAGAAGAACGTTTGCGAAAGGCATCGAGCTTGCCATGTGCATAGCGGCTGCCGCCTTCATCATCAACGCGTTCACCTCCCCGAAAACGTATTTTCTCATAATCGTCTTTACCGTTCTGTATTACGTAAGCACGGCGGGAACGAATCAGAATTTTCTGAACATCGTTTACAGCTACGTGCCGGATGAGTATTTCGTACACGCCGCCGCGATAAAGAACTGTGTCGGCGGGATAGTCGGTTTTCTGTCCTCCATCGTCGGCAGCCGCATACTTTCGGCTTTCCAGAACGGTGACGTCACCATCTTCGGAACGCAGATATACGGTCAGCAGCTTCTGTCGCTGCTCTCGTTCATCCTCATAGTGACGGCGATACTTTTCACAAAATTCGTTATAGAAAAACAGCCTGTAATGAAGCAATAAAAATCAAAGGAGAAAAAATGGAAAAGATCGTTTTTGACTCTTCGCTTTCTTCCGGAAAGATAAAACTGCTGAACTGCACGAACGGCGGTCCCATGTGGAAACGCCACGCTAACGACCCGTCGAACAATTTCGAGACCTACAAGGCTCTGCGTATCCCCTATTCGAGAAACCACGATTCCTCGCTTTATTCGTCGCAGGGCGGTCCTTACGCTCACGATGTGACCTGCATTTTCCCGAACTTCGACGCCGACGAGAACGACGAAGCGTCCTACGACTTCGCCTGCACCGACGAATGCGTCCTCACGACGCTTGAGGCGGGCACCGGTACGTTTTTCCGTCTCGGGCAGGCGATCGAGCATCAGATAAAAAAGCACGGCACGATACCGCCCAAGGACTTCGGCAAGTGGGCAAGGATATGCGAGCATATCATCCGTCACTACACCGAGGGGTGGGCAGACGGAATGGAACTCGATATGCCGTACTGGGAGATATGGAACGAGCCCGACCTTGACAAGGACGACAGCAAGAACAAGCGCACCTGGGGCGGGACCGAAGCCGAATTCTTTGACTTTTTCGAAGTCGCCGCCAAGCATCTCAAAGCCTGCTTTCCAAACCTCAAAATAGGCGGTCCGGCGCTCGCGTACGACACGAAATGGGCGGACAGATTCCTTTGCGAGATGCGTCACCGCGGAGTGCAGCTCGACTTTTTCTCGTGGCACATCTACGCGCCCGACGTTCAGTCGTTTGAAGCGAGAGCGAAAAGGGTCCGCGAACTGCTCGACAAATACGGATACGAAAACACCGAAAGCATACTCAACGAATGGAACTACGTCGAAAACTGGTTCGACAAATTCGTCTATTCCGTCGAGTCCATCCACGGCGCAAAGGGCGCGGCTTTCCTTATGGCGGTGATAAGCATGGCGCACAAAGCGCCGATAGATATGCTTATGTATTACGATACCCTGCCGAACATATATAACGCGGTATTCGATCTTTACACCAACCGTCCCCTCAAGGGCTACTACCCTCTTTACTGGTACGGAGACTTTTACGACCTCGATCACTACGTTCCCGCTTCGTGCGACGATCCCGATATCTACACCATCTGCGGCTGCGGAAAAGACGGCAGGCTGAACGCCGTCATAACGTATTACGCCGACGACGACAGATCCCCCGACAAGGAGATAAAGGTCGATTTCGGAAGAAGCGGAAACTTTGACGCCTTCCTGCTCGACTCCGACCACGACGCGACGCCTATCGGCAGCGCGGACGGACTCACCTTTACGATGAAGGTCGACAGCTGCATTCTGATAAAAGAAAAATAAATTGAAACGGATGTAAAAACGATCTGCTTTTACATCCGTTGTTTTTTATACCCGTTTTTCGTATACCGTTCTGCCGTCCTTGAAAAGGCCGAACGTGTTTTTTTCATAATCGAACGTCATGACGCTTCCGTCGGAATAGGTGACGCGCACATTCCCGTCACTTCCGACGTCGTGAGAGGTCATAAAGTGATCCTGCAGATAGGAAAGGACGCGGTATTCATCGTAAACTTCCTTTAACATGGCGACGCTTTCCTTCAGATCTTCGTCGGTCCCGCAGGTCATATCCGTTTTGCCCATCCAGTCCTTGTTCGGGTCGGTCATGAACTTCGAATAGAAGTAAAACGACGGTCTTCCGCCGAATTCGTAAAGGAGCAGTCTGCTTTTTTTGCCCTTAAGATTCACGTTGACGGTGAGCGAATAGGGGTTCGAAAGGCAGATGCCGTGATAGATGAGCTGCCAAAACGGTATAAAGCGGCTCGCGAGCGGAGTGAGAGAAGCGTCCGTCGGCTTCATCGAAACGTAAAGAGCGTAGTCGAGATAAGGAGCGATAAAGCTTCTGCCGCCTTCGGAGCTGAAGCCTCCGAAAAGGTCATTGCAAAGCTTTGCGATCTTTATATAATACTCCGCGCTTTTTCCTTTGTCGCAGGGGTGTGACTCGTCATAGCAGCGAAGCAGGTCGGCGATGCCGATGACGTCGACGTAGTGAGGTCCGTCAAAGCCGAGCTTCTTCACCTTCGGCAGTTCACTTGCCGCGATGGCGTACGCTCTTTCGGGGCATATCTTGCGTGCTTTTCCGCCGCCCCACATCTGGGCGTCGAACTCGTGGCAGCCGTTTTTGTCCTTCAGCAGGTCGTTCACGTCGTAATTGTCGGCAATGCTGTACGCCTCGGAGCTGTTGGTGTGGCAGGTCACGCGGTAGCCGAGTTTTTTCGCTTTTTCAAGCAGTTTTTCAAGTCCTTCTTCACCGCCGAGCAGAGGTTCGGGCGGGAATATCTGCGGCCAGCGTCCGTCGTGCCCGCTTTTGTTCCAGCCGACAAGGCAGAATTCAACGTCGTCGATACCCTGCTTTTTGCATTCGTCCATCAGGTCTCCGACACGTTCGAACGTGCAGGCGACGTGAACGGGCGGCTCGTTTTCCTCGGTCTGTTCGGGAACGGGTGACGGCACCGGCTTCCACGCCTGACGTATGCGGACATAAAGCGACTTTTTGGCGTAGCCGAGCACATCGTTTCCGCGTTCGGAAATCGGACGGCATATACCGTTTTCAAGCAGATACGTTCTGTACCAGCCGGCAAGACCGGAATACGACGCGTCGTCGTAGCCAACGCTTTCGTATACGACGCTTATATCTTCATACGGAGCGTCGCCGTTCAGATAAAAACGCGGATAAAGATAATACGTGCCGTTTTCGACTCCGACGATGACCGAGCATAATTCTCTCATGCCTTCGGCACGGGCGAAAAAGCTGTTTTCGCGTAGCTTTGCGCCGAAAACGGGCAGAAACGCGCTCTTGCCGCCGGAGCAGAACTCGGTGTCGTCAAGCGGCTTGAATTCGGTTATGAAGCTGTCGTAATAATGCGCTCCCTCGGGGACGATAAAGTATCCGCTTCTTCCCGCTTCGGCACGCACGCAGTCAAAGCCGATATCGACGTATTCGGCGTTTTGTATATCACGCTTTGATATTTTTACGGTAAACGCGTTTCCGTTTTTCGTAACGTCGGCAGGCATTTCACGCACGTCACCGTTCGTATATTTTACTCTTGCTTTCATTTTTCGTTTTTGAAGTCGTCGAGCGAAAACGACCACGGCTCCCTCTCGCGGTATTTGTGGGTGTAGACGCGTCTGAGTTTTCCCGCTTCTTCGAGATGACTGTAACAGGCGACGTCGCACTCGCGTCCGCAGATGGAGCACTGGTACGCGTGCTGCGCCGGCGGATAGAAATAGATGCGGTCGAGTATGCGTCTCGCCGATTCGGGAGTTACCTTTGCCTCGCCTCCGATTATGTCGAGACGGTCCTTTAATTCCGCGAAAGCGTCAGGACCCATGAACGGATTCCTGAGTCCGTTCGCGCCGTTGTAATAGACAGCGCACTGCCACGGATCGGTTTTGCCGTTTTCGTCGATCGCGTGCCCGGGGCAGCGTTTCGCACATTCGCCGCAGGAGTCGCACAGATGTGATTCACATATCTCGTCGGGCTCGAGCTCGGCGTCGGTAAGCACGAAGCAGTAACGGATGAGCGGCCCGAACGTGTCGTTCAGCAAAGCACCGTGAAAGCCCTTTTCACCGATGCCGCACTTCACCGCCGAACCGACGAAATCCATTTGCGGTTCTCTCGTCACTCCGCGGAAGATGACGTCGTAGGCGACTTCGGGGTTGGTGCTGTTTTCTTCTGCCATTATGGTCTGGTGGCGTCTTTGCGGAAGAGCGGTATAGCCGTTTTCCTCAATTAGATTCGCGACTCTGAGCTGTGCCATGGGCATAACGGTCTCTTCCATATTTTCGACCGCCATCGTGGTGTACTGATAAAAAGTCGTGCCCTCTTCGATTCCGCGGAACATTCCGCGAAGCAGTCCGAACGCAAGGCATATCACCGTTTTGGTTTCGGGCATGATGCGTCTCACGGGGTCGTCGGCGTCAAAGCGGTCAATCGGAGAAAAACCGACGATATCCGCCATATTTTCTTTTGCCATCTTTATGACGTCTTCTTTAAGGCTCATATCTTTCCGACCTCCTTCAGATGCTTATAGCAGGCGATGTCGCACCGTCTGCCGCATATACACGGCGCGTATCCGTTGTGGGTGTTGGGAAGGAAACAAAGACTCGGATATATCTTTCTTGCCGAAACGGGATCGAAACGCTTTTTGCCGTCGAGTATATCGTCACGTTCGGGGTCGTCTTTGAGGAATTCGTCGGTGAGGAACGGATTGTCGCGGAAGGCGCCGCGGTAAGTCACCGCGCACTGCCACGTGTCGAGCCCGTTTTCGCCGATGGCGTTCCCGGGGCAAGCCTTTGCGCACTCTCCGCAGCCGTCGCAGAGTTTTTCGCGGAGCGGTTCATCGGGTTCGAGCGGCGCGTCGGTCACGATGAAGGCGTATCTCATGAACGGGCCGTGACCCTTGGCGATTATCCTGCCGTTGAGTCCTTCCTCGCCGATGCCGCACGCCTTTGCCGCTTTGCCGAAATCTATGAAAACGTCGGGTGACGGCTTTCCGTCCTCGACGGGATCGGAAACGAGCTCGAACGTATCCACGACTTCGGGGTTGGTGGTCTTGTCGCCGCGGGCTTTGAGGTTGGGTACGCTTCTCTGCAGGCAGGCGTCGTAGCCCTCGTTTTCGATGATACGTCCCATTTTGAACAGGAATATCTCCGAGAACTCGTCGTCGATATACTTTACGCCCTCTGTCATATATGTGTAAAACTGCCGCTTTTCTTCCATTGCGCGGTAAAGTCCGCGGGGAACGGCAAAGCCGAAGCCGATTATGCATTTTGCGTTCGGCAATATCATTTTCGGGTCTTTTTCGATCGCTTCACCGTCGAAAAAGCCGATATCGCCGACACCGCAGACGGCGGCGCCGTATTCGCGTGCTTTTTGCTTTATGTATTCAGTTGTCAGCATCCCATACCACCCTTTCGGTATTTTCTTTTGACGTGTTTCTGTTTTCCACCACCAGCACCGTCGCGTCAGGACTGACGGTGATATGGTGCCATACGCCGCGTTTTATATTGTAAACTTTGGTTTTTTCCATAGGTATTTCGGCAATTTCCGCGTCCTTGACGTAAAGAACGGCTTCCCCTTCGAGCAGGACGAACACCTCATCCGTCTGAAAGTGACGCTCGAGAACGCTTTTGGAAGCAAAGCGTTCGGAACAACGCAGGAACGCCACGCTCCAGCCGTCATACTCGACGAGTCTGCGGAAATCGCTGCCGGAATACGAGCTTATTTCAACTAACGATCCAGTTTCCATGGTTTTTTCGTACGGAGCGGCTCCTTGAAGCGCCCCTCCAGACATCCGCCTTTCTTTTCGAGCATGGAAACGCAGCCTCTGATGCAGCCGCCGCATTTCGCCATATTGTATCCGACCCAGCTCGGGAAATATTTCTGAAGCGCGGTATAGACCTTCATTATCTCTTTTTCGTCGGCGACATCGGTCTTTCCTTCAAGCAGGTCGAGAGCGCCGTCCTCGTTGTCGTCGAATACCTTTTTGGGCACGAACGGGTTGTAGTATCTGCCGGCGTGAGTATAGAACGCGTAGCATCTCCACATATCTATATCCGCCCACTCGCATATCTTGCCGTCGAGGTCGACTTTTACCGTTCTGCCCTCTTTGATATCGGGAATGCAATGTCCCGGGCATTCGCGGACACACGCCATGCAGCGTCTGCAAAGCGGCTTGCCGCTGTACATTTCGTCGTATTCGAGTTCGGCGTCGGTGAACAGGAACGCAACGCGCTGAAGCGGCCCGAATTCGGGGGTGAGCAGCATTTTGCTGTAGCCTATCTCACCGAGTCCGCAGGCGACCGCCGCGAGACGGAAATGGAACTGCAGGTCGGGCGACGCGCTGCCTTCCCTTACGGGACGCGTGAACTGCACGCTTCTGTGGTGCGCCGTGGACGTTTTGGCGTTTTCGTTTATTTCGATCTGTTCTTCGGGCGACAGAGTGTTTCCGGGGCTGCCGTCCATATCGGATATCGAGCCGCGCGCGCCGGTATTGCGGTAAACGAACGCCTCGTATCCTTCGGATTCGATATATTTACCCACCTGATACAGTACAGCGGGCGCGAATATCTCGTTGATTCCGCCGTATGCCATCGACGGATACTGATAGAACTGAGTTCCCTCCTCGATGCCTCTCTGCACGCCGCGCGGTATGCGGAACACGAAACCTATCATGCTTTTTGCGCGCGGGAAAAGAAGCGCGGGGTTCATATCCGCGGGCGCACCCTTCATGCGCGATACGGGGGCGATGCCGCATTTATCGGCGCCCGCCTCAAGCGCTATTTGCTTTATCATCTGACTTGTGAGCATTTATTTTTCCTCCGTTTCCGAAGATTCGGCAATATAGAATGAGTTTTCAAGCGATACGAGTGCTTTTTTGAGTACGTCGGCGCAGTACGCGCAGCTTTCGCAGTTCTTGGCGCAGCCGAACACGTTTGACGCGAAATCCGACGGGATAAGTGAATTTTCAATGATATACGGTGAGATCACTCCGGTGTGATCGGGCTCGAGCAGGTCCATCACCGACCCGATATAGCGTCCCTCGATATACGCGCGAAGCACCCTTGACGGTGCGCGGTTGACACGCGTCGCGAGCTTAACCGAGTCGAAATAGGGCTCGTAAAGCGGTATATCCTCGGGACGGACGAAATTGGTCTGCGCAAGGTATCGGATGAGGTTTTCGGGCGACGCGAGGTATTCGCGGCATATCCCCGTGAACTGATAGGCGTTGTCCATCGCGGCGATCTCGGACTCGTGCGACACGAGATTGTCGTGAAAAACGTGAGCCGAGCAGTTGTTCAGGCAGCCGCTGTTGGCGAGCAGCAGAAGCTCTTTGCCGTTATCGCGGCACCAGCTTGAAAGCTCTTTTATTTTCGCCCCGTCTCTGTTGCATTCGCGCTTCATGTAAAAGCTGTCGAACAGATGCGAAACGTATCTCATACCGTCGATCGTGCCTATTTCCATATTTACGGAAGCGCGCACGGAAAGACGTTCGAAATTGTTCTTTATAAATTTGGCGATGAGGGGCGACGTGGTGGTGACGACCGAAAGACCGCAACTTTCACTGAGGAAGTCGACCGTTTCGCCGATCTTTTCAAAGAAAGCGCGTGACTGCGCGTCCCTGCCGTAGCACATACCGTTAAGAAGAAGGTCGAGTTTTATTCCGTTTTGCGCGAACTTTTTAAGGTCTTCGAGCTGTCCGGCGTTTGCCTCCCACGGATAAACGGAGGAATTTCCCGCCGCGGTCTGCTGTCTGCCGTTCGGGAAGCCGCCGAAAGCGAAATACACTTCCCCGACTTTTTCCTTACTGCCTATAATATACGATACGAAATCGTCGGACATCTGATAGCCTACGTTGAATTTCATCGGTTTCTCCTTTCGCGCTTGACAAACGCGATACTTTTTGATAAATTAAACGAGAGGTGAAAACGCATGGAATTATATGAACTCAATCCGTATATCCGTTACTGCAGTCAGCTTCCCAAGCCGTGGGCGTCGCCGTTTCCGGTAAAAGCCTACGACTGCAGGCTTTATTACGTTTTTTCGGGGAAAGGCTCTTATCACATACAGGACCGTATATATCCGATAGAGGAAGATACGCTCGTTTTCATACCGTCCGGTATGACTTATCAGCTCCGCTACGAAAGCAAGGAGCCGTTTTCGCTGATGATACTCAACTTTGACATGACGCAGGAGAAGCGTTCGGTAACGGGCAGCATGGAGCCAAGCTTCTGCCGCGATTTCAAAGAAGAAAACCGGATAAGGACTCCGGCGCCGTTTGACAAGCCGATCGTCATTTCCGCGCCGTCGGTCAAGGAATACATGGAAAACATTCTTGCCGAATTCGCGGCGAAAAAACTTAACTACGCGGAATACGGAAGCACTCTGCTGCGGCTCGTGCTCATCGAAATGTTCAAGATGACGTCTGTCGGCAAGACCGAAGCCAAACTCACGCACAAGATAACGCAGTATGTCTGCGACCATTTCGGTGAAAACATAACCATCGACTCGCTCGCCGAATATCTCAATTACAACGCCAAGTACATCAACCGCGTGTTCCGCAAAGAAACGGGAAGCTCCATCCATCAGTTCATTCTGAAGTACCGCGTGCAGCGTTCGCAGAGGCTATTGCAGAAGACCGAGCTTTCGATAACCGAGATAGCGTCATTCTGCGGCTTTTCGAGTCAGACGCATTTTTCGTCGGTGTTTTCCAAGACCGTGGGACTCACGCCGTCGGAATACCGCAAGCAGAAGGGGCAGAAGAATATCTGACGCGCCATTATTCCTCAAATTTGATTATATCATATATAAATCCCTTTGTAAATTCAAATAAGGAACATTTATGTGATATATTGATACTTTTTCATTTCTATTCGTTGCCATCCGGCGAACTTGTCAAACGCAAAAAGAGTGCTGTGGAAGCACTCTTTTTTATTATTTATCCGACGTTGACGACAACGCGGCAATAATCGGAATAGCCGAGACGTTCGGAATAGGTGAAGGTGAAAACGTCTTCACCCGTGAATCCGGACGCGGGATAATAAACGGCTTTGCCGTCGTTCGTGACCGTGACCGAACCGTGGGACGGAGACACTCCGACCTTGAAGAACCTGTTCGACGCGTCGTCAACGAGATCGATAACGACGGGAGCGTCCTTTCCGGTATGTACGGCGGCGTCGTCAAGCGTATCGGGACGGAGCTTCAGCGTGCCTTTTATGAAGCGGTAGGTATAATCGTACATAAGGCGTCTGCCCGTGTCGCTTCTGTAGGCTTCTCCGTCAAAGTTCTTGAGCCCGATATAATAGAAGTGTATCGCGTCGGTCATGTATCCGAGTTCGGCGCCTGACGCGAGGTAGTCGAAATATCGCTGCGTGGACGCAGTACCGAGTCCGCCCGCGAGATAATCCATCTCGAGCTCGATGCACATTCCGTACTTTTTGGCGATATTCGCGGCGTCGGTCAGCCTGCTCTTGGGCACGTCGTCGCTGAACGCGTAGTTGGGCTGCAGGCAGGCGATGTCGATGCCGACGTCTTTCCAATCGGTGTAACCAGCCGCCTGATAATACGGTATCCAGAAGACCTGACCGCCGTTTTCGTGCACCTTTTCGGTGACGAACGAAACGACCGGCTTCAGGCTTTCGGTGATGCCTTCGTTGTACCAGTAGAATCCGCCGAACTCGACGTTTTCGTATTCGTGTTCCGACAGTTCTTTATAATATGTGTCGATGAGATAGCCCGCGATCTTCTTCATTCCGTCGTTCGTCAACGAGGTTTCGGTTTTTCCGTCGCCGTCAACGTCACCGAAATCGGAGCTGTTGGGCGTATAGAGCGAAAGGAAATATTTGACCTTGTAGTCCGCGCTCAGAGAAAGCTCGTTCTTGAGTTTTCCGACAGCCGTATCGAGAGCGCCGAGGTTCCTGTCGTCGGCGAAAATATGCTCCATGAGCCAGTCGACGTCGGACTTGTCGTATCTGTTCGAGCTGCCGGTATTGCCGTCGCTGTTGGACGGGAAGCCGCCGCTCATAAGGAAGAGCACGCCGTCAAACAGAGTGTCGACGGTCTTGCCGTCCTTGTCGGTGTAACCGATGATGTTCATGAGCGTTTCGACGGAAAAATCGTCGGTCTTGGAATGGTAAGCGAGGAAAACGTCGTGCGCTCCGCCGAGGATATCGGGAGAGGGAGACGCCCATTTGCCTCCGACGCCGCCTTCCGAGTAAAGCGCAAATCCCGATTCCGCAAGGTTTGCCGCGTTTTCGACCGATTTCGTGCCGAACGCCTCCAATTCGGAAACGCCCGCCCATATATTTACGTCAAAAGCGAAGCAGACAAAACGCGCTTTTACCGCTTTGTCAAGCGTGAGTTTTCCCGACGTAAGGAAGTCCGTGTCGGTCTTGATGCTGATATTGCCGGCGTCGAACCATTTTTCGCCGTCCGCCGAAAGTCTGACGTTCACCAAAGACGGTGCTTCGACGCCCCACGAATCAAGATCGGTGAATTCGGCGGTGAATTCCGAAAGAGCCGAAAGTTTTCCTATGTCAAAGTACAGCTCCCTTCCGGTGCCGCGCTGACATTTGAAAAACTCGCCGTTATGTATGTCGTTATCGGAAGCGCGTTTGCCGTCGGTAAGCACGCCGACGCCGTTGCTGCCGTTGTTTGCCATATCCGCGGGCGTCGTGAGAGACACGGTGTAAACGGGAAGACCGAGGAGAAGATTTGTCTTTTCGCCGTAGCCGGACGAGTTTTTGTCCCAGTATACGTCGGTCTCGACCTTCGGGAGCACGACGGGAGGATACGTGCCCGCTTCGTTGGTCTCGTTACAGTAGGCGTATGCGCCGACCTCGTCGATAAGATACATTCTGCAAAGTTCGGACGAAGGCAGCGACACTCTGACGTACCTCGCCTTTACGGTGACGGGAAGCTCGAGCACGTAATCGTAAACGGTGTCAGACCCCGAGGTGGGAGCGTAAACGACGCCCACGTCGTTCCAGTCTTTGGCGTTGCTGCTTACCGCGAACGAAACGTAAGTCGGGAATCCCATGTCAAGCACGTCGAGAGACGCGGCATGGAGCGAAAACGCCGCGACGTCAGTACGTTCTCCGCCGATATCAAACGTTATATCAAAACCTTTGGTGCATTTGTATGCGACCCACGTATCGTTTTCGGTACCGATACCTTCGCTGCCGTCGGTCAGTTTATTGCCGTTGTCGGTGAAATTCCCTTCTGATCTCGCCGACGAGCTGTATCCTTTTCCGCGGATGGCGTCAAAACGGTTGAGAGTTCTGTCGGGCGTACCTGTTTTTATTTTATCGATAGAAGACGCGAGCTCTTTTTCGGTCAGCCGGCTGTTCTTGTATGCCTCTTCGACGACAAGCGCGAGGTCGTCTGCGCTTCTTTCGGGGGCGATGTCGGCAAACGCCGTGACTTCGTCGATGAATCCCCAGAAGTTTCCCGTAGTCACGTTGAAACGCACGTATCTCGCGGAAACGCTGTTTTCAAGCTCGATGACGCAGGTCTTGCAGGACGCGCTGCCGTCTCCTTTTATTTTGCGGGAACCGAGCGTCGTGAACGTGCTGCCGTCATCCGACACGGCGATGCCCAGAGAATACGGCGCCGAAATGCCTGACACGTCGATGTCGAGATAATCGAGTTCAAACGCGTAAAGTCTGTCGACTTTTGCTCCGAGGTCGACTGTCACGGCGAGTATGTTGTATTCGCCGATGCCGTAGCCCGCAAGACGCGGGTCGCTGTAAGCCGCACCCTCACGTTCGCAGCGTATGCCGTCGGTCAGCTCGATGCCGTGTGAGTCGGGGTAGCTGTCTCCTGCCGGCTTGGAAGTCGTGTAGACGCATCCGACGGTGACGGGAGTGCGGTAGGTGAACGTTTCGGCGCCCTCCGACTGTTCTTCCGCGGACACGCCGGAGCCTTCGGCGCTTTCATCGGACGACGTTCCCGCGGCGCTTTCGGCAGCCGACGACGTCTCCCCGACGCTCTGTTCACCGTTTCCCGATGAACACGAAGTGATAAACAGCGACAGAAGCAGAAGCAGGGCGATAAAAGCCGACGTTTTCTTTTTCATATATTTACGCTCCTTGTTTTTGTGGTGTGATTTATTTTAACACATTCGCTGTGATTTTTCAACATAAAATCACTTTTTCGCACATATAGTCACTTTTTTACACGATAACGGCACGAATGGTGACAAATGCGAACGAATGGAACGGAAAGAAGCTCAGACGATTATTCAAAAATGACGCATTCGTTCAAAAACGTGACTATTTTTGCGTTTTTTGTACGATTATTGTTGACATATGTGCTTGTCATTGTATAATTGAATCGTATACCAAACCGAATAGATCAAATAAAAATCAAATAAGGAAAGAGGCAACAACAATGAAACGCATCGTATCTCTGATCCTCGTCGCGCTCATTGCGCTTTCGGCTCTCGCTTCGTGTTCCGAAAGCGGAAACGAAACGTCGTCGCAAGCCGAAAGCAAAGCGGAAGTATCGACGGCGGAAACGTCCGACACCGACGAACCGTCCGAAGAAGTTTCGGTCGACGACTGCCCCATTGAGGAAAAATACTGGGATGAGACCATCACCCTGCTGATGCCCGACTCTAAAAACGTTTTCTCCGGCGAGTTCTGGCTCGACGAAGCAAGCGACGAAGGACTTTCGGTAGTATTTGCCGAACGTTCGAGAGTCCTCAAGGACAAATACGGCATATCCATCGACCTTCGCTACGCTTCCGACACGTGGAACGTGCCCACCGAGCTCGAGACCGCGATAAACGGCGGACTTGAATACAATATAGCCTGCTCTTCGGCGTTCTATATGGCTCCGAAAACTTCCGACGGTTATTTCTATGACTTTTATGAGATCAACAAGGAAGCAAACGGCGGAAAAGGTTATATAAATTTTGAAGCCGACTATTGGGACCAGGGGCTTATCCGCGATATGTCTGTCGCGAACAAGCTGTACTTCCTCACCGGCGACATCTGCGTTACCGACGACAACGCGACGTGGGTGATGCTTTTCAACAAGGATATGGCACAGAAATACAACTTTGATGACATTTACGAGACGGTCAACAAAAACGAGTGGACCATGGACAAAATGACCGAAATGGCAAAACAGGTCACGCTCAAGCACGGCGATAAAATGTCGTTCAAGCCCGAAGACGGAGACGTCTGGGGCGTTGTCGGCAGAGCTTACGACGGCATCATGTTCATGCTCGGCTACGGCTGCGCCAAGGTACAGAAGAATTCCGACGACATTCCCGAGCTCTGCATCAACGATCAGCGCAACGTCGACTGCTTCGACAAGCTGTTCACCATGTTCAAGGATTCGTCCTACTGCGGTATCGCGGACTTTTACGGCGCGTGGGATTCCGGCGTTTACGATGACGCGATACGCATATTCGCAAACGGCAATTCCCTCTTCATGCCCTCAAAGATATCCAACCTCTTCAACGACATCATGGCGAACTCCGACGTCAACTACGGCATCGTCCCGATGCCCAAGGTCAACGAAACGCAGGACGAATACTGCGCTTCCGGCAACGTCTATGACGTTACTCTCGTGACCGTTCCCATCTGCTGTCCCGCGGATAAACTCGACGTCACTCTCTTTACCATCGAAGCCCTCGCTTACTACGGCAAAGAAATGATCACCCCGTCCTATTACAGCCTGGTCCTCAAGGGTCAGAAGACCAAGGACGATGAATCCGAAAAGAACATCGACCTGATCTTCAAGAGCCGCAAATACGACCTTTCCGACGCTTATAACTTCAACAACATCATCCAGTTCTACAACAACGTCATAACCGGCGGCAGCTCCAACACGTACGTTTCGAAGAGCGAAACTTATTTCGGCGGCTACAACAAGGCGCTGAACGACTTCATTGACACCATCATCGGAGCCGAAGAAGAATAATCCTTGGTATTGCAAAAGGCACGACCGCTGCCGTGTGTTCCTGTTGACACACGGCAGCGGTCGTTCTTTTTTATGATTTTTTTCAAAAAACCTATTGACAGACCGTATACTTCGTGATATGATGTATTTCACAAAAGGAGGTATGTCATGGATATTCAACTCAAGCGAGGGCTGCTCGACGTGTGCGTGCTTGCCGCGATACGGAACGAAGACTCGTACGGATACAGGATCATCAAGGACATGAAGCCGTATATCGAGCTTTCGGAATCGACTCTGTACACCATCCTGAAGCGTCTTGAAGTTTCGGATATGCTGACGGTAAGAACGGCGGAGCACGACGGCAGGCTGAGAAAATACTACCGCATCACCGAAAACGGCATAAAACGCATCGACGAATTCAAAAGCGACTGGAACGAGATACTTGCGATCTATAAATTTGTGACGAAGGAGGATGAGGCAAATGACAAAGACTGAATTTATTGAAAAACTGAAAAGCCGTCTTTCTTTTCTGCCGCCCGACGACGTGAACGAAAGGCTGACGTTTTACGGCGAAATGATAGACGACCGGATGGAAGAAGGGCTTTCGGAAGAAGAGGCGGTGGACGGAGTCGGAAGCATTGACGACATTGTGTCGCAGACGGTGTCCGATACCTCGCTCGTAAAACTCGTAAAGGAAAAAATAAAGCCAAAAAGAAAGCTCAAAGGATGGGAGACTGCCCTGATAATCATCGGTTCGCCGATGTGGCTGCCGCTGCTCATCACGTTCTTCTCCGTTTTCCTCGCGCTGTATATAACGGTGTGGGCGGTCATCGCGGCGTTCTGGGCGGTCTTCGCGGCTTTCGCCGCCTACGGCGTTTACGGTATCGTCTACGGGACGCTTTCGCTGTTCGGCAGTCCGGACGCGGGTCACTTCGCGCCGCTCGGCGCGGGGCTTGCGCTCGCGGGGCTTTCGGTATTCGTATTTTTCGGATGTCTTAATGCAACGAAAGGCATATTGAAGCTCACTAAAAAACTTGCATACAAAATAAAATCAGGCTTTGCCGCAAAGGAGGAAGCGTAATGAACACCGCAAAAAAAGCAATTCTCATCACCGCTGCCGTGATAACGGTCATCGGTGCCGTGATATTCGTTTGCGCAATGTCGGCGGCATCATGGGATTTTACGGTGCTCGGAAGCGCAGAAACCGTAACGAATACCTATAACATAAATGAAAGTTTCTCGGAAATATCGATCGATACGCAAACCGCCGATATTCTTTTCGTTCTTTCAGAAGACGGAAAATGCGTCGTTGAATGCAAAGAAAAAGAAAACGTGACAAACTCGGTGTCGGTCGAAAACGGAAAGCTCGTGATAAAAACGGTCGACAGCCGAAAATGGTACGAGCACGTCGGTTTCGACGTCGGCAAGGAGACGATCACCGTATTTCTTCCTCAAAATGAATATGCTTCCCTGCGTATAAAGGAAAGCACGGGTGATATCAAAGTTCCCGAAGGCTTCGTATTCGGAAACGCGGATATTTCATTAAGCACCGGAGACGTGACGTTTTCGGCGGAAGTGAAAGAAAAGCTGAAGATAAAATCAAGCACCGGAGACGTGCGGATAAGCAAGACGTCGGCTTCCGTCCTTGACGTTTCCGTTACGACCGGCGACGTGACCGTGACCGATCTCACGGGAGACGACTTCACTTTCAGCGGAAGCACGGGAGACCTCAGACTGAAGAACGCGGTCTTCACGGGAAAGATGAACATAAAGAGCAGCACGGGGGACGTCAGCTTCGACCGCTGCGACGCCGCCGAGATATACGCAAAAACGAGCACCGGCGACGTGAAAGGAACGCTCGCAAGCGAGAAGATATTCATAACGGATACGTCCACCGGAAGCGTGAAAGTGCCGAAAACCGCGTCGGGCGGCAAATGCGAGATAACCACGTCCACGGGCGACATAAAAATCGACGTAGAAGAATAAGCAATGAAAAGGCAATGGCGAAACCGTCATTGCCTTTTCATTTGTTCAGCTTTATTCAGTTATATACGTTTATATCGAAAGTGGCTTCGAAGTTTCTGTTCCACGGATATCTCGCGTTGGAGGCGGCTATTCTTCCGTGCTTTGACGCGGTATACGGGAACACCGAGGTCACTATTTTGCCCTCGTTGAGCTTTGCGATCATCTGCTTGGCGGAGCAGGTGTAGTCGTCAGTGAGCAGACCGTTTATATTCGTGTGGAACGCCTTATAGCTCAGATCCTTGACGTAAGCGAAGGTCATGGACTTGAGGAATCCCTCGTTGGCTTTGGGAGTCGATTTCCCTACCGCGCACAGATACGCGTACCTTGCGACGCCGAGCGACAGCGAGATGCCGAGCGCGTTTCCGGCGGTGTTCCAGTTGGAATAGCCGAGAAGCTGGCACAGATCGTCACATTGGTCGACGAGTGCGGAGCCGAACTGTCCGGCATTGCTTGCGACGTTTATGACCGTCGTGGGAACGCCGTTCCCGATATTCGAGTTGATGCGGTCAATAAGATTCTGTCTGTCAGCCGACGTATAGTCACGGGTGAGAACAAGGACGTCGAGCGCGGCGTCGGTGACCTTTTCTTTTCCGGTATCAAAAAGCGAAAGATGGATGTCGATGGTGCTGCCGAGAGTTCCGATGTCGTATTCGTCGGCCGCCATATCCCTGCCGGGGCCGAAATACTCTACGTTGACGTTGACGTCGCCGTAGACCATGCAGGCTATGCGCGTGAGACAGCAGAGCCCGAGCTCGTCGCAGGCAGCCGAAAGCACGCCTCTGTCACCGATAAGTCCCTTGATGTAGTTTATCTCGTTTGTCTGAATGGTCGTCTGCGGCGAGGAATCGTCGACGCCGTAATAAATGAAGTCGATGTTTTCGCCCGCGTTTTTGAGGATATAGTCGGCAAGCACCAGCTTGCGGCGGCGCGACGCGTGATACTTGTTTATCGCGTCCTCGGAAAGAGCCGTGGATATCTTCTGACCGTTCGCGTTATAGCGGTAGCCGGCAATAATGTTTTCGATCGTAAGATCGCTTCCCGTCAGAGAACGGCGGGCAGCCTTGCCGTAGCTTCTGAGAAGATTGTACGTTGCGTAGTCGTATTCCATATAATCGACGGTGGAGGCAAGGCGCATCACCGTATCGAACAGCACCACGGTGTTGTTTTCGCAAAGCTTGATTATTTCGTCGGCGATCTCGTATTCGAACGTGAGGTCGGTGTTGGAAAGCCAGCGTGAGCTGACAAGACCGCCCGAAAGCATCTGGTCGAGCGAGATTATGAAGTAATCGCACTCTTTGTCGGTCTCTTTTATCCACTCAAGAAGCTTCGCTCTGTCGCCGAAGGTCGTGCCGTTCTTGTTCTTTGTCATGTTGTCAAGGCAGGTACGGTAAAGGTCGGTCTCGGGCATGAGCAGGTCAAAGCCGATCGATTCGGCAAGGTACTGCACTCTGTCCACGTTGACGGGACGGTCGTCGATGGGGATATACGCCACTTTGAGATTTGTCGGGACGTCGGCTTTGGCGGTAACGCCGCATATCGGGCAGACGAGCACGACGTCGCCGTCGGCGTCACGCGAACGGATGCTTCCCTCGTGGGAGCAGTCCCCGGGAAGGACAGAAGTTCTTCCGCAGACGTAGTCCCTGATGAATTCGGCGTCGAGCTTCTCGATAACGCCGTTTCTGTCGAAGTCGACTGCGTCAAAAGCATCACCCTCGAGCGAGGCGTGGCCCCTCGACGCAAGGCGCGTGAATATATAGTCTTCAAAATCCACTTTTCCGCTGCCGTCGGCGTCGCCCGCTACGGTTTCAATGACGGAAGATGCCGTGAACGAAAAAGATACGCAAAAAACCGCGAGTATCAGTAAAAACGACAAAAAACGTTTCATATTTGCCCTCCGATACGTTTGTTTAATATTATACTATCATATCAATTTGATTCTGTCAATGACAACATTGCTTTATACGGCGTGATATCAACGCGTTTTTTGCTTCTGCGATAAAAAAGCCGCGGATCCTGCACCGTCCGCGGCTTGATGATTTATTTCTGTGAAAGCAAGTATTTTGCCCTGAGTATACCCGCCACCGTCTTGCCGTCGGTTATTTTGCCTTCCGCACATTCTTTCACGGCGTCGTCGAACGGAACGAAGAAAACGTCGAGAAATTCATCTTCGTCAAGGCAGCGCTCTCCTCGGTGGAGTCCGCGTGCGAGATAGATGGAAATGCGTTCATCGGTATATGCCGCGGCGGGATGATAGTCGCCGAGAGGCGTCCATTCGTCGGCGGTGAATCCCGTTTCCTCGCGGAATTCGCGCTTTGCCGCGTCGAGTCTGTCCTCGCTTTTGGAGTCGAGCTTGCCCGCGGGTATCTCGGTGATGACACATCCGAGAGGATATCTGAACTGACGCTCCATAATGACTTTTCCGTCGTCGGTCAGCGCCACTATCGCCACCGCGCCGACGTGCCTTATCAATTCTCTGTACGCCGTGTCTCCGTTGGGGAGCGTCACGGTGTCTTTGCGGACGTGAAGTATCTTGCCGTCGTAAATGAGTTCGGACTTTTCGCTTTTTTCGGTGAGATGTGACATATACCGTACCTTCTTTTGATTATTTTGTCTTTTGATGATAACACTTACAAAAAGATATGTCAAGAAGCATAAGACGCAAATTTCACAAAACTATTGCAAAAGCGAAAAGCGTACAGTATAATGGACCCAAGATATATGAAAAGAGGTGCGCCATGCTCGAAAACGTATTGTTCGTGCTGATAATGATGTTCAGCGTGTTCCTGCAGTCGCTCGTCGGGTTCGGCGGAACGCTGCTCGCGATGCCGCTCGGCATAATGATATCGGGCATCGCGCTTACGAAGCCCGTGCTGACCTTCGTGGCGTGGGTCACGGGGATAACGGTCATCATCAGCGAATTCCGTTATATAAACAAGCGTGAACTTGTCAAAATGGTATCGGTCATGCTCGTGGGCGTCATCGCCGGAATATGGCTGACGGGGAAAGTCGATCTGAAAATACTGCTCCTCGCCTACGCCGTCGTCGTGACCGCCATAGGCGTAAAAAAGCTGTTTTTCAGATCAAACGGGCAGGCTCCGGCATATCTGCGTGCCGTTTCCCTTGCCGTTGCCGGAATAATGCAGGGGCTTTTCGTTTCGGGCGGCAGTTTCCTTGCCGTATACGCGACGTATCAGATACCCGAAAAACGCGCCTTCCGTGCCACGGTCAACTCGGTCTGGGCAGTCGTGAACACCGTGATGATGACGATGTACGCGATAAACGGCGATATCACGCGCAGCGTCGCGGTGATGTCGGGCGTGTGCCTCATCCCCGCTCTTGCCGCCGTATGGCTCGGCGGACTGCTCACGAAAAAGGTCAGGCAGTCGACTTTTCTCATCATCGTTTACCTGCTTCTGATCGTTTCGGGAATCGTGCTTTTCATAACGAATATATAAATCAAAACGCGTGACCGAAAGGCACGCGTCAGACCGAAGACAAACTCGTTTCTTACGCCATTGAAATGCAAATAGAATAGAGCAAAAGTGTACTTCACATCAGAAGGATGAGAGTACACTTTTATAATAGGAATATTGATTTTATCAGAAATTTCAATGGCTTCGACGAAAAACTCGACTGCCGTAGTTATCTACGGCGACGCTCGTTTTTCGCCGAAATCAACTTCGCTTGTCTCAGTCTGATCAGATTGCAGACTTTGTCTGCAATCTGTGATTTCCGCGCCTGCCGCGGAAATCTTTTTATTATTTTACGGTCAATTCCGAATTCCGGATTTCATTTGACATTCCGCGTGATTTGTGCTATACTACAGTCAGTGATAATATGCGAAAAAATCGCGAGGTACTTTCCATGAAATATGACGTTATAATAATCGGAGCGGGTCCCGGAGGGATATTCACTTCTTACGAGCTTGAAAAAATACATCCCGATATGAAGATCGCCGTATTCGAGGCGGGTCATCCGCTCGAAAAGCGCAAATGCCCCATCGACGGCGAAAAGATAAAGACCTGCGTCGGCTGCAAAAGCTGCTCGATAATGAGCGGTTTCGGCGGTGCGGGCGCGTTTTCCGACGGAAAATACAACATCACCAACGATTTCGGCGGCACGCTTTACGAGCACGTGGGCAAAAAGCAGGCGCTTGAGCTCATGAAGTACGTCGACCAGATAAATATGCAGTTCGGCGGCGAAGGCACCAAGCTTTATTCCACCGCGGGAACGAGATTCAAAAAGATCTGCATACAGAACAAGCTGAACCTGCTCGACGCCTCGGTGCGCCACCTCGGCACGGACATCAACTACGTCGTGCTGAAAAACCTCTATTCGTTCCTCAAGGACAGAATAGACTTTTATTTCGACTCCCCCGTCACGAGCGTCAGACTGTCGGACGGCGGATATACCGTGACCGTCGGAGACAAGGAATACGAATGTGAAAAATGCGTCATTTCGGTGGGCAGAAGCGGAAGCAAATGGATGGAATCCGTCTGCCGCGACCTCGGCATCGAGACCAAGTCCAACCGCGTTGACCTCGGCGTGCGCGTGGAGCTGCCGGCGGTCGTCTTCTCGCACCTCACCGACGAGCTTTATGAAAGCAAGATAGTCTACCGCACCGAAAAATTCGAGGACAACGTGAGAACGTTCTGCATGAACCCCAACGGCATCGTCGTCAACGAAAACACCAACGGCATCGTGACCGTCAACGGGCACAGCTACGAAGACAACGAGATGAAAACGCAGAACACCAACTTCGCGCTGCTCGTTTCAAAGCATTTTTCCGAACCGTTCAAGGACAGCAACGGATACGGCGAAAGCATCGCGCGGCTTTCCAATATGCTCGGAGGCGGCGTAATAATCCAGCGCTTCGGCGACCTCATAAGAGGCAGACGCAGCAACGCCAAGAGGATAGAAGAAGGGCTCGTCACCCCCACCCTCAACGCGACGCCCGGCGACCTCAGCCTCGTGCTGCCCAAGAGGATACTCGACGGCATTATCGAAATGATCTACGCGCTCGACCGCATCGCTCCGGGCACCGCCAACGACGACACCCTGCTTTACGGCGTGGAAGTCAAGTTCTATAACATGGAGGTTTCGGTCGACGAGAACCTCGAGACCGTGCACAAAGGCCTTTATATGATCGGCGACGGCAGCGGCATCACCCATTCGCTGTCCCACGCGTCCGCGAGCGGCGTCCACGTAGCGAGAAATATCTGCGGAATCGATTGACAAAATAAAAAATATGTTTTATACTCATTTCATAAAAGGAGATGACCTGCTTGGAAAATAACGGCCGCCCCACCCCGGGAAAACGTCAGCAATATATCGAAGTCAAATCGGCAAAGCCGATATGGATAGCCGCCGCGGTGTGGCTCGTATGCTCGCTGCCGTTCAAGCTTTACACCGTCGGCGGGCTGATCGCCGTGATCGTCATCACGGTCGCAGCGTATCTCGTTGCCAAAAAAAAGTGCAAGCCCGAGCAGAAGCTCGTTGACGTGCCGTTTTCCAGCGGTATCACCGAGATAGACGACGCGGTCAAAGAGTTTGACAGGGTCGCGGCAATAATCGACAAGGACAGAGCCGCGGTAGCCTCGGCTCATCCGACCACCGCGTTCAAGATGGCAAGCATCGTCGAGCTGATATACAAAATAAGCGACGATGTCTCGGGAGACGTCGAAGACCTGAGGCGCTGCCGCAGATTTATGAACTATTACCTGCCCACGACCGAAAAGCTTGCCGACAAATACGTGTTCATCACGGGCAAAGACGCGGGAAGCAACGTAAACGAAACGAGAAAGTCGATAGAAACGGCTTTCGTTCAGATCGAAAAGGCGTTCCGCAAACAGTACGACGCGCTTTTCGCAAACGACGCGCTCGACATTTCGACCGACGTCACGGTGCTTGAGACCATGCTCAAAAAAGACGGTCTTGCCGACAATGAAATGAATATAAAATAATATATCGGGCAGTTGCGTGACACGGCTTTTCAATTGCCCAAAACAACGGAGGAAAATATAATGGAAAACGAAAACAGCGTACCGGCCATCAAGCTCACCCTCAATCCCTTTGAAGAGGCAGCCACCGAAATCGTCGCAAAAGAAGAGAACGCCGAAGCCGCCACCGCGAAGCTCGACGAGCTCGTAAACTCCAACCTCTCCCCCGAGGAAATGCAGACCGTCAAGGATTTCTCTGCTTCCATCGACATCACCAACACCGCCGAAATGACCCATTACGGCGCTTCCGCTCAGCAGAAGGTAGCCGATTTCTCGGATACCGCGCTCGAGACCGTCAAAACGCAGAACCTCGGCGAAGCAGGTGAAATGATCACGTCGCTCGTAGGACAGCTCCGCGATTTCAACGACGACATCGAAAACGTCAACCGCGGATTCATCGCGAGATTTTTCCGCTCCACCAAAAAGAAGATAGCCAACCTGCAGACCAAATACGACAAGGTCAACAACAACGTCGACAACATCGTGACCGTTCTCGAAGGCCACGAAGTCACCCTCACCAAGGACGTCGCCATCCTCGACAAGCTCTATGACACCAACCTCACCTATTTCAAAGAGCTTTCCATGTACATTCTCGCGGGCAAGCAGCGTCTCGAGCTCGAACGCACCACCACGCTCGTCGAACTCGAAGAAAAAGCAAAGGCATCCGGTCTCCCCGAAGACGCGCAGAAAGCGAACGATTTCGCGTCCAGCTGCGACAGATTTGAAAAGAAGATCTACGACCTCGAGCTTTCCCGCATGGTATCCATCCAGATGGCTCCGCAGATCCGTCTCGTTCAGAACAACGACGTGCTGATGAACGAAAAGATCCAGTCCACCATCGTCAACACCATTCCGCTCTGGAAGAGCCAGATGCTCATCACCCTCGGGCTTGCTCACACCGAAGAGGCACTCAAAGCCGAAAAAGCCGTCACCGACATGACCAACGCCCTCCTCAAAAAGAACGCCGAGAAGCTGCATCAGTCCACCGTCGAGGTCGCCAAGGAAAGCGAACGCGGCGTTATCGACATCGAGACCCTCACCGCCACCAACAAGGAGCTTATCAGCACCCTCGACGAGGTCCGGCAGATCCAGTCCGACGGCCACGCAAAACGCGAAGCAGCCGAGGCAGAGCTTGCAAGAATAGAGACCGAGCTCAAAAACAAGCTGCTTGAGCTCAGGGGCTGACACCGTAAACGCAAAAAATGAAAGAGATATACAAATTCAACCGTCCTCTGGCGATAGCCGCCCTCGTGCTGGTGATCGTCATAACGGTTTTCGCCGACGCGAACTTCGCCCTGCTTTCCGAAAAAAAGGACGTGAGCAACGCCTATAAGGACGGGTCGCTGAAAAATTCGGTGCTCAGATGCGCCGACGAGGCAGGCCTTATGCTCTCGGCTGCCGAAAACGCGTCTTACAATGTGAGCGGCTCGGCAAAAGAACACGTTGAAAACCTGAGAAGCAAGGCGTCGTCCCCCATAAGGCTCGAAAACGCGCTCGTTGACGTATACACCGACGCCGTCGCGATATACGAGCAGAATATCAACGACGACACGGTGCAGAAGCATTACAAAGAGCTCGGCAAAGTGCTTGACGCCCTCGCCTCAAAAAGCGATTACAACGAGGCGGTAAGCGATTACAACGACGTGCAGAGCGGTCTTCTGTGCGGTCTGCTTGCGCCGTGGTTCGGCAAAGCCGCCGATTTCGCGTCCGTCTATGAAAGATTCAGAACGAATTTCAACCTTCCGTCCGAGCCGCCTTCTTTCGATTCCGGCGGGATCGGCGACTGGATTTCCGACCATTGGTTCCTGACGCTCGTCATCATCATCGGTCTCGGCGTCGTCGCGAAAGTCGAAAAGAAATAAGAAATAAAAGACACAAAAAACAGAGTCCGTTTGACACGAACTCTGTTTTTTATTTCCGTGGGTTAATGATCAGTAATCAAGTCCCATAATGTATTCGACGTCTTCCTGCATCTTCGCGTCGGCTTTATCGGAGATCGACTCGAATCTTGAAACGTAATCCTTGTTTATCTTGTTTATCCGGCTCACGACGCCTCCCCGGTTGAAGACCGCGCCGAGGTCGAAACAGCGGGAGTTGAATATGATATCGAGCATACGCTCGTCTTCACGCGGCACGGTCGTTTTCGGTATTATTTTTTGAGCATCGGATCGTTGAGGGATTCGACCTTTTCGCCTGCTTCGGGGTTGGTGATCGCGTTTTTGACGATATCGCTGACGCCGAGCGAAAGCTCCTTGTTCTTTTCGTCAAGTCCGGTTATGAGCTGCGATTCGGCAGCGAGCACGCCCGCTTTCAGCGGCTCGATATTGCCGCCGATGTTATGCTCTTCAAGCAATTTTTTAGTCATTATCACGGCTTTCTTTGCCACAAAGAAAGACTTTGCCTCGCCTTTCTGCGCTCTGACCGCCATTGCGTTTTTGTACTCATCGGCATAAAACTTGAACGCTTCGGTGCCTTTGACCTGCTCCACGGCGTTTTCGAAGGCTTTTTCGTTGCCGCTGATGATCTCACGCGCTTTGATGCCCTGCGCTCTGCTTTCTTCGATCTTCATACGCATATCGACGTTTTTGCCTGCGATGAAGTCGGTCTCGAGCCCTGTCTTGGGCGAGATGGTGTGGCAGACGACCACCGTGGCGAGAGCGTCCAGCACTTCGTCGTCTGTATAATTGTTCCCGAAATCCATGATGACTTCGTATGCCGCGTTTCTCTTCTCGTCGACGAGCTCCTGACCCTTGAGGCTCTTTTCGTTTTCCCTTGCTATGTGGGATTCCTTCTTTTCCTTCAGTTCATCGGCGGCTTTCTGTTCATCGGGGTTCGTTTCGGGTCCCTTGACCTCGGAAGCTTCTTCCTTTTTCTTCTGTTCGTCGAGGATCGCCTGAAGCTTTTTTTCTCTCTCGGGGTTGGCATATTTTACGATATGCTCATTCTGCTTTGCTTCGATGAAGTTGAACAGTTTGCTGCCGTTCAATTCGTTTTCGAGATATCTGACGGCGGTATTCAGTCTGGGCAGGTGTTCGTTATCGCATGCCGTTGTGTACGCGTCAATGATCTTTTTGCGGTTCTTGCCGACCCATTCGTCAAGCTTGTCCGCATATTCGTCTTTTTCGTATGATTCGAGGTTTCCGAACTGATACTTCTCGTCGGTGGAAAGCTTGATATACGCTTTTTCCTGCCATTCGCGTCTGTCTTCGCCGTGTTTTCTTTTGGGTATACCGTTGGCGAGAACAAACAATTCATCGATGTTTTCCACGATTTTGCCCATCGCGTCCTTGCGTATTGCTTCGGTTATTTTTTCTCTTTGGGCTTTTTCGGCGATGGCGGCGTTGCGTCCGAAAAGGAGCGAGCCGTTTTCGCCGAGCAGATTGAATTTGTACGCGATGCTCTTTCCGCAGGTCGCGAAAAGAGTGCTTCCTTCATTGAGATGCTTGTTCGCGGACGCGGGATTCAATTTGACGCTGCAATGGCTGTCGGCGTATACGTTGATCTCACCGGTATGATTTTCCCACAAAAAGGCACCGATAAGCTCCGCCTGCCATTTATCTATGTCGTTCATGGCGATTTTCGCCTTTTCGCTGATTTGGTTTTCGGGATTATTCTTCGCCTGCGCGTTCTGCTTTTTGATCTCCTCGTCTATGTTCATGACTTTGGCGGTCTCGAACTTGGGGTCTTTTCTGACGTAGTCTTGTGCCTTTTTAAGCTCGTCGTTCTTTTTCTTTGCTTCGGCGTTGCGTGCTTTTTCAAGGTCTTTCGCCTCGAAATACTCTTTCGTACCGGCTGTTCTTATGTGGAGAAAACTGCATATTTTGTTCCAGATGCCCTTGACTTTGGGGATCTCGGTCTTCTTCGGCTCGTATGCGGGACGGTTCATCAGTTTGTCGCCGCTGACGATCTTTCCGTCCACGTCTTTGACGAGAGGAATATCACCGAAATCGGCGTGACGCGCGTAAACCACCCTGCCTTCCGCAAGCATGTCGTTGACTTCTTTCGCGTTGAGGTTTCTTTCGCTTTTCGCGGAAAGGTCGTAGAATTTCAGGGAATAATTCTTGTTGACGATACCCATGTCGTCACAGGCGGCGAAAGCGTCGCGGATCATTCCGTTGAGCTCGTATACCTTGTCTTCTTTCCTGAACTCGGTCTGAGCGGCGTTCTTGTCGAGTTCGACGATATTATCGCAAAGTGTGCCGGTCGCCATGCTGACGACTCCGCCGATCCCGTTTTGGGCGTGGCTGTAGCCGAAAGCGAGGAACGCCGTCAGCTTGCTTGTGCTGAGTCCGAAGTATTTCGCTATCTCGTCGTTGGCTCCGAGCGCGTTGCTTCTGTTCGCGGAGCTGCCGAGTCTGTTCAGTTCGCCGGCGTCGACGGTTATCACTTCGTCGCCGTTCACGAGATCCTCGTCGGTCACGGTGTTTGCCAAAGCAAGCCATTCCTCGGCGCATTTGCTTCCTTCATACGCGGCGACCGCCTTTTTATATTCTTCAAAAAACTGTTTGCGGGTCATTTTTACGTCAGGCATTTTAATATCCCCCTTGTTTGTTTCATACTCAATACCCGAAAAGCGCGGAAAATATTACGTTTTATCTGATTTTTTCCGCGATTTCCGAAGCGATCACGGCAACCTCCCGCGGATCTTCCGCCTTCATTTCGCAAATCGGCGTCGCCATGAAGCGTTCCTTTACCTTTTTCACTTCCGAAGAATAGTCTTCCTCACCGATCTTCCCTTCAAGGAGATCGAAAGTGAGCCTTGAAACCGGCAGCGAGTAAAACCGTATTATTTCTGCAATATCGGTAAGGCAGTAGTCGGTGAGGGTGTTTTCCTTGAGCGTCGTTTCGAAATACGGGTTGACGGCGCTTTCTTTTTTCAGTCTCTCGAACGACCTGCCGAGCGAATAGTCGTCGTTCGCCTCGAGAAGGCAGGCGAAAAGCTCAAAGACCGAGTATATTTTTTCCATAAGCGGAGCATCGTTCTGCTTCGTCTGAAGACGCATTATCTCAAAATGCAGCCAGCGGGACACCGCTGTTCTGATGATGTCGCAAAGGTCACGCTTTCCCTGCTCGTCCGCCCCGCCGTAAAGCGCCGCCGCGCTCCTTATGACGTCAGGGATGTTCCCCTTCACTTCGTCGTACTGCGGCAGATAAAATCCGATCCTTTTTTTCTGAAAATCGTTGAGTTCGCCGAAAACGGGGCTGTAACCGAAATCAGACGGCGAAATATCGGGGTAATAATTGCGGAAAACGTCGCGTTCGGGGTGACGTGAACAGAATCCCCACGCAAAAAGCCGCGAAACAGGATAAAGTTTTTCATAAAGAGAACGCATTTTTTCGCATTCTCCGTATCTGCGGCGGCAATGGGAGTCAAGCACGTCCTCACGCTTGACGTCGCCTTTCCAGGCGTTCTCGCAGACGTATTCGAGCATGACGCCGTCCCCGTGCGAAAGCTCGGGCCAGAGGATAAAGCCTCTGCACGCCTTGTCGTTTATGATTTGCGCCTTGCGCTCTTCTATTCTTTCGTAGTCGCCTCTTATGTCGTTGTTGGGTTCGTAGGCGTGAAAAATGCCGAAAACGTACGGGAATCCTCCGCGTCCGACCCACGACGTGAAGTTGTTGACGTCGTCCCTCGACTCGGACGTGTAGTCGAAAAGTATGCACTGCCCGTCATCGAGCTCGGCAAGCAGCTTTCTGACCTCGTCCGGCTTCCAGTACATGGCGAGATCCCAGCTCGATATGAGCAGCTTCGCCGACGGATGGTTTTCCTTGAGATACGACGCGATTGCGCGGTAGACCTCGGTCTTCAGCTCAAGGTTTTTCTGTCTGTCGTCCGAAAAAAGGCGTTCCGCGAGCCCTATGGTGTGAAAATAAAGGCTCTGACCGCTGTCGCGCACCATCGTTTCGGTGAGTCTGAAGTAGTCGCGCAGGTATTTTTCTTCCCTGACGTCCCACACGAGCCCGCATCTGTCGCCGTAAAGGCTCGTCGACTGAACGAGCGGCTTCGGGTCGACTGCATCAATGTATTCTTTCGGCGTACGCGAATACCAGTGCGTCATCGTGCCGCAGTCAACGGGGATGATGAGGTCGCGCTCCAAGGCGTACGCGTAAATTTTTCTTATCAGTTCTCCGCGGTATTTCAGTCCCCACGCGGACGTGCGGTCGTCAAAACCGTGTCTGCCCGAGTCTATCGGCCCGTCGTTTGCGGGATACGGGCAGATATCGGGGAAGGTGCGCTGAAAAACGTCTTCGTTCCCCATGCGGAGCATAAACATATTGAACCGTCTTTTGACGAGATAATCTATTTCTTTTTTCCAGTCGTCGCTTCCCCACATTTCCGCCTGAAATCGCGTGAGCCCGCGATGGGCGAAATAGCGTATCCCGCGCAGCTCATAGGCGGGCGACGACGTGTATTCTTCGGTCGGGAGGACGAGTTTTTTTCTGCTTTTCGGGTATCTGTCGCCGTCCCAATAGTACGAAACGCCGAAAAAGCGCGAAAAATAGTCGTAAACGCCGTAAAGCAGCGACCTTTTTCTGCCGCCTTCGATGACGAGCCCGCCGTCTTTTGAAAAGATCGAATATTTTTCGCTTTCGTCCCCGTTTATAACGAGTTTTACTTTGTCGCTTTCGTCGGGAACGCAGACTTTGTTATAAAGAGCTTCAAAAGCGTCTTCGGCAATGGGATATGCTTCGCTTTCGGTGCGGATAAAACGCATTTTTCCTTCCTTTCAGTTTCGGGGCTGCGAATCGAGGTAGTTCTGGAGTATTATCTCAGCCGACATCGTGTCGATGACGCCTCGTCTCTTGCGCGATTTCATGTTGCCTTCGTTCATATAGACGTACGCCTGCGAGGTGGTGAGGCGTTCGTCGTAATAGACGGGCTCTATTCCCGTCGCCTCTTTGATCGCGTCGCCGAAACGGCGCGTTCTTTCGGCACGGAAGCCCTCGGAGGAATCCATGTTCTTCGGAAGTCCGATCACGACCACATCGGCGTTCAGCTCTTTGATTTTTTCACTTATTTTGGCCACGGCGTCGTTCATACCGTTTATCCACACCGTGCCGACTGCCGACGCGAGTATTCCGTCGCTTCTCGCGACGCCGACGCGTCTGTCACCGAAATCTATTCCGACGTATATCATTGTTTCCTCCGTATATGTGTATTTGCGTCCGCGCATAATAAGTGCGCGAAAGGATGTGACCGTTGCTCATTATGAAAAAAAGACCGACAAAACCCGAATTTCCGAAAAACGGCATATACAACAGATATCATTTTCCGCAAAGAAACGGAAACGCTGCCGGAAGAACGAATTATCAATCTTTGTTTGCCCCTTTTGAGACCGATCCCGAGTCTTTTTACTCCGACACCGATCCCGAGGGGAGCTGGACGGGTATTCCGCGTGACGGCGAAAAACCGCTGCAGGACGCGGACGACCTGTGAAAATTGTAAATTGCAAATGTCAAATTAATGTGGGATTTCCGCGCAGCGCGGAAATCCTTTCCGCTTTAAATATCAATTTTGAAAATCAGTATCCTGCTTACACCTCGCAGCCCTCTGTAATATGTGCACGTCGTTCGTCAGCAGGCTCGCCTTGCCGCAGCAAGGAGAGCCGGCACGCGAAGCGTGACTGAGAGGATTCTCCCAAGCATTTATTACTTCGTTTTTGTCAATTCGTTCAACGTTTCATCAATGTATTGACACGCACCGCTGAAATTCGTTTTTATCGTGGTGTTTGAAATGCGTATCACCGTGATTCCGAACTGCTTAAGATATTCCGTTCTTTCGGCATCTTTTTCCATTCCGTAATCAGTATAGTGCTGTGAGCCGTCAAGCTCAACAACAAGCTTTGCAGAAGCGCAATAGAAATCTGCTATGTATTTGCCGAGTATTTTTTGCTTCACAAATTTTTTCGGGTGTTTCTGCAAAAAATCGTACCAAAGATGCTTTTCTTCTTTTGTGAGACACTTTCGTAACATTCTTGCGGTAGACAATATGCTTGAATTATATATCTTTTCCATATCGCTGACTGATCATCAAAGGAAATCCTCTCAGTCGCCTTGCGGCGACAGCTCTCCTTGCTGCGGCAAGGCGAGCCCATTCACGGGGATCCTGCCACAGATTTTTCTTTATGCAATACGTCGCTTATACAAATATTCCCCATTTTCGCAAGCCTTCGTTTATTCTGCTTTGAAATGTGGGGCTGCCGTGGAAAGCGGAAATTCTTTTTTAACATCTCGCGGCGGACAATATGCTCGAACCATATCGCTGACCGATCATCAAAGGAAATCCTCTCAGTCGCCTTGCGGCGACAGCTCTCCTTGCTGCGGCAAGGCGAGCCCATTCACGGGGATCCTGCCACAGATTTTTCTTTATGCAATACGTTGCTTATACAAATATTCCCCATTTTCGCAAGCCTTCGTTTATTCTGCTTTGAAATGTGGGGGTTCCGCTTTGACTATCAGCATTCTGCTCACGCTTTGCAGCCCTCTGTAATTCGCGCACGTCGTTCGTCAGCAGGCTCGCCTTGCCGCGGCAAGGAGAGCCGGCACGCGAAGCGTGACTGAGAGGATTCTCCAAGGTGAGATTTCCTCCGCTTTGCTTGATACTTATCTATGATAAAGCTTCTTGGTCTGATAAATGGGCTCGCAGGTGAGGTTGATGCCGAGTTTTTTGAAGATGGTGTCATCGACCTGTGAAAGGATGACGCTGGAATGGGCTTCGCAGCCGCGAAGTTCCTTGAGCTTTTCCATACAGAGCGCGGCGTTGGGGTCGGTGGACGCGCAGATACTGAGCGCCACGAGCACTTCGTCGGTGTGCAGGCGCGGGTTTCTGTTGCCGAGCACCTTGGTCTTGAGATCCTGAATCGGCTCGATATATTTCTGAGCGATAAGATAAATGCCGTCGTCTATCCCCGCGAGCGCCTTGAGAGCGTTGAGCAGCATTGCGCTTGAAGCGCCGAGCAGCGACGTGGTCCTGCCGGTGATTATCCTGCCGTCGGGCAGTTCCATCGCGGCGGCGGGCAGCCCCGTTTCGGCGGCTTTGGTGTTGGCGGCGCTCACGACGAGTCTTTCTTCAACGGAAGTGCCTGCCTGACGCATGAGCAGTTCGCATTTCGCGGTCTCACCGTCGGACGTCGAAAGTCCTTTTCTTTCATTGCAGGCGCAGGCGTAATAACGTCTGATTATCTCCTGTCTTGCGGCGCTTACCACCGCTTCTTCATCGCTTATGCAGTTTCCTGCCATATTCACGCCCATATCCGTGGGGGATTTGTAGGGCGACGTGCCGTAGATGCGTTCGAACATCGCGTTGACGACGGGGAATATCTCGACGTCGCGGTTGTAGTTGACGGTCAGTTTGCCGTAGGCTTCGAGGTGGAACGGGTCGATCATGTTGACGTCACCGAGGTCGACGGTCGCCGCCTCGTAAGCGATGTTGACGGGATGCTTGAGCGGCAGATTCCATATCGGGAAGGTCTCGAACTTGGCGTATCCCGCGTTGACGCCGCGTTTATGCTCGTGATAAAGCTGCGAAAGGCAGACCGCGAGCTTTCCGCTGCCGGGGCCGGGAGCGGTGACGACGATGAGGGAACGGGTCGTTTCGATGAAATCGTTCTTGCCGTAGCCTTCGTCCGACACGATATGACTGACCGCGGACGGATAGCCCTCGATCATATAATGGTGATAGACCTTGATACCGAGTTTTTCGAGCCTTTCGGAGAACGCCGCCGCCGAAGGCTGAGCGACGTACTGAGTGAGCACGACGCTGCCGACGTAGAAGCCGACGAGTCTGAACGCGTCGATGAGACGGAGCACGTCGGCGTCGTAGGTGATGCCGAGGTCGCCCCTCATTTTGTTCTTTTCGATGTCGTAGGCGTTGATGGCAACGACGATCTCGACCTGATCCTTGAGCTTGAGCAGCATCTGCAGCTTGCTGTCGGGATGGAAGCCGGGCAGCACGCGCGACGCGTGGTAGTCGTCGAACAGCTTGCCGCCGAATTCAAGATAAAGCTTTCCGCCGAAAGCGGAGATCCTTTCCTTGATCTTTTCAGATTGCATCCTTACGTATTTGTCATTGTCGAAACCGATCTTTTTCATCATATCACCTGTATCGCTAAAAAATCATAGTCCGAAAAGTTTTTCGGCGTTGGTTTGGTATATTTTGAGTTTTTCTTCTGCGGTAAGTCCTATGGCGTCCAGCTTTTCAAACGCGTCGCGCGGAGACGAAAGCGGAAAATCCGAGCCGAACATGACCTTGTCGACTCCGTGACGACGTATCATGCCGAGCACTCTTTCGGGCTCGAGGTCGAGCAGCGCGTCGGACGTTTCGGTATACACGTTCGTGCCGATAAGATATTTTTCGGCGTCGTCCCAGACGGAGTACCCGCACATATGGGCGGCGATTATCTTGAGCGACGGCACTTTTTCCGCCACGTTCAGCACTCTGACCGGCGTGGAATAGTCGGTATTCCTGTCGCCGACGTGGAACAGCACCGGCAGCTCAAGCTCGGCGCAGATACGGTATATCTCCACGGCGTTGGGCTCATCAATATTATATTTCTGAAAATCGGGGTGCATTTTTATGCCCTTCGAGCCGAGTGACTTGACCCTTTCGAGCTCTTTTGCCGCCTCGCTCGGTGACATAAACGGATAAAACGACGAAAACGGGATGAAAGCCGGGTATTTCCCCGCTTCCTCAAGCAGAAAATCGTTGTTTTTGGTGACAATCTCTTCCTTGAGCGCCGCCGAAGAAATGCAGCACTTCATTTCGGGAAGTCTGATCCCGTCGAGCGTCGACGCCTTTCCGTCGCATTGCATGGGTATCCCGTAATAGCCGCCGATGTTGGCAACGCCCTTGGCAGCGACCTTGTCGGGAAAAATATGTGTGTGAATGTCGTATACTGTCATTTGCTTTCATTAAAAAAGCCGTTCATACGAACAGCTTTTTTGTTTCCTTGTGTTAAAGGATGATTATTCCTTGTCTTCGCAGCAGCCGCAGTCGCAGTCGTCGTCTTCGCAGCAATCGCAGTCGCAATCGTCGTCGCAGCAGCAGTCGCAGTCGCAGTCGTCGTCGCAGCAGCAGTCCTCGAATTCGCCGTAGATGTCATCTTCAACGTGAGCGAGGTCTTCGTCGAGTTCGTCGCAGTATTCGTTGAGGTCGGCAGTCTCGTCCTCGAGGTCCTGAACGGAGATGGCGAGGTCTTCGAGAAGGTCAGCGATCTTGGCAAAAAGTTTGCCTTCGTTGGTGTTGGTGTCGATATTCATGCCTTCGAGGAGGCCTTTGAGATAAGCAGCTTTTTCGATGGGAGTCATGGCTATTTCCTTTCTGTCGGATTTATTCCGTCTTATACTCTTTCAAGATATTCGCCGGTACGGGTGTCGATCCTGATCTTGTCGCCTTCGTTGATGAACATGGGGACTTTGATCTCGGCGCCGGTCTCTACAACCGCGAACTTGGTGACGTTGGTGGCGGTGTTGCCCTTTACGCCCGGTTCAGCCTTGGTGATCTCGAGTTCAACGAACGTGGGGGGTTCAACGGAGAATACATTGCCTTTGTAGGAAACGAGACGGCAGGTGTCGCCTTCCTTGACGAACTTGAAGTTGTCGGGAAGCTTGTCTGCGTTGAGGGGGACCTGATCATAGGTTTCCATATCCATGAAGTAGTAAAGATCGCCGTCGGCGTAGCTGTACTGCATGTCTTTTCTTTCAACTACCGCGGTGGGGAATTTTGCGGTGGGGTTGAAGGTCTGTTCAACAACGGCACCGGTGATGACGTTGCGGAGTTTGGTTCTTACGAAAGCGGCGCCTTTGCCGGGTTTAACGTGCTGGAATTCGATGATCTGCATTACAGATCCTTCCATTTCAAAAGTGAGGCCGTTTCTGAAATCGCCTGCTGTTACCATATTAAAGTAGTCCTTTCTATATTCAATAACTATATAGATTTTAACCCATAGAGTCGGTTTTGTCAATGCTTTTTTTGCAAAAAACATTTATTTTGCCGCAGAAATATCTTCCTTTTGGGCAAAAACGCTCTTAAAGCTCGATAAGCTCCTTGGGTGAATGGGTAAGTCCCAGACAGCCTTCCTTCGTCATAAGCACCATATCCTCGATCCTCACGCCGTATTTGCCCTCGAGATAGATACCGGGCTCGACCGTCATGACCGACGACTCGGGGATGAGGTCTTCGTATTTAGGCGAAAAACGGGGAGATTCGTGTATTTCGATGCCGAGGGAATGGCCGAGTCCGTGACCGAAGTTCTTTCCGTAGCCGGCGTCGGCAATTACCTTGGCGGCAATGGCGTGGCAGTCGGAACCGGGCATGCCCGCTTTGACCCCGCCGATGGACTTGAGCTGCGCCTTGAGGACGGTCCCGTACACGTGCTTCATTTCGTCGTCGGCTTTGCCGAAAACGACGGTACGCGTCATATCGGAGCAGTATCCGTGATATTTCGCGCCGAAATCCATCGTGATGAACGAGTTTTTCACGATCTGTCTGTCGGACGGCACGCCGTGAGGAAGAGACGAATTGCTGCCCGAAACGGCGATGGTGTCGAACGCCATGTTGTCGCCGCCGTTGCGTTTTACGAAATACTCGAGCTCCGCGGCTATCTCGCGTTCGGTCACGCCTTCGCGGATGAACGAAAGGATGTGGGTGAAAGCCGCGTCGGTGATCGCCTGCGCGGTCTTTATCTTTTCGATCTCATCGGGCGATTTTATCATTCTGAATTCGCCGCAGATATCGTTTATAGCGGTAAATTCGTATTCGGGGAATTTTTCCTTGAGCTTTTCAAGACGCGACACGGTAACGAAAGACGAGTCGAAAACGACTTTTTTGCCCTTTATGAGCTTTTTCATCGTGTCGTACACGCCGTCGGCAAGCAGAACGACCTCAACGTCGTCGTAAGCGTCGCCCGACGCCTTTGCCATGGAAGCGGCTTCGATATAGCGGGAGTCAACGCAGAGCTTGGTCGATCCGCCGTCGACTATGACGACGCCGTCGGTGGAATAGAACCCCGTGAGCCAGTACATACTCACGTCATCAAAGAATATCGCCGCGTCACCTGCCGACGCGATTTTTGAATATACCTGTCTGCCTTTTGTCATTTTGATTCCTCCAGAAGTTTTTTCAGATCCGATTTTGAATAAACGTATTTTTTGTCGCAGAACTGGCAGCAAAGCTCGGTCTTTTCCTCCGAGTCGATAAGCGACTGCAGTTCGGCTCTCCCGAGCGCGATGAGCGCGGCGTCGGTCTTGTAACGGCTGCATTTGCACTCGTAAGCCACTTGTATCTCGTCGAAAACGTCGTATTTGATGCCGTCGAGATAAGAAGCAAGCACTTCCTCGAGAGAAGCCGAGCAGAGCATCGACGTCAGCGACGGCAGCTTTTTCAGATTTTCCTCGAGCTTGTCGGCGATCGCCTCGTCGGCGAACGGAAGGAGCTGCACTATCACACCGCCTGCCGCCTTGCACGAAAGGTCGGTGTCCACGAGCACGCCGAGAGCACAGAGCGTGGGGACCTGCTCGCTTTTCGCGTAGTACGACGCGATGTCCTCGGCGATCTCGCCGCTCACTATGTCGGCGACCCCGACATAGGGCTCATCGCCGCCCGCGTCACGCAGTATGTGCATGCTTCCCTTGCCGATGGCGCCGGAAACGTCGAGCTTGCCGTTCGGCTTGAGCGGGATATCGACGTTGGGGTTCTGAATATACCCTCTCACGTTGCCTTTCCAGTCGGAGGTAACGACCACCCTGCCCGCTTTTCCGTCGCCGTGGAAGCTGATGGTGAGCGAATCGGTCTCTTCGCCGAGGAGAGAACCGAGCAGCGACGCCGCCGAAAGCGTTCTGCCGAGAGCGGCTGTGCATACGGGCGTGGTGCCGTGTATCCTTATCGCTTCGTTTACTATATCTTTTGTGTCTCCGGCAAGTATCCTTGCCGATCCGTCGCGTGTGACGGCTCTGATTATTCTTGACATTTTTCAAAGACTCCTGTTTTTTCTGAGAACGTAATATGCTTTCGCGTCGCCTTCTTCGCTCTTCTTCCCGTCGGTCGAGCCGTAAACGCCGAGCACGTCGAAGCCCGCGTCGGATATCGCCTTTGCGAGAGTGCGCGGAGGATGGTATTTCTGCGTGTGGACGGCGTCGTCACGAACGTAAGTGCCGTCTTCGCCGAGTGTGAACGACGTGAGCCAGAAGCGGCAAAGACGCGTTTTTTTGTTGTATTCGCTCCGCCAGACGAGAAGCGAGTCATCGTCCTCATAGACGTAGCTTCTGCCGTCGTAGACGTTTTCGTAGGTGTGAGCGGTGTTGACGTCAAAGACGAAAATGCCGCCTTTTTCCATGAAAAAGCCCACTTTGGCTATCGCTTTTTCCACGTCGGACGCTTTGGTGAGGTAGTTGAGGCAGTCGAAGGTCGAAACGCAGCCCTGCACGGTGCCGAAAAGGTCAAGCTCCCTCATATCCTGCTTCACGGGAAGTATGTCGCGCCCCCCTATCTTGTTGATGAGCACCGACAGCATCTCGTCGGAAACGTCGGCGGCGGTGACGCTGCAGCCCATGTCGGCAAGACGGAGCGCAAGCTCGCCCGTGCCGCATCCGAGGTCGAGCACCTCTTTGATCTCGACTCCGCTTTTGCCGAACGCGTCTTTGACGAACGCCGCGTAGGCGTCGTAATCGGCGCTGTTGTATATATCGTATTTTTCAGCCATGATCCCGAAATTTTCCATAAATAATATACCTCTTAAACATATATTATATATCCTTTTTCGCCCGTTTACAAGAGGAAAATGAAGATTTTCGGCAAATAAGCCTTAAGCAAATAGGAAAGGATTTCCGCGGAAAGCGGAAATCCTTACAACACTTATTCACTTTTCACTATTACTTCTTACTTCATCAATACCTCGTCTGTTTCCACTTGATGACGAAGAGGACCACGCCGCCGATGACCGCGACGACTATTATGATGATGCAGATGATGAGTCCGGTCCTGGAAGAACCTTCGTCCTGCTCGAGGACGAATCTGACTTCTATCTCGGTGTCTTCGACGGGAGTGATGGAGTATTTGGTGCCGGAAACGGGAACGGATTCACCGTTTACGAGTATCTTGCTGATCTTATAGCCTTCGTTGGGGGTAACGGCGAATTTGACCTTTTCGCCGTCGTTGATCTCGAACGTACCGGAAGGATCGACGACGCCGTTGGTGGCGGCGATGATGGTCACCGTGTACTTCGTCGCTTCTTCGGCTTCTGCAATGAACACGAGGTCCTTGTAATTCTTGAGCGATACTTCCGCCCAGCCGTCGCTGCCGCAGACGACGTCGCCCGAGGTGCTGGGAACGAGCTCGCCAGCTTCATAAGTGAAGTACGAAACCTTTTTGCCCTTGAAAGCGTCGCCGAGTCTGACCTTTGCGATGGCTCCGGACGGGAAGAACTTGCTCAAGTTCACCATGGTGAACTCGGAGGAGGCGTACTGAGCCTTGGACTTGATTATCGTGTTGACGGTCTGGTAGTTGGCGCAGTCCTTGTCCTTGAGAGACGCGAGGTCGAGCTTGAGGTATTCGGTGGAAAGAGTTCCGGGAACGACGAAGGAAACCTCGTAATCGTTCGTTTTGAACACGACGGTCCTGCCCGCGCATTCGGACGCGAGTTTTTCGATGACGCCCTTTTCGACGGAGGTCCTGGAGGTGAGATCGACGGTCACGGAGGAGGTCGTCCAGTCGATGTCGTCAACGGTGACGAGAGTGGGGTCGGTCTGAACTTTTTCCTTGAAATAAGCGGAAATTATGTGATGCTCGGAAACGGATTCGAAGGTGTAGGAGGAGTCGCGGAGCGAAACGTCCTTGCCGTCGACGGTAACGTAGTCGATCTCGTATCCGGCTTCGGGAGTGATCTTGTAGGTGATATTTTCGCCCTGAACCACCTTCTGCTCGCCGAGCGGGGTTATCGTGCCGTGCTCGGAAGCGGTGGAGGTGATGGTAAATTCGGTGAGAAGCTGTCCTTCGGGCGCGAAGGAAACGGCGATGGTGTGGTTTGCGGTCACGTCTTCGAACGTATAGCTGTCGCTCTTCTGACCTTCCGCCGCCGTGTTCGAATTGTATACGGTGGCAAGGTCGACCTTGACGAACGAAACGTAATAGTTCATATCGGGGGTGAATTTGAAGGTGATGCTGTCGCCGTAGTTCACGTAAACGTAGTTGGACTCGATCTCGACGTTTTTGCCGTTTTTGTCAACGGCGGTGATGGTGCCGCCGCCGGCTGCGGTGACGACCGCGGTGATGCGGGGCTGAAGCACCTTGTAGGTGACGGCTATGACGGTGTCGCGGCTGATGACAACGGTGAGCTTTCCGTCGTCGTCAACGAGCGCGGACATTCCGTTGACCTTTACGGTGTCGATCTCGTATCCGGGATCGGCGGTGAAGCGCACCGTGACGGCGTCGCCGTTTTCGACGTTGACCGACTCACCCGACGCGGGAACGAATTCGGCTTTTCCGTGAACGGCATTGTCTTCCTTGCTCGGGTCGACTCTGAGAGTGACCATCGAGCCGTCGTCGTCCTCACCGAAAACGACGCTGACCGTCATATCGGCGACCGCGACGGCGACGTAGGAATCGCCGGTAACGGGGATGGCTTTGTTGTTGATGACTATGTACTTCGCCGCGTAGCCCGTTTCGGGAGCGAAGGTGAAGGTGACGTTTTCGTTTTCTTCGGGGTCCATCTTGCTGCAGGACACGGTGCCGTGGTCTGCCTGCACGAGCTCGACGTTGAAGAACGGGTTGGATATTTCGACGTAAAGGGTGGCGTTTTCATGAATACCGGGAACGAATATCTCGTTTTCGTTGATCTCGCAATGAGTGGTCTCGCCGTTGATCCTGAGTTCGGCTTTCTTTATTCTGAAATTGGGGTTCTTTTCGTTGGTGACGCTGACGACGTTGCTTTTGCCGGAAAATACCTTGAAATATTTGCCGAGCAGGGAGCCCTGGATGGGTTCTCCGTTGAGAAGGAACACGAATCCCGACGCATCACAGTAGTAACGGGTGGTAAGCGTGATCTGATGAGTGTCCATTTTGCCGAAAGCGTATTCGACCTCAAGGTCGGAAGTAACGGTGAAGGTGACGGCGTTGTCGGTGACTTCGAGTTCTTCGCCGCCGATACGCGCGTATTCGACCTTGCCTCCGTCATCCGGCGCAAAAGTGACGGTCACTTCGCTGCCGTTAAAGAAGGTATAGCTCGAGATGCCTTCGATCCTGTCGTGGCTTTCGCCGACGTAGTTGTCGCTGATGGTGTATTTTCCGCCTTCAACGTCTTTGATCGAAACGGTGTATCTGACGTTGGGGTCCTCGGACGATTCTTCCGACGATTCCTCGGATGATTCCTCGCCCGACTCTTCGGACGATTCTTCCGAGCTTTCTTCTTCAGAGCTTTCTTCTTCTGACGATTCTTCGGAGCTTTCTTCTTCCGACGATTCGTCCGACGGTTCTTCGACCGATTCCTCGGAAGACTCAACGTCTTCGGCGGAGCTTTCTTCCGTGCTTTCTTCATCCGCTGCGGCGGAAGCCTCCTCGCTCTGTTCGGCGTCCTCGCCCTCGGCAAGCACGCAGGGAGCGGCAAGAGTGACCGCAAGCAGGAGCGCCATTATGATGGCGGTGATTGATCTGATTTTTTTCATCTATGAATTCCTCCGTATTGATAACCGTTTATTCACCGACGACGGCGGCGAAAACCTCGTTGAGTTCGTCGACCGACTCGCCGTATACTATGTAAAACAGGTCTGCCGTTTGTCTGAATCCGCAGTAAAGCCCGTCGCACGAATAGACCGCGTCGAGAGAGGTGACGGTCAGCGACTGTCTGAACCCGAGAGACACGAGCTCGTTCACGTACTCCTCGCAGTCGCCGAGGCTGACGCTTTTCAGTATGATGCAGCCCGTTCTGCCGTCTTCACTTATGACGCTGTCCTCGTAATCGCCCTCGCGCAGCTTGGGAAGCAGTGCGCCGTTGCCGGTCTCGGGCCAGTTCAGCGATCTGCCGAGCCCGTAGTCGCGCCATATATCGTCGATAAGATCGCCCATCGCGTCCTTGCCGACCTCGCTCCAGGCAGCGTCGAATTTGTCCTTGAGGTCGTCTATCCCCGCTTCGGCGAGCAGATCGTTGACCACAGAGCAGGACGTGAGCATAAAACACAGCAAAACGGACAATATAATAATTGTTTTTTTACGCATATTGTACTCCGCTACTTGACTATTCAAGCATATTCTGTTATACTCAAAAAAGAGCATACGCCGTTTAGTGTATTCTATTATACACGTTTTGCGGCATAATGCAATAAATAAATTTGAATTATTTGTAATAAATCTTTCGGAGGACAGTTAACATTATGGCTGAAAAGAAATTTGTAGAAGAAATCACGCCGATGGACGTCGATTTCGCGCAATGGTACACCGACATCTGCAAGAAGGCGGAGCTTGTTGAATACACCTCCGTCAAGGGCTGCCTCGTGCTTCGCCCTTACGGCTGCGCCATTTGGGAAAATATACAGAAGATCCTCGACACGGAATTCAAGCGTCTCGGACACGAGAACGTCTTTATGCCGATGTTCATTCCCGAGTCCCTTCTTCAGAAGGAAAAGGATCACGTCAAGGGATTCGCTCCCGAGGTCGCCTGGGTCACTCACGGCGGAAGCGAAGAGCTCGAAGACCGTCTCTGCGTGAGACCTACGAGCGAAACGCTCTTCTGTGAGCATTACGCGAACATAGTTCATTCCTACCGCGACCTGCCCAAGCTTTATAACCAGTGGGTCTCTGTTGTAAGATGGGAAAAAACCACCCGTCCTTTCCTTCGCACCCGTGAATTCTGGTGGCAGGAGGGTCACACCATCCACGCGACCGCCGAAGAGGCTGTCGAAGAGACCGAAAGAATGCTGAACGTCTACGCCGACTTCTGCGAAAAATCACTTGCCATCCCCGTCATCAAGGGACGCAAGACCGAGTCCGACAAGTTCGCGGGTGCCGAAGCGACCTACGCCATTGAGGCGCTCATGCACGACGGCAAGGCTCTGCAGGCAGGCACCAGCCACTATTTCGGTGACGGTTTCGCCAAAGCGTTCAACATCGAATACACCAACAAGGAAAACCAGAAGGTCAACCCGTTCCAGACCTCCTGGGGCGTTTCCACACGTCTTATCGGCGGCATCATAATGACTCACGGCGACGACAGAGGCCTTGTGCTTCCGCCCGACGTCGCTCCCATTCAGGCGGTCATCGTTCCCATCGCCCAGCACAAGGAAGGCGTGCTTGAAAAATGCGCCGGGGTCGCGTCCGAGCTTTCGGCTTACCGCGTAAAACTCGACGACAGCGACAACTCCGCCGGCTGGAAGTTCGCCGAATACGAAATGAAGGGCGTCCCCGTCAGGATCGAGATCGGTCCGCGTGACATCGAAAACGGCGTCTGCGTCATGGTCACCAGACACGACAACAACAAGGAGATCGTTCCCCTTGAAGGCATCGCCGACACTCTCGCCCGCAAGCTCGCGGAGGTCAGAGACGGTCTTTACGCCAAAGCACTCGAAAACCGCGAAAGACGCACCTATTCCTGCAAAACTCTTGAAGAGATCACTGCCAAGCTTGCCGAAAACGGCGACGGCTTCGTGAAAGCGATGTGGTGCGGCGACCCCGAATGCGAAAGCAAGATCAAGGAGCTCACCGGCGTCGGCTCGAGATGCATCCCCTTTGAGCAGGACGATATCTCTGATAAGTGCATCTGCTGCGGCAAAGAAGCCAAACAGATGGTATACTGGGGCAAAGCTTATTGATAAACGGAGGAAAAATGAAAAAGTTATTACCGTTGATGCTTGCTTTTCTGGCGGTGCTGATGTTCTCGGTATCGGCGGAAGACGCGCGATTCGTATTTGCGGTATCGGCTGACACCGCAGGGGTGTCCGATACGGCTTACGTCGTCGTGTCCGTCAGCGAGCACGATGGGCTGACCGGACTTGCGCTCAACGTCACCTACGACCACGAAAAGGTCGATTTCGTGTCCTACGAGGTATCTTCCATGCTCCCCGAAGGGCCGGTGTCGGTTTATGACAACGATTTCGGTCAGGTGCGCATAACCTTCGTTCCGTCCGTAAAAATGACATACTTCTTCGGTTCACTCGTAACTCTCGGGTTCACTTCCCTCGACGGCAGCGAATGTTCGTCCGTCATCAGGGTGGACGAGGGCATCGCCACTGTGACCGACAGAAACTATCTGCCCGCCGAGTACGCGTCCGTCGAAGGCAGCGTGACCTTCACGGCTTCCGGCGCTTCCGCGTCGTAACACGGCAAAATATCCCATATTTGTAAAATATGCACAATGAAATCAAAAAATCATTGTGCATTTTACTTATTGAAAATATCGAACATTTGTTCTATAATGTACCATGTCATCGGAACCGATGTTGATATAGACGGCTGCCTTCGATCGGGGCAGCCGATAGTTTCCCCGCCGCAACGAACATTTGTTCGTTTTGCGTCCGATCCGTTCGGCACATTTGCGGATACACGCGTTCGTTTCCCTTCCCGGCCGGAGGGACGCGGCGGGAAAACGCGGGACACACACGGGGGCGACCCCGAAAAATAAAAAAGGAGATATATTTGGATTACAGAGATATTGCAAAAGACCTGCTGACGCACAAAGCCGAATACCTCGGAGCGCGCGACACGCTGAAAAACGAGATAGATATGCTTATGAACGAAAAATACACGGCAAAAAGCGCCATCATCTGTGACACGTCGGTCACAAAAGGCGGCGCAAGTAAATACGAGGAGCATCTTGTGAATCTTATCGTCATGATCGACGACGCCACGTTCCGCAAAGGCATCGTGGACCGCAAGCTCCGACAGCTCGACGCCGGATTTTCACTGCTTGACGATTACGAGAGAGACCTGCTCAACACTTATTACGTCTACAAGGTGAAAACGCCGACCGAGATAATCATGAAAAAGTTCCACAAGGAGCGGACGCAGGTCAACGTCGACCGCAATCGCGCTCTTGAAAAGTTCACGCGCGGAGTATACGGGATAGTGCAGTTCTGAAGTCGTCTTCAACAAGTCCGACGGCTTTGGCGTATTCGGGCAGCTTGTTGAGGCTGTTGGCTTTTCCGCACGCGGGAAGGTGGTTGTCGGAGCCCATGAAGAACTCGGCGCCGCCCTTCTTCGCAAGGCGCAGGAATCTGGCGTACTGACTGCTCTCGAAGTCGTCGAGCGGAATGGATTCGATGCTGGACATATTCATTTCGAGGAAAATGCCCTTCTTTGCGGCAAGCTCGCCGCAGTAGATGAACTCTTCGTCGGTTATCGCGCTGAGTATCTCATTTTTGTCATCGTTGCTTTTGCCGCATGCCCAAAGCGGGTGCGCGATGCCGAAAAAGCAGTCGGCGTCGGGATGATGCAGCAGCGAAACGTACGAATTGAACAGCCATCTGCCGTGGGCGTGGTTGTCGTTGACGCCCTCGGGAAGGACGAAGCCCCTCATGTGCGTGTGCGAATGGGGGATGATTATGTAGTCGAGCTTCCGCATGGTCTGACGGCTGACGCCGAGAAGGCCCTGCGCGTATTCGCCCTCGGCGCCGAGGAAGACCCTGACGGGAGAACCGTCGGGTCTTTCGCGCTCAAGGAGCTTTTCGTAAGGCTGATGAACATAGAAGTCGATCGGTCTGCCGATCCCCTTTTCCCACGCGTGGTCGGAAATACCCACGCACACGAGTCCGTCTTCTTCAGCGCAGCGGACAAAGCCGGCGATGTCGGATTCACGCGATGCGCAGAGCGAAAGTTTAGTATGGCAATGAAGATCGTAAAGTTCCATGTTTATTACCTCTTATTTTACGTTGATATAAACGGTGGCGGATTCGCCGTTATCGAGATAATGGTTGATCGCAAATTCAAAGGTATCGGTCCCGAGGTAGCCCTCGTCGGGGAAGTAGGTGAATTTGCCGTCTTCGTAGATGGTGAGGCTGCCGTGCTCGGGCGATTTGATGAGCGCGTAGCAGGTAGTCAGGTCTTTTTCGCCGAGTCTGCCGGTGAAGGCTTCGCCGGATTTCGCGGTGAATTTTGCGTCAACAGCCGCTTCGGCGTTGAGGGTCATCTTATTCTTGAGGTACTGATACTGATAATCGTAAACGAGACGTATCCTTGCGTTGTCGGAGCGGCAGCAGGTCGCGAGGACGCCGACGTCCTGATAATACATATTGATGGCGTCGCAGTAGCCGTATTTTACGCCGTACTTCATGTAGTTCATATATTTCTTGTAGAACGGAGTGCTGCCGTAAAGCGAGCCGCTGCATTCCATTTCGTAGCACATACCGTAGGTCGAAATGAGCCTGGCGTTTTCGGCAAGTCTCTGCTCGGGAGCGTTGATGTGGAACGCGTAGTTGGGCTGCATGCAGGCAACGTCGAAGCCGAATTTCTTCCAGCTGTCGTAACCGGTCGCCTTGTAGTAGGGGATCCAGAAGAACTGCGAATCGTTCTTGTGAACGGTATCGGCAACGGCTTTCACGATGTTTTCGTATTTGCCGCTGCAGCTTTCGGAGAACCAGTAATAGCCGCAAAGCTCAACGTGCTTATAATTCTTGGCCGCGATCTCGGCATCGATCTTGTCGATGTACCACTGGATGACCTTCTGACAGTCGGCGATCTTCGAGAGGTTCTCGCTGACGCCGTCGCCGTCAACGTCGCCGAACTTGGTGACTTCGGGATGGAGGTTGGGGAACGAAACATAGAATTTGACCTTGTAATTGGGGTCGCCGACTGCGCTGCCGACTTTTGCGGCAACGGTCTCGAGCGCGTTGACGCCGCCGTCGCTTGATCCGAACATCTGCTTGAACAGACCTTCCCAGTCGCCCATTACCGTTCTGCCGCCGTCGGGCAGTTCGCCGGAGACCTGAAGTCCGGAAACGGTGGGCAGGAAGAGGAAGCCGTCGAACATTGTGTCCTTGATGCTGCCGTTCTTATCGAGATAAGCGACGTAAGGAAGCAGGGATTCTTCGGTGACCTTGATGTCGGGTCTGAAGTAAATGAGCATGACGTCCTTGACTCCGCCGAGGAGCGAGTCATCGGGTTTCATGTAGCCGGTATAGGTGGGGATGTTTTCTTCGTTGTTGAATACTTTGAATTCTTCTATCCAGTAATAGATTCCCTTTTCGGCTGCGGGGAACACGACCTTGACGTACTTGGCGGCAAGGAGGTCATCGAACGAAACGACGAAATTGTAGCTGAGAGTGGAGGGATTGACGGGGGCGTAAACGCGGCCCACGAACGACATATTGGTCATGGCTCCGCCGGCGTAGAAATCAACATACGCGGGGAGCGCGATGTTTTCGGCGGGATTCGCGATGCAGGAAACCGAGAAGCTGCAGAGACGGTCATACTTCTGACCGAGGTTCACTCTGATGTATGCTTCCTTGTCGCCTCTGATGCCGGTCCATACTGCGTCGGACCTTTGGGCGCCTATATCAAAGCCGTCGGTGAGAGCGCCCGATTTGTTGGTGGCTCTCGAGTCGTAGCCGGCAGCGGAAATGTTGCAGGCTTTGCCGTAGGAAACCAGTTCGACTCCCTTGGAAAGCTCGTATTTCTTGCCGGAAAGCAGGTCTTTGGTCTGAAGCTCGCCGCCCTTGAGTCCGTTTTCGTTATAAGCGCTTATGACCTTGTTGGAGCCGGGATTGGAGGAAGTGCTTTCGGTGGAAAGGATGGTGACTTCGTCAAAGAAGAGCCACGCGCTTTCCCTTTTGGCGGAGAATTTCACGTATTTCGCGTCAACGGGAGTCGATACCTCGAGGATCGCGGATTTTCTGGTGCTGCTTTCGAACTCGCCGAGCTTGGCGTCGCCGAGCTTGTTCCAGGTCTTGCCGTCGTTTGAAGTGAATACTTCGACCGCTTTGGGCGGGGTGATGCCGGCGTCTTTGGTGCAGAGATACGAAAGCTCGAAATAATAAAGCTTTTTGCCGTCGTCACCGAGCTCGACCTCGATATCGATGTCGGACTGGTTGAATCCGGCGAAAACGCTGCTGGTATAGCTGCACGGGTCTTCGGCTTTTACGCCGTCGGTGAGCTCTTTGCCGATGTCGGGATAGGTATCGGACGCGGCTTTCGAGACCTTGTAATTCTTGTAAAGACTTACGGGTACCTTGTCTTCCGCGTCAGCCGCGGGATTGATGACGCGAACGTCGGGATCGTAATATTCGACTTCGCTCGGTTCCTCGCTCGGCTCTTCGGAGGGCTCTTCGCTGGGTTCTTCCGAAGGTTCCTCGCTCGGCTCGACCGAAGGTTCTTCACTCGGTTCAACGGAAGGTTCCTCGCTCGGTTCGACCGAAGGTTCTTCGCTGGGTTCAGCCGAAGGCTCTTCGCTCGGTTCAGCCGAGGGCTCTTCGCTCGGCTCGACCGAGGGCTCTTCGCTGGGTTCAGCCGAGGGTTCTTCGCTCGGTTCAACCGAGGGCTCTTCGCTCGGCTCGACCGAGGGTTCTTCACTCGGCTCAGCCGAAGGCTCTTCGCTGGGTTCAGCCGAAGGCTCTTCGCTCGGTTCAACGGAAGGCTCTTCGCTCGGCTCAGCCGAAGGCTCTTCGCTCACGATCGCGGAAACGTCTTCCGTCACGGAAGCTTCGCTGCTTGCCACGACTGCCGAGCTTGCTTCGGCTTTGCTTTCTTCCTTGCTCGTTTCCCCGTCTCCGCCGCAGGCGACGAAGCTGAGGAGCAGGGCAAAGCACAAAAGGAGACAAAGTTTTTTCATTTTTCTTACCCCATGTTTGATTTTTTTGTATATTTGTCACCATTTTAATCCATTTTTTCGTTTATGTCAAGGACAATATAAATAATGTAGGAAGTTTAACTTCAAATTCATATTTTTTTGAAAAAGCACTTGTTTTTGTTCTTTTCTTGTGATACAATTCAAACAGTATCCATATAAAAAACAACGGAGGAAACTAATATGTCTAAAATGAAAATCGGCATCATCGGCTGCGGTACCATCGCCAACAACGCGCACATCCCTTCTTATCTCAACAACCCCGACGTAGAGATCAAGTATTTCTGCGATATCATCCCCGAAAGAGCACAGGCTGCGGTTGAAAAATACAAATGCGGCACTGCTGTCGTTGACTATCACGACGTTATCGCCGATCCGGAGATCGAAGCGGTTTCCGTCTGCACCCCCAACAAGATGCACTCCATCATTTCCTGCGACTGCCTCGCAGCCGGCAAGAACGTACTTTGCGAAAAACCCGCTGCCCGCACTTACGCTGACGCCCTCAAAATGCAGGAAGCTCAGCACAAAGCAGGCAAGGTCCTCAATATCGGCGTTGTAAACCGTTTCAACGGTGCCGTCAACAAGATCCGTGAAATGATCGCGAGAGGCGACCTCGGTGAAGTTTACCACGTATACGTTTCGTTCCGTTCTCAGCGCTCCATCCCCGGTCTCGGCGGCGCTTTCACCACCAACGCCATCTCCGGCGGCGGCGTTCTCATCGACTGGGGCGTACATTACCTCGACATCGTTATGTACTGCACCGGCGACCCCACCCCCAAGACCGTTTCCGCAAAAGCTTTCAGCAAGCTCGGCGTAGATATGAAGAACTATGTTTACGAAGGCATGTGGGCTGAAAATACCAAAGACCTCAACGGTACCTACGACGTTGACGACTTCGTCACCGGTTTCGTACGCACCTCCGGTCCGACCATCACCTTCAACGGCGCATGGGCTCAGAACATCGGTATCGGCGAAAGCTACATCGACTTCATCGGCACCAAAGCGGGTATCCGTCTCAACTACGGCGGCGACTTCACTCTTTGGACCACCGCTTGCGGCTCCCTCGTCAGCTGCAAACCCAAGTTCGACAACTTCCCCCACTTCCAGAACGAGATCAACTCTTTCGTCCGCTGCATAAAGACCGGCGAAAAGCTCCCGTCCCACATCGATACCGTTATCATCACCGCAAAAATGATGCAGGCTATGTACGACTCCTCCGCTTCCGGCAAGGAAATCGTACTCGAAGACTGACAACGCCACACGGCGCGGTCATAAACCTATAGTTTATAGTTGTTGACTTACAAAAAGGATTTTCGCAGCAAAATGTGAAAATCCTTTTTGATATAACGGAGCGATTTTTTGTGAAAATACTCATCTTTACCGACCCGCACTACTGCACGAAGGAAGGCTTCCCGGGGTCAGACCGCAAGCCGCGACTGTCACTTTTGAAAATGGAGCGCCTTGTCGAAAAGGCAAAGCGTGACGACGTGGAACTGATAGTCTGCCTCGGCGACTTCATAAACACCGAATCCCCTGCCGCCGACCGCGAAAACCTCGAAAAAGCGTCGGAGATCTTCAAAAAATCGGGTATAAAATGTATCTGCTGTATGGGCAACCACGACGGCGAGGTATTCACGCGTGAGGAATTTGCCGCCGTCACCGGATTTGCCACTGCCCCTTGCGCCATTGACACGGACAAAGGGAACCGCCTCGTCTTCCTCGACGCCAATTACGATTCGTCGTACGCGCCGTATAAGCCGCACGCCGTCGACTGGACCGACTCGAATCTGCCGAAACGCGAGCTCGAATGGCTCGACGAAACGCTGGAAAACAAAAAGTGCGCCGTTTTCATTCATCAGAACGTATACCCGGAAGCTGAAATACACCACAGAGTGAAAAATTACGCGTCGCTGCTTGATATTCTTACGCGGCACGACGTCACCGACGTGTTCCAGGGGCACTATCACTACGGTGCCGACACGGTCTACGAGGGCATAAAAATGACGACGCTCAAAGCGATGTGCGTTTTCGACGGCACCGAGATCGAATTTGAATATTGACAAAGGTGAAAAAATGAAAGACTGCAGTAATTATACCGAAAAAAATTCCGAGGTCATCGACCGCTGGGTGGATGAAGGTTGGGAATGGGGCAGACCCGTGAGCCGTGAAATATGCGAAAAAGCGCGTCGCGGTGAGTGGGACGTGCTGCTCACACCCACCAAGCCCGTGCCGAAAAGCTGGTTTCCGCCTCTTGAGGGCGTTTCCCTGCTCGGGCTCGCCTGCGGAGGGGCGCAGCAGATGCCGGTTTTCGCTCTCGCGGGCGCAAAATGCACCATCCTCGACTACTCCGTCCGTCAGACGGAAAGCGAAAAGCGCGTCGCAAAGCGCGAAGGGTACGACATAAACGTCGTCCGTGCCGACATGACGAGGGTGTTCCCGTTTGAAGACGAGTCGTTCGACGTCATTTTTCACCCGGTTTCGAATTGCTACGTCCGCGACGTGCAGCACGTCTGGAACGAGTGCTTCCGCGTGCTCAGAAAAGGCGGTCTTCTGCTTGCGGGCGTCGACAACGGGTTCAATTATCTGTTTTCCGAGAACGACGAAAGCGTCGTCACGGGTCATCTGCCGTTTGACCCGTTAGCCGACGAGGAACAACGCAGAGCGTGCGAAGCCGAGGACTGCGGTTATCAGTTCTCGCACACGATAGGCGAGCAGATCGGCGGACAGATAAAGGCGGGTTTCACGCTGCTCGACGTTTACGACGACACGAACGGTGTCGGCTTCCTGCACGAGCACGGTGCCCCCACCTTCTGGGCAACGATGAGTAAAAAATTGTAAATTGCCAATTGAAAACGGCAACCCGACCTCGCTTCACTATCCGCTATTACTTTTCGCTATTCTGCGGGACGTCGGGGACGCCGTCCCCTGCAAAAGGCGGCATCGCCGTGATTAAAGCAAAAAGGATTTCCGTTTTCGGAAATCCTTTTTGATTCGCTTAAGGCATAATGCTTAAATGCTTTTTATTCGGGTTTATCTACCGGAAATTCGACGTTTTCGGTGGTCCATTCGGTGATTTCGATGTCAGTGGAAGTGCCGACGATAGTCTTCACAATGAATACGCCGTCGCTGCCGGAATGGATGTACGTTTTGCTGTCAAGATATTTGCTCTTGAAAACCTCAGCCGAAAGACCGCAGACGGTATCCGTTCCGATTTTTTCCATGTCCTCAAAGTCTATGTTGTCGGTGCCGATGCTGAGAAGTATTCTGAACATTTCTTCGTCAAGGGAGGAGAACTTCATCCAACTATCTCCCGATTGCAGCCAGTAATCGTACGTGCCTTCGGCGTTTTTGCGGTAGAAGGTGATCTGACCGGAAATATTGAGGCAGTATTCGTCTCCGATCTTGGTGACGGTCAGGTCCTGATAATCGCCGTTGACCGACTGGTATTTGTACATGACGTTTTCGGGAAGTCTGAATTTGTACTCGCCGGCAGGATCCTTTTCGCCGGAAGCTTTGCTTTCGTCTTTGCCGCCGTTATCGTCGTCCTTGTCATCGCACGCGACGAGAACGAGGGCAGAGAAAACGAGAAGGAGCGCAAGAATAATTGATAATGCTTTTTTCATTTTATGTTACCTCCGTTTTTCTTTAGTATACACTTCCTTTGCGGTCATTTCAAAGCGTTTTGTCCCTCGGAAGGAAAGAAATGACGAATCAGCCAAAATTTATTATCCTCCTTTTCGGCTGACTTACTGTCATGATGATTTCACCATATTGTCAGGGCATATACATATAATAAAAACCAAATTGCATATACCTTCCGCATACTGCCCCAAAACGCAAAAAGCTGATGATATATAAAAATTCGTTGACAAATGTACTCACTTGTGTTAAACTTATTATTGTATAATTATGGAAATTTCGGAGGAAATCAATGAGAAAATTTGCTGCATTTATCTTCGCCCTCATTCTCGTCGTACCGTTCTGCTTCTGCGTAACAGCCGAAGACGAGGATTATTTTTGGCTCAAAAGTGAATCGTCCGATTCCGACATAAGTCTCGAATTCGAGATCCCTCATTCGATTTGCTCTGAACGCATTGGGGACGCAAATTGCCGAATAACCGCCGAAGCCGAATTCACAGACTGCGAAGGCGATTCTGCGTATATATACTGCTGTGTATACGATTCAGACAATAACCTCGTCGCGTATCACGAATCTGTCACTCACGATAAAAAAGATGAGTATGGCGAAAATATCGTAGAAAGCGGTATATGGCAGCAGTTTGATTGTGAATTCAATCCCTGCAACGGCAATTACGGTGATTATGACGGCAAGCATATTGATGCTTCGCAGATCGGCACTGTGACTTTAGGCATAGGCTTTCATAATGCCGTGGGCACCATTAAAGTTGACCGCTTCAGCGCTGCCGAATACTATAACGAACATTTTGAAATCATATGGGTGAAATATTTTAACACCGATTATGGACAAGGCGGTTTATTTGCTCCTAAAACAGGCGACAACGGTATGATTGCTTTCGCAATCGTTTCCGTCATCGCTCTCGCAGGCGCGTTTATCATAAAAAAATCCAGATAAGTAAAATCAAATAACTTTTGAAAAAGAGCGCTCACGCCGAGTGTTCTTAAGGACACTCGGCGAACGATGTGTTCCACTGCGTGGAACGTGATGTGCCTGTCGGCGTGATGTTCGGCTTTGCCGAGTGATGTGCGCCTCGACGGCGCATGAGTGGAACACATCACATCACTTTT
>JAZRXG010000027.1:0-16529 GCA_045600105.1 Eubacteriales bacterium
CCGCAAACCCGAACCGGCGCTCAGGTCGCTCCTCAGCGTTGCCCTATCCTCCGATTCGATAAAGCGGAAACATTATACCACACTATTGAAAAAACTAAACACTACAAATCAAAATTGTACTTGACTTTGGGTACACTGCAGTCGATTTCCGTGCGGTACCGCACGGAAATCTTCATTAATTCCGAACTCCGAATTACAAGAAGATTCCGCACGTCACCGTGCGGAATCTTCCTTACTTATTCACTTTTCACTCTTACTTCTTCACTCAATATTGATCTGTCTGCTTTCGGGGACGGCAGGCGCGATCTTGGGAAGTTCGAGTGTGAGCACGCCGTCGGCGTACTTCGCGCTGATGGCGTCGGCATCGATGCCCGAAAGGTCGTAGGCGCGTTTGTAGGAACCGAAGGAACGTTCGCGGCAGACGTATCTGCCCTTTTCGTCCTTGTTCTCGCACTCGTGTTTTCTCTCGGCGCTGACGGTCATGACGCCCTCGCTCACGTCGACCTTGATGTCTTCTTTATTGAATCCGGGAAGATCGGCTTCGAGCACGTACTTGTCGCCTTCGTCACGGATGTCGGTACCGTATGCTTTTGTCGCGGGGAAGCGTCTCCCGTAAGGTACGCCGAAGAAGGCTTTTTCGAGTTCCTCCATCTCGCGGAACGGATCGAAGAAGGAAAGTGAATTGTTTTTTGCTGTCAACATAATAAATACCTCCGTTTGACATATTTGAGTACCTTTGATTTTTTGGCACTCCTTTTGTTTACGTGCATATTATAACACCCGATTTCGTATAATGTGTGAACGCGGTGTAAACAATTAGCACTAATGGGCGCAGAGTGCTAATTTTTTTACGATATTTTCGGCACTCTTGCGCCGCCGCGGCAGCAAACGTGCCGTGATGGCTTGCCTTGACAAGAAGAAAAATGCGTGATATTATAATAAAAAAGAGACCAAAAGGAGATTTATTATGAATTGGTATGCTGATTACGAAATAAAGCGTTACGACGATATCCCCATGTGGAAAGACCCGTCGGGCGACAGAAAGAATCTGCTGCTCGGCGTGCCGGTATACGGCATAAGCTGCGACGCGTCGCTTGAGGAAGCGTATTTCACCGAATATTACAACTCCCCGGTGACTTCGACGTATCTCACCGACGGCAAAAAGTGCGAAAAGGCGCATTTCTCCGATCCCGCGTTCTTCCATTTCTCCCGCGGTATCGGCAGAACGATCCTTTTCAGGCTCGGTCACCTCTCCGCTGTTGACGAAATAAAGATAGGCTTCCTGCGTCAGGACGACGTGGCGGTGCAGCTCCCCCGCAAAGTGGACGTGCGCGTTTCCGCCGACGGCAAGGTCTGGCAGAGAGTCGTCAAGGCACGCGACCTCGGCAGCGACAGATCGCCCGAAAGGTTCGAGCTTTCGGCAAAGCTCGACGCCGTTTACAAAGTGCTTTACATCATGATAGACGTCGAGGTCTGCTCGCATTGCTGGATCGACGAGATCGAGGCGTTCGGCACCGAGGTCATCCCCGCTTCCGCCGTTCTTCCCGCTCAGTCGGACGACGACAACGACGGCGACGGCATCAAGAGGGTGGACAAATACCCCGAATATTCCGATTTTCTCGGAGTGAAGAACCTGCTGCTTGCCTACAACTGTGTGCCGCCCGAAAAAGTCGGTGCCGATCACGCGGGACTCGCGTCCGTCGAGCAGTATCTCCCCTACCTTGCATATTATGACAAAGACGGCAAAGCCGCCGACACTTTCTTTGATTCTTTCCTTTATCTTCCCTATTCGGTCTACACCTATTCCAAGCTCTACAAATGCGCTTCCGGCTGGAAATATTACATCGACAACACGTTCGACGACGAGTACAACCTCGGTGCTCTCGACAAAGCGGTGTCCGTTACCGGCGAAAAGCTCGGGATCAAAGACCTTTCCGCAAAAGTTTTCCTCACCGTTCTGCACACAAACGTGTCGTACGGCGAGCATCCCGACAAGTTCGGCGACGTTGACGGTGACGGCGTCGACGAGGATATGTCGGTGCTTGAAGACAGAATAAAGGCGATAAAATGGTGCATCGACACGCAGATCGCCCTTTTCAAAGAGAAGAATTACGCAAACCTCACCCTCGACGGCTTCTACTGGTTCGAGGAAGTCATCAATTACAGTGACAGGCTCGAGCTGCCCTCGCTCAGATTCGCCCGCGATTATCTCCATTCCCTCGGGCTTAAGATATTCTGGATACCCTATTTCCAGGCGAGAGGCTTTCAGGACTGGAAAGAAAACGGTTTTGACATCGCCTGCATGCAGCCCAACTTCGCGTTCCGCGCCGGCATCCCGACGGAGCGTCTGTATCAGAACGCGGAGCTCACCAAAACGCTCGGTATGTGCGTTGAGATGGAGATCGGCGGGCTTGACGCCGAGCACGTCGAAAGGTTCAGAAAGTATATGGACTGCGGCGCCGAAACGGGCTATATGAAGTCAGTCAAGATGTACTATCAGGGCGGTATCCCCGGCGAATTCTACAAGTCTTACGAATCGGACGACCCGCTCCTCCGCTCGACCTACGACGACTGCTACCTCTTCGCAAAGGAAAAATACGTTTCGAGGAAAGACAGATAAAACGGGAAAGGGCGGGCAGTGGTCCCGCGTCATACCCGAATCACGGGTCCATAACGGCGTTTTTACATTTTTTATAATATTATGTCATATTTTTTCTGTTCAAGCCCCTTGATTTTTCGGAATAAAGTGGTATTATAAGTATGATAATCAATTGAAACGCCTTCGGAAGACGGGGGTTTGCCGTAGTGCGCCCGCTTCCGTAAATAAAAAAACGCTCGTCATATAAGTTATTCTGTCATTGACCGGTCATGCCGGTCATGAGGAAAGTGAGGTCGGAATGAGAAAAAAAACAATAATTGTCGGAATAGCGGCGGCGCTGGTGATATTGTCGTTCCTGATCACCGCTTATGCCGAAGTGTCTTCGTTTACGATGACATACTATCCCGGAACGACGGATACCGTGACAAATCTTCCGGATCCGGATGAGATAACGGAAGGCGATCCCTATGACGTATCACCGAAGATACCCGAAAGAGAAGGCTTTACGTTCCTTTACTGGATTCTTGATTATGCCAAAACAAACATCAAAGTGAGCTACGCGGTGAATCCCGACCCGATTTACGGAATGCCCGATGACTCCGTTGTGCCGATCGACTCAACTTCGTATACAACGAGAGAGATGGTGACGGTAGCGGACGATCTTGCCTCCAACCAGGATTACGGGATAAATAATAAAACGGGCGAAAAAAGACCGGGAAGATGGGTGTTCGTGTCGTGGGACAGATCCGATTTTGAGATATACGATGATACAACGATAACCGGCGAATGGAAATTCATATCCAAATACAAATACTCTGTTCATCACTTGGATATAGATACATTCTATCCGTTAGCCGATGATGAAGTATATTGGTTAGATGAGCTTGGACAAGTGGAGCATAAATCGAAGAAACCAAAGACGGAATTCTACACAACATATCAAAATTCTAAATATAACCCGGTGTCCCCAGAAATATATGAGATTAAACGGAAAAACTTTTTACTTCCGGGTGCGGTATACACAAAAAACAAAAATCAATATATAATGACGGTCACGCTTACAGAGGATGATTTGCACATCTTTTTCTTCTATCAAAGGCCGAGCGCAGGCTGATGATGAATGATACGGACCGCGTATATGCAGATCCGCAAAGTGCACGCTTCTCCGTCAAATACCGATAATTAAAAAGAGACCTCCCATGGCGGAATAAAACCGCCGCGGGAGGTTTTGTCGTACCGGGAGAACAACGGCGCCGAAACGATGTGCCGAAAGTCTCCCCATCGGCTTAAGGCTTATGGCTTTTTATAAATAATTCATCCTTTGTCTATTGACTTTTCGGGGGTTTTGAATTATACTAATGCAAGATATATTTATAATATGGAGTTATTATGAATAAGTATAAAGTCATTGCTTTCGCAAACCAAAAAGGCGGCGTCGGCAAAACGACGTCTGCCGTGAATATGGCGGCGTACATCGCAAAGGCAAAGAACAAGGTCCTCCTCATCGACTGCGACCCGCAGGGCAACGCCACGTCGGGGCTCGGCGTCAACAAGCGCGACGCTTCCGCCTCCGTTTACGACCTGCTCATCGGCCGCACGTCTCCCGAGGAGACCGTCTGTGCCACGTCGGTGCCCAACCTTTATCTCATCCCCTCAACCATCGACCTCGTGGGAGCGGAGATAGAGCTCGTGGATATGGACAACCGCGAATACAAGATGAGAGACGCCGTGAACAAGCTCCGCGACAGCTACGATTACATCATCATCGACTGTCCGCCCTCGCTCGGGCTCATCACGCTCAACGCGCTTTCGGCGTCGGACGGGCTCGTGGTCCCCGTGCTTTGCGAATTCTATTCGCTCGAAGGGCTGACCCAGCTCATGAACACCGTCAGATACATAAAGACCCACAAGAACGAAAACCTTGACCTCATCGGCGTGCTGATAAATATGTACGACCGCCGTCTTACGCTCAACGCGCAGGTCATGGCAGAAATAAAGAAGCATTTCGGCGACAAGGTGTTCAAAAAACCGATACCGCGCAACGTCAAGCTCAGCGAAGCGCCGAGCTACGGCGTACCCGTGACGGTATACGACAAATACTCCAAAGGCGCACGCGCTTATGAAGAAGCGGCGGAAGAGCTGATGGAAAAATGCAGAGGATAACAGAATGGCATACAAAGGATTAGGACGCGGACTTGACGCGCTGCTTGCCGACAACAACACCAAGGAGTCGGGCGGCGTGACCGTGGTCCGCATTTCGGAAATAGAACCCAACCTCAAGCAGGTGAGAAAGCAGTTCGACCCCGAATCACTCGCCGAGCTTGCCTCGTCGATAAAAGAGCACGGTCTCATCCAGCCGATAGTGGTACGCAAGTCGGTAAACGGCTTTTATGAGATAGTCGCGGGCGAACGCCGCTGGAGAGCGTCAAAGCTCGCGGGGCTCACCGAGGTACCCGTTATCGTAAAGGAGCTCGACAACGAAGCCGCGTCTCTGATAGCGATGGTCGAAAACCTCCAGCGTGAAGACCTCAACCCCGTTGAGGAAGCCGCGGGCTACCGCAGCCTGATGGATAATTTCGGCATGACGCAGGAGGAAGCCGCGTCGAAGGTGGGCAGATCGCGTTCGGCGGTGGCGAATATAATGCGTCTTCTCACGCTCCCCGAAGGGGTGCTGTCACTTGTAAGACAGGGCGATCTTTCGGGCGGACACGCGAGAACGCTCATCCCGCTTTCCGACATCATGACGGCCGACGAGCTGACGGCGATCGCCGAAAGCGTCACGGCGGACGAGCTTTCGGTGAGAGAGACCGAAAAGCTCGTGAAAAAGCTGCTTGAAAACAAAGAAAACGTCGAAAAGCCGTCAAAGGTCAAAGACGTTTACTATAAGCAGCTCGAATCCAAAGCGTCCTCCGTGCTCGGAAGACGTATGGCGATAAAGGTATCGCCCACCGGCAAAGGCAAGATAACGCTCGCCTATTCGTCACCGGAAGACCTTGAAAACCTTTTGATTTCACTTTGCGGAAAAAACTTTTTTGATAAAGCAGGAGAATAAGCACCATGATCGACATCAAATTTCTGAGAAACAACCCCGAAGCAGTTAAAGAAAACATACGCAAGAAGTTCCAGTTCGACAAGCTCGACCTCGTCGACGAGGTCATTGCCCTTGACGCGAGAAACCGCGAGATCAAGGTCGAGGTCGAGGGACTCAGAGCCGAACGCAACAAGGCGTCCAAGCTCATCGGCGGCCTTATGGCTCAGGGCAAAAAGGACGAAGCCAACGAAATAAAGGCAAAAGTAGCTTCCGACGGTTCGAGGATCGACGAGCTCACCGCCGAAGAAAAAGAGCACGAGGAAAAGATCACCGCAATAATGATGCGCATTCCCAACATCATCGACCCGTCCGTTCCCATCGGCAAGGATGACAGCGAAAACGTCGAGATACAGCGTTACGGCGAACCCGTCGTTCCCGATTTCGAGATTCCCTATCACACCGACATCATGGAACGCTTCAACGGCATCGATTTCGAGGCGGCGCGCAGAGTTGCCGGCAACGGCTTCTATTACCTCATGGGCGACATCGCAAGACTCCACTCCGCGGTCATCGCGTACGCGAGAGACTTTATGATCAACCGCGGATTCACCTACTGCGTTCCCCCGTTCATGATCAGATCCGCCGTCGTCAACGGCGTTATGTCGTTTGCCGAAATGGAGGCGATGATGTATAAGATCGAAGGCGAAGACCTTTATCTCATCGGTACGAGCGAACACTCGATGATAGGCAAATACATCGACACCATCCTCGACGAAAAGACCCTTCCCCACACCCTCACCAGCTATTCGCCCTGCTTCCGCAAGGAAAAAGGCGCTCACGGCATTGAAGAACGCGGCGTTTACCGCATCCATCAGTTCGAAAAGCAGGAAATGATCGTCATCTGCAAGCCCGAAGACAGCATGGCGTGGTACGACAAGCTCTGGCAGAACACCGTCGATCTCTTCCGCTCGATGGACATCCCCGTAAGAACGCTCGAATGCTGCTCCGGCGACCTCGCCGACCTCAAGGTCAAGTCCTGCGACGTGGAAGCCTGGTCCCCCAGACAGAAGAAATATTTCGAAGTCGGCTCCTGCTCCAACCTCGGCGACGCGCAGGCAAGACGTCTTAAGATAAGAGTCGAAAAAGAAGACGGCTCCAAGTACCTCGCTCACACCCTCAACAACACCGTCGTCGCTCCTCCCCGAATGCTCATCGCGTTCCTCGAGAACAACCTGAGAGCCGACGGCAGCGTCGCCATCCCCGAAGTCCTCCGTCCCTACATGGGCGGCATGGAAGTAATGATCCCCAAAAAATAAGCAAACCCGATCGAAAGGATGCAGTAAATGGCCTCTCTTGAACAAATCTTCTGGGCGTTTATCATCGGCGTGATGATCGCCGCGGTGTATACTTTTTACACAAAGAAAATACTCGGCGGATTCGTCCGGGTCCTGCTTAACGCCAACGCTTTCAGCGAAAGCACCGCGGTGAGCTTTGAGGACCTCGATTATAAACCGAACTTCTTTCTGAAATACTCGCTCCGCGACGGATCGGCGTTTTCGGAAACGGTGAAGAACAAGGACGGCAAATACTACATCCCCGAGGAAAAAATAGAAAAAGCCGAAAGCAAGTACAAGGGCGAAAGCATCACTGTGCTGATACTTCTCGTTTCCATATTTGCCTTCGCGCTCATTGCCCTTCTGTGCATATACCTTTTCCCCGAATTCAAGGAAATGGTCGAAGGGATATTCTCATCAAAAAATTAAGTCGGACGGAGGGTAATTATGTATAAACGCAGACAGGGAATACATCCGGCGGTCATCATCATAATACTTGCCGTCTTGTGCGTGGCGGCGGTCATAGGCATTTTGTATATGATGGGCTACCGCATAACCAAAAACGATGACGGCTACACCTTCATCGGCAAGGTCCTGAACGGGCAGCCGGTGAGCGGACGCATCAGATACCCCGACGGAAAGACAGCGACCCTCGATTATTACAAAAACAAGCTCACCTTCAGCAACGGCGACGTTTACGAGGGCGATATCCAGGGGCTTTACGAAGACGGCTACGGCAAGATAAAATATTTTGCCACCGGTGACTATTACGAAGGCAGGCTCGTCAGAGGCAAAATGATGGGCAAGGGCAAATACGTCTTCAAGAACGGCGACGTTTACGAGGGCGATTTCGTAGACGGCAAAATGGAGGGCAGCGGCACATATACGTGGGCTGACGGCTCGAGCTACGTCGGCGAGTTCGCGTCAGGTCTTGCCAACGGTCAGGGCACCTTCACCTTCGCGTCGGTGGGCGGCGCTCCCGCCGCGAAATACGAGGGCGGCTTCGCCAACGGCATGAAGCACGGGATAGGCACCTATTACTTCGACAACGGTGACGTTTACACGGGCGACTTCGTCAACGACAAGCGTACCGGAAACGGCACTTACAGCTGGGCGAACGGCGAAAGATACATCGGCGCTTTCATCGACAACCAGCTTGACACCCGTCTCAAAGACGAAAACAACGAATTCATCATCAACGACGACGGCACATACGCTCACGGCGGAAAAGCCGTATATACCTGGCCCAACGGCAGATCGTACACCGGATATTTTGAAAACAGCAAGATCGTCGCCATCGACGATATCGGAGAATAGATATGGCTTCATTCATTTATTCCGCTTTCGCGGACGAGATCTCACCCGATTTTGACGTTCAGCTTGCGTCGCTGAACACGCTCGGCATCCCCTATATCGAGCTTCGCGGCGTCGACGGCAAATCCTTCGTTTCGCTTGACGATGCGGAGGTCGCGGCGGCAAAAGAAAAGCTCGCGTCTCACGGCGTAAAGGTATGGTCGCTCGGCTCGCCGATCGGCAAAGCCAAAACGAACGAAAAAGCGCAGCAGCTTTCCCTTCTCGACCGCGTCATATCCATCGGTGACAAGCTCGGCGTCAACAGGATAAGAATGTTCTCGTTCTATCCCGAAGACGGCGACAGTTACGGCGTTTTCCGCGAGAAAGCGCTCGACAACGTGGCGTCACTCGTCGAAAGAGCCGAAAAAGAGGGCTTTATCCTCTGCCACGAAAACGAAAAGGACATTTTCGGCGACACGGTCGAAAACGTGAAATTCCTTGCCGACACCTTCGGCGGAAAGCTGAAGGTCGTGCTTGACAACGCCAATTTCGTTTATGCCGGCAAAGAGGTCAGAGGCGCTTACGACACGCTGAAGGACCACATCGAGTACCTTCACATCAAGGACTGCGTTGAAGGTAGCATCATCGTTCCCCCGGGAAAAGGAAAGGCGCTTGTCGCCGAAACGCTCTCGAAGATCAATTCCGACAGAAAAGGCGGCGTCGTTCTCACGGTCGAGCCGCATCTCATGGACTTTGCGGGTCTTTCGTCACTCACTCACAACAACGAAGAGCTCGGCCATCTTTACAGATTCGACACGCCTTACGACGCTTTTGTATGCGCGTTTGAACTGATAAAAGAAATGGTGAACTCACTGTGAAAATAAAAAACGCATTCAGAAAAATATACGCTTTCATAACGAAGCATGGATATATTTCGTGTGCGATGGCAGGCGTATGTTATTCGCTTGCCTTTTTTTGCGGATATCTTTTCGTTTTTGCGTTTCTCGGGCTGTTCGTATATTTTCTTGCCGCGTTTGAAAAAGACGGCGGTGTGTTTGCGCCAAAAAAAATATTCCGCAAAACGTTATTCTTTTCTCTCGGATTCTATATCCCGCTTTATTCGTGGTTTTACGCTCTGTACCCGTTTGAAGCGTTCGGGTTCACGATGGCGGAGGGGATATTCATCGTGATCGCCGCCGACGTCGGGCTCGGACTTTTTCATTCGCTCATCAATTCGGCTTCGTTCTGCCTGCTGTATCTTTTCCCCAAAAAGACCTCCCTGCTTCCCGTCGGCGCGGGCTGCTGCATGATGATAAGCGAATTTGTAATTTCAAATCTCGGTTTTTTGTCGTTCCCGTGGGGGATCGCCGCCGTGGGGCAGTACAGATTTCTGCCATTCATACAGACCGTTTCCCTCTTCGGAACTTACTTCATCGCTCTGATAATGGGCGCGTTCACCTGCGCTCTCGCCGTCGCCTGCGCCGATTTCGGCAAAAAGCGTCTTGTTTCGGCGATCGGCTATATCGCGTGCCCGCTTCTCGTCGGGACTTTTCTCCTCGTGATCCCGTCGTTTTCGTCAAGTGACGGCGAACTTACCGTCGCCTGCGTTCAGGGCAACATTTCGTCAATGGAAAAATGGGACACGTCCCGGCTCAACGAGATAATCGAAACCTACCGTTTGCTTTCGGAAGAAGCCGCGTCATCGGGCGTCGACCTCGTCGTGCTTCCCGAATCGGCGATACCCACGACGCTCACCGGCAGTATCATCAGAAATTTCACGGACATAGCCTCGGAATACGGCACTCCGATGATAATTTCGGGGATAGTCGTCGAAAACGGCAAAAAGTACAATTCCCTGCTTCTCATAAACGCGGACGGCAGCCTGTCGGGTGACAGATACGACAAGCGTCATCTCGTTCCGTTCGGCGAATATCTGCCGTTAAAGGATACACTTATGAAAATACTGCCGTTTCTCGGCAGCATAAATCTTTCGTCGTCCCCGTTCAGCGCGGGCAAAGACGGCACGTCGTTCCGATTCGAAAACGAACGGCTCGGGGATGTGAGCGCGGACGCGCTCGTGTGCTTCGACTCGATCTTCCCGCCGCTCGCAAGATCGGAGTCCGACTTCATTATAGTTGCCACCAACGACAGCTGGTACGAGGATTCGCCCGGTGTCTATCAGCACGAAGCGCAGTCGGTGCTGCGTGCCGTCGAAAACGGAAAATGGCTTGTCAGATGTGCAAACACCGGCGTTTCGTGCTTTGTTTCGCCCGTCGGCGTTATATCGGGCGAACTCGCTCCGCTGACCAAGGGCGTAACGACCCGAAAAATAGAGCTTTATTCCGGCAGACGCACCCTTTACTGCGTAATCGGCGACCTGATTCTTGCTCTTCCTCTCGGATTTATTATTTATTCAATCGGATATGCTGTATACAGACGCGCAGGCCGCGCCAAAGGAAAGGACGAAAAAAATGGAAATCATCAGACCTTATGACAAAAAGATCCACGAAAACAGTGAAAACGTCTACATCGAGGCTTACAGAAGCAAGCCGTCACCCGAAATGGCAAAATATCCGCGTCCCGTCATGGTGGTATTCCCCGGCGGCGCTTACGCGATGACTTCCGACAGAGAAGCCGAACCCGTCGCAGACTGCTACAAAGCCGCGGGCTATGAGGTGTTCGTGGTCAGATACACCGTCGCCCCCCATTGCCACGAGATAAATCCGCTGCTCGACGCCGCTCAGTCGATTTCTTACATACGCCGCCACGCGGAGGAATTTCACATCGACCCCGACAAGATCGCGGTATGCGGTTTTTCGGCAGGCGGACACCTCGCCGCGTATATCTCAAACTGCTATAACGACGAAAGGGTCCTGTCCATCCTCGGGCTCGAAAAGGACGAAGCTCGTCCCAACGCGGCGGTGCTTTGCTACCCCGTCATTTCAAGCGCCGATCATCCGCATTACGGCTCGTTCGTTTATCTGCTTTCAAGCGAAGACCCCGACAAAGAAGCGCTGAAAAGAGTGTCGCTTGAGCTGAAAGTGACCGAAAACACGCCTCCCACGTTCATCTGGTCCACAGCGAACGACAACGGCGTTCCGGTCGAAAACTCGCTCCTCTACGCGTCCGCCCTTTCGGCTCACAAGGTGCCGTTTGAGCTCCACATCTTCCCCAACGGTCTGCACGGACTTTCGACCGCGCGCTCCAACGTCTGCTGGAACGAAGACATCAGGGATCAGCTCGTCGTTCCCTACGTTTCACGCTGGGTCGGTCTTTCGATAAAATGGCTCGACGATACGTTCTTTGACGGAACGTATTCGAAATAACGGTGACGGAAATGGAAAACGAACTTTCGTCCCGCTTTGAAAAATACCGCGTCTCCGCCGGACTCACAACGGACGAAATCGCCGAAAAGCTCGGCGTGAACAGATCGCTTGCGGAAGAATGGGAAAACGGCACGTCTTCCCCCGACGGCGAAACGCTTATCGCAATCGCGGAGCTTTACGGCGTCACGGTCGACCAGCTCACGTGCCTTGACCCCGACGAAGTCATCCGCGACGACGGCAGCGTCATTTCTCCGCTGCCAAAGGAAACGAACGCCGAAGCCAAGGACGTCGTTTTCAAGAAGCGCGACCACACCTCGAGACGCAACCGCTATATCCTCTTCGCGGCGCTTTCCGCCGTCATTTACGTCGTTCTCGGGCTGATTTTCGGGCTCTGGCATCCGCTTTGGGTCCTGTTCGTCGCCGTTCCCGTTGAGGTCAGCGTCTTTGACGTCATCGAATACCGCAATATCCGAAAACTCAATTTCCCCTTCCTCGTCACTTTCGTCTATCTGCTTTTCGGCTGCCTTTTTGGCTGGTGGCATCCGTCGTGGCTCGTGTTCATCACCGTACCGCTCTTTTATATGATATTCTGATACAAACAAATCGGCTGAAACGGATATGTTTCCGTTTCAGCCGATTTTTATTATTTTACGAGAGAATCTATAATGAAGTCGTCGTACAGAACGCTCAGCTCGTCCGTAAGTACGCAATGCTCCGAGGTGTCGGAAACGAAATAACGGATGTCAAGGACGTCTTTTGCCTTTTCGACGAACACATCGGACTGGGCTTCCTTGGTGACTATGGTGTCGCCTCCGCATTGAAAGATACGGTACGGTATCTTGGGCATTCTGCCGATATTGTTGACGGGGCTGTGGACGCGGAGCGACTTTTCAAAATCGCCCTCCTCGTAAAACGCGCATTCGAACGTCTTCGTTCTCCACGGGTCGTCGGAAGCAAACCGCTCAAGGTCGCATATCGGGCATTTCACCGTGCAGGACTTGAGAGCGTATTTTGACTTGACGGTGAACATGAGCGCTTCATATCCGCCCATGCTTCCTCCGGCGACGCAGATATTCTCCCCGATGCCGGGATACTTTCCGCAAAGCACGCCGATCACGCTTTCGGTGATGTCGAGGGACTGCGGATTGAGCCATGACCACGGATTTGTGAAAGGACGGACAAGCAGCACGCCTTTTTCTCCGAACGCCCTTGCCCTTTCTTCCGGCTCGGTCGTCTTTGCCGTGAGATTGAGCCCGTAAAATTCAACGCATATACCGACGGGAGCTTTTTCAATGAGCTCTTCGTTGGTGTAGGCAAACATCAGATAGTTTTTTTCGTTTATCAAAGACATATCAGATCCTTATCTCGTGACTTCCCAATAGAATTCGGCGTAGCCCGTTTCGGGGGCTTCGACGATGTGGATGATGATGTTCTTCTCGTCGACCGTGACGTAGTACTTGAGTTTCGCGGCAAGCTCGTTCTTGGGAGTGACGAAAACTCCGTTCGGGAGGAATCTGAGGCCGTGGAGTATGGTCACTTCGGTGGTGTCGGCTTTGATCGAGACCTTGGAGTTATTGTGGTTTCTGTCGTTGATGACGTAAGTGCCGCTGTTGTCGTAGGTCTGAAGGTTGGTCACGGCAAGTCTTCCGCCGGATATAGTCGGCGCCTTGATGCCCGCGTCGTTGATGACGGTGCAGGAATCGAGGGTGACGACTCCCGCCGCGTTGCGCGCGTCAAAGAGATAGTAGTTCTTGTTGTCGGCTGCCGAGTTGAGCATACAGTCGCGGAAGGTCATATTCATAATTCTCGTGCCGGGCTTCACTATCGTGAGTATGCCCTGAGTCGCGTTCTCGAACCACGTTCCCACGAAGTCGCAGGGTCTCGTTCCGCTCACGTTGGGAACGTAGATATCGGTGGTGTTGGACGCGAATATGCCGCCTATGACGTGTACGCCGTCGAACGACTCACCGTTGAGGAAATCGAGCGTAAGACCGTACTGGCAGGTGGCGATGCGGGGATGGATTATGGTATTGCCCGAGCCGTACAGATGAAGTCCGTAGGTGCAGGACGAGCAGAACACGTTTTCGAACAGACAGTCGAAAATGCCGACGCCGGCAGGCTCCGCGTCGCCGCAGATACCGCAGTAAAGACCCGAGAAAACGAGATTTTTGAACGTTCCTATCGCCGAGTTATACGCCTGAAGCGTGGAACCGCCGCGGATGCCGGTGACCTTGTCGTTGGTGAGGTTCGCCGTGAAATAAAGGTTTTCGACGGTGGTGCCCCAAAGCGCTTCGTTAGTCATAACGATCATCGCTTCGTCGCCTTTGCCTATCCATTTGAGGCGTGACGTCCACATTCCGTCGCCGACGATGGAAACGCCCGCTTTCTTTTCGACTGAATGTGCAAGCCCGTAAGTGCCCGCGGGGATATAGACCGTGCCGCCCTTCTGGGCGGCGGCGTCGATGGCTGCCTGAATGGCGGCGGAATCGTCGCTGCCGTTGGCTTTTGCGCCGTAATCGCGCACGTTGTATACGTTCATCACGTTTTTCGCTTCCTCAATAATGATTTTTTCTTCGACCGACACCTCGGTGACGACCGAAACTTCGGCGTCTTCCGAGCTTTCGGCTGCCGCCTCCGACGCGGTCTCGGGCACGGACTTTTCGTCATCCTCTCCCGAGCAGGCAAAAAGCGTTGACACGAGGCAGAGTGCGAGCAGGATCAACACGAATCTCTTCATATCATTCTCCGATCATTTTGCTGACGCCGAGAAGGCCGTCCATTATCGTGGAGCAGCACCAGCCCGTATAGACCGAGTACATTCCGCCTTCGTCGATGTCGTTGTTCTGGTTTGCTCTGCCCTCCCAGACGTGTTTGTCGGGATGGTAAGCGCCTCTCCACGCGCCGTCCCAAAGAGGACTTTCGCCGCGGCACTGAATGGCAACGAGGAAATCGGCAAGTTTTATCGCCGCTTTTTTATATCTTTCGTCGCCGGTGAGAGCGTAGCCTTCGTTGAATCCCATAAGCGCGAAGCCTTCGGTATAAACGAGGTCACATCTCATTCTGTCGTCCTGGAGCGACGCGGAAGCTCCCTCTTCGTCGGAGTTGATTATGCCGCCTTCGGCGTGCTGGAGCGAGAAAACGTAATCGCTGACCTTGTCAAACGCTTTTTTGTATCTTTCTTCGGGGATGTATCTGAGTATTCTCGCAAGGCAGAACATTGCGAGCGACGCTTCTGAAGAGGCGGGTCTCCAGTCCTCGTGGCGGTTGACCTCGTAGCTCGTGGTGAATCTGCCGCTTTCCTTTTGCAGCGGAAGCACGTAGTCCATCGCGCGTTTCACACATTCGCGGTATTTTTCGTCACCGGTCACGCCGTAGCACATCGCGATGCCCGCCGACATCCAAAATACGAAGCAGGGGCCTTCCTTGACGTTCTGCGTGACACCGTGGTCGTTCTGATAGAAGAAGCCTTCGGGGCACTGTATCTTCATCCAGTAGGACGCGAGCTTGAGAGCGGCGGTCTTGAATTTTTCATCCTTCGTGATGTCATACATATCGAGCAGGGCGATGAGCACCTTGCCGTTGTCGTTCTGCCATCTTGCCTGACCGTTGGCGGCAAGGACCTCGCCGTCGTTGAGGAAGAACGGGAACGAGCCGTACCAGCAGGAATACGGGTCGTTGTCCTGAGTCGAAAGGACGAAGTTGACTATGTTGTCCCTGACGTCGTCGCTTTCGTGACGTTTTCTTTTGTAATAAACTCTCGCGATCTCGCTGTTGCAGTCGGGGCGCGTCCAATTCACGCGTCTGTTGACGTTGATGCGTATCCTTTCATATACGCCGACGCTTCCGCGGTTGAATGAAAGCATCTGAGATTCGATCCAGTTGAGGCATTTGTCTACGCTTTGAATGTACTTATCCATTTTTGTTCTCCGTGATTTTTTCATAATGTAATTTTTCCGTGGGGTGGACCCACGGAAAAACCATGTTTTCGTTTGTTATCAGTTGAAGTTTTCGAGCGCTTCTTCGAGGTCGTGCTGAGCCTGGTTTTCGATGGCCTGGAAGTTAGACGTGAAGTCGGAGCTGTTTCTGTTGTTCATGGTCTCGATGAGCATTCCGAGCCCGCCGAAGTTGAAGATGTAACCCATATCGTAAACGCGGGAATTGAAGATTATGTCGAGCATTCTTTCGGAAGCGTCGTCCTTGAGGTCACGGGATTTGAGGGTGATCTCGTAATACGCCTTGGTAACGGTGTCCTGAGAATAGTACGCCATATTGTCGAGAACGATGGCGACTTCCTCGGGGTCTTCGATGTTGCTGGGGATGCAGACGCCGGGAACGAGTCCGGTGGAGATGAGGCAGCGATATTCTTCCTGCTCGGGATTGAGGAGAGGATAAGGAAGTATGCCGTAATCGAATCCGTCGGTCGAGCGGAAGTTCTTGAGGTCGGTGAGCGCGAAGGTGGTGAAAATTATCTGATCGTTGAGGAACATACGGCAGATGTCTTCAAAAGAGCCGCAGTTCGGGGTCTTGTTGGTAACGACGTCGGGTTTGTAGCTTATTTCAAACACCTTGTCGAGTATGTTCACGTTCTTTTCGGAGTTCATGTTGATGGCAAGACCGCCGTCGGAGGTTTTTTCGGTGATGGTGCCGCCGCAGCCGAAGAAGAAGGAGTGCGGGGCGTTGAACGCTACATGGAGACCGTAGTGGTCTTCGTCGTTCCACACGGAGTCACCGAGGTTTTCGGTGAAATCCTTTCCCATCTCGTAGATCTTATCCATTGTCCAAAGCTTGTTGTCAACAAGATCATAAGGACTTTCGAGGTTGTATTTTTCGATAAGCTTCTTATTGAAGAACACGACCATGGTACATTCGTTGTCGAGTATGGAGATATCACCGGTGGTAAAGAAGAGCTTTCCGTTTATTTCAAGTCCTTCGTTGGCTTTCTGGTC
>JAZRXG010000028.1:0-94715 GCA_045600105.1 Eubacteriales bacterium
TATGTCGAAATAAACACCTGCTGAAAACTAAAAACAGACTGATATTTTGATTTATCAGTCTGTTTCTTTATTAAGTGCGCACTTACTCACCACTTATGTGGCATTTGTACTTTGAAACTGTCCTTTAGAACACCGTTTCAATGCAGGCTTTTTTGATTTTTTCGGACTCAGTCGAGACCGAGGAGGGTCGAAATATATTTGGTGTTCGCGAGGTACGACGTCGTTACCACGTTCTCAAGGTTGAAGCAGACGATGACTTTGCCGATGCTGTAAGAGGCGAAATCCGTGAGAATGAAGGGAGCGTCTTCGAGATTGACGACGATGACGTCGTAATGCAGCGCAAGGAAGGGAGCGAGCGAATGTCCGAAGGAATCCTTGAAAAGCAGCACCGTTTCACGTTCTTCATCGGTCTTTTCGCAGAGCTTGGTGAGAAGATTCGTACCGGAAAGGAACATACCGTATTTGTCGTAGCCTTCGAGGTAGGAGAAATCGTAGAACGTGTCGAACGCGGTGAAGTTCTCGCCGTTTTTGTTGTTCGTAACGCCCATTTCAAACCGTCTTTCACTGCCGTCGTTGAGGGTCCAGTATTCGATGACGTCGGGATCCGACGAACGGTCGCCGCATTTCGAGGCGGTCGTGCCGTAAAAATCGCTTGCGGCAGCGGTCTTTTCGAACTGTTCGACAGAATACGGCTCGATCCCGAACGACTTCATTATCTCGGCGTAGGCGTAATACGCTCCGAGCGTGGTCCAGTGGTGGTCGGTGCGGTAATAAACGTATTCGCCGTTGTCGTATCGGGTGCGGAAAATGTCGTATATATCGATGAATCCGAGCCCGTCCGCGTCTTCTCTGACCGCGTTGATGAGATTATCGGACTTTTCGGCGGGGTAGGCGAATGCCGAGCAGGCGACGTCAACGGTGCGCGGAGGAAGGATCACGCGCGTCTGCACTCCGTTTTCGGCAAGAAAAGCCGACTCTTTTTTGAGTATTTCCATGCAGCCGTCGAGGTTTTCGCGGTAAAAGTCGTCGGTGAGAGGCGGAACGTAGGACGACGGATGTATTTTTCCGTCGGCGGCGTTGAAAAGACGGACGGCAAGCTGACCGTTGTCGCCGACGAGCACGCCCGCGTTCTCGCGCTTGAGAAGCAGCTGCTCGAGATCGCATTTAATGCTGACGAAAGCGTCGCGGAAGGGGAACTGATCGTTGAGATATTCGTTTATTCTGTCGGCGAACACGCCGTCGCGTATATCCTCCCAGCTTACGTCGGAGGGGAACTGAGCGAGCTTGCGGCGTTCCGTTTCGGAAACCGTGTCGGCTTTTTTGAAGATGAAAAGCAGCGCGAAGCCGAAAATAAAGAGGACGAAGACCGAGACGGTCAGTATATTGATGATCTTTTGATGCTTTTTCATTTCACGTCCTCCTTAGAAAATGAAGTAGAGGAACGGGCTGAACGTCGACGCGACGAGATACACGAGGGACGCGAAGAGCACTATTCCGGTAAAAACGGGGACGGCGCAGGCAAACGGAACGACGTTTTCCTCGGCTTTTTTGAAAAGCTTGTGAGGAAGCGGCGTGGACGCTATGCCGCAGATGACGAACAGGGGAAGGAACCTGAGCAGGTCGTAAAGGTCGGTCTTTGTGGCGAACGACGTGACGCCGATGCCGAAAAGCGACTTGAAGCAGTCGAAACCGACCGAGAAATCGGTGAAATAGAATATGAGCCAGCCGATGCAGATGAAGAAGAGCGAATAGATACGCGACACGAAGGACGGCGCTTTTTCGAGCTTTTTGAGAAGAAATACCTTTTCGATGATCAGGAGAACGCCGAAGTAGACGCCCCAAAGTATGTAGTTCCAGTTTGCTCCGTGCCAAAAGCCCGTGAGCAGCCAGACGACCGCGATGTTGCGGAACTGTATGAGCTTGCCCCTTCTGTTGCCGCCGAGCGGGATATAGACGTATTCCTTGAACCAGGTCGAAAGGGAAATGTGCCATCTTCTCCAGAATTCGGTTATCGACTTGGAAATGTACGGATAATTGAAGTTTTCCATGAACTCAAATCCGAACATCCTGCCGAGTCCTATCGCCATATCGGAATATCCCGAGAAGTCGAAGTATATCTGGAACGTGTAGGCGATGACGAGCATCCACGAGCCGACGGTCGTGAAGCCGAACGCCATCGAGTCGTTCATCTGCGTAGCGATCGCGCCGACCGTGTCGGCAAGCAGTATCTTTTTGCCGAGTCCCGCGGTGAAGCGTTTTACGCCGGAGGCGAACTTTTCGATGTTTTCGTCTCTTTGTCTGAGCTGGTCGTCAACGTCCTTGTATCTGACGATGGGACCGGCGACGAGCTGAGGGAAAAGCGTGACGTAGGTGCCGAACGGAACGAGCTTTTTCTGCACGTTGGCGTCGCCTCTGAAAACGTCGATGGAGTACGACATTATCTGGAACGTGTAGAACGAGATGCCTACGGGCAGCTTGAGCCAATCAAGCGGCTCGAGTCCCGAAAAGATCGGGATGAGGGAGATGTTGTTTATGAAAAAGTTGGCGTATTTGAAGAACGCGAGGAACGCGAGGTTCACGCACAACGACAAAGTCAGAAACAGCTTTGCCTTTTTTACGTTGGTTTCGCGGTATTTTGCGATAAGAAATCCGAACAGATACGCGCTGACGATTGAGACCGCCATGATGATGATGTACAGCGGCTCGCCCCAGCCGTAAAAGATCAGGCTCATCACGAACAGCACGAGCATTCTGAACTTTTTCGGAAGCGCAAAGTACAAAAGCAGCGTCACCGACAGAAAGGCGAATATAAATAACAGCGACGAAAATACCATTGTTTACTCCTTTGCGGGGGAAAATGTTTATTTGTCTTCGAGGGCGAGAAGCGACTTGTCCATCGCCTCGTTCTTTGCCATGCCGATGACCTTGACTTCGGAAGGCGCGAACACCTTGAGCGTGCCGTTGGTGTCGTTCATCTTGACCTTGACTTTGCCGGTAAGGAAATTCGATTCCACGATAACGCCCTTGCCCTGCGAAGTGCTGACGAGCGAATCGACCTTGGGGAAGGAGGCGTATTCGCGCTCATAAACCTCGTGCTCGAACTTGAGGCAGCACATGAGCTTGCCGCAGTTGCCGGATATTTTCGCGGAGGAAAGCGAAAGGTTCTGGTCTTTTGCCATCCTTATGGTGACCTGATTGAGGTCGGAAAGGAAGGTCTTGCAGCAGAACGGTCTGCCGCATATGCCGAGACCGCCGATGAGCTTCGCTTCGTCGCGGACGCCTATCTGACGGAGCTCGATGCGCGTTCTGAACGTGGAGGCGAGGTCTTTTACAAGGTCGCGGAAGTCCACGCGTCCGTCCGCGGTGAAATAGAAAATGAGCTTGGTGTTGTCGAAGGTGTATTCGATGTCGACGAGCTGCATGACGAGAGAGTGCTTTTTTATCGCTTCGTCCCAAATCGGGCGCGCAGCCTCTTCAAGGATGCGGTTCTGGGCGTTTCTCTCACCGTCTTCCTCGGTCGCCTTGCGGATGACGGTCTTGAGAGGCGAAACTATCTCTTTTACCGACACCATCTTGTTGCCGACGGAAACGTCGCCGTATTCAAGTCCGCGCACGGTCTCAACGATCGCGTGTTCACCGGAAGCGAATTTTATGCCGCCGGGAGAGAAATAATAGACTTTTCCCGAATTGCGGAAGCGGATTCCGATTATTTCGACTTCTTCGCCGACTTCTTTTTCGTTCTTTTCCGTATCAGATGCGGGGGCTTCTTCAGCCGCTTCGGTGACTTCTTCAGCGACAGATACTGCTTCCTCGGCTTCCGTTTCGGTCATCGCGCTTTCGTTTTCCGCTTCGGCTTCGGCGTCACGGGCGTTTTCGTTTTTGTTTTTGAAATTTTTCTTTTTGCCGTAGTTGTGGTTTCTTCTGCGGTTTTTGTAATAATTGCGGTCTTTCTTTTCGCCGTTGGGCGTATTGTCGGAAGACACGGGGGGGATGCCTTTTTTGTTTTCGTTGTTATCCATTGTAATACCTGCTATTTATACATTATTTCACCGGCTTTGACCGTAAAAGCGGAAAAAGTCAGATTTACGTTTGAATTTGCTTCAAGCGACTCATAGGAGCGGAGGATCGCCTCCGAGACGAGCGCTATCTTCGTTTCGGTGGTCTGCTTGGCGTAAGCAGAGGCCTGTTCGGGCTGAAGGAACACGAAGGAGCCCGATTTCTTTTTTGCCCTCATCACGTCCGAAAAGAGCAGAAAGAGCGTCAGCATAAAGTCTTTTGCCTTTGTTCTGTCGTATTTTTTGGCTTTCGCGAACGACACGCAGCCGAACCTCGAATGGGCAAAAAGCAGATCGGCGTATTCCGAAACGTCGTTCCTTATGACACCGTATCGCTTTTCAAGCAGCGTCAGCGCCTTTCCGGGGCTGCCTTCGCACATATTGACGGCGTTGTCTATTTCGATTTCGGCTTTTTTGGGGTAAAGCTCCGAAAGCCATTTTTTTATTTCTTTTCCGTCCGACGGACAGAGCGTGATTATGTGCCCGCGTGAAATGACAGTCGGAAGCAGCGATTCGCGTTTGTCGGTCAGAATGAAGAATATCGCCGAGGAGGGCGGCTCTTCAAACAGCTTCAGCAGCGCGTTCTGCGCCTGGACGTTCATTTTCTGACCGTCTTTGATGACGTACACCTTTTTGTCGCCGTCGTTCGGCAGAAGATACACGCTCTTTTTGATGTCCCTTACTGCCTCGACCTTTATCTGCGACGACTCTTTTTCGGGGGAGATGACATAAAAGTCGGGATGGCTGCCTTCGGCGAACTTGGCGCAGGCGCCGCATTTTCCGCACGGCTTGCGATCGCCTTTGCAGAGTATTGCGGAAGACGCAAAAAGGGCGAACGAAAACTTTCCCACGCCTTCGGGACCTTCGACGATATAGGCGTGAGCGAGTCGGTCTGTCTCAAGAAGACGCAGAAACTGTTCTTTTTCCTTTTTGTTGAATCGCATATCGACTTCCGACATCCGTTGACCTCCGATTTTTTCTCTCTTTATTCTACCACATTTATGCGGAAATGAAAAGAGGAAAAAAGTCTTTATTTGAGTTTGAGAGTGATAATTTCGAACGGCTTGAAGTCGAGAGTGACTTTTCCGTTTTCCGCGCTTATTTCGTACTGCTCTTCTTCAAGCGTGGAGCACACGAAGGCTTTCGTGAATCCGAAACCGAACTCAAACGTCACTTTGGCGCGTCTGTTGCGGTTTTCGGCGACTCTCATGACGTATCCGTCGCCGTCGTAAGCGCGTTTGAACGCTCCGAGCGTTATGCCGTCGGCACTCGGCTTGACGAGCGACTTGGCTTTTGTTCCCGACACGGCGTTTTCGCTGATGACGGGCGGGTCGTTGAGGAGTATGCTTTCTTCGATTATTCCGGCGTCAAGATGATTTCCTGCGTGCGGGATGACCGAATAGACGAAATCGTGCACGTCGCAGTCGATGAATTCGTTGGGGTAGCCCGACGATTTTATGAGCGACAGCGTCAGCTTGCCTCGGCTCACCGAATGGCCGTATTTGCAGTCGTTCAGCACGGCGAGACCGTAACCGCCGTCCGAAATGTCGGCGTACTTCTGACCGCAGACCTCGAATTTTGCCTTATCCCACGAGGTGTTGCGGTGTGAAGCGCGGTTCACGTAGCCGTACTGTATGTCGAACACGCCGTCAGTGTTGTTGACGTTCGCGCTGAACTCGGCTTTGAGGAGCAGATTTTTCTCTTTCCAGTCGATGTGGTTACGGAAATCTATTCTTCTGCTCTCGTCGAAAATGATTATCTCCTGCGTGATCTCGCTCTTCATGAAGACGCGCTTTATTTCAAAGCCCGCGCCCGCGCCTCTCTGTATCGGCTTTATCGAAACGATGCCGCCCACTTCGTAGGGCTTCTCTTCGTGATATTCCTCTATATTCCAGCAGTCGTACTGGAACGGCAGGTCTTCGTAAGCGACAAGTCCGCCGATGACGCCGGTCTGCACCTCAAAGTCGTTTTCTTTGTCGTAAAGGTACGAAATATAGCCGTCCTCGTTGAATCTGATGACGTAATATCTGTTTTCAAGCTCGTTTTCGCCAATCTTCACGCCGTTTGCCGAAACGCCCTTTTCGTTTGACCAGCCGAGAGGCGGCAAAACGGGGAAATAGGTGTATTTTCCGTTGTCATACGCGAGTCCCGACGTCGAGAACGTGGGGTTGAACACGCGTCCGCCGAGAGACGTCATGGCGTTTGAGGTGATATTTTTGAGGTTTGCGAGAAGGGAAGCGTACTGATTTCTGCTTACCTTGTAGACCTCGGGTATGGAAGACCCCGGGATTATGTCGTGGAACTGGTTGAGAAGTATGGTCTCCCACGCGGAATAAAGCTTTTTTTCGGGGTAGGACGCGCCTTTTTCAATGCTCGCGGCGGCGCTCCAGACCTCGGCGTTCGCGGCGGCAAATTCCGAGACGCGGTTGAAATACTTGTTCTTTGCCGCTGCGGTATACGTGCCGCGGTGGTATTCGAGATAAAGCTCGCCCTCCCACGAAGGAAGCCTTCTGCCTTTTACGTTCTCTTTTAATCGGTTTATGAAATCCGTTACTTTGCCGTAAACGACGGTGGGGCATCCGGGAACGCCCTTTTTGAGCCGCTCCGCCTTTTGGCACATTTTGTCGGTGGGGCCGCCTCCACCGTCGCCCCAGCCCATGGTGAGGATAACTTCGTTCGTATATGACTTGTCGGAGAATCTGTCAAAGCAGCCCGCGACGTAAGACGGGTCTGATGTTGCGACGTAGGTGGTGTAATTTGCGGTCTCTTTGCCGCGCGTTTTCTCCTGCGCGGTCAGGAAATAGGTGAATATCTTGGTGCCGTCGATGCCCGTCCACTCGAAGACGTCGTGCGGCATGCGGTTGGTGTCGTTCCACGAGATCTTGGACGTCACGAACGTGTCAACGCCCGATTTTCTGCATATCTGCGGCAGCGACGGAGCGTAGCCGAACACATCTGGCAGCCAGAGTATTTTGCTGTCAACGCCGTATTCTTCGCGGAAAAAGCGTTTTCCGTGTATGAACTGACGCACGAGACTTTCGCCCGAGGTGAGGTTGCAGTCGGCTTCGACCCACATACCGCCCTCGACCTCGAAGCTGCCTTCTTTTATCTTTTCTTTTATGCGCGCGTAAAGCAGCGGGTCTTCTTCCTTGACGAATTTGAGCAGCTGAGGCTGACTCGACATGAACACGAGGTCGGGAAATTTATCCATAAGAGCGAGCACCGTCGAGAACGTGTGCTGCGCCTTTTCTTTTGTCTGGGCGAGCGTCCAGAGCCACGCGACGTCGATGTGCGTGTGACCGACGCAGACGACTTTTTTGTCGCCGACGCGGCATTTCGTGTCGAAAAATCCGTCGATCACGGCATTCGCCGCCGAAACCGACGCACGGTACGACGGTGACGTAGTGTCACGGAAGTCGATAAGGTCTATCACCTCGCAGATGACGTGTATCAGATCGGCGTATTCTTTGGAGCTTTCGTCCGAGAGCTTCGCCGTCTCGTAAAGCACCGAAAGATCGTACCAGAGCTTTTCGGCGCTCTCGTCGATGAGCTCGAAATACGCCTTGAAATCGAGATTTTTGCCCATCGAGCCCGTGTAGGCGTAAAGGTAAACGTCATAATTTTCGCGGTAGGCGAATTCGGCGTAACGGTGGTTGGCGTCAAAGCCCTGCACCGCGTTGCCGTCGACATACATTATGAACTGCGGATTGTATACGTTCCAGCCGTCGCGGGACGTGTCGGCGTGGAGACGCAGGCGGCAGAACGAATATTTTTTGGGCAGAACGCCTTTCAGACGGAACCAGCCGTGGGTATCGGCGTCTTTTCCCCAGCGCATATCTTTTTCAAAAACGGCAAATCCTTCGTCAGACGGCATCGAAGTGCCGCTTTTGTAACCGCATTCCTTGAAATACACTTCGTCAACGGGGCAGACGTCGGCAACGACGGTATTTTTTATGAGGGAGAGCATTTTTTCTATCCGTTTTTCGGTGATGTTCATACGCAAAGCCTCTTTTTCAATTCGTTGGGATAGACGCATACCGCGCCGAGCCGGGTCACAACGTAGTCGCTGAGCGTGACGGCTCTTTCAAGACAGGTCTCGATGTCTTCGCCGTTCAGATAATTCAGATAAAACGCCGCCGAAAAGCTGTCGCCGCCTCCGACCGTGGAAACGACCTTGCTTTCGGGTTTTCGTGAATAATATTTTTTGTTCGTTTTGGGGTCGTAAACCATTCCGCCGTCCTTGTCGAGCGTGACGACGACGAGGGAAACGGGGTACCTGCGGCATATTTCGCGGCATACTCCGTCGATGTCGCGGCTTTCGCATAACCCGACCTCGGCGAAAACGCCTATCTCCTCACGCGACACCTTGAGGATGTCGGTGTGACGGAGCGAAAAGTCGAGCCTTTCGCGGTCGTAGTAGTGCTGACGTATATTCACGTCGAAAAACACGTTTTTCTGCCCTTTTTCAAGCAGCTTCGCAAGCGTTTCGCGCGATCTTTCACTTCTTTGTGCAAGAGTGCCGAAATAGAATCCGTCGTATCCGTCATCTGTGCCGGGGCAGGGGATGGCGTCGTAGGCGACGGGACAGACGAGGTCGTACGAGGGAACGCCGTCGTTCAGCGTCACCCTGCAGTAACCCGTTTCAAGGTCTGAAACGGCGGTGAGCGACGTGTCGACGCCGTAACGTGACGCTTCCTCAAGCGCTTTTTTGCCGTTTTCGTCGTCACCGACCGCCGAAATGACGTACGGCGAGCCGCCGAGGAGCGAAAAATGACAGGCAAAGTTCAGCGGAGCGCCGCCGAGCTTCTTTTCGGAACCGAAAATGTCAAAAAGTATCTCACCGAAAACGAGGATCTTTTTCATTTCATTCCGCCTCGGGGTATTCGTTGCAGAGCAGATAAAGCGGAGCCTCATCCTCCTCGATCACGGGGAATCTGCCCATTTCTTCATAAAAGCGGTTGTCGGTGTTGTCGTCGTTGACCATCGACACCTCGCCGATGAGCACCTTTCCGCTTCCTTTTTCAGCCCAGAACGCGTGGTACTGATAGGGCGGCAGGGTAATGGACTCGCCCGGCATAAGTCTGAGACGCGTTCCGGCGGGTACGACGCGCACCACCCCGTCGGTGGTGACTTTCACGGGAGTGGTGTCAAGACCGTCGTCGGAGGCTCTGTTGTATACCTCGACAACGAGTACGCCGCCTCCGCGGTTGATTATATCTTCCATTTTGTTGTAGTGATAGTGCATCGGCGAATACTGATCCTCGTCGGAGATGAGCAGCTTTTCGGCGTAGGTCTTTTTGCAGTCCTTTTCCTTGAGGCTGCCGTTGCGGAGCGTGAAAAGGAACAGTCCTATCTTTGCAAAATCGCCTTTTCCGTAGTCGGTGATGTCCCAGCCGAGCATATGGTTTCTTATCTCGTCATATTCGTGGCCGGCTTTTTTCCAGTCCTCGGGCTTTATCCAGGCGAACGGGGGCAGATTGAAGCCGAGCCCTTTGATAAATGCTATGTTTTCCTTGAGTATCGCGTTGATTTCGGAACGTTTCATATAAATAATGCCGCCTTTCGTGATGTTATTTGTTTCTGAATTGCTTCATATACGGGTTGCTCTGCCTTTCGTCCGAAAGCGTGGTCGGACCTTCGTGACCGGGAAGCAGAGTGAAATCGCCGGGGTAATTGTAAAGACGCTTCAGCGATTTTCTCAGCTCGTCGTCGTTGCCGCCGAAGATCGTCGTGCCGACCGAACCGCGGAAGAGCGTGTCGCCCGTGAACATGCAGTCCTCGAAAATATAGCAGACCGAGCCCTTGGTGTGCCCCGGGGTATGTATGAGCGAAAACTCGAAATCGCCGATCTTATAGCTGCCCTCCGACTCAAAAACTATCTCGGCGGGGTAAAGCGGGCGCGGGTCTTCGTCGACCATCGAAGTGAAAACGTCGTGCTCGTAGAGCATCTTTTCGTCGTCCCTGAAGATGGCGACCTTGGTGAGGCGGTTCCTCATGTCGTCCACCGCGAACGTGTGGTCAAAGTGCCCGTGCGTCAGCAGTATGACGCGGCACGATGCGCCTATCGAATCCATTTTTTCTTTTATCGCCTTGTAGTCTCCGCCGGGGTCAATGACGAGAGCGTCCTTGCTTTTGCGGCTTTTGAGTATATAGCAGTTCGTCTTCAGCGGAGACACGCATACTCTGTAAATATCGTATCCGTTCATCTGGTCATCCTTGTTCGTTGTATGGGAATACTATTTCCCACCAATATATATTATAATTATATTTCTTGTAATTACAATAGTAAATTCATTTTTGAACGCGATTTTCGCGCCTTTTATTTGCGAATGGCGGTGCCTTTTTATTCAAAAATTCGCATTTTCCTCTTGAAAAGACAAAAACTGTGTGGTAAAATGTAATGAATTGATATAAAGGAACATTGATCTATGGAAAAGTACAAATTTGATATCGCGTCATCCGTCGCCCTGTGCATCGACAACGTGCTTTCCGCCGACGAGACAGCGTCTTTCCTCGAAACGCCGTCCGACGAAAAGAACGGCGACGTTTCCTTCCCGTGCTTCAAGCTCGCGAAGACGCTGCGCAAATCGCCCGTCGCCATCGCGTCCGACATCGCGTCGAAGATAACTCTCCCCGACTGCGTCGAAAAGGTCGACGCCGTTTCGGGCTACCTCAACTTCTACCTCAAACCGTCCTACTACGCGGGACTTCTTGAAAACATCACCGACGACAGCGCCATACGTTCTTCCGGCAAAGGCAAGACCGTGTGCCTCGATTTCTCGTCGCCCAACATCGCAAAACGCTTCCACCTCGGCCATATCGGCACCACGATCATCGGCAACGCGCTGCGCAATACGTTCAAATACTGCGGCTGGAACGTGGTCGCCATCAACCACCTCGGCGACTGGGGAACGAGCTTCGGCAAGCTGCTGTGTGCATACAAAATGTGGTCCTCGAGAGAACTCGTTGAAGAAAGAGGAGTCAGCGAGCTCGAACGTATATACGCCCGTTTCAATAAGGAAGCGCAGGAAAACGATTCTCTCAATCAGGACGCCCGCGACGCGTTCTGCGCTCTCGAAAACGGCAGCGAAGAATACCGCGAGATATGGAGCTATTTCCGCGAAATATCGCTGCGCGAATATATGAAGACCTATAAACTGCTCGGCATCGACTTCGATTCCTACAACGGCGAATCGTTCTTCACCGACAAGATGCCCGCGATAGTCGAGGAACTCAAGGAAAAAAATATGCTCAAGCTCGACGACGGCGCAAGCATCATCGACCTTTCCGAATACAATATGCCGCCCTGCCTCATACTCAAACGCGACGGCTCCACACTTTATCCTGCACGCGACATTGCCGCCGCCAAGTGGAGAAAGCAGGAGTACGATTTTGACAAATGCGTCTACGTCACGTCGGCAGGCCAGTCGCTCCACTTTGCACAGTGGTTCAAGGTAGTCGAGCTCATGGGCTACGACTGGGCAAAAGGTCTCGTTCACGTGCCTTACGGCACGATGTCCTTCGGAGGCGAAAAGCTCGCGTCCAGAACGGGCAACATCATCTATCTCGACGACCTGCTTGCTCAGGCGATAGAAAAAGCCGAAAAGATAATCGAAGAGAAGAACGCCGAACTTCCCAACAAGCACGAAACGGCGGTCGCCATCGGCGTCGGTGCCATCGTGTTCAACGCGCTGTTCAACGCGAGGATCAAGGACGTCGACTTCTCGTGGGATACCGCGCTCACCTTTGAGGGAAGCACGGGTCCGTATCTGCAGTACACCTACGCCCGTGCCTGCAGCGTGCTCCGCAAATGCGCTGCCGCCGGCAGCTACGAAGGATATCTCCCCAACGACGACGAAAAGAACCTCATCAAGCAGCTTTCTCTCTTCTCCGAGAAGGTTTCTCAGTCGCTCGAACAGTACGAGCCGTCGGTCATCACGAGATATCTGCTCGAAACGAGCGGACTTTTCAACCAGTTCTATCATTCTTCTCCCGTCGTCAAAGCCGAGGGAGCAGAGAAGAATTTCCGTATAATACTCACATCCGCGTTCCGCGACATCGCCGGCAAATGCCTCGAACTGCTCGGTATGCGTAAAACAGAAGAAATTTAGGAGGAAAAACCATGTCAGGACATTCCAAGTGGAACAATATCAAGCACAAGAAAGAAAAGACCGACGCTCAGCGCGCGAGCGTGTTCACCAAGATCGGCAAAGAAATGGCTATCGCGGTGCGTGAAGGCGGCGCGGACCCCGCTGCCAACTCCAAGCTCGAAGGACTTATCGCAAAGGCAAAGTCCCTCAACGTTCCCAACGACAACATCAAACGCATCATCGAAAAAGCTTCCGGCGCTGACGCCGCTCAGTACGAGATAGTTTATTACGAAGGCTACGGCATCGGCGGCGTTGCCGTCATCGTCGAGACCACTACCGACAACCGCAACCGTACCGCTGCCGACATCCGTCATTATTTTGACAAATACGGCGGAAATATGGGAACCACCGGCTGCGTATCCTTTATGTTCACCGACAGAGGCATCATCATAATCGACGCCGAAAACGTCAAGGACGAAGACAAGCTCATGGAAGACGCGCTCGAATGCGGCGCCGACGACATCGAGGGCGACGGCGAAATGTTCCAGATCTACACCGACTTCCTCACCGTTGACCAGGTCGCCGAATCCCTCCGCAAGCTCGGCTACGTCATCGAATCCGCCGAAGCTGAAAAGATCCCTTCTACCTATACCGCTCTCACCGATCCCGAACAGCTTGAAAAGTTCGAGAAGATGATCGACATAATGGAAGAAAACGACGACGTTCAGAACGTCTGGCACAACCTCGAAGAACAAGAGTAATAACGATCACGATGTCATTGATTTGCGGTCAATGACATCGTTTTGCAAAAAATGAAGGAGAACCATGGTCTATCTCGAATCGTTCACACTCCCGTCGGTGAAAGATGAAACCGAATATAAAGTCAAGAATCAGAAGTTCGATATGGAGTGCTATGCGCATACGTCGTCATATCCGTTCGGCATTTTTCCGCCGAAAAGGCTCGAAAAACTGACCTTCGACAACGTGACGATTTTATACGGCGGCAACGGCTCGGGCAAATCGACGCTGCTCAACGTCATCGCGGAAAAGCTCGATCTTGACCGCACGACATCCTTCAACGATTCGGTCTGTATGAGCGACTATCTCCGCTGCTGCTCGTACGATTTTTCTTGCGGCATAAAAAAAGCGCCCGAAGGCAGCGCCGTCGTCACAAGCGACGGGGTATTCGACTTTCTGCTCGATATACGTTCATACAACAAGGGCGTCGACAGAAAACGTGAAAAGTTGTTTTCGGAATACGAAAAGGTAAAAGACCCGAATTATCATTTTACGCTGAACAGCCTTGACGACTACGAGGAGCTGAAACGCAAGAACGAGATAAAGTCGGGGACCAGATCGGCGTATACCGCGAGAAGACTCGGCGGGTACGAAAAAGAGACGAGGTCAAACGGCGAAAGCGCGTTTTCGTATTTTACCGAAAAAATAAAAGAAGACGCCCTTTATCTGCTCGACGAGCCCGAAAACAGCCTTTCCGCGTCATTGCAGAAGGAGCTGCTCGCATTCATCGAGGATTCGGCGCGCTTCTATAACTGTCAGTTCATCATCGCCACACATTCGCCGTTCCTGCTTTCAATGAAGGGGGCGAGGATATACGACCTCGACCACGCTCCCGTCGTGACGAAAAAATGGAGCGAGCTCGAGAATATGCGGCTCTATTTTGAGCTTTTCAGCTCGCGTTCACGCGATTTCGGCGATTAATCGTCGTCGATGACGAAACGGCAGGCGTTTTTGTCTTCAAGCAGATCGATTCCCGATCCGTCGATGACGCCGTCACCCGACGTTATTTGGGATATGAATCTGTCTTTCACGGCACGCATCCTGTCGGTGCAGACTCTGTCGCCGTAAAGACGCTTCGCTTCGGCTCTGACTTTTTCGCTGTCGAGCGGAAGATCGCGGAGAGAACCCGAAAAAACGAGTTTTTCGTTTTTATCGTACAAATAAATACGTTTCAGAATGATCACCCGTGAGTGATTATACAACATAAAAATCAAAAAGACAAGGGGAAATGTAATATGGCAATGCTCGCTTTGAAACCGCCTATGGGCTGGAACGCCTGGAACACCTTCGGACACGCTGACATCAAGGAAAGCGTGGTACTCGAGACCGCCGACGCCATGGTAAAGAACGGATACCTTGAACTCGGCTACGACACTCTCACCGTGGACGACTGCTGGATGGCGCCGACACGCGACGAGAACGGACATCTTCAGGCAAACAAAGAAAGATTCCCTCACGGAATGAAATTCATCGGCGACTATCTCCACGAAAAAGGACTCAAATTCGGAATCTATTCCGACTGCGGCACGATGACCTGCGCCGGTCTTGCCGCGTCTTACGGCTTTGAACGCGAAGACGCAAGGACTTTTGCGTCATGGGGCGTTGATTTACTCAAATATGACGGCTGCTACCGCGCACCGGGAGCCGATACCGTCGTGCTTTACCGCCGTATGGGTCAGGCGCTCCGCGAATGCGGCAGGGATATCTTGTTTTCCGGCTGCTGCGCAATGAAGGACGTCTGGAAATGGATGCGTACCTCCGGCGCGCAGATGTGGAGAGTGGCTGACGATATACTCGATTCATGGAAAGACATCAAGCGCGTCGGTCTCGGCGCGTTCGGACTCGAAGCTTACACCGGCCCCTGCGGCTGGAACGACACCGATATGCTCGTCGTCGGCGTTGACGGCAAGGGCTGGGTCGGCGGCATCGGCGGAGGCTGCACCGACGTTGAATACCGCACTCACTTTGCGCTTTGGTGTATGCTCGGCGCGCCGCTCTTCATGGGTCACGACATCAGAAACGAACGTCCCGAAATACGCGAGATACTCCAGAACAAGGAGCTCATCGCCATCGATCAGGACGACCTCGGCATCGCCGGATACCGCATCGCCGACAATGTGTTCGCAAAACCGCTTTACGGCGGCGACATCGCCTGCTGCGTGGTCAACGAGGACGACGTATGGCACTATTATTCGCTTTCCTGGGAACAGTGCGGACTCGAAGTCACCGACTCCGTAAAGATCCGTGACTGCATCAACCACAAGGACCTCGGCATCGTCAAGCGCAATATGACAGTCAAAGTCGAACCGCACGACTGCCTCGTGTACAGAATAACGAGGATCTGATTTCACGGGACGCGTAAAATCAGATCCAATGTCAAATTGAAAATTCCAAATTGCAAATTAAGGAAAGGATTTCCGCGAAAAAACGCGGAAATCCTTTTTCGGTTCTGAGTTCTTGAATTAAGGTTGATTTTCAATTTGCCATTTGCAATTTGAAATTGATCTTTCAGCTGAAAGATCTTATCGCTTCTTCTACGCTTTCCTTGATCGCTATCTGGCGGCGGAGCTTTTCTCTTTCGCCTTCAACGACCTTTTCGGGAGCCTTTGCCACGAATTCGGCGTTGGAAAGCTTGCGTTCGAGTATGGCGATCTCTTTTTCTGCCTTTTCAAGCTCTTTTTTGAGTCTTGCTTTTTCGGCTTCGGCGTCGACCATATCACCGAGCGGGATATAGAGAGTGGCGGCGTGAGTTATCGCCTTTACGTTTGCGGGGAGCTCGCTTTCGTCTTCGATGAAATCAAGCTCGGAAGCGGACGCAAGAGAAGTGAAGTATCCGGCAGCTTCGCCGAATATGTCTTTTCTGTCGGTCTTGATGAAAAGTCTGGTCTTTCTGGAGGGCGGCACGTTGCGTTCCGCACGGCAGTTTCTGACCGCTCTGATCGAAGAAATGACTTCGGTTATGAGCTCAACGTCCTTGGCGAACACGAGGGCTTCGTCGTAAACGGGGTAGGACGAAACGCAGATCGATTCTTCGTCGTGAGGAAGCGACTGCCAGATCTCCTCGGTGATGAACGGCATGAACGGATGGAGCAGCTTCATGGTGCCGGAAAGCACGTAGGTCAGCACCTTCTGTGCTTTTACGCCGGTCTCGCTGCCTTTCTGCATAAGGCGGGCTTTGACGAGCTCGATGTACCAGTCGCAGAAGACGTCCCAGATGAAATCGTAAAGCTTCTGCACCGCGATGCCGAGCTCGAATTTTTCAAGGTTGTCGGTGACTTCGGCAACGAGGGTGTTATAGAGCGAAAGGACCCATTTGTCTTCGGGCATGAGGCCTTCGGTGTCGATGGAATCGGTGGGGTATTCGGCTTCGAGGTTCATGTGGACGAATCTCGCGGCGTTCCAGATCTTGTTGGCGAAGTTGCGGCTCGCCTCGACCTTTTCGTCCGAGAAACGCATATCGTTTCCGGGGGAGTTGCCCGTCGCAAGCGCGAATCTGAGCGCGTCGGCGCCGTATTTGTCGATTATTTCAAGCGGGTCTATGCCGTTGCCGAGCGATTTGGACATCTTTCTGCCGAGCGAGTCGCGTACGAGTCCGTGGATGAGTACGGTGGAGAAGGGCTTTTCGTCCATACATTCCATACCCATAGAGATCATGCGGGCGACCCAGAACGGGATTATGTCGTAACCGGTGACGAGAACGCTCGTCGGATAGAAATATTTGAGGTCATCGGTCTGCTTGGGCCAGCCGAGAGTGGAGAACGGCCAGAGTCCGGACGAGAACCATGTGTCGAGAACGTCGGGATCCTGACGCATTTCCTTGCCGCACTTGGGGCAGAACGCCGTCTTTTCCTTGGTGACGACCATTTCGCCGCAGTCGTCGCAGTAGAACGCGGGAATGCGGTGACCCCACCAGAGCTGACGCGAAATGCACCAGTCGCGGATGGCTTTCATCCAGTTGAGGTAGGTCTTGGAGAATCTGTCGGGAACGAATTTGATCGTTCCGTTTTCAACGACTTCGATCGCCTTTTCGGCAAGAGGACCCATCTTGACGAACCACTGGTCGCTGATGAGCGGCTCAACGGTCGTGCCGCAGCGGTAGCATTCGCCGACGTTGTGGCTGTGGGGAACGACTTTGACAAGGTATCCGCCCTCTTCAAGGTCGGCAACGATGGCTTTGCGGGCGACATATCTGTCCATTCCCTCGTATTTGCCGCCGTTTTTGTTTATCGTGGCGTCGTTGTTGAGTATGTTTATCTGTTCAAGCCCGTGTCTTTCGCCGACCATAAAGTCGTTGGGGTCGTGAGCCGGAGTGATCTTTACGCAGCCGGTACCGAATTCCTTGTCAACGTAGTCGTCCGCGATGACGGGTATCTCTCTGCCGACGAGCGGAAGGATGAGCGTCTTGCCGACGAGCGACGTGTATCTTTCGTCGTCGGGGTTGACGGCGACCGCGGTATCGCCGAGCAGCGTTTCGGGACGTGTGGTCGCGATCTCGACGAACTTGCCTTCCTCACCCTTGACAGGGTAACGGATGTGCCAGAAATGACCGTCCTGATCGGCGTATTCGACTTCGGCGTCCGAAAGCGCGGTCTCGCACTTGGGGCACCAGTTGATTATTCTGTGTCCGCGGTAGATGAGCCCCTTGTTATAGAGGCTGACGAACGTTTCCTTGACGGCGTCTGAGCAGCCTTCGTCCATCGTGAAGCGTTCACGCGACCAGTCGCAGGACGAGCCGAGCTTTTTGAGCTGGCTGATGATGCGGCTTCCGTAGCGGTTCTTCCATTCCCATACTCTGTCGAGGAAAGCTTCTCTGCCGAGGTCGTAACGGGTCTTGTGCTCGTTGACGCGGAGATATTCTTCGACCTTTATCTGAGTCGCGATGCCGGCGTGGTCGGTGCCGGGCACCCAAAGGGTGTCATAGCCCTGCATTCTTTTGAAGCGGATGAGGATGTCCTGCAGCGTTTCGTCAAGGGCGTGGCCCATGTGGAGCTGACCGGTGACGTTGGGAGGCGGGATAACGATGGTGAAGGGGTTGCCGCCGCTCGTCTTTTTGGGTGCGAAAAAGCCTTTTTCGCACCAGAAAGAATATATTTTGTCCTCAAATTCCTTGGGACTGTACTTTTTGTCGAGTTCTTTCATATTTTACTCCTTGATTTTTTTGTTGAAACTTTATAATGAAATCCGTTTTTGAGGCGGCTTTGCCGACTCAAAAACCCCGCCGAGACGAGCAAAGCGAGTCCCCGCGCCGACCAAACGAACGAAGTGAGTGCGATAAGCGCGGGAATCCCACTTAAAACCGTGTCAAACGGTTTTAAGTGCTTGCTTTTACTCCTTGATTTTTTTGTTGAAACTTTATAATGAAATCCGTTTTTGAGGCGGCTTTGCCGGCTCAAAAACACCGCCGAGACGAGCAAAGCGAGTCCCCGCGCCGATCAAACGAACGAAGTGAGTGCGATAAGCGCGGGAATCCCACTTAAAACCGTGTCAAACGGTTTTAAGTGCTTACTCTTTGAACTGATTTATGAGAAGACCGGTGATGAGCTTGGGATAGAAGTACGTTGATTTCTGGGGCATTTTGCTGCCTTCAAGCGCCACGCTCTTTATCTGCGACACCTTTGTGGCGTTGAGAATGAACGAAACGGGGGCTTTTCCTTCGTCAACATAGCTTATCGCTTCTGCCGCGTCACGGGTATAGATGAGGTTTTTCTGATTCTTCATGTTTTCTTTGTCGATGCCGAGGAACTTTTCGAGTATGTTGTCGTGCAGCACCGAAACGTCAAGGCCGCCTACCGCGGTCCTGCCGACCATACGGGCTTCGTCAAGCACGAGAAGCCAGAAACCACCCCCTCCGGAGTACATTGCCACGGCGTTTTTGTCGGAAACGGCGTCAAGCACCTGTTCCATTTTCGTTATATCGTCGTACCAGCCTACGATGAAATCCTCTTTGGCTTTCTCGATTATGTCGGCGGGGTCGATCTCCATGTTGATGACAACGCGGTGAGTGGGGAGAACGGCAAGGCCTTTGCTGTCCATATCGACGAGCGTCATCATGATATAGCCCGAATCGGCGTCGATGCCGTTTTCGACGCAGTATTTGTTGAAAGCGCCGGCGGTCTCGTAGCGGTGATGTCCGTCAGCGATGAAGAGCTGCTTCGGGGCGAAGAACGCGACGATATCGGACAAAGTCTTTTCGTCGTCGATCTTCCACATCCTCTGCATTATTCCGTCGTCGGATCTGAAGCAGACGAGCGGCTTTTCGGCTTTTTTGGCGTCGATGATCGACTGGATATATCCTTCGTCATCGGCGAAAAGGGAATAGACCGACGAGAAGTTGCAGAACGTCTCGGTCATCAGGTCGAATCTGTCCTTTTTGGCTTTTGAAAGCGTTTCTTCGTGCGGGAGCACGACGCCTTCGGAAAAATCGTAAGTCTTGCAGAGGCACACGAGACCGTCGAGAACGAGGGTCCTGCCCTTGAGCTCGAATTCTTCTTCGTAAATGAAAATGCCGTCCTTGTCGTCCTTTTTGAGGTATCCTTTTTCTATGAACGAGTCAAGAAGCTTTTTTGCCTCTTTATATTTGTCTTCGCCTTCGGGAAGCTCGAGACGTATGAGGTTGCATTCGGACCTTTCACACAGTTCTTTTCTCATTCCGTCGCTTACGATGTCGTAGGGCGGACAAACGCAGCTTGCTATGCTGCCTGCTTTTTCCGTGTATCTGAGCGGACGGAAAGCTTTGATCTCTGCCATTGTCGATTTCTCCTTTTGTTTTTTATGAACGCAAAACATACGTTTTGCGTTTGATTTACCCGTTTTGGCGGTGTTTTTGAGCCGGCGGAGCCGTCACAAAAACGGATTTTTTTATAATTTTTCTAATTTTGCGAACGACGCCATCAGTTTTTTGTTCGTGCCGCTGTCGAATTCGACCTCGATGAGCGCGTCGGAGCCCATCTGCTCGTACGACAGCACGGTACCGTCGCCGAAAAACTTGTGTTTCACTCTGTCGCCCTTGACGAACATCGGGGCGGAAGACGCTTTTTCACGCGGTCTGAACAGGTCCTCAACGCGTTTTTCGCGTCTGTACGGTGTTTCCTGCGGACGCGCGTAGGGGTCTATCTTCATTTTTCTGACCTGAGCGTCTTTGCATTCGTCGGGGATCTCCGAAAGGAAGACCGACGGGAGCGACGGCGACGACATGCCGTATATCGTGCGGCTCTGCGTGTAGGTGATGTATAATTTGCTTTTTGCCCTCGTTATCGCAACGTAGGCAAGGCGGCGTTCTTCTTCCATATTGCCTTCGCCGACGGACATTGCCGACGGGAATATGTTTTCTTCAAATCCCGGGATGAACACGACGGGGAATTCGAGCCCTTTTGCCGAGTGGACGGTCATGAGGGAGACCGATTCTTCGGCGGTGTCGTAACTGTCGATATCCGAAACGAGCGCCACGTCGCCGAGGAAGCCTTCGAGCGTCGGATCTTCGGTTGATTGCTCATATAGAAGACCGCTCGACACGAATTCGTGTATGTTGTCGATTTTTTCGCTTTCGTTTTCTTCCGATAACATCTGCTCGTATCCGGTCTGTTTTATGACCTCTTCGATGGTTTCCGCCACGGTATGGCAGGCGGCGAAATCGCCGAGGTCGGCGATGAGAGCGTAAAATCTTTCAAGCTTCTGCGATGAACGGAGAAGCGACGGGTACGACGCCGAATTCTTCATGACGTCGAGCATCGGGATGCCGTTTTCTTCGGCTATCGAGGAAACGTGTTCCACCGTAGTGTCGCCTATCTGACGGCGCGGCACATTGACGATCCTGCGCAGCCTCACGTTGTCGCTGTGATTGACTATCAGTGACAGATACGCGACGATGTCCTTTATTTCTTTTCTTTCGTAAAAACGGATGCCGCCGAATATACGGTAGGGCAGTCTGTTCTTGACGAAGGACGTCTCGAGCGAGTTTGCGATGGCGTTGACGCGGTAAAGCACCGCGATATCCTTGAGCGGCGTGCCGTAGGCGTGCAGCTTCATTATCTCGCCGCATATTCCGTCGGCTTCCTCCGCCTGCGTGTAATAACTGCGGCAGATTATCCTGTCGCCCTTTTCCCCGCTCGTCCACAGCTCCTTGCCGCGCCGCTTGGTGTTGTTGGCAATGACGGCGTTGGCGGCGTCGAGTATGGTGGAAGTGGAGCGGTAATTCTGCTCCAGCTTGATAATCTTCGCGTCGGGGAACGACTTGTCAAAATCGAGGATGTTGCCTATCGCGGCGCCTCTGAACGAATATATCGACTGGTCGTCGTCGCCGACCACGCAGACGTTGCGGCTTTTCGCTCCGAGCAGAAGCACAAGATCGTTCTGCGACGGGTTGGTGTCCTGATATTCGTCAACGAGTATATATCTGAACTGCTTCTGCAGTTTTTCGCGTACGTCTGGGGCTTCCTCAAGCAGGATGAGCGTGTTGAGGATGAGGTCGTCGAAATCGAGAGCGGACGCATCCTTTAGCCGTTTCTGATATTCGGCATAAACGTCGGCGATCTTTTCCTCCCGTCTGTCGGACGCGTCGAGCTTGGCTTCGTCGGGGAGAATGCGCTTTTCTTTGTTTGATGAAATGACCGAAAGGAGCAGCTTTGCCGGCAGCACCTTGTCGTCGATGTTGAGATCCTTGATTATCTGCGTCATCAGCTTTTTGCAGTCGTCGGTGTCATAGATGGTGAACGAGTTGGAAAAGCCGAGCAGATGGATGTATTTACGGAGTATCCTCGCGCAGACCGAGTGAAACGTGCCTGCCCATATCTCGCCGGAAACGTCGCCGCCGAGCAGGTCGGCAAGCCTCGTCTTGAATTCTCCCGCCGCCTTGTTGGTGAATGTTATGCAGAGGACGTTCTCGGGCGAGCAGGGGGAGACCGCCATTTTTTTGAGGCATCTTTCGACGTCCGCCGTGCTTCCCGCAAGAGCAGCCTTCATTTCCGTCACAAGTTCATCGACGTTTTCGGGCAGGTCGTCGTTTTCGCACAAGGAGCCGAAATTGATAATGTGGTATATTCTGTTGACGAGCACCGTCGTCTTGCCGCTGCCTGCCCCCGCGAGCACGAGGAGAGGACCGTTCACGGTCGTGACGGCCTGACGCTGCGCCTCGTTGAGACGTGAATACAGCTTATCTATGCACATTTTTCGGTGAAGAAGATAGGTTTCTTTCGTCATATACACACTACTCCATAATAATAAATCATTATATAACAAGCAAACGCAAAAATCAATCATTTTTTGCGTTTTTTATATAAAAGCCTTAAGTTTTAAGCCTTGAGCCTTAAGCAAAAAGAAAGATTTCCGTGCGGCACCGCACGGAAATACATCTTGACTCATAAACTCAAAGCTTATAACGAAAAAAGGATTTCCGCGTCCGCGGAAATCCTTTCACTTTAAGGCTTGATGCTTTTTTAATTTACTGCTGGAAAGCTTCGACGAATTTCTCGATGGCTTTCTGATAAGAGCCGGAGTAGGTTTCGCACTGAGAAACGTACTTGTTGGAGGTCTTGTTGCCGAATACGTGGTTGTAGAACTGGATCATGTCGTCGCCGAAGTTGTAGGCGTCGGAGAGGTCGTATTTACGGCTCTTGAAGATGAGGTCGAGGTTCTTTTCGGATTCTTCGTCCTTGGTCTTCTGTCCTTTGAGAACGAGGCTGTAGTAAGCCGGGGTGACCATTTCTTTTCCGTAGTATGCGAGAGCCTCGAGAGTGAAGACGGTAACGTCAAGGTCCTCGGTGGGGCAGCATACGGGGACTGCGACGACGGTAACGCTGTAAACGTTGCCGGATGCGCAGTAATCTTCCTGAAGATCGTCTACCTTCGGCATCGGGATGATACCGTATTCAACGTCGGATTCGGTGAAAGCGTCGCCGAAGAGAGCGTTTATGTTCTGAGACATGAAGAGCGCGTTGCCGTTCGTGAACATCTTGGTTTCCTGACCGTAAACGCCGGAGTTCCATGCACCGAAGAAGTCGGCGATGCCGCAGAAGGACTGGTCAACGAACATATTGTAAAGCTTGTCGAAGCAGTCGATGTTTCTCTGATTGGTGAGGCAGAGCTCGGGGACGTCGTCGGAGTTCTTCTGGATCTTGGCGCAGCCGAAGCCGAGCATGTACATAAGTCCGTCGTAGGTCTGTCCGAGAACGCCCCAGACGTCGCCGTCATCGGGGTTGTAGGACATCTTTTCGCCGTGCATGACGACGACTTCCTTGGCCATTTCGCACATTTTGTCGATGGTCCAGTCGCCGCTGTTGACGAGGTCGTACGGATTTTCAAGGTTGTGCTTGTTGATGAGGTCTTTGTTGAAGAGCATTGCCCAGGTGGCGTTGTCGTCGGTAACGCAGAGGTCGCCGGTGAGGAAGTACATTCTGTTGGCGATGGACATATCTGCGATGATACCCTGATCCCAGTAATCGGCTTCGAGGTTGAGATAACCGTTGCCGCCGTTTACGGTTTCGTTGAGTTCATAAAGATCCCAAAAATAACCGTCGATCGTTTTGGGGGCGAGGTTGTAAGCGGCGTTGGCTACGAGGTTGTAGGGAGTGCCGCCGTTGATGGCCTGAGTGAGCTCGTTGACGAGTTCGGTGCCGTCCGTAACGTAGTGAACGTCGATGGTGAGACCGTATTTGTCCTTGAGGAGAGCGGAACGGTCAGCGAAAACGACGGAGAGCTGAGAGTCTTCTTCGATCTCGTCAAGCCAGAATTCGCCTCTGAACTGGTTCTTGGAGTCGGACAGGAGAAGGGAAACGGATTTGTCCCAGAATTTTTCTTCGAGGGGGCAGGGGTCGACCGAAGATTCTTCGACCGAGGATTCATCCGCAGCGGAAGTATCTGCTTTGGATTCCGTGGCTTTGCTTTCTGCCTTGGAAGTGTCGTCGCCGTTTTCGGAGCAGGCGGCAAGGACGGAAATCGCAAGCATCACGATGAGAAGAAGGGATACGATGCGTTTCATTTTGTTACCTCTTTCTTTAAAATATTTGGTTTCGCAATGCGGAAAGGGCTCTTCTGACGCCGGGTCAAAAAGGGAACACTTTCCAAACTACTGATACTGTCTTATATTTTATCACATTTTTTCCCTTTGTCAACACTTTTTTTACTTTAACAAAATCGGAGTTGAATGTTCATATTTTATATGATATAATGTAGCATCAAAAAACTCACGGAGGCGTGATATGTTCAAAAGCGTATTCACGAAATACATCACTTTCATAAGCCTTCTCATTGTTTTTTCGTTTGCCCTGCTCGTCATCACCGTGTCCGCGATGATATCCGAACACTCCGTCGAGACCAAGACCGAGCTGATGACCCGTACCAAGGACAGCGTTCTGTTTTCCCTCGATTCATATTACCGCTACGCGAACGGCGGCGTCATCCCCGATACTCTCGCAAGCAACGTCGTATCCATCGCCGAGGTGTCGGATTCGCTCATTTATTTCATACTGAGCGACGGAACGCTTGCCGTCACGAACGACACGGCGTTCACCGTCGGCGAACGCTTCTGCTCCGACACGGTGCTCGCCAACATAAAGAGCTCGTCGTCCAACTACGCGATCAGCCGCATGGACAACACGTTTGACGAAATGAGATACAATATTTTCGGTTCTCTTTACGACGACGCGGGCGGCGTCCGCGGGATCGTCATAGTGTCGTCGCTTTCTGTCAAGGACAACACGCTTTACGGTCCGCTGATAAGGACGCTCATCGTCGGCTCGATATGGATACTCCTCGCGTCCTGCATAACCGTTTACATCCTGTTCCAGCGCATAATCGACCCGCTCAAAAAGGTCAGCGACGCCGCCAAGGCTTTTGCCAAGGGGGATTTCAAAAAGAGAGTCGACGTGGTCGGAAGCGACGAGGTCGCCGAGGTCGGCAGGGCGTTCAACAACATGGCGGTGGTGCTCGAAAAGAACGAAGAGCTCCGCAACTCGTTCCTCGGCTCGGTCAGCCACGACCTGCGCACGCCGATGACCGTCATCCTCGGTTACGTCGACGGCATCCGCGACGGCACGATACCGCCCGAAAAGCAGGACTATTATCTCGGCATAATCTCGTCGGAAGTCAAGAGACTGTCGAGGCTCGTCAACACGCTGCTCGAAATATCGCGCATACAGTCGGGCTCCAGAAAACTGAACAAGGCCGATTTCAACATCACCGAAAAAGCGCGTCAGATACTGCTTTCGTTTGAAAAGAAGATAGACGAGAAAAAGCTCGATATCGAGTTCGAATGTGACGAGGACATCACCGTAAACGCCGACCCCGACATCATCCATCAGGTGCTTTTCAACCTCACCGACAACGCGGTCAAATTCGTGAACGAGGGCGGCAAGATATCCATTTCCGTTTCTTCCGAGAGCAAAAAGGCGGTTTTCCGCATACGCAACACCGGCGACGGCATACCCGCCGACGAGCTGCCGCACGTTTTCGACCGCTTTTACAAGTCCGACCGTTCGAGAGGGCTCGACAAGACCGGCACGGGACTCGGGCTGTATATCGCAAAGACCAACATTACCCAGCACGACGGCGACCTGAGGGTCGATTCGGTGCAGGGCGAATATACCGAATTTGAACTGACTCTTCCGCTTTAAGCGTTCTTTAAGAATAAAGTCGTATCATTCAGACAAAGACAAGGAGGACAGATGATGAACGAAAACGAAGAATACGGCAAAGTCAACGAAGCCGAAAACAATAACGACCTTAACCAAAACATCGAAAACACGGCGAACGGTCAGCCTTTCGCTCCCGCGGCGCCTGACGTGAACAACGCGTCGGGCAGCGCACCGCAGTACAACGCGCCGCAGTACAACGCGCAGTATAACGACCCGAGGTATTACGCGACGCAGCCGGACAGACAGTACGCCCCTCAGCAGGGCGCGAACGGATACCCCTCCGGCACAGATAACGACTACGAGTGGGACGGCAGCAAGTCCGCCGCCAAAAAGAAGAAAAACGGCGTGCGCGTCCTCGCCTGCGTCATAGGCGTGGCGCTCATCATCACGATGATAGCGTTCACCGTCGCGCTGCTCACGCACCAAAACGCCGAACCGGCTGAAAAAACGAGCGCCGAAACTTCCGCCGCGCCGAAGGACGAAAGAGAAAAAGAAGAAACGAGTTCGGGCAGCAATAAGTCGCACAATATCGTTGTCGATCCCACCGAGATCGAGCACGGCGACATCGCCGCTCTTTATGAAAACTGCGCTCCCGCCTGCTGCACCGTCAGGCTCACGGGCGTCGGACACGGAAGCGGATTCGTCGTCGATACCGAAAACGGGTACGTCGTCACCAACCATCACGTTATAGAAAATTACGAAAAATACAAGGCGAAGATCGAAGTCGTGTTCTACGACGGCAGGACTTACGAGGCAAAAGTGGTCGGCAGCGATTCCGTCACCGACATCGCCGTGCTTCAGATCGAAGCCGATGACCTCGTCGCGCTCCCCATCGGCGACAGCACAATGTCCAAGGTGGGCGACACCGTCATCACCATCGGCACGCCCTATTCCGAGTCGCTCCAGGGCACGCTCAGCCGCGGCGTCATTTCGGGACTTGACAGAGAATTCGAGATAACCAACAGCAACGGCAGCGCCGCGGGCACCGTCACCTACATCCAGATCGACGCGGCGATAAGCAGCGGCAACTCCGGCGGTCCGCTCATCAACATGAACGGTCAGGTCATCGGCATCAACTCCATGACCATCCACCAGCAGAGCTCGATATTCTCTTCGAGCGAAAACGTATACAACAGCCTCAACTTCGCCATCCCCATGTCCTACGCGTCCGACGTCATCAGGGAACTCATCGAATACGGCGAGGTCAGAAGCCACGCGCAATACGTCAAATCCACTCCCAAACTCGGGATCACCATCTATATCAAATCGGCTGCTTCCGACGAGTGCAGGCAGGAATACGGTCTTCCCGACGACGTTCCCGCGGGCCTTCTCGTCACCGAGATATCCCGTTCGACCGCCATTTACAAAGCGGGACTCGAGCTTTACGACATAATCACCAAGTTCAACGATATCGAGATCAAGGAGCAGGCAGACCTCATGAACGCGCTTGCAGGCAGATCCGTCGGCGACAAGGTGACCATCACCGTTTACCGTATGTCGCGCCGCGGAGGCGGACAGTATTACGAACTGACCTTCAACCTCGAAGGCTCGGTCAACTGAGGAGAAAAGCAATGATTTTTGATTATAATAAGATTGAAGAAAAAGCCATCCCCGCTTTCAAGGGCGGCGAGGGCGAATACAACGTGCGTATGTGCGTCGAGGGCTCGTCCAAGCTGATGAACGGCAGGCTCGTTCCGGGCTCGTCAATCGGGCTTCACACCCACACCGACGACGCCGAAGCGATATTCGTGCTTTCGGGCAGCGGAAAAGCGATATGCGACGGAGAGACTGAACGCGTTTTCCCCGGTGTCTGCCACTTCTGCCCCAAGGGACACAGCCACACCCTCATCAATGACGGCAAGGAAGACCTCGTTTTCTACGCCGCGGTGATAGGATAAAGAAAATCGCAAATTGAAAATTATTGAAGATTTCCGTGCGGTGCCGCACGGAAATCTACCTTACCTCAAAACTATTCAACTTATTACTCATAGCTAAAACAAGAAGGATTTCTGCAAAATGATATCGCGGAAATCCTTCTTGTTTTTATGATCGAGGCGTTGCTTTTTGCAGGGGACGGCGTCCCCGACGCCCCGCGAAACAGTGAAGAAGCGATTTCGATTCCATAAGAAACTCACGGCAGACTACTATAATTTATAATATATCGCCAAAATATCACCCGCGGCATGTCAATCCGCCCGGACACGGAAAGGCTCGTTCCGCGCGTTACCCCCGGAACGGGAAAGCAAAATCTGTTTTTTAACAAAAAAAGAACAAAAATTTGAAATTATATCAAAATATACTTGCAAAAATGAAAACATGGTGATATATTAGTATATAAATCTATATTTATGATGCGAATCGTATACCGTTTTCGGAGCCGTTTGACGCTGCTTTACGCGTTTGAAAGCGAAGAAACGCAAAAACGATCACGACCATACCGCGCAGCGCATACGAACGTACGCGATGTCGAAAAATGACGGTTTCGGACGCGCCGCGCAGAAAACGAAATAAACACGAGAGGAACGGACACAAAGGCGGCTGTCCGTTTGGTGAAGAAAATGAAACGTATTTTAAGCATTTTTCTTTCTGTTCTGTTCGTCGTCACCTGCTTCACGGCGGTTTTCGACGCGGGCGTTGTCAAAGTACACGCCGAGACGACTGAAAAGGAAAACAACGTATCGCGGCTGATCAATGTCGTATACGATGACTCCAACAGTATGCTGCTGCATCAGCGTCTGTGGTGGTGCTACGCCAAATATTCAATGGAAGTCTTTTCCGCGATGATGCAGGAAAAAGACACCATGAATATTTATTATATGAGCCAGTTCTATCACAAGAGCAAGAGCGAATCCGACAGCATCAAGCCCGCGATATCGGGACTTTCCGGCAAAGAATCGAACAGACAGAGCAACATCGACGCCATCCACAAAAAAGCCACGGACACGAGCGGCACTCCGATACAGTCCGTGAGAAAGGCGCTCGACGACCTTAAAAAGGGCAGCTCGTCCTATACCGAAAAATGGCTCATAATAATCACCGACGGCACCAAGTTCGATGACGAAAAAGGCAGCTCGTTCGGCGCGGACGAGTCCAAGAGACAGATAGACGAAATGCTGCGGGGCGTTGAGTCCTACGGCATCAAGGTGGTTTACCTTGCCATCAGAGGAGACGGCGACGAAGAAATGTTCGTCCCGGACTCATCCGACTCCGTTTTCGTTTATAACGCCAACGGCGACGTCGCCGACGGCAGGGACGGTATCCTCAATCAGGTCACCGAGATATGCCAGCGCGTTTTCCAGCGTCCCAATATGCTGGGCGCCAGCGGAAGCACGCTCAAATTCGATGTTCCCGTCAGCGAGATAGTCGTTCTCGCTCAGGGCGAAAACGTAAACGTCGGTTCGATAAGCGGAACCAAAAAATCGTCTGCCCAGGCAAAGATCAGAAAAAGCGAGGCAAGCACGATATCCTCGACCAACGGCAACAAGACCAACGCCGCGGGCGCCGATCTGAACGGTACGATCGTCACGTTCACACCGTCGAACGGCGCGTTCCTCAGCGAAGGCACGTATAACCTGAGCATAAGCGCCGACGAGTATACCGTTTATTACAAGCCTTATCTCGACGTCGTCCTCGACGTTTACAACTCCAAGGGCGAAAAGGTCACCGACAGAGAGATACCCACCGGCAACTATTCGTTCGAATACTGGCTGACCTATCCGTACGGTCACGAAAAATACGGCGAAAAGCTTTCGTCCTCCGTCATCAAGTCGCTCGGCAGCATCGATTACGAGCTCACCTGCACGGTAGACGGAAAAACGCGCGAGATCACCTCGTCGAGGACCGATCTCAGCGAAGGCAACACCGAAATAAAGGTGACCGCGACCTACCTCAACTTCATTTCCAACAGTACCGCCAATGAATTCGTGGTCGAAAACTGGGACGTCGAGGAACTTGAAGTGTCGCTCGTTTATCCCGTCAACGAAGGCGGCGACAAATACGTTTACGAGCTTTCGACCCTTGAAAATGACAAGAACGGCGTCACGGTGGAGGTCACCCGCGGAGGAAGCAAGATACCTTCATCCGAGTGGAGCGCCTTTACGGCGGCTGCTTCGGGTGACGGGATCAGCTTCAACGCCGTCAAGAACAACGACAGCACGTTCACTTTGTATCCCCGCTACTGCGACGGTCAGATATCGAAGACCGATACCGGAAAAGTCAGATTCAAAGTGACCATCGAGTCCTACAAGGGCTCCCGCGTCACCGCGAGAGGCAGCGCCGACGGCGAGATCGAGATATACAACGACACCGAGAGCGTATCGCTCAAGGTTTCCGGACAGACCGAGTACAAGCTCTCCGAACTCGAAAACGGCGAAGGACTCACGGTCGAAGTCAGCCGCGACGGCGAAGTCATCACGGGCAGCGACTGGAGCGCCTATGAACTCAGATGCGAAGCCGACGGACTGAAATTCAACGTGACCAAGAACGATGACGGCACGTTCACCGTCCTGCCCGCCTACAACGGCACGCCGAAGGATACCGCGACCGGAGACGTGACGGTCACGTTCACCGCCAAAGCCGACAAGAACGGCATCACCGTCACCGGCAGCGCCGAAGAAACGCTGAACATCAGCAACGACCTTATGAAAAACCTCGTTATCGGCGTCGAGCACGAGGAACATTATACCAACAAGAACATCACGTCCGAAGACCCCGAACCCTACGCCGATTTCAGCGTCAGATTTGAAAACGGCGATCCGTTCACCGAGGAACAGTACAACAACCTCGTTCTTGAATTCGATCTTGATTCCGAATATATCAGAATAGACCGCTACGAGCTCGATCCGTTCACCGACGGCGGCACGGTCACCGGCAAGGTCTACTACAAGGTCGAAAAGGAATCGGACGGTTCGTATCCCGCACCCAAGCATCTTTACGGCGACTTTGACTGCAAGGTCAAAGCAGAAACGACTTACGGTGATTTCGGAGCGGGCGGCGAATACGACGACGTGCTCGAGGTTTCCGACAACAGAACGTTCTTGGAAAAGTTCCTTGATTATTTGCCGTTCATTCTGATACTTCTGGCAATACTTTTCATCATTTTCGCGTATTTCCCCATATTCAAAAAGTATCTGCCGAGAAAGATTTATTACAGAGGATCCATCCCTATAGATGAGCCCGCAAAGTTTTATTCTAAGGGAATCGGAATAATTACAATGCTTATTCCTTTTATGAAGATGAAGGGAAATATTGCTATTGAAGTCGGCAACGATACGCTGGTTCTTAAGTTAACTGCTTTGGGTAAAACAAAAGTAAAATGCGAGGTTGACGATGAATTAATTAAAGATCGTTACCGCATCCAAGAGACACTTAATATTAGCGAATGCAAAATCAAAGATAGGTATCGAAATTCCGCAAGAATATGGCAAGATAAGTAAATAAAAATTAAATAAAACACAAAAAAATAATATTACGGGGGAAAAGAAAATGATAGCATACATAATAGCCGCTCTTGTCCTGATTTTCCTGCTTTTCGGCTATCTTCCCATTATAAAACGCTACCTGCCGAAGAGATGCAGATTCGCGGCGAGAAGCAAAAACAACACCGTCAACTTCTACAGCAAGCCCGGAACTCTCATCACTGCCTTCATTCCGTTCATAAAGATGAAGAGCGTTATTTCCGCTGAAACGGTCGTCGGCGGCGTTCCGATCAAGATCACGGCAAAGAAAGGCAAAAAAGTCGTGTGTACCAATGCGGCTGCACTCGGCAAAAACGGCTTCACCATCAACGGCTCTGTCCCGAGAAATGATATAGAGATCAACCTCGAAGTGACCCGCATCGAGAAGAGAGGTCAGAGCGTAGTCAAATTCTTCAGAGCAGGAAGAGAGGCAAACGACAGAATCCGGCCGCGTCCGTCAGAAGCTATGCCGGAGCAAAAAGCGGAGCAAGCTCCGACGCAAACACCGGAGCAAGCACCGATGCAAGAGCAAGAAGACAAATAATAAAATAAAATAAATAAAACAAAATCGGGGGAAAATGAAAATGGCAGAACAAGTTAAAAAAACCAAATTACCGCCCACGCTGATAGTGGGTCTCGGCGGTACGGGCTGTGAGATCGCGAGCAGGGTTTACAACCTTTCGAACGAGGAACAGCGCAAGTACATCCGTTTCGCGTATTTCGACACCGACGCGAACGAACTGCGTCAGCATAAGGAAAGGAATCCCGAGGCATACATCATCCAGACGTCCAAACGCCTCACCGTCGGTCAGGCGCTCCGCAACGACAGAGAAGCGAGAGAATCGTCCTTCCCGACCAATATGCAGCTTCTCGGCAAGCCGCTCACCGAAGGTGCCGGTCAGGTCAGAGCCATCTCGAAGCTCGCCTTCGACTCCTGCATCCGCGAAGGACGTATGACCGCGCTGCACGATGCTATTAACGATTTGCAGAAGCTCAACGGCGACGATATGGAGCAGGTAATGCGCGTCGTCATCATATCCACCCTTGTCGGCGGTACCGGCTCCGGCATACTGCTTCCCGTATCCATGTATATCCGCAATTATCTTGAAAACGCGTGCCAGAAGAAGCCGCTCGTCAGAGGCTTCTGCGTGCTTCCCGATGTTTTCTTCCATAACAACAAAAAAAGTGAGACCGAAAAAAACAACCTGCGCGCCAACGCGTACGCGACGCTGCGCGAACTCGACGCCTTTATGCTAAAAGCAGACAGCACTCAATCCAAGGAGATCAGCGACAGATATTGGCTCAAGATGCCGCGTCCCGGCACGTCCGACGAATACGACGAATACACCGTCAGCCCGCTTGACTTCTGCTTCCTCTTTGACGGACAGAATATGGACGGTGACGGACTCCAGAATTTCGAGTCGTACAAGCAGCACTGCGCCGACTGCATTTACGCTTCCTCGGTCAGCTTGATGAACAAGAGACTCAACTCTTCCGAAGACAACACCATTCTTGAACGCTGTGCCGAAAACGGCAGAAACCGTTACTGCGGCATCGGCACATCCAAGATCATCTATCCGTATGAAAAGGTACGCGACTATATCGCGATGAAATGGATGGATCAGTCAATGAACGATGAATGGCTGAGATACGACAAGGAAATCGCCCGTCTCAAGAAGAACGCTTTGGAAGACAGAGCCAAAGGCGTTTTCGAAAAGGATATCAACGAAAGAGAAGAGTACTGCAAGCTTGTTGAAAACAATGCCGAGCAGGGCAACAAATTCAGTCTTTTCATCCGTGAAGAATGCTACACCCGCAAAAAATCCGACAACTCCATCGATGCGCCCAAGTGGGAAAAATATTACGAAAAGCTTCAGGACTTTTCTGTAGATCAGTCTGATGTTGACGGTGCATACACTGAAGGAATTCCAGATAAAATTCAGGATAAGCTTAATATCCTTTCAGCCCTTAAAAACGATGTAACCGATAATAAAGTACGTCAGTTTAAGAGCAATTTCCAAGTGCTCGTATCGCTTATGAAAATTTATTTCAGCAAAGCGAAACGCCATGCCGAAGATAATGCGCGCAGTATCGCAAATGGTATATTCTCAATTTACAACTTCAATCCGGCACGCGAAGAGAGAATCGAACATTGGCTTATTAACGACGGCAAGCCTCTTCATCCCAATGCGGCGAGATTTTTCGTATACAGTATTGAGACGAAGTTGAAAGAAGAACTCCGCAGACTTACCACTGCTTCTGATCAAGAGGACAGAAATATAGAAAATGACGGTCAGAACGAAGCTGCTGGAATGAATTTCGCAGATTTGGAAAAATGGTTCAAGGAATTCTTTGAAGTCAAGGACTATACTGTCAAAAATGGCGATTCGGATACTTATGCCACAATAGAAGCAAGCGTCAGATCGCTTTCTTTGAAGGGAAAATTTGGCGGTAACAAGAACGGAGACGAAAAAGAACCACTAGCGCAAAAAATGCACAAAATCATCGAAGATTGCATCGAATATAAGGAAAGCGTTGAATTATTCCATTCTCAGTATCTCAAAGTCGCCATAATCAAACAGGCTCTCGAATATCTCAACAAACTCGGATCCAGTTATGAATTCTTCTTCGAAAAGCTCGAGGATGAGATCAAACGCATTCCCAGACGTATTGCGAGAACGGAAGAAATGTTTGTCAACGATACCGGAGATCCCATCATTTACGCCTGCGCTTCCGCGAAGTGCATAAAGGGGCTTGCCGAAAGATGCCCGAACGGTGTTGACCCCGTCGAACTGACTCCCGAATTCAGACAGAGCATCTTTGACAATATTTTCAAGACCGTCGAAAACGACGATAAGGAACAGCAGAGAAAGCGTATCAACAAGCTCGTATCGGAAGATATTCTTGATTTCTGGAGACACGAAGTCATCGGACACTACGGAAGCAAGGTCGACATGGATATCATCGACGCTCTCCGCACCGAAGCCGAAATCGAGGAAAATCAGTATTCTTACGAGGAACAGAAGCGTTACGTCGAAAAGAAACATTCGGAAGCTCTCAAGCTTGCCGCTCCGTTCATCGATAAGCCCATCGGCAGAGAACCGTACATAATATACGCCTGCGTGATGAACACTAAGGTCGCCACCCCCGACGATATGCAGAAATCCGATATCGTCCACAAGGTGTTCAATGAAAGAGAAAAAGATCCGCTTATGGAAAAGAACCAGATCCTCTTCATGAAGGCTCTTTACAACCTCAGAGTAAGCGATCTTCCAAAATTTGCTCCCGCAGACAACAACCCCGTCGATCCTCACAAGGAAGGCGACTATTACAAAGCATACTGGAACAGGATCGACAGCATCGTTCCCGACAGCATGACCACCAAGATACTCACCCCGCACCTTGACAAGAGATGGCACTACATCGGCATCATGCCCGACCTTTCCGAAGCAAGTGAGGAAAGATGCACCGCCGAAGCTCAGGAAGCGTTCCTCGTCAGCATCGTTTACAAGTTCGTGAAATTCAGCAAGGACCAGTACCGCTTCATCGACAAGAACGGCGACTATATCAAGGATACCATTATAGTCGAAGACGGACGCTGCAACAAGCTGCACGAGATACTCGAAGCCATGTTTATGAGCAGACCGCTCGTACTCAACGTACTCGAAAGATTTAATGAAATAGCCGACAAGGAAGCCAACGAAAAGGGGCTCGGCAATCGTAAATACGAAGAAACCAGCTTCTACAAGGGACTTGAGATCGCCAATTTGTGCGACGTTCCCGATTACGCGGATATTCCGAAGATCAGCGTTTTCGAGCTGCCGCTGCTCTGCAAGATCTCCAAGGGCAACAGCATGTACAACGACGACGACTCCATCGTAATGCTGCAGAACTTCATGGACTTCATCGAAAAGTATCTTACCAAATTCTATCGTGACGAATACGCGAGAAACGAGTATTTCGTTCAGTGGGTCAGAGATCAGGCGCTCCTTATGCTTGACAACGTACATAAATATTACGGAAAACTCATGGCGGATCCCGTCAACGATTCGCTCGTAAACAGAGCGGTCAGCGTCATTATCGGCAGAATCGGTCAGTACGAGGTCTGCCAGTACTCCAACGATGCTATTAAAGTCATTACTGATAGAAACAACGAATATGCAGGCGTTAATGAAGACGCCAAGATCCCTGCCGGCGTCTGATAAGGCACGCCGGATCATCCGAAATGTATATTGCCGTCACCCGCTCGGCGGGTGGCGGCAATAAAAAGACTGAAAGACGGTGAGAATATGTTATCGGTAATCATAATAAATTCCGAAATCTACGAACAGTATCAGAGATACGCGTATTTTTTCAACTGGTTCGAGGACAACAGCAACGTTGTGGTCTGCCAGTGGAACAAAGGTGCCGCGGACAAGACCAATATCGACGAGACCGTGCCCATGCTGTTCGATACGATAAAGAACGCCCCGGAATGGAATGCCTATGTAATTGACGAACCGTTCTTTTCAGCGGAATATATGTCGGATGACTTCGACAGGAAGACCCAGTATTCCGTCAACCCGTACGACCGCGACCACGGAAGAAGTGACGAATACTACGAAAGTGAGGATTCATTGCTTCAGCTCGTGTATATTCTCGGCGGAAGAGGCGTTGAAAAGCTCGAACATCTGACCAATTACAAATTCAGAGCGGCGCGCCCCGGATTCATCTTTCTGCTGACGCCGAGGATATTCGAGGGACTTGATATGCAGAAGATGTTCCTCTGCAAGGAAGTCGAACGTATGCTTGAAGCCGAAGACAAAAAGAACGAGCTCGGCGTGAGGATGAAATCCTACGAATATTCCGAATTCTGGGAGAGATACGAATATTCTCCCAGCTGCAGGTTCTTCGTGTTCGATTTCCCGGACTGCGAAAATGTGGCTTACGAAAACTCCTGGTTCCTGTTCTGGCTCTCGATTTATACTCTGCTGCTCAACTCTTTCGGTACGTCGGAGATCGAGCCGTACAAACTGCACAAACTGTCGATCGATATTTCAAACGAACGCTTTGAGACGTTCCTGAACAAATACTATTCCGCGCTCAGCGACGCGAGAGACGCGTCCGCGAACGATATCGAAAACGAACTCAAAACGATCAACGCGTCCAGGCAGGATACGTCGAGCAGCGGCCCGTTTGATATGACGCCGGTGTTCGTCAATTTCCCTCACGTTGAATTGGAGAATTTCTATCCCGAAACGGGCGAGTTCGGTATGTTCAAGGACAGACCGGAACTCGATACGGAAGTGTGGAAGCAATTCCGCGAGCAGTCGTTCACCGAGACCGTAAAACTGTTCAAAGGTACACGCCGCGGCAAAAACGAGGCGATCGACGCGATGAATCAAACTCTGGCTGTGGATATCCCGCTTCTCAAAAACCGTCATATCAGCAAATACGACGCCGAGGATATCTCGGATCAGCTCAACGACGACGAGATGAAAATGCTCCTACTCGAAACGGACAACAAGGCGACCCGTGCCGTATTTGAAAAGAAAGTCGACGAAGCGAGCGAAAAAGTCGAAAAAGCCATGAAGGGAAGAGTGTACAAAAAGACGTTCCTCCGGATCGTTCTGGTCAGCGCGCTCGTTGCCTTCCTCGGATATATACCGTTCGTTATGTCCGCCGTTTCGCAGAACGTCGCGTCGCTGCTCGTTGCCCTTATCGTTGCGGCGGCATCCGCCGCGGGCGTTATGATCGCCGGAGTCATCGGACTCAAAAGACAGCGCAAAAAGTTCGGCGACGTTCTCGAAGAGTACAACGATTCCGTATACGAGGCCATGAGCGATGTCAGAGAAGGCGCGCGTACGCAGGGTGACTATCTGACCATGCTTCAGGATTATATGGAAAAATATCAGATGCTCAAGTCTGGACGCGTGGACGAAAAGCATATGAAACACCTCGAATACCTTTCGAGAGTTCAGGGAAATTACGAAGACGCGCTCGAAAGATGCTCGTCGCTTGCGGGCTTGTGCCATATCAAACTCAAGAGAACGAACTCGACGGATTCCGACAACACCGTCCTCTTTTTACCTGACCGGAAAATATACCTGCACGAAGATACTTACGGCATAAAACTGCAATTCAACAACGTGCCCGACAGACTCGACGCTCCGTTCGCCTTTATCGACAGACTCGGCGTCGACGAGGAACTGCTGTATGAGGTCGGGCAGAACAAAACGTATGACCATGAAGATGACGCGGCGGAAGGAGTGGAAGAATGAATAAAATGATCGTTCTGCTTAAATTCCTCATTTTCTGCCTGCCGTTCGTTGCGGTGGGATTCGTCGCATTCAAAACAAACCTTAAAAAGAAAAACCGTTATCAGCAGGTCTTTATGCCGCTCATCGCGGTGGTGTACTGCGTCCTGGTGATGATCTTCATCGATGACGTCATCGACATCATCGACGTCGTCATAACTTTCATCGAAAAGCTCCTGCCGTTCCTTGATCTGCGTTTCGGACTCGTTTTCGTTGTCAATACCGCGATCATCGTCGGTTTCTTCTTCGTGAAAATATTTGCGCTTCTGCTCTGCAAAGTGCTGTCCTTCATTCCGTTCCTTACCGATTTCTTCAGCGGATTCTTCTACTGTGTAAGGGAAGAAGACGCTGCCAAAGCGGACGGTGACGGCGAAGAAGACGCAAAAAGACATTACCTCAAGAGCAAATTCCGCGACGCGAAAAAGATATTCACGGCAATGTACGTGGGATCGCTGATAGTCGGCGCGATCGTGATGCTTGTCACGGCGATGATATCTTCCGATACTCTCGTCAGCAAGCCGGCGTATCCCGTCGTCGGCATACTCGTACTCGGCGAAATAGTGTTCTTCATGAACGGTCTGACATACGAGGAAGTGCTGGAGAAGGAAGAGATCGAGGAAGAGCCGGAAGAGACCGAGACCGATTACGAGACTCTCATCGACAAATACCGCGATCTTTACGGAAGCAGGCTTATCGAAAACTGCAGGGACGACAAGAGCTCCGACATGAACGAAGCGTCCGACGACCTGCTTGAAAAATATAAGGAAGAATACGAAAAGACCCTCGACCAGGAAGCAAATATCATGTACAGATATTTCAGCGCCGTCAAAGAAAACGGCGTGAGCCTTGACGAGGGATATATTAGCCAGACCAAAAACATAATCGACGGCAAGAGCGTGCTTTTCTGCACCATGTTCTACGACGACACCACCGATTACGTTTTCCTTCCCGTCATCAGACACCTGATGCGCCGCGAAAAGATCCTGATAATCACCCCGAACGGCGGCGAAGCGAACGCAAGCAAATGGTTTGCCGACGGAATGGAAAAGGTGAACAATTTCCGCGATATATGGAAAGTCGTACCTTTTGCCGAGATCGACGCCGACACCTTCGTGTCGGTCATCGAGACCAAAAATACATATAACCACAAGCTCCTCAACGCCAAGGAATCGTTCCTCGCTGAGGCGACCATGGTATTCATAGTCGAACCGAGCCGTATGCTCGGATCGATGCAGCTCGGACTCAGCACCATCGTTTCCTACCTCAGACGCGGCGGCAACGATCCGCAGTATATCATGTACGACCGCAACTGCGACGGCCTTGTGGACAGCTTGTCGCACGTGCTCGGCAAGTCGCTCGTTCAGGTCAACGCGACGGCAGTCGGTACCGCCAAAAAGAATATGCTCTTCTGGCGTGCCGACGGAAAAATGATGCATCACAAGCTCGGGCTTTCCAGCTCGCGCTATCTCGGTATGGGTACCGAACTCGCGCTCGTCGCCCTTAAGGAAAAGGTGTCGAACGTCGTGTGGGCATCGTCGGAAAAATTCCCCGTTACGGATATGAAATGGATAGCCTCGCAGTATTACGCGCCGCTCTGCGGTGTCGCGGGACTCAAGCTTTCGCAGAATGAGCTGTCGGATCATCTCGATTTCAACGCCGATCCCTGCTCGATAACCAAGTCCGAAAACTCGCTCATCGTGGCGGAAGACGAACTCAACAACGCGTTCGAGGTCGCAAGACAGTACCTCACCCGCGGTTCCGCCCAGAGCTTCGTGAACGTCATATCTTCCGCGTACTGGCTGCGTGAATATATGATGGACAACAGCGATATCTTCGTCAACGACCCCAAATCGATACCCAATATCACTCCCGACTATCAGCGAAGCGTCTGCAACGTCGTGTACAAGCTGATGTCGAGAATGATAAACGCTCCCGTTCCCGAGGATGAGGTCAGAGACGCTCTCGACCTTATCGGTGAGGACACCGACCGTATCTATAACACGCTGCGCGGCCTGATACTCAGATACTTCTTCAGAGTAGACGGCGGAGACGCCGAAAAGAGCGTCGTGTTCAGGATCGACAGCGCGCTCAGCGTGACGACTCAGATAGTCGTTGACCCGAAGACCATGCGTCCCGAAAGAAAACGCTTCTACAGCATAGGGAACAAAGCTTTCGTCGACGAATTCATGTCTCAGCTCAAGATAATCTATTATCTCGCCGAAGATGAGACCGACAAGACCCATTTCACCGATTCCGCGCTTTACGGCCACGTTTTCCAGAAATATCTGCCCGGAATGTTCACGACCTTCGAGGGCAAATATTACGAGATAATCAACATGACCAAGAGCAACGGCATCATCGTGAGAAGAGCGTCCGACCATATCAACGCGAGACATTATTACCGCGTCATCCGCGATTATACCGTTACCGGCGAAACGTCAAGCAATAAAGTCGGCACAAGATACACTTACGGCAATATCGTGTTCGAACGTACCGAGGCGGATATCAAAGTCGAAACGTACGGATATTACGATCTGACCGACTATCATAACCTCGCAAAAGCCAAAAAAGTCCTCGTAAGCGGCATTGAAGACCGTGAATACAGAACGAAGAACGTGATCAAGGTCGCGATGAACGGCAGCAGCGAAGCCGCAAGGACTACCGTTGCGGCTCTCCTCAACGAGCTGTTCGTGTCCGTATTCCCCCACGATCATCAGTATATAGCGGCGACCACGAAGCACGAAAACGCTCCGTTCGCCGACGCGATCCTGCCCGGACTCACCGTCGTATCCGAAGACGGCGGCAAAAACGCGGGCGACGGATTTGAATTCAGCTCCGACGACTGCATCTATATCATCGAAGACAGCCTTATGGACCTCGGGCTCCTCGAAAACGTCGAAAGATATTTCACCAGATTCCTTGAAATAATATGCGACGTTCTCAACTGGCATAAGGAAAAACTCGACGAATCCAAAGACGCTCCCGCCGAAGGACCCGAAGAGATGCCGTTTGACGGCGGCGACGATGAAAACGCCGGAGACGGCGGCATCGACGACATGGGCATCGGTGACACCGAAGAAGACGGCGGCAAAAAAGGCAAAAAGAAAAAAGAAAAAAAGAAGAAAAAATCGTTCTTTGCGTGGATCAAAGATAAGTTCAGGCGGAAGAAGAAGTCCGACGACGCACCCGACGAAGGTACGGTCGAGACCGCCCCGTATGACGAGATGCCGCAGACCGAAGACGAAGAGTCCGACGTCACCGAAGGCAATAACGACTTCGGAAGCGCGGAAAATAACGACGCCGAAAACGGTCCCGACGACGTTCCTCCCATGCAGGACAAAGCGTGCGTGCCTCTCCGTTCCGGCGTGAAATACCGTGATACGGGCGTTGACACGAGCGGCATCGAAGGCGACGACTCCGAATCCGTCAGCTCGGACGACGCGAAAAACGCTCCGGACGAAGTCGTTCTGCCGTATAAAGAATCGCATTATATGCTTTACGGCTTTGAATCCGTTCCTTCGTTCCTCGATCTCGAGGGAACGTCCGAATACCTCAACGATAACGGATTTGAAGACAACTACCTCAAGCAGAGCAGAGAGAGCAACAAGTTCCGCAGGCTGCAGTGGTACAACTATCATTTCGAGCCCGGCGTGCATTACTGCGATTTCTGCGGTGCGGTGCTCGGCAAGAAATACGATATCCTCGACGACGGCAGAGAACGCTGCCGCGCGTGCTCTGACGAAGCCATAACCAAGGTTTCGGATTTCACCAGGCTTTACAAAGAGACGCGTAAGGATATGGAACGCATCTTCGGCATCAAGCTCAAGACGAAGATCAAGATAAGAATGTGCAACGCCAAACGGATAGCGGAGGAACTCGGCGAAACGTTCGTCGCGACACCGGGATTCGATTGCAGGACGCTCGGCTTTGCCGTCCGCGGAGGCCGCAAGAGCGACATTTATATCGAAAACGGTGCTCCGAGGATCGAGACCGCCAAGACTCTCGTCCATGAGATGACGCACACCTGGCAGTACGAAAACATCCCCGAACTGTTCAACGGCGAACACGACCTGTCGCATACCGAGGGGATGGCAGTCTGGGCAGAGGTGCAGTATCTGATGAGCATCGGACTCAAGGACAGAGCGGTGAACTATATTTACGCAAGACTCCAGACCGCAAACGAATACGGGCTCGGTCTCAAGATGTATCTCGAAAAGTTCAAGGTCAACGACGGCAAGACCGCCGCCGGCAACTCTCCGTTCAAATGCTCAAAAGACCCGCTTGAATAAGCAGCATAGCCGCAGAAGCTTCTGCGGCTATGATTTATCAAAATTACAGCAGGTGAAAAAATGAATCGTAAATTCAAAGAATGGCTCAGCGTTTTTGTGGTAAAAAATCCTACAAGAGCAATTTTGTGCTTCATTATTCTTCTCAACCTCGTGCTGCTCGTCGTGGCGGCATTGGTGATCTCGGCGCTGTCTCCCGACTCGCTGAAAAACGACGGATTTTTTGAATCCATATTCTACACCATCAGCATGATACTCGACGCCGGCTGCATACAGTACGTCGTCAGCGACATAGGTCAGGTCAGCGTCGCGCTGATCTTTGTATGCCTCGCCACAATATTCGTGGGCATGATCACGTTCACCGGCGCTGTCATCGGTTACGTGACCAACTACATCTCCCGTTTCATCGAAAACGCGCAGTCCGGCAACCGCTCTGTGCTCATATCCGGGCACATGGTGATATTGAACTGGAACTCGAGGGCATCGGAGATCATCAACGATATGCTCTATTCGGGCAAAAAGAACACGATAATCATTCTTGTTCCGTCCGGAGCCGATCAGGTCAAAAAAGAGATCGACGAAAGAATAGCCCACACCATCAAGTCCGAAAACAAGATTACCGCCGAAAAATGCGCGTCTCTTCCGTTCTTCAAACGTCTGGGCTATATGCACAAAAACAGATTCGAAAACAGGCTCACCATAATCGTCAGGGAGGGCGACACATATTCCACCAAGCAGCTCAACGATATTTCGCTGCTCAGTGCCGCGACCGTCGTCATCCTCGGCAGGGACGTTCAGAATAACGTCTGCAAATACGAAGTCGAATCCGGCATCAGCCTGAACGACAAGGGAAATTCCAACACCGTGAAGACCCTCATCCAGGTCGCCGAAATAACGGGTTCCGAGGCTTCGGCGGACAATCAGGTGATAGTCGTTGAGGTCGACGACGACTGGACCGCGAGCATCGTAAACAAGATCATTTCGCACAAGGAAAGACTCGGAAAGTGCAACATCGTTCCCGTTCCCGTCAACAGAATACTCGGTCAGCTTCTTTCGCAGTTCTCGATAATGCCCGAGCTCAACTTCGTTTACGCCGAACTGTTTTCCAACAAAGGCGCCGAATTCTTCTGCCGTCCCAACGACGACAACGCCGACGAATCCGCCTACGTGCGCCATTGCCTTGAAAACAACACTCACGTGATCCCGCTTGCCACCATGAAAACGAAATCAGGCTGTGAAAAATTCTACGTTGCCGCCGGCGAACACGATTACGCCAAAGAAAACGCGGTCGCTCCTTCGGGCTACGCCGTGAAACATAACGAGGATTACTGGATGGAGCAGCGCAACGTCATTATCGTCGGGCACAACAGCAACAGCGTCGAGATAATGGACGGCTTCAACTCGTTCAGAAACGAGTGGAACGGAAAATACGAAAAAGACATCCTCAACATCATCGTCATCGACGACAAAAAGCATCTTGAAAAGCGCAATTATTACAGGGATTATCCGTACGTCAACAAGGTCATCGAGGCGGATATTTACGACGGCGACATAATCAAAAAAGAGATTTCCGACTTCGTCGATTCGAACGAGCAGGATACGAGTATACTCGTCCTTTCGGATGACAACGCGGTCTCCGAGGACATCGACTCCAACGCGCTCACCTATCTGATCTACGTTCAGGATGTCATCAGGGAGCACGTCGAGAAAAATCCCGATTTCGACAAGGAAAGCATAGACGTCATAGTCGAGATAGTCAACCCGAAAAACTACGACGTCGTACATAGTTACAGCGTAAACAACGTCATCATCAGTAACAAGTATATCTCAAAGATGATAACCCAGATAAGCGAAAAAGAAGCGCTTTACGAGTTTTTCAAGGATATACTCACCTACGACGACGCCAACGCCTCGGTTTATGAGAGCAAAGAGGTTTACGTCAAAAAAGCGTCGAGATTCTTCAGGGAACTGCCGGGCAAATGCACCGCCGCGGAATTTGTCAGAGCGGTATACGACGCGACGCCCGACGACGACAAGGCGATCGCCCTCGGATACATCAAACCGGGCGGAAGAATGGTCATTTTCTCCGGCAACCAGAACAAGATCGACGTCGAACTCGAAGAAAAAGACAAGATCATCGTCTTCAGCAATCATTGATACGACAAAAGAAAAAAGCACCCGTCGGGTGCTTTTTTACATGGTGGAGACGGAGGGGCTCGAACCCTTGACCTATGCGTTGCAAACGCATCGCTCTCCCAACTGAGCTACGCCCCCATTGCCAACGGGTGCAGTATATCATTTTCGAACGGATATGTCAAGCATTTTTTACGCAAAAATCGGATTGACTTGACGAATATATGATGATATAATGTTTTAATGAACAAAAAAGCAAAGGAAAGATGATATATGGACAGAAAATACGCACTTTACGCCGTTGAAAAAACAAAAGAGCTGCTTGAAATCGACAGCCCGTCGGGATATACCGCGAAAGCGGCGGAATGGGTAAAAGAGCAGTTCGCCCTTCTCGGCTGCGAAGCCGGATACACGCGCAAGGGCGGCGTGCTTGCCGTCATCGGCGGAAAAGACGAGTCTGACGCGCTGCTTCTCGAATCCCACGTCGACACCCTCGGCGCAATGGTAGCCGAGGTCAAATCCAACGGCAGACTCCGCGTCACTCCGCTCGGCGGGATGAGAGCCGAAAACGGGGAAGCCGAAAACGTCAGAGTGCACACCCGCGACGGCAGGGTATACGAGGGCACGTTCCAGATAAACAACGCATCCGTCCACGTCAACGACGATTACGCGTCCACCGAAAGGACGTTCAGATCCACCGAGGTGGTGCTCGACGAGGACGTTAAAAGCGCGTCAGATACCCGTGCCCTCGGCATCGAGGTCGGAGACTTCGTCTGCTTCGAGCCGCGTACCCGCGTCACGTCGTCCGGATACATAAAGAGCCGCTTCCTCGACGACAAGCTTTCCGTCGGCATACTGCTTGCCTACGCAAAATATCTGCGCGACAACGGCATTGAGCCCGAAAGAAAAGTCTACGCTCACGTCACGGTTTACGAGGAAGTCGGTCACGGCGGTTCGTCTCCCGTACCCGATGGAGTCACCGAGGCGATAAGCGTCGATATGGGCTGCGTCGGCGACGGACTCAACTGCACCGAAAAGCAGGTATCCATCTGCGTCAAGGACTCGGGCGGCCCGTACAGCTACGAGGTCGTCGGAAAGCTCATCGACGCCGCCGAAAAAGAGGGCGCGTCATACGCGCTCGACGTTTATCCGCATTACGGCTCCGACGTCGAAGCCACGCTCAAGGCGGGCAGCGATATCCGTCACGGGCTCATCGGCTCGGGCGTATACGCCAGCCACGGCTACGAGAGAAGCCATATCGACGGCGTGCTCAACACGCTGAAGGTGCTGAAAGGATACATAGGCTGATGCGAAAACTCATTTACAATGTTTTGATTTTACTGCTTCTGCTTACGTTCCTGCTTCCGTGCGTTCCCGTTTCGGCGTCGGACGAGGGCATGACCGTTGACGTACAGACGCAGTTCGACAAAGAAAAACGCGCTCTCACGTTAGTTTTCTCGTTCGGGAACGTCGACGGGCTTTACGCCTGCGGTATATGGTTCGAGAAAGACGAAAACTTCGTTTTTTCGGACGGCAGATACCTCGTCGGCAAGCCGGAGCTGTTTGCCGCCGACGCCGAGGACGGCTATGCCGCCGCGTATACGGAATGTGTTCCCGCCGACGGGGGCGTCGCGTCGCTGACGTTTTCCGTTCCCAAAGGTACGGCGATCGGCGAATATTCGATTGACTTTTTCTGCTCCGTCGAGGACGGCGGACGTATCGTGAACAAGCAAAACGTGACCGTGACGTTCGACGTTCCCGACTACGCGCGCGGTGACGTTGACGAAAACGGCAAAGTCAATTCCGCCGACGCGATATATCTTCTCCGCCATACGATGAGAGCGTCAAAATACCCGATAAATCAGAGCGGTGACGTGAACGGCGACGCAAAGATCAACTCGTCCGACGCGATCTATCTGCTCCGCTACACGATGAGACCGTCAAAGTATCCGCTTTTCGGCTGAAATAAAACACACCCCTGATATACGAAAAGGAGAAAAAACATGAAAAAAAGAATTTTTTCTTTGATTCTCGCGTTCATAGTTTTTGCGTCGCTTTTCAGTTTTTCCGCGGCAGAAGCCGCCGAACCGAACTATACGCCGTCAAAAGCGTATAAATCGAGCGTTTATTATCAGAATCTGCTCGGCGTAAAGCTTACGGGCGACCAGGGCGTCGACCTTGTGGCGGTCGCCAGATCGCAGCTCGGTTATCACGAGGGCAACAGCGAGTCCGAGCTTGACGGAAGCAACAAAAGCGGCAGCAAGAGCTTCTCCGAATACGGCTATTGGTTCGGCGTCAAGGTAAAGGGGCAAAGCTACGGTCACTTTTACGACTGGTGCGCCATGTTCATTTCGTGGTGCGCGAGACAGGCGGGCATCAGCACGTCGGTCATCAGCAACGCCGCTTACGCCAAGGCGTCAAACAGCGTCTACGATTTCGCAAACCTCACCGTCCATCACGGGGACGGCTATGTTCCCGTCGCGGGCGACCTCATATTCTTCTGCTGGAGCGGCAGCGATTCGTCGTGGGACCACGTCGGGATAGTTGAAAAAACCGTCGGAAGCACCGTTTATACGATAGAGGGAAACGCGGATAACGCGGTCGTCAGAAGAACGTATTCGCTTACCGACAAACGTATACGCGCCATCGGCAGACCCGCGTATAAGAATACGGGGAACGTGAGCACCAAGGTATATTCGGATGCCGAAATAGCCTCAAAGATCGACACGCTTTATTCCGCGCTCCGCGGCAAACGCTTCACGACCGACCTTGCCGACTGCGGCAACAGCGTCTGCGATAAGTGCAGGCTTTCGGAAGTCATCAAGGCGCAGTGGTTCAAGGATCTGTTCGGCACGACGACCATAAGCCAGTATCCTCCTCACGAATCACGGTTCAACTCGGACGGCTGGTCGTGCTATGCGTTCGCCGAGTTCGCGTCGTGGTACATCTACGCGGAAAACAGCGGCTCGACCGTGGTGCTCGAGCCCGTCGGAACGTACGCCTTCAACTACACGAATATGAAAAAGTACGCGCACGCGGGCGACAACCTCAGATGGGACACCACCGCCTATAAATCGGCGCTGAACCATTCGGCGATAGTCGTTTCGGTGGAAAGCGACGGCGTGACCGTGCTTGACTCGAACTGGGAATACGGCACTTACGGACATAACTATATCCGAAAGCACAAGATATATTTCAACGACGAGGACGTCGGGAACTCTCCGGTGCACATTTCCACTTATCCGTACGGCGATACCTGCAATTGTGTTGAAAAATACGCGGGCGTTTATACCACCGACAACGTGGTGACGTCGCTCACGATAAGATCGGGTCACGGCACGTCCTTCTCGGTGCTCGGCAGTATCCCTCCGGACGCGATATTCGTCGTCACAAAATCGAACGGAACGTGGGCGCACGTCGAGTATAACGGTATCTCCGGTTACGCTTCGATGAGCTATATGAAACGCAGCACGATACGCGGCGACGTCAATAACAATATAAAGGTGAGCTCCGCCGACGCCATCTATCTGCTCCGCAGCACCATGCGCCCGTCGGCGTACCCGATAACGCAGAGCGGAGACATGGACGGCGACGGCAGGATGACTTCCGCCGACGCGGTCTATCTCCTCCGCCATATCATGCGACCGGACAGATACCCGCTTTTCTGAAAAACCGACGGTTTTTCAGGCTATTAACTATAAACCGATGAAAAGATTTCCGCACGATCCCGCGCGGAAATCTTTTTTTGATATGCAACAATAAAAGAGCCGCGGCAAAATTCGAGAACGCCGCAGGCCCGGTTTTATATATATTTGTTGAGTACCGCCTTTATTTCGGCAAGCAGCTCGATATCCTTTTGCGGAACGCGTTCGCTTTCGTCAAGCCCGAGCAGATACGACGGACTGAGATCGAGTATCTGACATATACGTTTGAACTGGTCGAGACTTGGTTCCTGCAAACCGCGTTCGATTTTGGAATAGTTCGATTGGTTCATCGGTATCAGATTCGCGACTTCGCTTTGAGTGAGATCGAGGTCTTCGCGTGCGTTCCTGATTTTATCTCCTATTTTCACATCATCCCCTCCGTATTATTTATAGCATTTTTAACATTTATATGTTGACAAATAGTTAAAAATACTGTAATATTAAACCGTAATAGTGTAAAAATACCAATTTATGTGCTGACGTTATTGTAAAATGCGCTATTTCAAAATAAATGGAGGGAAACTCAAATGAAAAAAGGATTTTTCAAAAAATCGATCGGCTTTTTTCTTGCGGTAATAATGGTATTTTCGGTAATACCGTTCACCGGAATGAAAGCCGATGCGGCGACAACCAATAACATTATTACGAGCGTGGATGCTGTCAATTGGTGCAGAGGAAAGTTGGGTTATGGACTCGACTGGGATGGGGTAAATGGATGCCAATGCGTCGATTTTGTGGCGTATTATCTGAATTACCTCGGAAACACCGGGCTTATCGGAGGAAATGCCTGCGATTATGCGTATAAAACCGTACCGGAAGGCTGGAGTAAAATCGCGTATTATGACGGATTTGTTCCCATGCCGGGCGATATCGCTGTATGGACGTACTCAAGCGGCAAATATGCCGCGTACGGTCATGTTGCGGTCGTTGTTTCCGCCGATGCCAATCAGATGACCGTTATTCATCAGAACTGGAGCGGACAGTATGTAACCGAAAACAGCATAAGATATTCACACGGTAACTTTTACGGAGTTTTGAGGCCGTGGTTCAATGCACACGTTCATACATACACGTCAACGCTGACGGTCAAGCCGACAAGCACCACCAACGGCATCAGAACGTATGGATGTTACTGCGGCGATTCCTATACGGAAACCGTTACCATTGACGATTATACGAGCGAGAATGCCGTCAACTGGTGCAAGGAACAACTGGGATATGAACGCGAATGGGATGGCGTATATGAATTCCAATGCGTCGATTTTTTGGCATATTATCTGTATTACCTCGGAAACACCGAGCTTATCGGAGGAAATGCCTGCGATTACGCGTATAAAACCGTACCGAAAGGCTGGAGTAAAATCGCGTATTATGACGGATTTGTTCCCATGCCGGGCGATATCGCTGTATGGACGTACTCAAGCGGCGAATATGCCGCGTACGGTCATGTTGCGGTCGTTGTTTCCGCCGACGCCAATCAGATGACCGTTATTCATCAGAACTGGAGCGGACAGTATGTAACCGAAAACAGCATAAGATATTCATACGGTAACTTTTACGGAGTTTTGAGACCTGATTTCAATGTCCATGTTCATACATATAAGCCGACGGTGACAGTTAATGCCACATGTACTGCCGACGGTATAAGAACTTATATTTGTGAATGCGGTGATTCGTATACGGAAAGCATTCCCGCGTTGGGACATGATTATCACGCTTCGTGCGCCGAAAAGCCGAACTGCGAACACGGGATAATCGTAAAATACACATGCGCCGTATGCGGAAACGAATATACGAAAAACGAGGGCACGACAAACGTATGGCTGACCGAGCCTATCGAAGGCATCACACCGAGCAAAACAAAAACGCAGTACAGAAAATCGGTAAAAGAAACGAAAACTTCTTCCGAACCGACAATGTCCGGATATGAAGTCGAAAGCAGCAAATGGGTTAAGGAAGGAACCGGTTCGGTAACATACGTATCGTCTTTCCCGTCCGGATTCGACACTTCATCCGACGCTTATAAGCTGTATAACAAATCCGCTCCCACAGCATCAGAAACTTCTTTGAAAAAACGCGTTTTGGGAACGACTACGACCGAAGGATATCTTTATTGGCATTGGATCTGCGACGCGCATATCAACGCAGGAAAGAGCTATTCCAACAGATATTACGGAAACAGCAAGGAAGACTATTTGTCTTCGTACGGTCAATATCCCACGCACTTTGAATATAATGTTACCACTACGCCGATGACGTATTGGGGAACCGGCTACGGGTTCAAAGATACCACGGTCGATCTTCCTCAGGATTCAAAGAATTATAATTATTATGTGTACTGGTGGCTTGGAAACGGCAACGAAAACGTCAACGCAAATATCGAAATAAAAAAGACCGAATACACCGACTATGTAAAACAGTTTACTTATGCGAAATGGTCTGATTGGTCTGATTGGCAGGATACTTCGATAGCGGCAGGCAGCAATGTAAAAGTGGAAACACGCACTTTATACCGTTATGATCTTGAAGCCTCTCATGTTCCGGTGGTTGATCCCGCGGTCAAAGCTACTTGTGAAAAGAGCGGATTAACCGAAGGCTCGCATTGCTCTGTCTGCGGAACTGTCATAAAAGCGCAGACGGTCGTTCCGGCAAAAGGTCACTCGTGGAACAGCGGCGTCGTTACCAAAGCGGCAACGACTTCCGCTACGGGCGTAAAGACTTACACCTGCACTGTATGCGGAAAAACCAAGACCGAGACCATCCCCAAGCTCCCTCAAACCGGTGACACCTTGAATGTCGGTATTGACACCGCTTCGGCACAGAGCGGAAAAGAATTCACCGTTAAATTCGATTACGAAGGAGTCGACGGACTTTACAGCTTCGGCATTTGGTTCACCTTCGACAAAAACGTGTTTGAATTCGTCGGCGGCAAATGCCTGAGCCCCGATTACGGTGTGTTTGACGCAAGTGAAGACGACGGACTTATCGCCGCGTTCGATACTCCCGCGGCTCTCGGAAAAGTCGCGGAGGCTACGTTCAGAGTAAAGGACGGCGTTAAAGACGGAGATTACACCATCGCATACGAATTTACCGCCGAAGACTCTGCCCGCAATAAGCACGAATACGCTGCCGACGGCAAGGTGACCGTTGCGTCTTATATCCGCGGCGACGTCGACGGCAGCGGTGCGGTGAACTCGGCAGACGCGTTATATCTGCTCCGTAACACGATGAGAGCAAGCAAGTATCCCATCAATCAGAGCGGTGATATGAACGGCGACGGCAGCGCCAACTCGGCGGACGCGCTTTACCTCCTCCGTCACACCATGAGACCGTCCAAATATCCGCTTTTCTGAAAAACCGACGGTTTTTCAGGCTATTAACTATAAACCAATGAAAAGATTTCCGCACGATTCCGCGCGGAAATCTTCCTCGATCTGACATTTTCAATTTTCAATTTGAAATTATTTTCGGGTCGTCGAGGACGCCGTCCCCTACAAAAAAGGACTTCCGTTTTTTCGAACGGAAGTCCTTTCCTATTTTGCTTACTTAATGCTTATTTCGCGTTTTGCCGTATCTCGGTCTTGGTCTTGTTGGGGACGTAGTCGGGACGGGGAGAGATCTCGCCTGCTTTTTTAAGCGACATTTTGGTGAGCGCGGGTCCGACTATTTCGTAAACGAGGACGGAGAAAAGCACTATGTTGCGTATGAGCGAGCCGCATCCCGTGAGAGTCTGCGCGGTGATGGTCATGCCGAGCGCGACGCCTGCCTGCGGGAACAGCGTGATGCCGAGGTATTTGCGTATCGTGGGCGAGCAGCCCATGAATCCCGACGAAACGCGGGCGCCGAAGTATTTGCCCGCGCAGCGCGAAAGGATGTATACCACGCCGATGCCGACGACGGCGACCTTGGCAAGCACGTTGAGCTCAAGCTCCGCGCCGCTTATGACGAAGAACAGCACGAACAGCGGATGCGTCCACTTGTCGCATCTTTCCATGAGCTCCTCGGAAAAATCGCATTCGTTGCAGAACACGGTGCCGAGCATCATGCAGACGAGCAGGGGAGAGAAGCCGACCTCGACGGAACCGATCCTGAATTCGATCATCGAGAGCGCGACGGTGAGGAACACGTAGGTGATGGAGATGGAAAGACGCTTTGAATTTGAATGGAAGAAGCGCTCCGAGAACGTGAAGAGCTGACCCATGACGAAGCCGAGCAGCAGCGACGCCGCGATCTCGATGAGTGGCTCGACTACCGTGCCGACGACGCTTATCGTGCCTGAAGTGAGCGATTCGGCGATGCCGAACGATATGGCGAACACCACGAGACCTACCGCGTCGTCAAGTGCGACTACGGGAAGCAGCATATCGGTGAGCGGCCCTTTTGCCTTGTACTGACGCACGACCATGAGAGTCGCGGCGGGAGCGGTGGCGGTGGCGATCGCTCCGAGCGTTATCGCCGCTTCGAGCGGAAGCTCTTCGGGAATGACGAAGTGAAGCGCGATGAGAGCCGCGTCAACGAAGACCGTCGCGGTGATCGCCTGAAAAACGGCGACGACCGTCGCCTGCTTGCCGATGGCTTTGAGCTGGCTGAGCCTGAATTCGTTGCCCATGGCGAACGCGATGAAGCCGAGAGCCACGTTTGAGATGAGGCTCAGTGACTCGACCTTTTCGAGCGACGTGAAGCCGAGCCCTTCGACTCCGATGAGTCCGAGACAGAACGGGCCGACGAGTATGCCCGCGATGAGATACGCCGTTACGTCGGGCAGTCCGAACCTGCGCGTGATACGCGAAACGAACAGACCCGCCATCAGCGATATCGAAATACTGAGTAAAATTTCCATATCAATGACCTTCTGAACATATTTTTACATAAAATATTATATACTTCCGGGCTTTTCAATCAAGACTGATTTTTTACATAATTTCCGCTTCATTTCGTCAAGACAAGGACATTTTGCACAAACGGGAGGTGGGAAATTGTTAAAAAGTCCTATTTGAAAAAACGCGCCTTTTGTGGTATAATATTGATATATCAAAGAAAGGTTAATTAGCAAATGAACAAAAAGCAGCGTTTTGCCGCGTTTCTGATAGCTTCTGCGGTAATGATGGGAGGATGTTCCGTGAAAGAAAACGAAAACGCCGTGTCGGGCGGTGACGAAAGCGAGGCTTCGGTCGTGTCACAAGCCGAAAATAGCGCCGAAGGATCGAACGACGTGACGTCGGAAGACGTTTCCGCCGAAAGCACGGAGGAGTTTTCAAAGGAAATATCCGCCGAAGAGCCGTCTGTCGAAGAATCGTCCGAAGAAGAACCCGACTACCCGTATATTTACACCGACAAGGAAGCGTACGGCAAAAATGACAAAATAACCGTGTTTTACAAAAACACCGATGCCCTCGACTGGGTGGGCATATATCCCGGCACCGCCGAACCGGGGACGATGAGCTCGCTGACGTGGCAATATTCGGTCGGCGAAGGACAGCTCACGTTCTACGCGAGTACGCTCAAAGAAAGCGGTGAATACGGCGTTTTTCTTTGCGGCAACGACGGATATAACGTGCTTTATCGCGTTTCCATCGAGATACTCGACGACGACAAGACCGATTACGGCGTAAAGGACGCGTCATACAGCTCCGAAAAGACCGGCGGCGTCGGTCACGCTTCCGTCACGATAACTCCGTCGGACGCAAAGGAGCTGACCTATTCGGTTTTCTGGAGCAGTAACGAAAAGATACTTTCGTCCTACAACGCGATATGCGAAAAGAAGCATAAAGGTGAAGGCGCGTTCACGCTCGAACTCAACGACTGCATCTATATGCCCGACGAAGCCGACGGCATCGCGGTCTGCGTCAGGGAAGGCGAATCGACGGCTTTCTTTGCCCGCGCGGACGAAAACCTCAAAAAGAGCGGGTCGAAGCCGCTTTATAAGTTCTCGGTGCTGACCGACCTGCATATCACCCCGGACAGAAGCGCGCATATCTCGCATCTCAGAACGGCGCTTGCCGAAATAAATAAGCTCGCTCCCGATACCGCCGCCATTTTCACCGTCGGCGACAACACCAACGGGGGCACGAAAGAGGATTACGAGCTGCTTCTCAAAACCGTGGAAGAAGGGATGAACGGCTCGGAGATACCCATATATTACGGGCTCGGAAACCACGAGCTCATCTTCAGCGGAACGTACGCGAGTCAGATGGAGCTTTTCAAAAAGTACACCGGAATGCCGGGCGCGTATTTTTCCGTTCCCATCGGCGGAACGAAAGCGATCTTCCTCGGCTCGGACGAGCAGGTCGGCGAAGGCGTGATGCACAAGGAACAGCTTGAATGGCTCGAAAACGAGCTTGCTTCCGTCGGAACGGAAAAGCCGGTCTATCTGTTCATGCATCAGCCGCTCGTCGAAACGGTGTCCGGCTCGTTTTATTCCAAAGACCCCGACGTGCAGTATTGGTACGGCTTCTCGGGCGCCAATTCCCGTCTCAGAGCGCTGCTCAAAAAGTACCCCAACGCCATACTTTTCACGGGGCACACGCATTGGACGTTCGAGAGCGAGGGTCCGATCCTGTACGGAAACGGAGACGACGCGTCGTTCGTCAACTGCGGCGCTGTCGGATACTTGTGGACGGATGACAACGACTCCACGGGCGGAAGCGAGGGATATTATGTCGAGGTCTATGAGGACTATATCCTGCTTCGCGGCAGAGAATTCGTTAGCGGCAAATGGTGCGCCGCCGCGCAGTTCCTGTTCCCGATAAAGTGATGCGAAATAAGCCCTAAAGCAAATCGGAATTTCTTTCTTGATTTTGCGTTCCCCGGGTGATATAATCAAATAATAAAAGGAGTGACGCATCATGAACAAAAACGATATTTCCGAATATTTTCTCGACGACGTCGGCATACTCATCTGCCCGCTCGACGGCGGCGACGCCATGGTTTCGCACAACGCGCATAAATGCTTTATGACCGCGAGCGTCATCAAGACGTTCGTGCTTGCCTATTATTTAACTTATGAAAAGGATCTCGACCGCGTTCTCGCGATCCCGAAAGAAAAACACATCGAATTCAGCACCGTCACCGAGCTCGGGCTGACTTACGCCACGGTAAAGGAACTGCTCGTGCTCATGATGGGTAGCAGCGACAACACCGCCACCAACATCCTTTTTGAAGACGCGGGTTTTGACAATCTCAATAAATTCTGCCGCGAGGTTCTCGGCACGGAATGTACCAACGTCGGAAGGATAATGCTCGACTACGACGCCATAAAGAAGGGACACGACAACCTTTCCTGCCCCGCCGACTGCCTCAAGGTGATGAGATACGTTCTGTCTTACCCGATGGGGCGCGACGTCATGAGCAGATATAAGTCATACGACGGCATAATGCGCTATGTTTACAGCAGGGACGTCGAGTGCTGCGGCAAGGGCGGCAGCATCGACGGCGTGCTCAACGAGATCGCCGTGATGAAGGACGAAAACGGAAGATATATGTTCGTTTCCGTGTTCACCCGCGGCGAAGCGTCCGAAAACGCCGATTTCCTCATGGGCAAATGCGGTCTTATCGCCCTCGGCAAGGACCGTCCCATAGTATGATGACCGATATAAATGTAGAATACGCTTCCGCGGAATGGCGTTTTCCCGTTTTCGAAAGCCGTGTGAAGGGCAAAAAGCTTTCCGTCATCTGCGACGTGAACACCGAAAAATACGCCGACGCCGTCATCGCAAACCTGCAGGGCATCACATCTGAGATCAGAAAGATCTGCTTTTACATAGACGAGCTCGTTCCGGACGAAAGCGTTTACGGCAGAACGATAAAAGAAAGCGCGGGATGCGACTATATCCTCGCCGTCGGCAGCGGCTCGCTGAACGATACCGCGAAGTACGCGGCAAGAGAAAACGGGATCGTCTCGGGCGTTTACGCCACCGCCGCGAGCATGGACGGCTATGCCTCGGGAGGCGCTCCCATGATGGAAAACGGCTTCAAGGTGACCGAAAACTGCGCGCCGCCTCTTGACGTGCTCATCGATACCGACGTGATCTGCGCCGCCCCGAGGATACTCACCGCGTCGGGCTTCGGCGACATCGCGGGCAAATACACCTGCCTTGCCGACTGGAGACTTTCGAACGCGATAAACGGCGAAAAAATCGACACCTCCGCGTATTCGCTGATGGAAAAGGCGCTTTCCGACTGCATGAACGTCTACGACGGGCTCACGCGGTACGAGGACGACGCCGTCAAAAAGCTGATGAACGCGCTCATCACGGCGGGAAAAGCGATGGCACTTTGCGGCAATTCAAGACCCGCGAGCGGAAGCGAACATCATTTTTCGCATTTTCTCGAAATGGATTTCGTTCGGCGTAAAGAAAAAGTGCCGCTCCACGGACTGAAGGTCGCCGTCGGCACGCTCATTTCGCTTGAAATGTACGATTTTCTCATAAAAGAGAAGATCGACTGCCCGAACGCCGAAAAGGTTTACGCCGTCGCCGCGTCTCTGCCGAAAGCCGACGACGTAAAGTCGAAGCTCGTCGGAATGGGCTGCCCCGTGAGGTTTTCGTCGCTCGGCGTCAGACGCGAAACGATGGAAGATATGCTGTGCGGCGCCCATAAAGTGCGCGAACGCTATACGGTGCTGACGCTTTACGCGAGTCTCGGCATCACGGATAAGATCAAAGACCTGATAATGGAAAAATACTATTGACTTTCGGCGGATCGCCGAAGAAAGGATGCGCGGAATGAACGAAAATAAGAAAAAATACGGCTTTTGGCGCGTCTTTTTCACGGTCATCGGGATGATACTCGTCATCTACGGCGCAAGCGTCGGGCTTTACAGAGCCTTTGCTTACCTTTTCATCGCGGCGGGCGCGGCGCTTATCGCGGCAGTGTATTTTTGGGAAAGGATAAAGAAAACCGGAATGGTCACGAAGATAGTGCTTATATCTCTTTTCACGATCCTGCTTGCAGATTTCGTCATCTGCGAAGCGCGGATAATTTACGCGGCGCACGGCAGAATGACCGACAACGCCGACTACGTGATAATCCTCGGCGCAAAGGTCAACGGAGACGTACCGTCGAAGGAATTTGCGGAGCGGATACGGCTTGCCGCGGGATATCTTAAAGAAAATCCCCATTCCGTCGCCGTCACCACGGGCGGAAAGGGAAGCGACGAGAACCTTGCCGAAGGGGAAGCCGCAAAGAAAATGCTTGTGTCTCTCGGTGTTCCCGAGGATCGCATAATCGCCGAAACGGAAAGCACGTCGACGAACGAGAATTTCGCGAACGCGCTTGAACTCATAAAGGCGGACGGCGGAAGCGGCAACTCAAAAGTGATGGTCGTCTCGTCGTCGTTCCACCTTTTCCGCGCCTCGCGTCTTGCGTCGCGTCACGGTTTCTCCGAAGTGTACACGATGGGAAGCACGGGCAAGCTGCTGCTCGTTCCGTATTATTACGTGCGTGAATATTTCGCCTATTTCAAAGTAAGATTCACATCCTGACAGAAAGAAACAAATGATGAAAAACAACTCAAAAGAAGAACTTTTCGAGCGCACTCCCGTGCCGAAGGCGGTCGCGTCGCTCGCCATACCCACCGTGGCGGCGTGCCTCGTCATGGTGCTTTACAACCTCGCTGACACCTATTTCGTCGGCAAGCTCAACGACTCGATCGAAACGAGCGCGGTCACTCTCGCCGCCCCCGTGCTGCTCGCGTTCAACGCGGTGACGAATCTGTTCGGCACGGGCTGCTCGAGCATGATGAGCCGCTCGCTCGGCGCGAAAGACCACGATTCGGTCAGACGCAGCTCGTCGCTCGGCTTTTACGGCGCGGTCTTCTGCGGCATCGCCTTTTCGCTTGCCGCCACTCTGTTCCGCCCGGGACTTCTCGGGCTCCTCGGCGCGAACGAACTGAACTCTTCGTCTACCGCCGACTACCTGTTCTGGACGGTGACGCTCGGCGCGGTCCCGTCGATGCTCAACGTGGTCATGGCGAACCTCGTCAGGTCCGAAGGAGCGGCGACCCACGCGAGCATAGGAACGATGAGCGGCTGCGCGCTCAATATGCTGCTCGATCCGATCTTCATAATGCCGTGGGGACTCGGCATGGGCGCTTCCGGCGCCGGGCTTGCCACGTTCATCTCCAACTGCGTCGCCTGCCTCTATTTCTTCGTCTATCTCTTCGTCAAACGCGGTGACACGTTCGTCAGCATAAGCATAAAGGACTTAAAAATCAACAAAAAGATATTCGTCGGCGTTTTCGGCGTGGGAGTGCCCGCGTCGGTGCAGAACCTGCTCAACGTCACGGGGATGACCATAATGAACAATTTTATGTCGTCGTACGGCGAAAACGCAGTTTCGGCAATGGGCATCACCCACAAGGTGGCAATGGTGCCGCTTTACGTTTCAATGGGCATCGGTCAGGGGATAATGCCGCTCGTCGGTTACAATTTCTCGTCGGGTGACAGAAAACGCATGAAGGACACGATCCGTTTCACCGAATTCGTCGCGGGCGGTTTCACCATCGCGGCAACGGCGGCGATATTCGTCTTTTCCTCTCCGATAATAAGGACGTTCATGAAGAACGCGGAGGTCGTCGAATACGGAAGCGCGTTTCTGCGCGGCGCCGCCCTCGCTCTGCCGTTCCTCTATTTTGACTTCCTTGCCGTCGGCATCTTCCAGGCGTGCGGAATGGGCAGACAGTCGCTCATCTTCGCGATACTGCGTAAAGTCGTGCTCGAGATACCCGCGCTTTTCGTGCTCGACAGACTTTTCCCCATGTACGGGCTTGCCTACGCTCAGCTCGTCGCCGAATTCGCGCTTGCCATCGCGGCGTTTGTCATACTCGAAAGAATAATGAAGCAAAAAACGTAAACATACAAAAAAGAGCCGTTCGGCTCTTTTTTGTATCATGTATCAGTTATTCAAGCACTATTTTCTTGCTTCTGAAATCGCAGAGTCTGTTGTCGTACCCCGTGTTGTCGGTGAAAAGTCTGACCGTTTTCTTTGCCTTTTTGTCGCCGCAGGATGCCTCGATCTCGTAGTCGCCGTAGAATCCGCGGAAATCAAGACGCTTGTCGGTTTTTCCGTCGAGATTGGTGCGCCATTCGTGATTTACGAGCTTTTCCACCTCTTTGAAAGCGGGCTTGACTGAGCAGTCGTTGCGGATAAGACCGCCGAAGTACTTGTTCTCGCTGCCGTAGGCGGTACCGTCCGCAAGGTTCCACCAGACCGTGGCTTTTACGTATTTCTGCGAGAACCAAAGCTTGAAAAGACGTTTGACGAGCTCGGCCTGCAGCTCCTCGTCGTACGCGTCGTTCGACCATGACGGGACGTTTATTTCGGAAATGTGCATCGGAAGTCCGAAATCGCCGTACATTTCGAACACGTCGAGCATACGGAGCGGGTTGCAGAGCGCGGCAAGCTCGGCGTCGGCTCTGTCGCGGTGCGCGTAGCAGTGATACTGCATTCCGATACCGCTGATGGGCGCGCCTTTCGCTATGTTTTCCTTGAGTGCCATATAGTAAAAGCTGCGATTGCCTTTGTAAGCCGGATTCCCGAACGTCTCGTATCCGCCTTCGTTCCAGAAAAGACGGGTGTAGGGGAAATATTTTTTCGCAAGCTCAAACGCCCATTTTTCGTGATCGGGCTCGTCGGTGACGGGCAGGTTCCTCGGCCCGTTGCCGGGATAGGCGTTCTTGTATATGGTTATCATCTCGTTGATGACGTCCATATCGACGAAGGAATCCCCGTATCGGTCGGCTATCGCCTTTACGCGCTTTTCAATGAGTATCTTGAGCTCTCTGCTGTCTTCGGGTATCCACTCCGGCTGAAAAGCGTTGTAAACGAGGCAGTGCGCCTTCATCCTCAGCCCGTTATTCCGGCAGAATTCCGCCGCCGTGTCGAGCGGGGGACGGCGGTACACGGGTACGGAGTCCTTGGCGAATCTTGGCTTGCCCTTTTCGGGTTCGAGAGTGTCCCAGTATATCGGAAGCACGGCGTAGTTGAAAATTTCGGTGAATCTTTTTTCAAATATCCCGTCGCGCTCGTCGCCGAAGCCGCCGAGGAAAAACGTCGTGGCGCCGAAATTGAATTCGTGGCTCTTCTGCGTCACCTTGTAGCTGACTCCGTCGAGCAAATTGCCGTCGGCGTCGGTGAAGGTGAGGGCAAACTGACCTTTTCTGTTCTCTTCGGTGTCGCGTTCTATCTTGCCTTTGACGTAATAGTCATAGGAATCGTATTTTTTAATGACGTTCTCAAGCTTGTTTTCAATATTTTCCATAAAAGACGCCTCCGCGGTCGGTTGGCTCATTCGAATTTTTCGGCGGCTTTTTCGAGCAGATCGCGTATCGGCAGCTTCTGGGGGCAGGCGTCCTCGCACTGACCGCACTTTATGCACTCGCTCGCTTTCCCCGAACCGGAGGAGATGATGTGCTCGTAACGTGCTTTTCCGTTCTGACCGAACACCTTCTCGGCGTTGACGGCGGCGAAAATGCGCGGTATCTCTATTTTCATCGGGCAGCCGTCTGTGCAGTAACGGCAGGCGGTGCAGGAGATGGAAAGCCCCTTGATGACGCCGCAGACATCGTTGACGGCTTTCGTTTCCTCTTCATTCAGCGGAGCGAAATCCTTCATCGTGTTCACGTTGTCGTCGACCTGAGCGATGTCGCTCATGCCCGAAAGCACCATGAACACGCCGTCGCATCCGGCGGCAAAGCGGAGCGCGTACGACGCGGCGGACGCGCTGCCGAGAGAGGCGAAGATCTTTTTTGCGTCGTCGGGAATGAATACGAGGCTTCCGCCCTTGACGGGCTCCATGACGATGACCTTTTTGCCGTGCTTTTTGCAGACCTCAAGGCATTTTCTGCTCTGAACGTTCACGTCCTCGTAATCGAGATAGTTCACCTGAAGCTGAACGACTTCAATAAAGGGCTTTTCGGTGAGTATGCGGTCGAGCAGCTCGGCGTTGTCGTGGAACGAAAAACCGAGGTGGCGTATCTTTCCTTCTTTTTTGAGCTCGTACGCGGTCTCGTATGCCTCGCACTCGCAGAATTTGCCGTAGTTTCCGGCGTGCTGGCAGTGCATGAGGTAAAAGTCGAAATAATCGACTCCGCATATTTCAAGCTGTTCGCCGAAAGCCTTGCGGATATCTTCTTTTTTCTCGAACATGAATCCGCTGAGCTTGTCGGTGAGGACGTAGGCGTCACGCGGATAGCGGCTCGTCAGACATTCTCTCACGGCGACCTCGCTTTGTCCGTTAAGGTACCCGTGCGCCGTGTCAAAATAGTTGAATCCGCTGTCAATGAATTTGTCGACCATCACCGCGAACTGCGCGGTATCGACCTTGTCTCCGTTCATCGGCAGTCTCATGCAGCCGAAACCGAAGTTCTTTTTTATTTTTTCCAAAACGATCAGCCTCCGTTATTGATATATTACGTCTGCAAAGCCTTGCTCTGCGTTCGTTCAGCTTAATAATATCACAAACGAAACGATATTTCCATAGTTTTTGAAAATAATGTGATAAATTATTTGTTGACAACGAAAAGAAAGAAATTTATAATGAAAGAAAAAACAAGGAATGATGCGAAATGAAAAAATATCTGTCCCTGCTGCTTGCTTTTGCGATCGTTTTTTCTCTCGTTTCCTGCGGTGAAAGCGGGGACGGAGACAGCGTCACGTCTTCTGCCGAAAGCAATGCAGACGACACGCCGTCTTCGGTTTCTTCCGAAGAAGTATCGGATGAAGCAAAAATAATTATTTCGTCCGACGTTCTGCGCGACAAGATCGCGGGCTCGTGGGCGGCTCAGATGATAGGCGTCACGTGGGGAGCCCCCACCGAATTCGCCTACGCCGGAAGGATAATACCTGAGAGCGCCGTCCCCGTATGGAGGAGCGAGATGATCAACTCGGCGTTCGGTCAGGACGACCTTTACGTCGAGATACCGTTCATCGAGGCAATGCGCGACAACGGAGTCGACTGTGACGTCACGGTCGTCGCCGACTATTTCCGCGACACGCTTTTCGGTCTTGACCACGCGAATCTGCAGGGCAGGAACAACCTGCGGGCAGGGATACCCGCCCCCGACAGCGGAAGCTATCTTTACAACTGCCACGCCGACGACATCGACTGGCAGATCGAAGCCGATTTCATTGGCAACTTTTATCCGGGACTCGTGAACGAGGCGGCAAGCCGCGCGTTTGAGCTCGGACACATAACCAACTACGGCGACGGTGTTTACGGCGGCGTTTACGTTGCCGCGCTCCATTCGGCGGCGTTCGTCTGCGATAACGTTAAAGACGTGACCGAAGCCGCACGCCTCGTCATCCCCGAAGGGACCAAGTTCCGTTCCGTCATCGACGAAGTGACCGAATGTCACGAAAAGGGAATGACGTGGGAGGAATGCTGGCAGCAGATAGACACACATTGGAGGAGCACCGCGAAATGCGTCAGATACAAGGGGACCGACCTCAGCATCGACGCCAAGCTCAACGCCGCGTATATCCTCATCGGACTTTTGTGGGGCGACGGCGATATGGCGAAAACCATTGAAATCTCAATGAGATGCGGTCAGGACAGCGACTGCAACCCGTCAAGCGCCGCGGCAGTCCTCGGCACTATCTGCGGCTATGACGCGCTCGACGACGAATACGTCCGATCACTCGACAGAAAAGGGGCGAAATTCTCGTTCACCTCGTTCACCTTCGACGACTGCGTGGATGTCAGCTTCGACCTTATGAAGCAGGCGCTTGAATTGCAGGGAATAAAGGAAAAAGACGGCTTTTTTGCCGTTCCCGTGACGGAATCGTTCATTCCCGTTCCGTTTGAGCAGTGGCCCGACGACGCGCTCGTCGCGTACCTCACCGCTGAGACGCTCGTCGAAGGCAAAGTCAACCTTTCGTCAAGCGTGTCGCTTCCCGTCGGAGAAGACGGAGCGGAGATCACGCATATTTTCGATATGGGCGACGGCACCGTGCTCCCGTTCCTCACGGGCGCGTATCAGTACACCAAGGACGGCAGCTATACCATAACCTACACGGCAAAGCTCGGCGGCAAGACCGCGTCCGCGTCGTTTGACGTCGAGATAACGAATTCGGGCGACCGCGGATACGAAACGATCGCTTCCTGCTCGCAGAAATCGCCCACGGGCGGCGGAAGCCGCGATGTTTCGGTCATCTGCGACGGAAACCGTCCGACTCTCTCGAACGCCTCGAACGACAAACAGTACGACACCTACACCGGAGCGTATTCTGAAAGCGAATGGTTCGCGATCTCGTTCGACCACAAGGTCACCGTCACCGACGTCATATTCACCGAGGGGGCACATTTTGACAACGGCGGCTGGTTCGCGTCGAGACCGTCCGTGCAGGTCTTCGCCGACGGCGAATGGAAAGATGTCGAAACGACCTGCGACCCGCTCTATATCGACGTTGACGACGCGTCGGCACAGGGGCTTCCGTATCAGACGTTCACGTTCACGCTGATAAACGAAATCAAGTGCGAGGGAGTGCGCGTCATCGGTGTCCCCGGCGGCAGCGCGACGTTCGCCTCGTGCTCCGAGCTCGACGTGCGTTTCAGCGGCGTCGACGATCCGACCTATAAAGAAGAGACCGAAAAAACCATCGCCGAAAGCAGCATCCTCATCGTGTCGGTCACCGACCCCAAGGGCACGGGCTGCCACGACGCCGAGATAATCCGCGACGGACACGTTCCCAAGGCAGGCGAAAGCAACGGAAAGGTGCAGTACGACACCTTCGCGTACAACTACACCGACCATGAGGAATATTTCGGCTACATCTTCCGCAAGGCGACGGAAGTGAGGGAAGTGGAATTTACCGAGGGCGCGCATTTCGACAACGGCGGCTGGTTCAAGAACGGGGATATCCGTCTTGAGATCCTCATCGACGGCGAATGGACCACTTGCGAATATACCGTAACTCCCGAGTATCCGAACGCCGATACGCAGTCCGCTTTCGGCGCCGCGTTCCAGACCTACACCTTCACGCTCGACACTCCCACCGTATGCGGAGGTGTGAGAATAATCGGCTCCGCCGGCGGAAGCGTGCACTTTACGTCTATATCCGAACTCCAGATAAAATAAATTGCAAATGGCAAATCAAAAAAAGGATTTTCACGCTTTTGCGCGTGAAAATCCTTTTTGATCTATTCGGGGATTTCCGCACGATATGTGCGGAAATCATCCTCAATTTGCAATTTGATATTTGCAATTTTTCAATTATCGTCAGATGATCTCCACCGTTTCGCTCGCCGGGCGGTAATCGGTGTGTCTCGGATTGGGAACGCAGTTTTCGGCAGGGTAGCCGACGGGGATGAGCAGGCGCACGCGGATGTTTTCGGGAAGAGAAAGCGCGTCTTTCACTTCTTTTTCCTTGAATCTGCCGACGAAGCAGCTTCCGAGCCCGAGATCGGCGGCTTCGAGCACGACGTGGGTGGCGACTATCGTCGCGTCGGTCGTGCCGAAATCGTAGTCTTCGGCAAGCAGCCCGTGGGCACTTTTCGTTTCGTCGTAGCAGACCACGAACACGATCGGAGCGCCGAAGGTGCAGGGAGTGAGCGACGCAAGAGAAGCGAGAGCCTTGTCGGTTTTCGCGACGTAAAGCTTGTAAGGCTGATAATTGCAGGCGGTGGGAGAAACCTTAGCGGCTTCGAGAAGAAGGGCGAGCTTTTCGTCTTCGACTTTCTTATCCGAGAACGCTCTGACCGAGAATCTTTCTTTTGCAAGAGTGATGAAATCTTTCATATAAACCTCCTATTTTATCGCGAGCCCCGCCGAGAACGCGTCCGCGGCGTCGTCACCGAGGGCAACGTATTTGTTGCGGAACGGGTCGAAGGTGATGGGGGAAAAGAGTGACAGATCGGGATTCCCGTCGCTTCCGACGTACTTCTCGTCGGTGCTGACGTTGATTATCCTGCCGATATACATCCCGTCGTCGAGGATTTTATAAAGCTCGCATTCGAGCGTCAGCGGAAGCTCATTGATGACGGGAGCGTTGACGAACCCGCTTTTTTGCTGCGTAAAGCCCGTCTTGGCGAACTTGTCCGGCACTTCGTTTGCCGAAACCAGCCCGACGTAGTCACATTCGACGGCGTGCGCGGCGTCGCCGACCGCCACGGTGAACGCTTTGGTGAGGGCGATGTTGTCGGTGGTCTTGTGTTTTCCGAGGTCAAGCATTATCTTGTCGTAGTCGCATATTCCTCCCCATGCCGCGTTCATGCAGTTCGGCTCTCCGTTTTCGTCGTAAGTTCCGATTATCAGCACGGGCTGAGGATAGAGGAAGGGCTTTGCACCGTAATTTTTTCTCATAACGTCGTTCCTTTCTGCTTTTATTTGTTTATATTATATATCCGTATTTTGCGATATGCAAGCGAAATTTTGCGAAACTATTGACGAACGGACGCGTTTTTGATAAAATATCGGTGTAAGAAACGCGCCCTCCCCCCAAAGGACGCGAAAACGTTTTGAAAGGCGTCGTTATGTCAAAGGATGAAAAGACCAACGTGATGCGTACGCTGGAACAAAAGAAAATATCTTACGCCCCGTTCTGCTACACTGACCGCCCCGTCACCACCGGCACGGAGATAGCGCGGCTTCTCGGCGAAGACCCGGCAAGGGTGTTCAAGACGCTCGTCACCACCGGCAAAAGCGGTCTGCACTACGTCTTCGTCATTCCCGTCGCGTGCGAACTCGACCTGAAAAAGGCGGCGAAGGCGGTGGGCGAAAAAGCGGTCGAAATGCTGCCGCAGAAGGAGCTGCTGCCGCTGACGGGCTACGTCCACGGCGGATGCTCGCCGATAGGAATGAAAAAATTTTTCACCACCGTGTTCCATATCACCGCGTCGGGCTCCGAAAAGATCTATTTCAGCGCGGGAAAGGTCGGCTATCAGGTCGAAGTCTCGCCGTCCGACGTTTCAAAGGTCATACGCTTCACCTACGCCGACCTTATCGTGTAAGCATGAGAACGGGAGCTGTCGGCCTTACCAAAGGCGGACTTTGGAAAAATCCGTTCGTTCCGTTCGTCCATGCTCCGTTCGCATACCAGCGTTTGTATCATTTGGCGGATTTCGTGGGATAACTTGTTTTGCACATATATATTTTCTGAAAGGAAGAACTGACATTATGAAAATCATCACAATAAGCCGTGAATTCGGAAGCGGAGGACGCGAGATAGGCAAACGACTCGCCGAATACCTCGGATACGATTACTACGACCGCGAAATAATCAACACCATCGCCGAAAACTGCGGCGTCAACGCCGATTACGCGGAATATATGCTCAGCCATTCGTTCCCGCCTACCGTCAACATAACAATGCGTCAGTCGCTTCACATGCCGGAAGTCATGCAGTCGTCGCAGATACAGCTTCTCCGCGCTCAGACCGACGTCATCAAGAGCATCGCCGCCAAGGGACGCGACTGCGTCATCGTGGGCAGGAACGCCGATATGCTGCTTGCCGATTACCGGCCGTTCAACGTCTTTGTCTGCGCCGACGTTTCGTCCAAGCTGCAGCGCTGCGCCGAACGCGCCGAACCCGGCGAGAACGTGACGGCAAAGGAAATGCTCGCAAAAATGAAGCAGATCGACAAAAACCGCGCCAAGACGAGGGAAATGATATCCGACACCGTATGGGGCGACAGAAAAACTTATCACCTCATCGTCAACACCTCGGGCTGGGACCTCAGAAAGCTCACGCCTCACGTTGCCGCCATGGCTTCCGAATGGTTCGCTCAGGCGGAGGAAGCCAAATGAAGTACGCCTGCTTCGCGGGCGGCTGCTTCTGGTGCATAACTCCCGTTTTTGAGGAAACGGAGGGCGTGACCTCGGTGAGATGCGGCTATTCCGGCGGAAGCGAAGAGGACGCGGTCTATGAAAAGGTGAAAAGTCAGACGACACTCCACCGTGAAGCCCTCCGCGTGGAATACGACGAAACGAAGACGGATTTCGCAAGCCTCATCGACGTGTTCACGTCGTCGGTGGACCCGTTCGACGGCGGCGGTCAGTTCATCGACCGCGGCAGGTCGTACACTCTCGCCGTATATTATACGAACGACGCCGAAAGGGAAGAAGCGGAGGAAAAGATCGCTTTGATCGAAAAGGAAAGCGGAAGAAAAGCGTTCATTTCCGTCGAAGAGCTCGTTTCGTTCTACGAGGCCGAGGAATATCATCAGGATTACTATGCCAAAAACCCCGAAAAGTTCGAGGAAGAGCTGAAAACGTCGGGCAGAAAAGGCTGAAAAAACAGTTAAAACACGACCGGTCGGAATATTTTGTTCGACCGGTTATTTTTATCTTGATTTTTCAATAACTTTGGTATATAATCATTCTGTATAAATATAAGATCGGGTGAAATCACTCACCGTGATTTTTCCGATCGGAATATTTTGAAGCATTGTAATATTTTTCGCCGCGGCAGGGTATTGATTATGAAAAAGTGCCGGAAGGAGTAAATATATGTGGAATATTGAAAGCAAAACGTATTTCGAAATGATAAACGGCGCGGTCTCCAAGATGGAAGACTGCAGCTTCAAGACGGAATGGATGAACTGGATGTCCTCCGTCGACAAGAGCAAGCTGTATTCGACCAAGGAGGGCAAGAACGTTTCGCTTGAGGAAGAAGACGTTGAAAAGAGCATAAAAGGCGATTTTGCCGCTTTTCTCGGCGACGCCGCGCAGAAGTGCCAGCTCACTGAGGAAGCACAGACGAGCGTCAGAAGACTTGCCGATCTGTACAAAGCCGACGAAAAGGCGGTAAACTCCTTTAACAGCGCGATGCGCGACAACTTCAAAAAGACCGAGTTCTTCTATGACAAGAACAAAAAGGACCACGCCCCCGATGAAGCGTGGCTCGACAAAATACTCGCGGAGGCAGGCGCAAACGGAGCCGCTGTTTCGCTGCGCGATCCCGAGGACTACAAGAAGACCATCACTCTCGGCGACGCCAAGATGCTCATTGCCAACGGATACTCCGTCGCGGTCTTTGCCGGCAACGATAAATACGACACGGTACGCGAAGACCCCAAGGGCAATATCGTCGGTGACAAGGAATTCCGGAAAGACAACGCTCCCGCCGAAAACGTCACCATGACGCGCAAGGAGCTGTTCTTTGCGATGAAGAAGTCGGTCTTCGAAATGGAAGACAGCCCGTTCCGTACCAAATGGCTCGAGAACGCCGACAGGATCGAAAAAGACCCCGACAAGTATTTTGACCCCAAGACCGCGAACGAAGAGATAACCGTCAGCGGCATCGGCATCGTCGCGCGTCTTGATAACCTCAAGGTCGCCAACTCCGACCTCTGCTACGGCTGCGGTCTTAAGGAAAGCGCCTCAAGGGAACTGAGCGGACTGCTCGAAAAGAACGGCGTCCCCGAGGTCGGCGCCAATAAATTCATGAACAATATGCTGCTGTCGCTCAACTCGCAGATGAACGCGACCGTCGAAAAAGGCAAGACCTATTTCGTCAACGACAGCATCGGCAAAGCCAATACGTGGGAGAACGAGGTAAACAATCACCTCAAGGATTACGGCATCCTTCCCGAAAAGGGCTACGAGCTCCATCTCGGCGGCAAAGACAACAAGACGCTCGGTGCCGAAGACGTGGCGAAGGCGCTCAACGACGGCGAGATCGTTTTCCTCAAGCAGAAAGGGACCGAAGGACTCAGGGATATCCCGTTTGCTAAAGTCGACGGCAAGGTCATCACCGGCCCCGATCTTCTCACCAAGCTCGAACCGCAGAACGAAGACATCCCCAAGCCGACACCCGGATTTTTCGAATCCAAGGATTCACCCGCGTTCAAGGCGAAGCTCTATCAGTATGAAGACAAAAAGGCGGAAATAGCCGAGAAGAACCGCATCCTCGAGCAGGCAAAAGAGAATATCATCAATTATAAGAAGGACGCGACGGAGGTATATAAAAAGGAAGGAAAGAACGGTCCCACCTCCGCGGTCGAGCTCACTGCCTATCCGCCCGAGAAGACTCTTACCAAGGGCGAGCTCTTCATGACCATGAACGACGTCATGAGCCGCCGCACGGACGACCTCGGAAAACGCTGGAACGAGTACGCCTCAAAGCACATAAAGGTCGACCCCGTCACCAAGGATAAATACTACGATTCTCCCGACAGGGATAAGATGACTTACGCCACCAACGTAGACGCGGTGCTCGGAATGGGCGTCGCTCCCAAGAGCGTACTGCGCAATCTCTGCAGGGAATGCGATATGCCCGTCGATATGTACGACTCGCTTTCCAACAGCAGCGTCAGCGACGATTCGCTCAAGACCAGCCTCGGAGCCGTCGGTCAGAGACTCGGCAGATACGAAAACCTGAACGACGTCGAGAAGGTCACGGACGTCACCATGACCCGCAAAGAGGCGTTCTATGCCGTCAAAGCGGCTGTCACCGCCACCAAGGAAAGCCCCGAACGCACCAAATGGCTGAAGGTCGCCGACGAAATCGAAAAGAACGAAAGCAAATATTTCGACCCCGCCAAAGCCGACGAGGAAGTGACCGTCAACGGCAATACGCTGAGAGGCGCTCTGAACGACCCCAAGAAAGCGGGAAATTACATCGGCAATCTTTTCGGATTCGACGATAAGACCCGTGACAGACTCATGCTTTCCCCGGTAGGCGGCAAGAAAAACAAGCCCCTTCCCGTGGCTTTCATGAACTCCGTCGTCAAGAACACCGAGCAGAACTTTGTCAATTATTCGGCAAATTCGGTCGAATTCTATTCCGATATGCCCGTAAAAGGCATGAGCTGGCATCTCAACGTCTTCCCCGAGCTCGAGAAGGACGCGGGACAGAAATTCGTCAAGGGTGAGACCGAACCCGTAAAATTCTATTCCGACCCCTATTCCAACCCGAAGAAGCCGCTTACCCGCAGGGAGATCACCAAGGATATGGAAGAGGGAAAGGTCGTGTTCGCCGAACATAACTTGAACGGCAACAACACTCCCGTTCCGTTCATGAAGCTCGGCGAAAAGGTGCTTTCCGGCACCGGTGACTTCACCAAGGCGCTGAACGAACGTACCGAATTCAGCGAGCCGAAGCCGGAAAAGCCGAGATTTTACGGTTGGTTCTTCAATAGCTCCAACTCCGAGAAATACGACAAGGATCTTAAAAAATGGGAAGAAGATAAAAAAACATACGACGGTATTACCAAACAGATGGCGATGGCGAAAGAGCTCTGCGAAATGAAGGACAGGCAGGTCGCCGAGAAGCTCGCCGAAAAAGAAAGACAGGAAGCTGCCGCCGCGAAAGCCAAGGAAGCCGAGCTCACCAAGGACGACCACGAGATCGCGAAGGAGCTCCAGGCGGAAGAAAACGCGCTGAACGAGCAGAAGGCCAAGGAAGCGGAGGCGACAAAGAACGACGCCGTCATCGCGAAGACGCTTCAGGACGAACTCAACGCGGAACCCGCCAAGACCGAAAGCGTAAAGAACGAAGCCCCCAAGGCACCGTCTTACCGCGAAGTCTTTGAAGAAAAGATCAATCAGTATAAGCAGGTCAGACCTCAGCTCGTCTATCAGCCGGGCAGAATGAAATGCTACGCCGACGCGGATTGCACTCAGGCTGTCGAGCAGTCCGAGATCGACGGCAGACTCGCCGAAGGCGGTCTGCTTTACATGAAGCACCCCGGACTCAAGGCGATGGCGTTCACTTCCTCCATGGACGGAAGCAATATCCTCGTTGGCAAAGCCGCCCTTGAGGAATTCAGAAAGAAAGAGGACGAACTCAAGAACGAATTCGACCCCGATGACCTCGAGAACGATCTCAGGGCCGCCGCCGAAGCGAAAGAAGCCGAAGAAAAAGCGGCTGCCGAAAAAGCGGCAAAAGAAGCCGAAGAGAAGCTCGCCATTTCAAGAGCCCCCGTAAAAGCCCTTGAAGCCGCGGTCGAATACGCGGGAGAACGGGAGCTTGACTTCGGAGAACTGGCAAAGGGTCATTTGCCCGACAACCTGACCAACGAGCAGAAGGTCGCCACGGCGGAATACAATATGGAGCGTATGCACAACGACTCCGAATACCGCAAGAGCATTGAGGAAAAGTGCGGCAAGGTATTGGAAGAAAAACGTGACGAGCTCGTCGAGTCCGTAGTCGGCGAAGGCGCCGCGAACGACGCCGTGAGAGACAACCTGAGGAATATGACTGCCGAAAAATTCGCCGACGCGGTGATAAGCCACGGCATCACGGAATACGGAAAGCAGCTCCTCGAGGTGACCGCCAACAATAACATAAACCGTTCGGAGGTCGACAGACTCAAGAAGGAAATGGCGGAAAAAGCCGCCGCCGAAAAAGCGGCAGCCGAAAAAGCCGCCGAAGAGGCGAAGGCGGCAGCCGAAAAAGAAGCCGCCGCGAAAGCCGCCGAAGAAAGAAAGGCTGCCGAAGCGGAAGCCGCGAGACAGGCGGGAATAAAGAATCAACAGCAAAGAAACGAGACCCGCGAATGGATGCCCGCGGAAAGAGCGCTGAACATCGTGATAAACGACGCGTTCGATCACGAAAACGAGATCGGCGATCTTGCGGAAGGATATCTGCCCGATAATTGGACGGCGGAAAAAGCCGTCGTCGAGGCGGAGGATAAGCTTGCGCGTCTGAAAGAAGAGAATTACAGAAACGAAATCACGGAAAAATGCGGCAGGTATCTTAACGAAAACCGTGAAAGACTGATCGATTCCGTCAAAGGCAAAACGCTCGAAGACGAAGCGACGAGAGAAAGAATCAAAAACATGACGGCGCAGGAGCTTTCCGACCGCGTCATCGAAAACGGCAGAGAGAATCTGACCAACGCAATAGAGAATATCAAGGCAAACAACACCCTCAACAAGGACGATGTCGACGCTCTCAAAGCCGAAAAGAAAGAAGCCGACAAGAAAAAGGAAGAAGAAGCCAAGAACGCCGAATTCATCAACATCGCACAGCAGAAGGAAGTTGAAGAGAAGAAGATCGAGGAAAATCTCGAAGACCTGCGCATCAGCGAAAGCATGATCGCCGACGAGGTCATCGAAGGGATACATCTGAAGATCGGAAACGAACTGGCGTTTGACGCGGCTGTCGACGGTCTGGTGATGAGCGACCCCGAGATCATGGACATCGAAGGCGGAGCATTGAACGAAAACGCTCCGATCGAGAAACGTTATCTCGAAGCACAGGAAAAGCTCGAGCAGCTTAAAGATCCCGAATACGTCAAGAAAATCACGGACAAGTGCCAGACCTTCCTTGACAACAACCGCGAAGGACTCGCAAATTCCACGACCGGAATAATCGACCTCGAGACCAATGAAGCCAAGAACGTACTCGCAAATATGACTGCCGACCAGCTTGCTGAACGCATCGTTGAAAACAGCAGAAAGAACCTCTTGCTCAAGATGGAAGTTTACGGCGAAAGCAACCAGTTCGACCGCGATAAATACGACAAATACAAAGCCGAAATGGAAGCCGAAAGGAAAGCCGAGGCAGAAAGAAAAGCCAACGACGCGGCAGAAAAGGACATGGCGGCTTCAAAGAACGCTCTTGACGTCGCGACCGACGGCATGACCAAGAGCGACGACTGGAACGCCAAGCAGCTCAATCTGGCGGTCCCCGATAATCTGTCGAACAGAGAGGCTGCCAAAAAAGCGGACGAAGGGCTCGGCAAACTGCAGAACGACGAGGAATATCACAAGAACCTCGCGGAAAGCTGCGATCAGTATCTGAAGGACAACCGCGGCAATATGGCGGCTTCGACAGACGACGCGCTGCTGAAGAGCAAGTTCGAAAGCATGACGGCGAAAGACCTTGCCGACCGCGTTTCCGACAAAAACCGCGAGAATCTGCTCAACACGAAAACGGGCATCGAGCTTGCCTACGACGCTTTCATGGATAAAACGGATATCGACGCCGAGGACAAGACGCTGAACAACGCCGTTTCGCTCGAAGGAAAATATCTCGAAACGCAGGAGAAGCTCGCACGTCTGGAGAACCCCGAATTTGTCCGCTCCCTCGGACTCGAGGCAAAATGCGGTGAGGTTATCAACAACAACCGCGAAGACGTCAGGAATTCCGTGAGCGGAATGACCGAGGCGCAGACCGAAGAGGCAAGGAAAGCCGTCGACCGTATGACCGCGGGCGACCTTGCGAACCACGTCGTCGACGCCACCCGTGCCAAGCTGTTCCGTGAAATGAATCAGATCGTCGGCGACAAGAGATTCAACCCGAACAGGGTCGAGGAAATGAAAGCCGAAAAAGACAAGATCGCTTCCCGTGAAGCCATCGGCATCGCGGGTGAAGGCATTGCCAGGAGCGTGGAATGGATCGGTCAGCAGATGAACGGGCAGGCGCCCGAAAATATGTCGAACCGCGACGTCGCCAAAGCAGCGGAAGAAGGACTCAGAAGTCTTGAGGATGAAGACCATCGCAAAACTCTTGAAGAGGGCTGCGAACAGTATCTGAAAGACCACCGCGGCGAGCTGATGAATTCGACAAACGACGCGCTGCTGAAGAACAAGCTCGAAAACATGACCGCGAAAGACCTCGCGAGTCACGTTGAAGAAAAGAGCCGCGAGAATCTGCTGAGCGCGAAAACGGGCGTGGAGCTCGCTTATGACGCTTTCACCGAAAAGGCGGCAGGCACCGACGCTCTTAACGCCGAGGACAAATCGCTGAACAACGCCGTTTCGCTTGAAGAAAAATATCTCGAAACGCAGGAGAAGATCGCGCAGCTGAATAACCCCGAATATCTCGAGTCCCTCGGACTTGAAAGAAAATGCGGCGATTTTATCAACGCCAACCGTGACGAGATAAAGGATTCCATGAACGGCGTGACGGACGCCGAGAAGGCTGTCGACCGTATGACCGCGGGCGACCTCGCAAACCACGTCGTTGACACCACCCGCGACAAGCTGCTGGGCGAAATGAACGAGATCATCGGCGACAGGAGATTCAACCCGAGCAGGGTCAACGAGCTGAAAGCCGAAAAGGACAGACAGCTTTCGCAGTCCCTTATGGGCAGCGTGCTTGAACACGCGGCGGAAAAGAAACATCAGGTCGCGGATTACGGAAAACTCGAAAGCGAAAGCATTGAGGGCAGATCGGATGAGGAGATTCTTTCCGCGTCTGAGAAAAAGCTCAACAATATCAAATCGTCTCTGTCACGCGACGCACTCGAAAAAGAATGCGGCGACTATCTCGAAAGGTATCGTGAGGAGATGGCGTCTCAGATCGACGGAAAGACCGCCGAAGGAAGAGCGCAAAAGGAAAAACTGGACAAATTGACGGCAAAAGACCTTGCCGACTTCACTTACAATAAGGCGACTAAGGAACTGACCGATAGGATCGACCATACCAAGGAAGCGATAAGGCAGAACGAAGAAGCCGAAAAACAGGCGGATCAGCTCGGCGACGAGAAATACGCCTTCTATTACATGACCTCGAAATCGCAGACGCTCAAGGATATGTCCAACGGCGACCTTGTAAAAGGGCTTGACAGATATGATCCGAAGTACAGAAATATGAGCAAGGAGGATTTCGACAAAGCCAACGACGCCAAGAAACTCGAAGAGGGCAAAAAATACCTCAAGAATTTCAGAAGCGACAAATACCGTGCTCAGATGACGAAGCTCTGCGGCGACTATCTCGCAAAGAACCGCAGCGGCATCGCCAAGGACTACGTGGGCGTTCTTCCCCGCAACGTCACGGACAAGATGAACAACATGGCTGCGTCCGAGCTTGCCGACTTTGCCATCAACAACGCCATCGAACGCCTTAAGGAAAGGGTACCCGAGCTTAAGGAATACGACAACACGCTGCTCGAAGCCAAAGCCGCCAAGGAAAAGGCGAAGGAAGCGAAGGAAAAGAAGGTCGACGCAAGGAGACCGGAGGCAAAGAAGCCCGCCGCCAAAGCTCCGGCGAATAACGTGAAGCAGCCGCAGCCTCTTGAAGAAAACGAGGCAAGCAAGCGCGGTGACGGCATCATCAAAGGCCGCAAGGATGAAGCGTATAAGATCCTTGCGAACAGCACCGATCCCACGGCGATCAAGCGCGCGGTCGCCACTTTGATCGCCTGCCGCACCATGGAGAAGAAGGACGAGAACGATCCCATGGTCAAAAAATCGGGCAAATCCGCCGATCAGCTCAATGCCGAAAAACGCATGAACCTCAAGGGCCGTATGCAGCTTGACGAGAAATCAATGGATTCCTGCATCGACAAGGTCGAAAACAGCAAGGCGTTCGACAAGTTCTGCAGCACCAAAGCCAACGGAAAGAACCTGCTCATGAAGTACAGAAGCGAGATCGCCACTGCTCAGGCAGGAAACAACTTCAAGAAGCTGGCGCTCAAGGAAAGCGAGCTTCTCGGCTCGTACGGTACGGTCGCTGACGCGGTACGCAACAACACCAGCTCGAAAATGCTCGAGAAAAACCTCAGCGCCAACCTTGCCGTCGGCGCGAAGGGCATGTGATCTCCGTCTGACGGAAACGCATATTAAGAATTGTATAATAAATGAAGGTATTGACAAAATCATCACTTTGTGATATTATACAGACTGATAATATGTAATTATTATGCACAATTTCCGCATCGGGCACTTTCACGAAAAAAACCGAAATTTTTTTGAAAGCCGTGTAATCTTTTACAAGGGACAGGGGTATTGAGTATGAACAGCGAAGAAGTGGTACGCACTTACTCGGATATGATGTACAAGATCGCGTTCCGCTACGTTCGCAATCAGTACGATGCCGAAGACGCCGTTTCGGAAGCGTTTCTTTCGTATTTCAAAAAGGAACGCGAATTCGAAAGTGAAGAACATCGCAGAGCGTGGCTCATCCGCGTGACCGTGAACGCCGCCAAGGACCTCCTTACCGACCGCACCTACGACGAGGAGATCAACGAGGAGATCGTGGGAGCGGAGGAGGAAAAAGTCGACGTTGAATCGTCGCTTGACCTTCGCGACGCGCTCGGAAAGCTTCCCGAGCACCAGAGGGAAGTCATCACGCTCTTCTATATGCAGGAGCTTTCGATCAACGAAATATCCGAAATCCTCGGCAAAAACAAAAATACCGTTGCAGTTACCTTGGCAAGAGCACGGGAGAATCTCAGGAAATTTTTGGAGAGTTGACCATGGCAGAATTAACAAACAGCGAAATCAAAAAGAAATTTGAAGAAGCGCTGAACGAGCCGACCGTTTCCCCTGATTTCGTCGAAACGATGGTTACGCGTGCAAACGCGATAACCATCGGCAGGGAGGCTGAAAAAAAACTCGCGGGTGAATATGACCCGAAAGATAAATGCAAATACGCTTCTCAGAGTGTCGTCGGACGCCTGATGATGACGAACAAGCCGCCCCACGGCGCGACCCTTGATGAGATGACGTCTCAGCTCGAAAACGCCGAGGAGTTCCGCGGCCTCGTCGAACAGACTCCGAACCTCGTTCACGACCTTAAAAACGGGAATTTCATAAAGAAATTCGACCCGAACAAAGAAAACGCGCTTTCCGCCGAGAACGGCACGCCCGCTCTCGGAAAAGCAAAGAACGCTCCGGAGGATCCGGAGATCAACGCCCCGTCCATCGGACCGATGGGACCGCGCATCTGATTTTTTGCCGTCCAGGCTGAAAATAAAAACAAAATTCATATTGGAGGAAACAATTATGAAACGTATCAATGCAAAAAAAATCTTCTCCGTGCTCGCAGTAATGCTCATGCTCGCTGCGATGTTCACTGTCAGCGTATTCGCGGACGGCGACGAACCCACCATTGACGATGCTGCAAACAAAATCAAGGATCTTCTTGATTCCTTCAGAGCTCCTCTCCTTATCGTCGTAGGCGCAGCAGGAAGCTTGTACTGCATCCTTCTCGGCGTTAAGTATGCAAAAGCCGAAGAACCCCAGGACCGTGAAAAAGCAAAATCCCACCTCAAGAACGCCATCATCGGCTTCGTTCTCATCTTCGTTCTCATGGTAGCCCTCAGCTATCTCCTCCCCGCTCTTTCCGGCTGGGTCAGCGACAACGAAATTTCGAAATAATTTCACGTCACATTTTTTCCGTCAGCCCTTATGATGATGGATGTACCGTCCGTTTGATTGAGGGCTGACGGCTTTAAGCCGTCAGAAGAGAGGTAAAAAATAATGAAAAAAAGCTCAATAATACGAATACTTGCCTTGGTTTTGACGGTATTCACGGTATTCACCGTCCTTCCGGGGCTCTACGCCTCGTCCGAGGATGCGGAAAACAACATTCCGCCGGAAGTATACACATACAACGAATGGGAAAGACTTTACGATGCGCATGACCTTAAAGCGGGAACGACGTACAGCATCATCGCGGCTTATTGCCGTTCCGACACGACAGTTCCCGTTGCGCTTGTCTGCGTTGACGGCAACGTTGATTTCGCGCCCCTTGACACCTCGATGTTCAATTACTCAACGAGTATCTATACCAATCCCGATGATGAAAGGGTCGTCTCCCTGAATGTCAAGCAGCCGTATCTGAAATTCATTTGCGGCGAAACCGACTTGAAAAAAGAAGACGCAAGAGAATGGTACATTGGAACTTTGAGTACTTACGCCATTTCAAAGATGTGCTTCGGCGATCTGATCACGTCGGACTCGAAGTATTTCCTTAATTTCAAAGCTATGCCCGGTACGTCGAAAGGAACTTCTACGGAGGTAGGATATCGAATAGGAATTCCCGCAGCGTCCGCAAGAGGATTTTACGACAAAAAGAGTTTTCCGTATTGGTTTATTGATGACGACCAGACTAAACATCCTTCATCTTATTTTTTTAATGAAGAAACCAGTCTGCAGCTCAGGGATTACGAGTTCGCGCTCGGTGTTCTTTTTTCCAAATACTCGACTTATTGGGTGATCGATATGTTTGCCGCCGATTTAGACCTCAGTAACACTTATTACAGTCGATACAAACAGGTAGCGCCATACATTGAAAATTATGATAAGAGCCATTCTTACACTTACGGCGTTCCCGTGCTTTTTGAAAGTAATTCTTATGAAGATAGAAACCGCGATTGCTGCGCCGGATCCGCAAGGATCTGGTATTCGGTCGATTCGTTTCTTACGAAATACACCGGCGAAAAATACGTGGTCACTTCCGATTCCATACTGCATATCGATGATGCCGTCACAATGATCGACGAAGGGACCGAGTTCATCATCGAGCCGGGAGCAGTCGTAACAGTCAGCGGAGATCTCATCAACAACGGTACCATCACCAACTACGGTACTTTAATACTCGAAGAAAACGCGAGTGTCCTCACCCAGACGGCAAAAGGCGGCATGGGCAGCATAACCTGCAAGGGGACCGACGCGAAATATTATAAGACCGTCAACAAAAGCGACGGAAAAGGCGGCAGCAAAAAGGTCAAAGTGACCCTCAGCGGCGAAGGAACGATCATCATCAACGACAACGCCAAGCTTTCGCTCAAAAAAGACGCTTTTCTTTCTCTCGAAAATGGCACGACCTGCCTCAATGACGGCTATCTCATCATCGGCGGCGGTATCACCATGAACTCGGCGTCGTTCATCAATCACGGCTCTGTCGGCATAGGCTATTATGAAACAAATACGAGCAATTTCGAAAAGCGCGACATCCCGGTCGTTATAAATCAATGGGGCGACGTTACGGGCGCTGCCCAAGGCTACGCCGCGAATTTCAACGCCAAGAGCAATTTCAGCAACGCGGAAAATTACGTCGAAAAGGGAAAAGGCTGGTACGACAATTCTCAGAAGGTCGGAGATTCCAAGACCGTATTTGTCATCGACGCAGATCAATGAACGATATTATCCGTCTTGAACATAAAGCGTGAAACGCATATAAACCGATAACGCGGATTCGCCGCGTAAGAAGGGGGACATAAGTATGTTCGGCAAAATAGCGGACAAAATAAAAGAACTGTCAAAGGCAAAGCTGCTGACATATATATTTCTTGCGATAGTGAGTGCCGGCATACTCGGATTCCTTGTGACTACCGTTTTCGGGCAGATCGGCAGCATCATCGACGGCAAAAAGATGACATTTGACTTCGGACTGTTTCTCACTCTGAAGATGTGGATCACCGGATTTGCCGTTGTTGTGCTCGGCGCTGTCGTCATCTGGATAAGCGGAGGAATGAACGTCAATGTCGGCAAGGGCGTTTTCAGCCGCGGTGACAAGGGCGGCGACGTCAGCGAAAGCGTGCTCGAAAACAGCCGCTTCATGACCGACAGCGAACGCGACAAAAACTTCCCGCCTTCTCTTTACGACGATATGGCAAAGGTCAAAAAAGACGGCGTTCCCGTCAGAGCGATCATAGATAAAAGAGGCAAGCTGCAGGTCAACTTCATGTCGGGCGCACATTCGCTCGTCATAGGCTCCACCGGTTCCGGTAAAACCACGACCTTCATCAACCCGATGATACAGCTCATAGCCGCGACGAACTGCGGTTCGAGCATGATCATGACCGACCCGAAGGGCGAGCTTTTTGACCTTCATTCCAATTTCCTCCACGAACGCGGATACGACGTGCTCGTGCTCGACCTGCGTGACACCTATTCGTCTTCGCGCTGGAATCCTCTCGATTCGATATGGGATATGTATCAGGAATACCGTGCCGCGGGCAACGGCATAATCGCGCACCGCGATTCGATGGATAACTATCCCGACCTCAAGAAGGTCGACGGCTTGTGCAGCGACGGCGAGCTCTGGTGCGAATGGAACGGCAACGCTTACGCCGACCTCCACCACTGCCAGGACGACGTTTCGGTCGCGAAGCAGAAGATATACGACGAAATGTTCGAGGACCTTAACGACCTCGTTTCGGGTATCTGCCCGATCACCAACGAAAAAGACCCTCTTTGGGAAAAAGGTGCGCGTTCCATCGTGCTCGCCACCTGCCTTGCAATGCTCGAAGACAGCGACGACTCGCGTCTCGGCATGACAAAGGATAAATTCAATTTCTTCAACCTCAACAAAATACTTACAAACAGTGAAAACAACTATAAAGCGCTCAAGACGTATTTCGTCGGCAGAAGCCCGCTTTCGCAGGCGGTAACGCTTTCGCGTCAGGTCCTCGCGGCTGCCGATCAGACTCTTTCGAGCTATATGTCGATAACCTTCGACAAAATGACCCTGTTCAACGACCGCGGTATCTGCGGACTTACCTCCGCCACCGATAACCACGCGGCACAGTTCGCCGACCGTCCCACCGCGCTCTTCCTCAAGATCCCCGATGAAAAGGATACGCGTCACGGACTCGCGTCTCTGTTCGTACTCAGTATGTATAAAGCGCTCATCAAGGTCGCGAGCGGAAGAGAAGACCTGTCGCTTCCGAGAAACGTCTACTTCATCATGGATGAGTTCGGCAACATGCCGAAGATAGAAAAATTCGACAAGATGATCACCGTCGGCCGAAGCCGTAAGATATGGTTCAACATGGTCGTACAGAGCTACGCTCAGCTCAACAACATTTACGGCGAGGGCGTCGCGGACGTCGTCAAGTCCAACTGCGCCATGAAGATGTTCATAGGCTCGAACGATATAGGCACCTGCAAGGAATTCTCCGAGCTCTGCGGCAACAAGACCGTAAAGACGACGAGCACCTCGTCGAGCGCCGGCGCAAAAGAAGGCGATATGAGCATTTCCAACCAGCTCCAGACCCGTCCGCTCATTTACCCGTCCGAGCTGCAGAAGCTCAACAACAAGGAATCCACCGGCAACGCCATCATCGTTACGTTCGGTAACTATCCGCTGAAAACAAAATATACCCCGTCGTACAAATGCAGCTATTACAAGTTCGGCAAAATGGATATGGCGGAGTTCCGTTCGCACGTGTTCCGCGCTGACGATGTGTTCTATGACATCAACCAGCGAAACAGCATCGTCGTCGGCGAATGACACGGCTGAAAGGTGAAAAAATGAAAAAAAGAGTATTTATTTCATTGATCCTGCTTGCGGTAATGATGCTTTCCGCGCTTTCGGCTTACGCGGTCGATATCGAATACGTTGAGGATGTCGATCCGGAAACCGGTGAACCGAAAGAAGAAAACAACAATACCACGCAGACAGACATAGGCAGCGGAACGATATACGACGTCACGATCGGCAAATACATTTACAAGGTAGGCGATATAGAGATCGCCATCAGCTACCCGAACGGTTCGACGGTAACGTCCGAGGTGCAGTTCACCGTAAGCGGAAACGCCTACGTCCTTTACCGTGACGGCAAGGAGATCAGCAGACCCGGAAACGGCGCCGTCTCCGAACAGGGCGGATACACCATCGTCGTCAATGACGATATAGAAAACGCCATCCGCTTTACCATAGTGGGAAAAGAGACCGGCAAGCTTTATGATTATACGGTCCCGGAGAACTTCGAGATAACTTCGGCGACCCGCAACGGAGAAAACGTCAAACAAGGCAGCACCTCCGTCGATCTGACCGAGGAAGGCGAATATGCGATAGGTTATCAATGCACCAAAACCGGTGTCGGCTACACGATCAACCTTGTTGTCGACCACACGCCCCCGGTGCTTGCCCTCAAGGAGGTCGTTGACGGTCACGCGAAAGGCCCCGTTGATATTTCGGACCTTGAACGCGGCGCGAGCCTGACCGTTTATGTTGACGGCAATCTCATAAAAGAAAAAAAGCTGCTTACACAGAGCGGTTTTTACAATATTACTGTCGAAGACAAAGCCGGAAATCAGAGCACATACGCTTTCCGGATAGATATTTATTTCAATTTTGACGCGGTGGCGTTCATAGTCATCGTGCTTGTACTTATTATTGCGCTTGTCACTTATCTGGTTATTTCAAGGAAAAAACTGCGTATAAGATAAAGCGAGTGCGGAAATTTTCAAAAAGACGGAGGCGAGAATCAGATGGGAATAATCGACGGATTGTTTGACTTTGCAGAAGATGTAGTGTATTTTCTGTTTGACGGTCTGAACACTCTCTTTGGCGATTTCCTGGGCATGGTATGTTACGAGGTCATTTCGATACTGTGCTACCTTCTCAAGATATTGTATGACTTTTTCTCGGTTTTTGCCGGCATGAAGACCGTCACGTACAACGGAAGCCAGCAGTATCTTATACATATCTTTTTCGGTAATACGCTGATCAACGACGTATACTGGGCAATGGCACTCGTCGGCGTGGTGATCGTGTTTGCCATGCTGATAATCGCGGTGATCCGAAAAGCGTCGGACATCAACGGAAAACAGCAGGCGTCTTACGGATCGATGCTCGTAAGCGCCGGAAAAAACATACTCACCATTTTCCTTATGAGCACCATAATGAGCGCTTCGATAAGCATAACCAACGTGCTCATCCAGCAGGTCAGCTACATATTCGACCACGCGGGAACTTACAGCTATACTAAATCTCATACGTTCACGAACGAGGAGCTTGCCGCAATGGCGCGTATCTACAATACGATCGGCAACTATTCGCTGAACGATTCATACAACAGCCGTTACAATCTTAACAGCTGCTACAACGAGATCAGAGGCGATCTCAAGTATCTCGACGACTGCGGCATTTTTGAATTCAACTACGATGACGGCAGCGAAGAGACCTGGCAGTCGGGTCTTCAGAAGCTCATGCTTGCTTCGAACCCCAATTTTGACGTCAAGATAGACGCTTTTACGACTACTTCCGCGCAAGTGCTCGAGCTGATGGAAACGGTGAAGAAGAACACGTCCTTCAAACCGATCGAAAAGATCAGCATCCACTACGGATCTAACTACGGCGGCGGATCGGGCGATGAAGTCTCGCTTGACCGTGTCATCTTCCTTATAGGTACGCTCGACGCGGCGAACTCGTCGACCTACAACAAGAACCCCTCGCTGACGGACGCGCTTCGCGGACCGTTCTATTACGGCGAAAAGAGCATTTACGACAGAGACCAGGTGCGTGAAGCGTTTGATATAAGCTTCGACGGCATTTCGTATCTCATGATCGCGATCATGGTCTGGCTCACGATGAAGAATCTCACGGTCTGCATCTTCAACTGCATCGCGAGAATTTTCAACCTGCTCGGCCTTTACATCATAGCGCCGCCGATAATCGCGACGTCGCCTCTTGACAACGGTGAAAAATTCAAACAGTGGATCACCTCCACCGTTGTTCAGATGTTCGGTATATTCGGCAGCATAATCCCCATGCGTCTCGTTATACTGTTCATCCCGATAGTGCTTGACAGCGGACTCGTATTCTTTGAAAAATTCACCATCAACATCCTTGCGAAAGCCGTGCTTATCGTCGGCGCGGTCGAAGCCGCCAACAAATTCAGCGGCATCCTCACCGGTATACTTGCCAACAGCGCGGGCTACGCTTCCGTAATGGCAGGCGATATGAGAAGCACCGCAAGCAAAGCCTTCAGCACGGTCGCCGGAGGAGCCGGAAAGGTTCTCGGCGGAGCCGCGAAAGCCGCTGCCACTGTTTCGGGCGCTTCCACCGTGGCAGACAAAGTCGGCGCGAAGGCGTCTGCTTTCGCCAATCACCTGAAGAACCACGGCGGTTTATTCGGCACATGGGGCGGTCTTACTGCTTTGAAGGCCGGCTGGAACGCGCAGACCGAAGGCAGCAAGAAGGAACGCCAGGAAAAAGTTGCCGATGCAAGGCTTAAGAAAGATGAAGAAGAGCTCGGGCTCAGACCGAAGAAAGACGGCGGCGGAGGAGGCGGCAATGCCCAAAACGCCACCAACAACAATACCCCCGGTCAGCAGCAGCTTCAGAATCATAACGGAACGAGCAATTCCAAAAACAAAAATCTCCCCTCTATGATAAAGAAAAAATGACGTGAGATCACGTCATACCCAGATTGCATTAATTACGCACGAAAAATGAAAGGCGGTGGCTCAAGTGAGGCTTATACCGGGAAAAACAAAGGTTCAGATCGAACTTTTCAAAGGCGTTACCCTCACCGACATCATTATAGGACTGGTCTCTGCGATCCTTCTTGTGTTCGTACTGACCTCCACGATACCGGGAAAAGTTTATATCATTTTCGGTCTGATACTCCTGACCGCAGGCCTTTTGGTGCGTCTTGACTCCGAACCGAACTACATATTCCTCATGCACATATTCCGTCATTTCGCGTTCAAGCGCAAATTTGCGCGTGCGTCGAAGGATTCCGACTTCGTGAAACGTCCCGACGCCGCGGACGGCGAAAAAGACGCCGCGGAGGAGCTTCCTCCCGAGGAGACCGCTGCCGAACGCAAGGCGAGACTGAAAGCCGAACGTGAGGAACGCAAGGCGGACGACAAGATACTCAAGAGCAAGACCGCGACCAAGGAAGAAAAGGACGCGATCTGGCTCAAACGCGCAAACCAGAGCGCGGCACGCAAACAGTCCAAAAACTCGTCGAAAAAAATAAAATCAAATCCTATGAAAGAAATCATCCCGTTCACGGGTATTAAAGATGACCTCATAGAATACGGCGGCGAGTATTACGGCGCGGCGATCGAGATCGCTCCCGTCGAATTCAGATTCTTCTCTCTGACGAGACGCACCAATTCCATCGACGGCGCGGTCGGCAGAGTCCTTCGTTCCATTTCCATCAACCATTGCGCGAACATCGTCAAGCTCGAAAGACCCGTGCTTTACGATGAATACATCGAGAACGAGAGCCGCAAGGTCGAGGAGATCAGGACCTCCTATGAAAGCGGCGTGCTTTCGGAAGAGGAATTCAAGGCGAGAGTCGAGGTCCTGTGCGACCGTATAAACGATCTCGAGGACATCTGCTACAACAACAAAGTAGTACAGCCCTATTACTATATCGTTCTGTACGACAGCGACAAAAACCAGCTTGCAAACGTCGTGAACAGCGCGCTCGATACGCTCAGAAACGGCGAAATGAAGGTGAAGCGCCTGAACAGCAAGGAGCTTGCCGTATTCCTCAAATACAGCAACGGACTTGATTTTGACGAGCGCGACGTCGAGTACGTCGATCCCGAAAAATACGCCGAATGGGCAATGCCCGACAGCGTTGCGATCAAGTACCGCAGCGTCATCACGAACGGCATCCTCGCTCATAACTTCAGAATAACGGCTTACCCGTCCGAAGTCGACGACGCGTGGCTCGCAAGCGTGATGTCCATCCCCGCCACCAAGGTCGTTGTCAAATGCAAGCCCATGGACCGCGAAAAAGCCGTCCGAGGCATCGACCGTTCGCTGCAGGAACTGCGTTCCATGTTCATGTCGACCGGCATCGATTCGAGAAGGATCGAACTGCAGGAGCATATCGATACCCTCAGCAGCCTGCTTGCAATGCTCAAGGGCGATAACGAATCGCTGCTTGAAGTAAACGTATACGTAACTGCTTACGACGTCCCGGGAACCGCCGCTAACCTCGGCAAAAACGTCGAGGAGCTCGGCACCTCGCTTCCCGTTATTACAAATATGAAGCGTACCGTCCGCCGCATCTATTCCGAGTCGGGGCTCAGACTCAACGGAATGGATTTCGACCAGGTCAACGCTTACATCGGCTCACAGATAAGCGCATGGGATCCTCTCTATAAAAAGGGAAGAGGTATGCCGACCAACTCGGTCGCCGGCTGCTATCCGTGGGTATTTGCTCATATTTCCGATAAGAACGGCATCAAGCTCGGCTCGTCCGAGGGCGTGCCCGTGTTCATCGATTTCTTCCGCCGTGACAGCGAAAGAGTCAACTCAAATATGGTCATCGTCGGTAAATCCGGTTCCGGTAAATCTTACGCGACGAAGAGCCTGCTCGTCAACCTTGCCGCCGACGACGCCAAGATATTCATTCTCGACCCCGAAAACGAATATACCGAGCTTGCCGCGAACCTTCACGGCAAATTCATCAACGTCGGCAACGCGCAGCACGGACGACTCAACCCGTTCCACATCATCACGGCGCTCGACGACGACGAGTCCGACGGTTCTACCGTTTCGGGTTCCTATTCGACCCACCTTCAGTTCCTCGAGGAATTTTTCCATCAGATACTTCCGGACTGCGACAAGGACGCAATGGAATATCTCAACTCCATAATCGACCGTATGTATACCAATATGGGCATAACCAACGAGACCGACCTTTCAAAGCTCGGACCCGAGGATTATCCCACGTTCGACGACCTGTACGACGCCATCCTTTCGGAATTCCAGTCCACGGATAACGAGTACATCCGCACGATGCTCAGAACGCTGATGAACTACGTCGCGAAGTTCTCGAGCGGCGGACGAAACGCGAATATCTGGAACGGTCCGAGTACGGTCACCACCGACGAAAACTTCACCGTTTTCAACTTCCAGAGCCTGCTTGCCAACCGCAACGGCACCATCGCAAACGCGCAGATGCTCCTCGTTCTCAAATATATCGACAACGAGATCATCAAGAACCGCGATTACAATACCCGTCATAACCTCAGCCGCAAGGTGGTCGTGGTCATCGACGAGGCGCACGTGTTCATCGACACCAAATTCCCGGTGGCACTCGACTTTATGTTCCAGCTCGCCAAGCGTATCAGCAAATACAACGGTATGCAGATAGTCATCACGCAGAACATAAAGGACTTCGTAGGCAGCGAAGAGATAGCGAGAAAATCCACCGCCATCATCAACGCCTGCCAGTACAGCTTCATCTTCTCGCTGTCCCCCAACGATATGGGCGACCTCTGCAAGCTTTATGAAAAAGCGGGCGGGATCAACGAAAGCGAACAGGAACAGATCATATCCGCACCCAGAGGCCAGGCGTTCACCGTAATGTCTCCGCAGAGCCGCTCCACGTTCAAGGTCGAGGTACCCGAGGATGTCGTCGCGATGTTCAAGGATCCCAACTTCGAAACACGCTACTTCGCGGGCGAAGACGGACAAAAAGAATGGGACGAGCTTGTCGGCGACAGCCGCGCGATCCACGACGCAAACGCCAAAAAATCGGCGGGCGTCAACGCGAAAGAAAACAATGAAGTCAAGGATGCCGAAAAAACGTCGGGCGGAGTTACGTTCATCGAGCTCAGCGAAGACGAATTCAACGCAGAAAAGCAGGGCTCCGGCACCAAGAGCAGCGTGACGTTTGAAGAAGACTTCGACATTCCCGAGATCCCGGACGACCCGAGCGAATTTGCCGCGGCAAAAGCGGCAAAAGAACCGCAGCCCGTTTACGTTCCGGCTCCTCAGGGCGAGACCGAGAAGATGCTCGGCGAGCTGCTCGGAAAATTCAGCTACGACACCATGCTTCACGAGATCAAGCGCTCCGTTCGTGAAGAGATCGACAAGATAGACCTCAAAGCCCCCGTCAGGGAAATCGAAAGAGCCGTACCCGCGGCAGCAGGACCGGTACTCGGAGGCAGCGCGAGCGAAGAAGAGGAAGAGGATATCTTCCGCGATTTCAACCTCAACTTCGATGCGGATGAAGACGAAGAGATCGAAGAAAGCGAAAACGGCGAAGGCGAGCTTCCGCCTCTCTTCACGCCTTCCGACGACGAATACGAAACCGAGGACGAAGAAAACGAAGCCGACGGCGGCGAAACCGAAGAAAGCGACGACGAAGGCGGATTCGATATTCTCAAGATGCTTTCCATGGAAGCTGAGAATATGAAGAACATTTCACCGATCGATCTTATGGTCGAATACGATGAAGAAATACTTGAGATCAGCCTTGAGGAACTGATGCGTTACAACTCAGTCCACGGCTGAAAGACAGGAGGATTTCACAATGACGATAAAATTGGTAAACCAGGGCGAAAAGGCACTTCTTCTGCTTGACGGAAGACTCGACTCCACGTCTGCCCCGGACACCGAAGCGATCTTTCTGCAGACTGCCGAAAAATACGGCAGCATCACGCTTGACATAAAGGATCTGGAGTACATATCCTCGGCAGGGCTCAGAGCCCTCAAAAAGCTCCACATGGCAATGAAAAAGAAAAACGGTGAACTTGCGATCAAAAACGCGAACAGCCTCGTTATGGAAGTATTTGAAATGACGGGCTTCGTGGCACTTTTCAAGTTCGAATAAAAGAAAACCATCCATTTCCGCGGCATGACCGCGTGACCGATGAAAAAGCATCGAGGCGCGGCTTGCCCGTGTTCACGGCGTCCGTATCTGCGGTCGGTCCCGCAGTAATATTCCGGCACTCATAAAGGAGGAAGTAAAGTGAAAAAAACATTGCTGATATTGGGCGGTATAATAATCGTCCTTGCCATCGTTATCATTCTTCTGTTCGCTCTCGGCGGAAACGAAGAAATACCGGCGGACGACCCCGATTCACTTTATAAATATTACTACGAAAACGACGGAGAAGACGTTATCGTAACGGTCAAGGGCAGCTTCCCGGACGGTTACAAATGGATCGCCGACGAGCAGCCCGACGCCGCGGCAGCGGTGAAATGCGAGTCCTCCGAAAGCGACGAGGCGTCGTTCAGAGTGTCTCCCAACGGCAAAGGCAGATATACGCTTTTCCTCGCGCTTGAGAGCGAAGGAGTGATTCCCGACAGGATTTACGAGATAATCGTTTCGTTCGAAGTCGATATCAACAAGCTCACCGTTATTTCGAGCACGCACAAGGAGCTCAAGGGGCTTACCTCCGTTGAAAAAGACGGATACAAGTACGCTTTCTCCAACGGCGCCGAAAACGGTCTGTATATCCGAGTTGAAAAAAAACCGTCTGAGCTTGCCGTATACATAAACGGCAAGGTCGTGTCCGTTTCGACCGTCGATGAGGAGGACAACGCGGAAAGCACCGTGTTTGTCGTGACCCCCGTTAGCGTCGGCAGCGCTTCGATCAACGTCTGCGACGTCGAAGGCAAAAAAGCGATAAAATTCGACCTTGAAGTTTCGACCGTCGGCGTTGTCAGCGTCAAATCGCACGATGTCATAGATTACGACATAAAGACCGATCCGAAGGAAGAAAACAAAAAAGAAGCCGAAGAGCTTGCGGGAACCATCACTCTTCCCGAAGGGTACGAGATGGTAAGCAGCAGAAAAGCGAGCTTCAGCGTGGGATATACCGATTCCTACGAATACGCTGACATCACCATTTCGACCGGGGGAAAGCAGATGGCTTGCATGGTCGTTCCGGATGCCGATGTCGAAGCGGTCAGCACCTACTTTATGTCGGAGGGCGCCGAGACCGGAGAAATCAAGGTCGGTGAATACGACGGCATCCGCGTCAAAGAAAAATATTACGTTACGGTCATCTGGGAAGAGGACGGCAGGACCATCGCCGTCTCCGAAGTGACCGCGACAGCCGAAAACATCCTTGCCGATGCCGAGGCGATTTCAGGCTCGTTCGGAAGCACGAACTGAGTCCGGCAGAAAATCCACAAAAAAGCCCCGAACGGGCTATTGATACCGGGAGATTGAATTATGACGTACACGAAATTCAAAAAAGGAATATTGAAGCACGGACTGCTCTTGCGCGTTACCGCGCTGCTTGTCTGCGCCCTGATGGTGCTGCCTCTTCTTCCGCTGCCCTCGATCCAACCGTCCGTAAGCGCCGACTCCCATTATTATACGAACGGAAAAGGCGTGTATTACTATATGCTCGAGATCTCGTCGGGTATCAACGGCGGCGATATCGCCGATTACGTCGCGATAAAGTACACCGATACGTCGGGGCAGAAACGTACGTCTATTGTAAAGACCGACTACAAGAGCTATAAAAAAGCCTGCGACAGAGCCGGCTATAATGAGGATTACGGGCTTTTGTGTACCGGCTATTCCGCTGGTGACTATTGCAACAGATGCAAGAACTTTTACAGCGAGTTCAAAGCTTCTCCCATGCCGATTATAGACAGGCAGTACGTGCTGAACGGCGGCAGAGCGCTCAAGGAAAATTCCACCGCTCAGTTCTTCTTTGAGACCTGCTTCCAGATCGACAGCATTCAGAGCTTTGATATTTATCTCAAATACATAGACGACGCCAAAGAAAAAGGCATAAAGAACGAATGGACGCTCAAGAATATCGCTGTCTACGAGCTTGACACCATTGGGGAAACGCGTATGATGGGCGGTTTTTCGTACGACAACTACATTCCGTACAGCGGAAAAATAATCGCCGACCTCGTTCCCATAGGTACACAGGGCTTCGATCTCAGCGTCGATGACGCTTCCGACGCCTATGTTTCTCTGAACAGCGATAGCACGGAATTCAAATGCAGGATCAATCAGGATTTCGAAGACGATACGAAGCGCAGTGTTGTTTCGGATGACCTCTATATTTCCGTCGGATTTGCCGATATTCTTGACGCCGGTATAAACGCGTACGCCAACAGAGCAAGAGAGCGAATTTATGAGGATGGCTCTTCGGAATCGGACCCATACCTCGAAGACCTTGTCGCACCGTATGATTTGGTGTTCGAGAACCTGCTTTATATCAACGTGACCTACGAAGACATATACGGCTCGGTATTTTCGGCGAGGATACCTTATATACTCGCGTCGCTCAAATATTTCTATACGCAAGCAAGACAATGGCCGAAAATATATGAATACGCGCAGCAGGGCGATATGCTCCTGTTGAAAGGATATTTCCCGAATTTCGCAAAGCTCACCGGCTTTACGGTGACCTACGGCTACCTCAACGATGACAGTGTTCTGAGCATGAAATATTCATATTGGACCGACGAGGAGGGTGTGACCCACAATTCTGACGGTCTGCATTCTACTCGGGAGTCAGAACAGATATGGGCTACTTCCGGCACTACCATTTCGCTCGAGAACGTGACCATTTTCAAGGATGCCGACACGACCAACTTCGGAGCGTATATACAAGACAGCGGAATACGTTTCAAAACCGGAAACGGCGCGATCTACCGCTTTGAATCGTCGTCTCACAACGGCAAGAAGATCGAAGCCTGCACTTCGACCAACCTCCAGAACAAGGTCTCGCTGTTTAGCGAAATGAAGAGACTTGACGACACCGAGGATTATTCCGGAAATGTCATCCTTCCCGAGCCCGAGCGTGATTCCATTATCGTCGAGATCGAAACGGATACGATAGGCAGTGAGCGGGCATTTATCTATGATGAAACAAAGATCAATCTGACGTTCAGATATGAGACCAATGACGGCATCATAGTTGAAAACAGCGTGGATCTGAGAGAAGCGGCAAGAGAATTCTACAGTCCGTGGTATAATTGGGGAACTTTGGGTGATTTGGACAGACGTGCGTATGTGTATCACGATGTGGGATTTTATCTCCTGCTTCAGGAAGGCAGCAAGATAGCCTTCAGACTGCACGCGCCCGATTTCAAGCAGTTTATCGATATGCGCATCGATTGTACCGATCTTGCACCGGAAAAATCGTGGCAGATAAGCCGTATAAGCTTCTACCGTTCGGAGTTCAACACACCGAGATTCTTTGTCAAGAGCCGCAGAGAAGCTTTTGCTGTGTGGTATTATGATGATGGCGAAAAAGTAAATTATCTTAACGATTTAAGAATCAATAGCTACGTCTATATCGTAAGAGATTATCCGACCGATGAGCCGATCGCACGCATCAACAAAAAGATGCTCTTCAACAACGAAATCACCACGATGAACCTTGTGTTCACCGATGGAGACGTTGAGGTCGAGGAAGAAAAAGATGACCCGTGGGAGCAGATCAGCAAGTCGCTGACCTACAAGCAGGCACTCCAGGATCTCGGATTTATCAAGCCGAGGAATCAGTATGAAATCACGGTCGAGGTCGCGTCCAACGCCAACGCGAACGAGATCGACGGAGACAGCGGCTCCAACAATAAATTCTATTTCCAGCTCATTTTCGAAAACGGCAAGAGCGCTTACGTTCAGGCGAACCAGCAGCTCACGTCCGACGGCTTCAGAGCGGGCAGAAAAGAGACGTTCCGCATCAAGACAAACCGCGATTACGGAAACCTGAAAGCCATCAATATCATCCCGGATGATATGAACGAGGACGCGGATATCTATGATAAACTGAACATCAAAAAGATAAGCGTCATCAAGCTGGATGACGGCGGCTTCAACCGAAACTGGATCTTTGAAAACGTCGGCTGGATAAACATCGACTTCCACGACAGCGGCGAAAGCAGCACCACCAAGGGACAAAAGCTGAGGAGCGAAGCCGAAATGGCGCAGGTCAAGAACCGCACGGGCGAAAGCTACGCGGTCAAGTTCTTGCTTGCCATAAATACTTTGGCGTACCCCTCAGATCAGGGGCAGTTTGACGGCAGCGTGTTTGCGACCATCGAATACCTGGATTCCAAAGGTGTTACGCAGACAAAGAATATCGACGTAGTTGCCGCCATCAACGAATACAACGGCGATATGTCGGCGTCTTCCGCGGCGGATGATGTCGAACATTCCGGTGAGACCATCGATTTCAAAAAACATTTCCGCGCCAATCACACCGACAGACTGTATTTCGTACTTGATGACGTCGAGAAGATAGATAGGATCACTTTCAAGTTCCAGTCACACATCACGACCACATGGAAGATACAGGACATTTACATTTACAAAGTCCTCGAAAGCGGACTTATCCTTCGGAACGCAAGAGACGAAATTCAGCGCGGAGATACGCTCGAATATCTGACAAAGAGTGAAAGCTCCACATCGTACAGCGTAAATATCAAGGACTACACTACGTCGACAAGCCCGTCTACCCAGACCGTAAAATTCATAGACCACAAAATAACGATCGATATGACCAACGGCACGACCCATGTCGACAGAGAGCCCAAGAGCGAAAACGACAAGATCAATCTGTATATATATATGCTGCCTGTTGACGAAGCTAACGTTAACGTAATGCACACCGTTGAGGCAACAATTGAGTACAGCATAACAAATGAAGGCAATCCCTCCGACAAGGGCACTACCGCGACAGTCAAATTGAGCAATATGAACGTGTCAAAGAATCTGAACCTTGTGTACGCTACGGGGATAGACGTAGCGCAGTTCTCAAGCCCCGCAGTTCTTGAGCTTAGAGCTTCCGGAGAAATTTATGCCGATTACGCCATAATACAGCACGTGCGCGACGGCGTGACGATCGGTACGTATTATTTCGTTTTCAATACCAAGTACAGCCTTATTGCTATACGTCACATCCAAAAGCCTGCCGACAGAGAAAACAGTAAAAGCGAGACCCAGACTGTCGCCCTCAGAATGCCGCTCAATATGAACAGCGTTATCGTCGGCGACGACCGTGCGGATATCGCGGTGGCGATCAGATATCGCACCACTCTCGACAATAGCGACACGGTATACGAATCCACCTATATGTATCTCAGCGATGACGAAAGCATCAAATATATCAACGGCGGAGATATGTTCAAATTCGTATTCCACGAGGAATATGTTTCCGAAATAGTCGGAATTTCCGTCCTCGGCGTGAATATGCAGGACACCGCGCTGCCGAAAGGATATATCATCTCCACAGCCACCGACTTCAACGGAAGCACGAAGGTCAACGGACAGTATACGCTCGAAGGCATTACGCTTTCGAAGAATCTGCAGACGTACAGCAGCTACAAATCCGATATGCTTTCGCTGCGCGTGATCCTCTCCGGAGGCAGCTCGAGCATCAACGTTCCCGATAAGATCGCCTGCGAGCTGACCGGCGTGGACGCTGTCGGCAAAAACGTCACCTATACCATTGACGATATCGTTCCGTATATCGCAAAGGGCGCGCTTGATACCGATTACTGCGATTTCGCGCTGATGCTCAACGAGTTCGGCGGCATCGACAAGCTCGAATCTGTCAGACTCATCCCTGCCGAGAAAGAAGACGGCATGCCGATCGCGTGGTACGTCAACACGGCGGAGGTTGAATGGAACGTATCCAAGACGTATGATTCCTTCGGATCATCCGTGAAGAAGAACATTGTTTCCGGAGACTCGCTGTTTATCGACATCAAAGGCAATTCCGTGGTCATCAATTCCGTTCTGTACGACGCGTCGCAGATACGTGACGGAAGCGGAAGCGATTACCTCACCTCCGAGCAGTCGTATCAGCCGAATGAAGGAGAACTGACCATCAATCTCAAATACAGAGATTACGTCACCTTCGAGCCGGCTCTTCCGTATCAGTCGTTCGATTACGATTTCGAATGGCTGTCCGGACCGAATATCTTCACGACCGCACTCAAGAACGGTGTCTTCACCATAAGATGCACCGAGCAGCTTTATGAAGAAAACCGCGACAAGGAAGGCGAGCTTGACTGCCGTCTGATCATCACCTCAAAGTCCGACAGCAGCAAGAAGATAGAGATACGCATAACCACCAGCTACGCAAAAAAAGGAAACTGATCTTGCACAAGACCGACCGTTTTCGGTCGGTCTTGTCGGCATATACCGACATTTATTAAGGAGAAAGGCGATCCCGCTCCCGGGACCGCGGAGTGATTGCCATGAGCGCACTTAAAAAAGAGATAAAACGCATACTGACCGGTATAATCGTCGACAACGGCGACTATATTTCGGCGGCGCCCAATGTCTTCGGCATGAATTTCAAGGGCACGTTTTCGGGCGCTTCGTCCGTCAATTTTGCCGGCGTATCACACAAGCGAAAAAGATACGCTCTTGCCGTTGACGAAGAAGAGGCGACCGCTATGTGCTGCGCCTCGCTCATCACTCTCGGACGTGAGGTCGTGCTTATGAACGCGCCTGACGCGTACGCGGTCATACGCATACCGGTCGTACGCAATCCGAGCATAATCATGATCGAGATAAGTGACGGCGAACTCGTACTTGACGTTTACACCGCAAGGACGCTGTTTTCTTTCTTCTACAAGCGTTCCGATATCCGCAAATTCATCAAAGGTATCCCCGAAGGCGTTATAAGCTCCGAAAAGAAAGATTCAAAGGAAAAAGCCGAAGAGCCGGAAGAGAACGAAGAAAACGAAGAGAACGAAGAAAACGGCGAAGACACGAAAACCGACGAAAAGGAAGACTGATCCCCGATACAACTGACGAACCGGTCGGCTGATGCCGACCTCAGACCGAAGACAAACTCGTTTCTTACGCCATTGAAATGCAAATAGAATGAGCAAAAGAGTAAAAGTGTACATTTATCCAAGACGGATGAAAGTACACTTTTATAATAGGAATACTTGATTTTATCAGAAATTTCAATGGCTTCGACGAAAAACTCGACTGCCGTAGTTATCTACGCCGACGCTCGTTTTTCGTCGAAATCAACTTCGTTTGTCTCAGTCTGCTCAGATTGCAGACTTTGTCTGCAATCAGCGGTCGGCTGATGCCGACCTTTTCGTATACGTTAAGGTGAATATAATGGAAAAAATAAGGATAATGTTCGTCTGCCACGGCAATATCTGCCGCAGTCCGATGGCGGAATATGTGATGAAGCATATCGTGTCGGCAAATAA
>JAZRXG010000029.1:0-13158 GCA_045600105.1 Eubacteriales bacterium
TCCTGTTAATATAATCCTGCTTCTTTCTTTTTCTCTTCTTTGAAAAGAAGCAGAAAAAGAAACAAAAAGAGAAGAAACTTTAGAAAGGAAAAATGTAGTCATCACACTTTGATTGAAAGTGGATAACTACATTATACGTGAATATATGACATCACAAAAATTCATCGGCACGTACCGCAACGTCCCCAACGGATACGGATACGTTACCCTGAAAGGCGATGTCAACGAGAATCTGGTCGTCGTTTCTCCGTTCGCGGGTGCTTTCGACGGTGATACCGTTGAGGTCTCTGTACCGCAAAGCGACTTGAAAACGAAGAACGGCTCTTCTCCGCGCAGATGCAGGATCATGGGCGTTGTCGAACGGGCAAGGTCGTTTATCGTCGGCGAATACACCGTGATCGACCGCAAGGCCTACGTCATCCCCGACAGCTATATCCCTTTCCGCGTTCAGGTAAAACCCGTGACAAACGGGATAAAATGCGAAAACGGCGACAAGGTTGCCGCTGTCATTCTCAAATACAAAGCCATTTCCGCTCTCCGTGTCGCGATAGTCGAGAATTTCGGCAGAAACGACACGTTCGGCGCAAATATAAAAGCGTGCCTTTACGGCACTTCCCTGCTTTCCCCGTTCGGAGAAAGCGCTGAAAAACAGATATCCACATTCCGCGAACCCGACATTTCCAAGATGCTCGCAAAGCGTGTCGACCTTCGCGGAAAGACCGTCTTCACGTTTGCCGACTCGATCTTCGGCACCAGCACGTTCGCGTTCTCGCTTACCGACGAAGACGGCATCCGCAGCGTCGGGCTTCACATACTCGACGTTGACGAACTCGTTCCGCGTTGTTCCCCTCTTGATAACGAGGCGTACGAACGCGGACGCACCGTACGAACGGAACGTGAGGGATACCCGATGTTCCCGCGTTCGTTCACCACGTCCTACGGTTCTTTTATCGAAAAGCACGCGTCTCCCGCCGTTTCGGTGTTCGTTTCGTTCGATACGGACGGCAACGTTATGGCAACGGAGTTCTGTGAATCAGTCGTCGATCCCGTCCTTATGACGTCCGCGACGGATATCGACGCGCTGTTTTCCGGCAGCGACTCTTCGGCACTGCTTCCGCTCAGACAGAAATACGGCTCGGTTTTCGATCTCATCACTTCCCTCTACGACCTTTCCGGCGTCCTGCGCCATGCAAGGCTCAGCAAAGGCGGCGTTGATTTCGACGTTACCGAACGGACCTTCGGATTCGATTCCGACAAAAGGATACGTCATCTTTCGCTCGAAACCAAAAGCGATTCGTTCCTCATGGTGCACGAGCTGCTTATCGCCATCGGTACCGCTGCCGCCGAAAAGCTCCATTACAGCGGGGTCAGCTGCGTTTTCACCTCCCTTTCAGAGGAGCCTTATGACATCGTCACGGGCGTTCCGTCAAACAAGGTGCTTCTTCCCGAATCGGATTACATGACTCCGGGATACACCAAGCGCGAGGCTTCCGCCGTCAAAGGTACGGGATTTGAAAAATACAGTTACGTCGGTATTTCGGATGAATGCAGCACGCCCGATCTGACGTTCACACCGCGTTCACATTTTGTTTATTGTTCCGACATATATATCGACTTCTTCCACCCTGTCGACAGATATTCTTCAATCGTCAACCTCAGAGCGATCAAGTCGTATATCAATGACAACGCCTTTGACATCAGACAGTACGCCAAATCGACCGATAACGAGATAGTTGCCGGTCTTGCCGAAAGGCGTGTGAAAAAGCTGATGACCATCGGCTATCTCGAAGAGAATGTCGGAAAGATTTTCAGCGCCGTAGTTATCAAGCATATTTCCGGCGGTTTCCGCGTGATACTCGACTGCGGCATCATCGGTTTCGTTCCTTGCTTATCCGCCCCGCCTTCATTGGGCAAAACGGTCAGAGTCACCGTCAGCGAAGCCGACTACTCTACCGGAAGGATCGTTCTGGATCTCGTTTGAATGTTTCACGTGAAACATTCGCAAAGCACACAAATCTGTTAGGAGGAATTGAAGTGCGAAAGATCAAAAAAGCCATATCGGTAATGCTTCTTGCCGCGTCACTCGCAATGGCCTCCTGTGCCGGTAGGACTGACGCGTCACACAGCGCCGACGCGTTCTCGCGTCCCGAAGACAGCGAAACGGTAAATTCGGTCAAATATGAGCAGCTTTCCGCCGGAGAGCTCCTTTCCGAGCTTCCTGATGTCAATTACGGCGGTTATCGCTTCGTAATAATGTCAACGGAAGCCGGCAGGTTCGCTTCTGCCGAAAATCACGCCGGCATCGTCAATCCGATGATCGAGAAGCGCAACGAGGAGATCCAGCGCAAATATAATGTTTCAATTGTCGAGACAGTCGCAAGCGAGACAAAAATGATCGACAAGCTTCGTGCGTCTTATCTTGCGGGAACGCAGTACGCCGATCTCGTTTCCCTTTCGGCTGATACCGCTTCCATGCTCGCAGCCGAAGGCTGTCTGATGAATCTGTATTCGGTACCCTATTTCAATTATAATAACGGTTATTCTGATCCCGACGTGATCAGCAGATCGACCGCAAAAAACGAAATGTATGTTCTGTATGACCCGGCGTCTCTGTATTTTGACGGTTATGAGTGTGCACTGGTCAATCTTTCCCTTCTTCCCCGCGGCGCAAAGCAGGAACTGATTAATCACGTCAACAGCGGCACCTGGACTTGGGATATATTGCTTCAGTACGCCGAAAGTGCCTGCACAACGCTTGAAAAGCGCTCTCCGGACTACGCAAACGATATTTTCGGCTATGCGTCCTATGAAGATATAGACGTTCTCAAGCAGATAATGTTCGTCGGCGGCGGATACAGCTTTTTCGGCGACGTTTGCCATAAGAATTTCGAATATACCATCGATCCTGCCGTTGCGGATGAAGCGGCGGCACGTATCAAGGGATATATGGACAGCAAATCACATCTCGGTTTCTACGGTAAAGAAGGTTCGGATATCTTCACTTCCGGCAGATGCGCCTTCATGATTGCCCCGCTGAACTATCTTGTTGCCCTTAATGACGTTAATTTTGATTGGATCGTACTTCCCTATCCCAAATTCAACGCGGACCAGGAATATCTTACCTGCATTTCCAAAATGGCGTACGGTATCTCCGTACCCGAAAATCAAAAAAATTCGATAAGAACAGGCGATATTCTCCGCGCGATCCGTGCTTCGAGCAGTGTCGGATACGATAACGCCATTCTTTCAAACTATACGACGTTCTACCTTCGTGACAACGATTCGGCGGTTATGCTCGGAAAAGTGCTTCAGACCAAGCCCGTTACCGACGTAATGCTGCTTTTCTGCGAAGGAAACTCAAATTTCGCCAATGTTTCACGTGAAACATTGCTTGAAGCGATCGATTCAGGCAAAGAATTTGAATATCTTTTCAAGCTCAACGCACAATCAGTCGAAAGACTCAATACAAACGGCTTAAAATAACAAAATTTTATATATGAGGTGTTAAAAATGCTCAACAAAAAATCCGTCAGCGATATCGAAGTCGCCGGCAAAAAAGTTCTCGTAAGATGCGATTTCAACGTACCTGTAAAGGACGGCGTCATCACATCCGACAAACGTATCGTCGAAGCTCTTCCCACCATCAAGTATCTCAAAGAGCACGGCGCAAAAATCATTCTCTGCTCTCATTTCGGCAAGCCTCACAACGTGTTTGACGCCAAACTCAAGCTCAACAAGAAAGAAATTGCCGCAATCGACGCTCTTCCCGAGGAAGAAAAAGCAGCAGCAGAAGCAGCAGCCATCGAAAAGGCCAAAAAAGACGTCAAGAAATACTCTCTTGCAATCGTAGCTGACAAGCTCAACGAGCTTCTCGGCGGCGGAGTCGTATTTGCAAATGATACCGTCGGCGAAGACGCCATCGCAAAGACCGCTGATATGAAAGACGGCGACATCGTTCTTCTCGAAAATACCAGATTTTCCGCTCTTGAAGAGAAAAACGACCCCGAATTCTCCAAAAAGCTCGCTTCTCTCGCTGAAATCTTCGTAAACGACGCTTTCGGAACCGCTCACAGAGCACACGCTTCCACCGCGGGTGTTGTTATGCACGCCGGTCTTCCCGCAGCCTGCGGCTTCCTTATTCAGAAAGAAATCGATGTTATGGGCAAAGCCCTCGATAACCCCGACAGACCTTTCGTTGCCATCCTCGGCGGCGCAAAAGTTTCCGACAAGCTCAATGTTATCAACAATCTTCTTGGCAAAGTTGATACTCTTATCATCGGCGGCGGCATGGCTTATACCTTCCTCGCAGCTAAAGGCTACGGCGTAGGCGACTCTCTCCTCGACGTTGAAAAGATCGAATACTGCGGCAATATGATCAAGCTTGCCGAAGAAAAGGGCGTCAAGCTCCTTCTTCCCGTTGATACCGCTATCGCGGCTTCCTTCCCGAACCCCATCGACGCCCCCATCGACATCGAAATCGTTGACGCCGATAAGATCCCCGCAGGCAAGCAGGGACTTGATATCGGCCCCAAGACCATGGAACTCTACGCTGACGCCGTTAAGAACGCGAAAACCGTCGTTTGGAACGGTCCTATGGGCGTATTTGAGAACCCCGTTCTCGCAAAAGGCACCATCGCGGTCGCTGAAGCTCTCGCTGATTCCGAGGCTATCACCATCGTCGGCGGCGGCGACTCCGCGGCAGCCTGCGAACAGCTCGGCTTCGCTCCCAGGATCACCCACATTTCCACCGGCGGCGGCGCTTCTCTCGAATTCCTTGAAGGCAAGGAACTCCCGGGCATCGTATGCCTTTCCGACAAAGACTAAAAAGTGTTGTTAAATAGTTTATGGGGCGGCAATGCTGCCTCATAAACATATTTCACTTCAAATTTATCAAATTTGACTTAAAAGGAGAAAATAATCATGCCTCTCGCTACCAGAAGAACAGTTATCGCGGGTAACTGGAAAATGAATAAGACCCCGAAAGAAGCAGTTGAACTCATCAACGCCATCAAAGCCGAGATCGCAGGCAAACCTACCGACAAATGCGACGTGGTCTGCTGCGTACCTTACGTTGACCTTGCTGTTGCAGTTGAAGCCGCAAAGGGAAGTGTCATCAAGATCGGCGCCGAAAACGTTCACTGGGCTGAATCCGGCGCTTTCACCGGCGAAATTTCCGCTTCCATGCTCAAAGAAATCGGCGTTGAATACGTCATCATCGGACACTCCGAAAGAAGACAGTACTTCGGCGAGACCGACCTCACCGTCAACAGCCGCGTCAAGACCGCTCTTGCCGCTGGTCTCAAAGTCATCCTCTGCGTGGGCGAGCTTCTTGCCGAAAGAGAGCAGGGAATCACTGCCGAGGTAGTTTCCAAGCAGACCAAGATCGACCTCATGGGCGTTGACGCCGAGCAGATGAAGAACGTCATCATCGCTTACGAACCCGTCTGGGCGATCGGTACCGGCAAGACCGCTACCGCCGATCAGGCTGACGAAGTCTGCCTCATCATCCGTGACGTACTCAAATCTCTATACAGCCCCAGAACCGCTCAGTCCACCACCATCCAGTACGGTGGCTCGATGAACGCGAAGAACGCTGCCGAGCTCCTTTCCAAGACCAACGTAGACGGCGGCCTCATCGGCGGCGCTTCTCTCAAGGCTCCCGATTTCGCCACCATCATCGCCGCGGCTCAGTAAGTTTTCCACATAAGCCAAATAACCGGATATAAACCAAAACAGCTTATCCGCGAGGGTAGGCTGTTTGTTTACATATCTAATTATATATAAAAATAAATATCCTTTGGCAATAAAGTCAAAGGATATTTTTGCTGTCTATCGTATAACGTTCGTGAGGTTCATGTCGCAGACGAAGTAGATCACGTAGTCCACGTTGTCGTAATTGCTTTCGTTGTACTCAAAGTCCCAAAGAGGTCTGTAATACGAGTTGGCGGCGCGTTCGGCGAGCCAGTCGAAAAGCATTATCGAATAGCTGTCGCGCATCATCAGATAACTCGGTTTGTTCCCCGAATCACTGTTGCGGAACTCCATATAATTGGTGCAGTCGTCGTTTATCTGCGTGTATTCTTCACTCTTGTACTTGGGAAGGTTGACCGGTGTGTCGAACGTGATGTGCGAGAAGGTGGATTCGACCTCGAACAGGTCGATGTTCATGCCGAGATCGTAGTAAAGGTCGCCCGCTTTGCGGAACTCGTTCGCAAAGCCGAACTCGGAGATATCGCGGGGAGAAGAATCGAAGCCGTCAGCGGCAAATAGTTTACATAATTCGACGTAAGCCCAGTACGCGGAATACTCGGTCCAGTGGGAATCGGTGTGATGGTACATCTCAAAGCCGTCGTTCATGTGCTCCTTCAGTATGTCGCCCATGTTGATGACGGTGACGCCCGCGTCGGTGAGAGCGGCGGCGACTTCGTCACGCAGACAGACGGTCCCTTTGACGATGCTTTCGGGCATTGCTTCGGAATAGAGCTCATTGGGGTTGGGGATGAGGACGTAGACGAGCTTTTTGCCTTTTGCCGCAAGAGATTTCGCGCGTCCGCCGACCGTTTCGTTTATGCGCTTGACCGAGCGCGACGAAAGCTTATTGCTATTTGTATACTGATCGCCGGTGTTGTTGAAGAACAGCCAGCCGTCAGACCCGACCCACACCCACGACGCGACGTCGAGCCCGTCATTGCAGGTATATTTGAGTCTTTCTTCTGCCGCGTCGGAGACCTGTTTGCCCTCGTTCACGGCGTAAACGCCGACGGGCAGCGGGGAATCGGCCTTGCGGAGGATATGCTCGATGATGAACGTTCCGTGATCGCTGTTTGCGTATCCGAGTATCCTGTCGCCTTCGGCATAATAGACTTTTGCGCCCTCTTCGCACGTTCCGGCGATTATGATGCGTCCGTCTTCGACCGTCTTGACCTCCGCGACAACGGGGGATGCGGTCTTTTCGCCGTCCGCGTAAGCGGCTTTGAGCGACGTCATATCGGTGTAGACGACCTCGGGCTCGGACGGCTCCTCGCTCACTTCGGGGGCAGAGCTTTCTTCTTCAGTCAAAGACTCTCCCGTGCTTTCGGCGGCGCTGACGTCGGCAGGCGATGACGACGTTTTTTCGTTATCGACGTTTTCGGCGCACGACACGGTGAACAAAATTACAAAAATTAACAAAAATGCGATTTTTTTCATACGTTTCCGCCTTTCATTTGCGTTTCTTTAATGAGTATATCACAAACTTTTCCGGATTTCAAGAAAAAGACGCGCGTTATTGACATAGCAAAGAGAATGTGTTACAATCATCGTGAGAAAGAATATGGTGAATATATGAAAACAAAGCGATTTTTTGAATCTTTGTCAAAAAACGGCATCGTCTGTCTGCTTGTTCTGTGTCTGCTTTCGGCAGTCGTTTTCGACTATTCAGCCGACAAAGCAACGACGCCCGTCATAGCTTTCTTTTTCGGCGTCCTCGTTTTCGCGTTTGCTCTCGCGTACTTCTGGAACGTGAAAGGGAAGCTGACGCCCGAAAGGATAGCCCTGCTGATAGCTCTCGTTTCGTTCGCGGTCAAGCTCGTCTACGTTATATGCACGGGGCTGACCGAGCGCCAGCACGACATCGGCACGTTCAGAGAGGGAAGTGCGTCACATTCAGGATATATATACCGTCTGTTCACGACGGGCAAACTGCCCGAATCGACGACCGGACAATACTATCATCCGCCTCTCCATTATATCATCGAAGCTCTGTGGCTCAAACTTCTCACGCTTTTCGGCGTGTCGTTCGAGACCGCGATCCACTACGTCACCGTTCCCACGCTGTTTTATTCGTGCGCCGCGTCTTACCTCGCCTATAAAATATTCCGCGAGCTCGGTTTTTCGCCTCTCGCGCGCAATATATGCTACGCGGTGACGGCGTTCCACCCGACGTTCATTATCCTTTCGGCGAGCTACAACAACGACATACTCTCGATACTCCTGATGCTCGTCGCTCTGCTTTATCTGATAAGATGGTACAAAAAGCCGACTCTCGGCAGCATACTGATGATAGCCTTCGGCATCGGGTTCGGCATGGCGGCAAAGCTCTCGGCGGTATACGTCGCGCCTGCCGCTGCCATGATATTCCTTGTGAAACTCATTAAGGACAGGCGAAAACTTTATTTCATCGGTCAATATATGTCGTTCGGCGCCTTATGTATCCCGGTGGGACTCGGTTGGTCGCTGTACACGATGACGCGGTTCGATCTCCCGTTCGGCTACGTCATGAAGCTTTCCGAAACGCACGACCAGTACGTCGGCTTCAGAAGCGCTGCCGAAAGGCTTTTCGCGATCCCTCACTCGTTCTCAGAAGGTCTGTATTTTGCCAGAGGCGAAAAATTCGGCAACACGTTCCACGAATACAACATACCGTCCGCGATACTCAAAAACTCGGTCTTCGGCGAATGGAGACCCGGGGAAGTATCGGCGTACGCTAATATCCTTTCGTACGCGCTTTTCTTCCTCAATATAGCCATCATTCTTTTCTCGCTCTTCTGCCTCGTCCGTATGCTGACGCATAAACAAGAAAACGCGGGCAAAGGCATCAAGGGCATATTCTTCGTCTTTTACGCGACAATGCTCGTCACGTTCACGAAATTCTGCTTCGATTATCCGCACGACTGCACGATGGATTTCCGCTATATCGTGCCGACCGTGATATGCGGCATGGCGTTTATCGGAATGTTCCTTTCCGAGGAAAGCGAAAGCAGGATAAAAAAATACGTTACCGTCGCCGCCTCCGTCGTCTGTGTTCTTTTCTGCGCGGTAAGCGGAACGCTGTATATTGTTTCCGCGTAACGATATGAATAAAAAAATCAAAAAAACGATAATAATACTCACCGTCGGCGTTATCCTCATCGCTCTGTTTGAAGCCGCGTTCTCGAACCGCGTTTCCATAGCGCTGAAGCTCGGCGACTATGAGGAAGCTGAGTTTCATCTCGGCGAATACGACTATTCGGGCAAGATCACGTCGTCGGGAACGTCGCTGCTTTTCGACGGAGCCGGAAGCGTTACGCTGTACCCCGATATGAAGGTATACAACGTACGTCTTGACAGCACCGGTCCGGGGTACGTCACGGTAACGTCGTATATAACCGACGAAAATACCACCGACACGCTTTACAAAGCGGGGAAGTCGTACGTCAACGCCAAGGACATCTCGGTCGGCTTGAAGTCGGCAGGTGTCGCCAAAGCCATAAAACTCGACTTTGATTCAGACGCCGCGCGTCTGAATGTCAGCCGCATACGCATAAACAGCGCCGAAGGCTTCTCCTTCAATCTGCTGCGTTTTGCGCTGCTCACGATCGTTTTTGCCGCCGCCGTCGTGTTTTGGCTTCTCGGATATAACGAAAGAGTCTTTTCTGCCTCCAAATCAAAGCTGCTCATCGCCGTCGCGTCGCTTCTTTGCCTGCCGCAGCTCCTGCTCGGTTCGGTAAAGGAAATGGATTTCGATCCGTACCCGTTCAGAAAGAGCGTCAACGAATATACCTGCTATCAGCAGCAGGCGGACGCGTTCCTCAAAGGTCGGCTTGATCTCGACGTCGATTTTGACACGGAAGAACTCGAAAAGCTTGAAAATCCTTACGATTATTACGAAAGAAGAAGCGAAGTGCCCGGTTATGAGTTCATCTGGGACAGAGCTTATTATAACGGAAGGTTCTATTCTTATTTCGGCGTGGTACCCGTGCTGCTCTGCTACGTGCCGATATGCCTCATCACGGGGTATATGCCCGGCGACGGCGTGGTGTCGGCGCTGCTCACGGCGTACGCCATAGCGGCAATGATATGCGCCCTGATCGGAATGGCGAAGTATTTCAAGCTGAAAACGAGCACGACCTCGTTCTTCCTCGCCATCCCGACTCTCTGCACGGCGTCGCTCGTTTACGTCCTCAACGTACATCCGTCGATGTACTATTCGGCGGTCATATCGGGCATCACGTTCCTTGCTCTCACGCTGTTCTTCTCGTTCATGGCGGGAAGTGAGGAAAGGACCGTAAGACGCCGCGTCTATCTCGCGCTCGCGGGTGTTTCGGCGGTCCTCGTCGTCGGCTCGCGCCCGGGACTCATCGTGTTCGTGCTGATGCTTTTGCCGCTTTACCTGCGCCTTTTCTTCGGCGAAAAGAGAAGAGTGAAGTCAAAAAGCTTCGACCTCGTTTCCGTCGCTTCTCCCGTGCTCGCGGGGGCTGCCGCGATAATGTGGTACAACGCCGCGCGTTTCTCGTCGCCGCTCGATTTCGGCTCTTCTTATCAGATAACCTTTGCCGACATGAGCTATCAGGGGATCGAATTTTTCAAATTCTTTCCCGCCATTTATCACTATTTCATCCAGCCGCCCGCATTTACCGGCTGCTTCCCCTACGTCGACATCGCGTCGAACGACCTCGGCTTATACAGAGGCTACCACTATATTTTCGGCTCGGTCGGCGCGCTCTCCTTCCCCGTGACGTGGGGCGTGTTCGGGTCCGGCGCGGCGTCAAAGGGTGACAAGCTCAAAAAATACACCCTCATCTGCGGCATCGCCGCCGCGGTCATCATCGCGTTCACCGACTTCTGTATGGCGGGCGTGCATATACGCTATATGGGCGACATCATGTTCCCGCTTGCCCTCATCGGAATATTCGTTCTTCTCGACCTTGTGGGAAAAGCGATGGACACGCCGTACGCCGCGGTAGTCCGCAGGATATGCACCTTTATCTTCGTCTGCTCGTTCTTTGTGGGGTTTGCCCTGCTTTTTGCCAACGAAGCCGACAATATCCGAAAACTTTCCCCAAAAACTTATCATATAATAGAAATGCTTTTTGAATGATACGGAGTAAAATGCAATGGAAAACAAAAAACGCGCAATAATAATAGGAGCGGGCCCCGCGGGGCTCACCGCCGCTTACGAGCTGCTCACACGCTCCGACATAAGCGTCACGATACTTGAAGAAAGCGACGTCATCGGCGGCATATCGCGCACAGTGGTGCATAACGGCAACCGAATGGACATCGGCGGTCACCGCTTCTTCTCGAAATCCGACAGAGTGAACGACTTCTGGAAAAAGCTCATGCCGACGCAGGGAAGCCCGTCGTTCGACGACAAGCTGCTCGGCCGCGAAAAGCCGCTTGAAGAGGGCGGTCCCGACCCCGAGACCGAGGACAGGGTAATGCTCGTGAGAACGAGGGTGTCGAGAATTTACTTCCTCAAAAAATTCTTCGCCTACCCGATTTCGCTTTCGTGGGAGACCATAAAGAACATGGGCTTCTTCCGCACGCTCAAAGCGGGCTTCGGCTATATCCGGTCGGCGATATTCAAAAAGAAAGAGACCAATCTCCGCAATTTCTACATCAACCGCTTCGGCAAGCCGCTTTATGAAATGTTCTTCGAGGACTACACCGAAAAGGTCTGGGGCGTCAACCCCGAATTCATCTCCGCCGAATGGGGCGCTCAGCGCGTAAAAGGGCTGTCGCTCTTCAAGGCGCTGTGGTCCAAGATAACAAAGCCGTTCCGCAAGAACTCCAAGAACGTCGAAACGTCGCTCATCGAGCAGTACGTTTATCCCAAAAAAGGCCCCGGTCAGCTTTGGGAGACGCTTGCCGACGAGGTGAAAAAGCTCGGCGGCGAGATAATCATGAACTGCGGCGTCACCGCCGTGTCGACGAAAGACGGTGAGATCACGTCCGTCACCGCGGGCGGAAAAGAATACAAGGGCGACTACTACATTTCGTCGATGCCCGTCAAGGACCTCGTTGACGGAATGAACGACGTCCCCGAGGACGTCGCCTCCGTCGCTCACGAGCTGCCGTACCGCGATTTCATCACCGTGGGTCTGCTCTGCGACAAGCTGAAGATACAGAATAAAACAAAGATGAAGACGCTCGGCAACATCGTGCCCGACTGCTGGATATACATTCAGGAACGCGACGTGAAGCTCGGCAGACTTCAGATATTCAACAACTGGTCGCCCTATATGGTCGCTGACCCCGAACACAAGGTGTGGGTGGGACTTGAATATTTCTGCACCGAGGGCGACGAAATGTGGAACAAGCCCGACGACGAATTCATCGAATTTGCCGAGAACGAGCTCGAGCACATCGGCGTCATCGACAAGAACGACGTCAGCGACGCCGTCAGAGTCAGAGTCAAAAAGGCGTATCCGTCCTATTTCGGCTCCTACGAGCAGTTCGACAAGGTCAAGGACTTCCTCGAAGGCTTCGGCAACCTTTACTGCGTGGGCAGAAACGGTCAGCACCGCTACAACAACATGGACCACTCTATGCTTTCCGCGATGGTCGCCGCCGACTCCATCATAAGCGGCAGCGGAAAAGAAGAGATCTGGAACGTCAACACCGAAAAAGAATACCACGAGGCAAAGGACTCGTAAAATCCAAAAAACGGTTTAATTTGAATCAAAACAACGCAAACAGGAGGAAAAAATGAAATATACGGTAGTTACTAAAGAAAATTTCGAAGAAGAAGTCAAAAATTCGTCTTCACTCGTCGTGCTCGACTTCTGGGCGACGTGGTGCGGTCCCTGCCGTATGGTCGCCGCCGAATTTGACGAGATAGCCGACGACGAAGCGTCGTCCGTCAAGCTCTGCAAGGTCAACGTAGACGAGCAGCCCGAGCTTGCCGACGAATTCGGGATCAAGTTCATCCCCGACCTTATTTTCTTCAAAAACGGGGAAGTCGTCTTCAACGAAAGCGGCTACAAAAAGAAAGAACAGCTCCTCGAACTGTTCGAAAGGTACGGCAAATAACCATGGTCAAGCTCAATCCGGACGAAAAGATCGTCAGAATGATACGCGAAGGCCTCAAGGAAAAGGGCGGCTACTGCCCGTGCAGACGCGAAATCAACGAGGACACGAAATGCATGTGCAAAGAATTCCGCGAACAGATCGCCGACCCGAGCTTCGAGGGCTTCTGCCATTGCATGCTCTACTATAAGGAAAAGGACAAATAAGCATTAAGCAAAATATGAAGATTTCCGCGGATGCGGAAATCTTCTGCAGTGTACCCAAAGTCAAGTACAATTTTGATTTGTAGTGTTTAGTTTTTTCAATAGTGTGGTATAATGTTTCCGCTTTATCGAATCGGAGGATAGGGCAACGCTGAGGAGCGACCTGAGCGCCGGTTCGGGTTTGCGG
>JAZRXG010000030.1:0-60000 GCA_045600105.1 Eubacteriales bacterium
AGTGATGTGATGTGTTCCACTCACGCGCCGTCGAGGCGCACATCACTCGGCGAAGCCGAACATCACGCCGTCAGGCACATCATGTTCCACGCAGTGGAACACATCGTTCGCGGAGTGTCCTTCAGAACACTCCGCGTCTGCCGCAGCTTTTTTTATGTTATTACGCTTTTTTATCAGATAATGTCGTCGGGATCGCTTGCTTCGTCAACGTCAACACCGCGGATGCGTTTGTTGGTGAGAAGGAGGATCGCGGCTATCATGATGAGGAGCGCGCCGCCGCCGATGAAGAGCATGGTGCCGATGCCGCCGGTAGCGGGGAGTTCGCTTCCCTTCTGGTTGACGACGGACGCATAGTCGGCAACGGGAACTTTGAACGTGGTGTAGTCCTTGTCGTCGGCGTAAGCGACTACTTCAAGTTCAACGTCGTTTGCCGCTTTGTTGTATCCGTCGGGAGCTTTGACTTCTTTGAGGGTGTAGTCGCCTTCGGCAAGACCCTCGACAACGAGATAACCGTTATCGTCACAGTCCATTGCGAGTCCGGCGGTACCGTTGGTCTCGTCAACGGCGTATACGCCCGCGGTCGCGGTGGCAGCCACCTTGACGTCGGCGATGCTGAACTTGGCACCGGTAAGAGGATCGTTGTTTTCATCGAGTTTCTTTACCGCAACGGCGTAAACGTAGGTGTCGGTCTTTTTTTCGTTATTACTGTCGAAATCGGGATCTTCGTCGGGATCCTCTTCGTCGGTGGGATGATCTTCGGGGTCGTAATCGGTCGTGGTGTCGCAGGTGAAGTTTGCGACGTTGGGGTTGCCGGATTGTCCGATGTTCGCGTAGGAATTGACGGTGGCGGAATAAACGACGTTGATGTCGTTGAACTGATCGTCGAAGTAAACGGGGGTGAGTCTGCCGTCAACGAGGTGAGCCCATTTGATGATGATGGTGAAGGTCCTGCCGTCAAGATAGATATAATAGTTGTCTTCGGTGAGTTCGTCGATGATTTCGCAGGGGGTAAGTACCTTATCGCCTACGGTAACGGTCGCGGCAAATCCATTGTTATCAAAGACGTAATCGAATCCGTGGTTGACGGTATCGGTGATGTAGTAGTAAGTAACGAGCTCTTCGTTCAGATAGTTGGACGATTTGATCTCGATGTCGAAAACGACTTCGTCACCGAAGGAAGCGGTGTTTTTGACGTCAACGGTGTTTTCGTCGATGACGATGACTTTGCCGTCGCCGTTGTTGCCCCAGACGGGGTCCTGGTTCTTATCGACCACCTGAACATTCTTGAGGGTGCTGTCGATGGTGACGATGGAGCCGAGCGTGCTGGTGACGAAATAGTAGCCGTAAGGAATGTCTTCGAATTTGATGACGGTTTCAGTTGCGGTGATGGTTTCGGTAACGGGGTCGGGAAGGAGGTCGAGGTTTTCGTCAGCCCACTCGATTATTTCCTCGATAGTCTTGCCGTCTTTGATCTCGACGTTGTATTCGCCGTCGCCGGTACGCGTGAGTTCAAACGGGGAGTTTTCGTCAAGGAGCGCTTCGAGAAGCTCGTCGTTTTCTTCGTCGGAAGAAGTGTAGGTGTAAGAAACGGCGTCGCCGGAATAGGTGAGGTCAAAGAGCTTGATCGCGTCGTAGTCTTTGCCCTTGGTGGCGTTTTCAACGATGATGCTGCCGTCGAATCCTTTGTATTTTGCTTTGAAGACCAATTTTTCTTTAAGAACGACCTTTGCAACGTCGCTGTTCGAAAGCAGAGTGCCGGCTTCTTTGGTCTCGCCGTCAACCTCAACGTCCTTGTCGCATTCCCAGCCATAGAAATTTTCTTTTGCCGAAGGCGTGGGGATGGCGGCGTTATCGCCAAGCAGGGTCCCCTCGGGAAGGTTATCGGATGCCAGTTCGATGTCGCCGTAATCAAGGAAGGTGACGTTAACGCCCCATACTGCCGTGAGCTTTGCCCAAATGGTGCTGGACGGGAAGTTGAGCGTTTCGCAGGGCCGGATATTTTCAAGTCCCGGAACGGTCTGGTCGAGCGTGTAGATGGTACCCGCGGCATAGCCGAGAACGACCGCGGCGCACATAATGATCACGCACAGGATCACGGAAAATGTTTTTTTCATTTCAAATACTCTCCTGATATTTATATATTTTTTATTTTAATTTTCTTCAAGACACGCCGCGCGGATCTTTATTCATCGTCTGCGGCACAGCGGCGGACGCAAGGTGTCCGTTTCTCAGTTTTGCTCAGCCGATGTCGTGTCCGCCGATGTATAAATAATAGAAAGTGATTACCCTGCCGTCTTCTGTCGCGTAAAAAGACTCAAAATCCGGAGCGAAAAGATAATCGTCTTTTTCAGGTGGTACCTCGGTAACAAATTCACCGTATGGTACGGTCACATATTTATCTTCAAATACTTGTGAAAAAGTCGATAGATCCAGATATTGGACCATATAAGTGACCGAGGCGGGAGTTGCTTTTTTATAATAGAACGTGAACACGTTTTTGCTTTCGTCAACGTCAAGAGTAATGGACTGCACGTCTCCGCTTACGATACTGTAGCCGTCGATCACTTCCGCTTCTCGGATTATGGTGTCAAAAGCCTTAACGTCAGTCACAGTCACAGACGGAATGAGTTCCGTATCGGTACCTTCAATATAATAATGCACGGTGTAAGACGTTTTTGCCCCGTAGTCGAGCTTCCAGTAAAGGAACTCGTACCCTTCGCGCTCGGGAACGTTGTCAGGCACGAGGTAGGCACCGTCAATGGTTCCCGTTTCGGGCATACCCGAAACATCGTCCTCCGTCCCCTTGTCAAACGTCATCATGACGTCGTCTGCCGAAGAAACGGCAAACGCGGTGAGCGCGGTCAAAAGCGCGGCAGCCAGAATTATCAGAATTATTTTTGATTTTTTCATTTGCGCCTCTCTTTAATACAAATCAATCGACCGTCAGCCGTTTTTCGCGGTGTCACACCGACGGCTCAAAGCGTTCGTTTCGCATCGTTCACGAATCTTCGTAATTACTGTAATAATATGCGAAGATGATTACGTCTCCGTCTGCGACCTGCCACGAAATTTTTTTGTCAAACGGCGTATAACCATAGATAGTTTTCGCGTATTCGGTTACAGTTTCGCCTTCATACACGCTTTTCACGACTTTATCATCAGCTATACGAATCGTTGTATCGATATCAATATATCGGACCGTATAGGTTGCCGTTTGAGGAACAGCCTCTTCATAATAAAAACAAATCTCGTTGTTTTTGGGATATATGCTGAGAACTTTTTCGCAGTACGTATCGCCGACGAGGACATAACCACAGATCTCAAGTGCGTTTTCATCCACGGTATCAAAAGCGCAGACATTCGAATATTCTATGGAGGGGGCAAGTTCTTGGCCCGTGCTTAATTCGAGATAACGTACGGTGTAAGACGTTTTTGCCTCGTAGTCGAGCTTCCAGTAAAGGAACTCGTACCCTTCGCGCTCGGGAATGCTGTCGGGCACGAGGTAGGCACCGTCAATGGTTTCCGTTTCGGGCATGCCCGAAACATCGTCCTCCGTCCCCTTGTCAAACATCATCATGACGTCGTCTGCCGAAGAAACGGCAAACGCGGTGAGCGCGGTCAAAAGCGCGGCAGCCAGAATTATCAGAATGATCTTTGTTCTTTTCATTTCATCATTTCCTTCTTTTGCAGTTAGTTAAAAAGCTCAACTCAGGAGATAGTAATAAAAAATTATTTCCATTCCCTCTTCATTAATAGTTACTTTTTTTGGCTTCGTGTCTCTCGCGCTATATCCCCAAGCACGCGCATCGTCCAAACAACTCTCTATTACAGTGGCATTGTAAGAGACGAATTTTACTACCGGTTCCACGATATCGGTACGCCCATAATACTCTAAGTGGCGTACAGTATACATGATAATTTGAGGGTCATATCTGAAGCAAAAAACGTTTTCATCCTCATATTCGGAAAGCTCGATGTCAACGGAGCTGGGCGATTCGGCGGAAAGCTCGTAATGCTCGAGCACCGGAGCCGATATCGCAACACTTTCGCCTGAATATCCTTCAAATGAATCGCTGTAAATGACTTCTCCCATATTATCGCAACACACGATGGTATACATGGTCGGAACAGCGTGCTTTTTATAATAGAATTTGAACACGTTTTTGTAGGCGTCGGGGGCAAGAACGATAGACTGCTCCTGCTCGCCTACGAGATCATATCTGTCAATTGCCGCTGCCCGTTCGGTCACGGTTGCAAAAGCGGCTTCGTAACCGATTATAGGGTCACAAAGTGGCTGTTCCGTACCTTCTTCCAAATAAAATACGGTGTAAGACGTTATTGCCTCGTAGTCGAGCTTCCAGTAAAGGAACTCGTACCCTTCGCGCTCGGGAATGTTGTCGGGCACGATGTATTCCGATGAGAGAGCCTCGGTCTGAGGCATATTGGTGACTTCGTCCGCCGTTCCCTTGTCAAACGTCATCATGACGTCGTCTGCCGAAGAAACGGCAAACGCGGTGAGCGCGGTCAAAAGCGCGGCAGCCAGAATTATCAGAATTATTTTTGATTTTTTCATTTTTGTTCTTCCTTGATCCAAGGTCCCGAACTCATCCGGCTGCCGCCGCCCGGCGGCAGAGCACAGTTCGTGAAATTTACCACATAAGGTACCCTATGGGATTATATAGTATAACACGTTTTTTCGCTTTTTTCAATGGTTTTTTTGATTTTTTTATTGAAAAAGCTTTGATTTTTTTCGTATTTTTTCGTTCAGAGCATAAAAGGTGTCATTCTGAGCGGATTGTATTCCCTGCCGGAGGAAAGCGAAAGCACGCTGTCGGCGGCGAAAGACAGAGCAAAATCGAGCCTCGCTTCATCGTTCAGCTTCAGATAATCCGCGGGCTTGGTCAGCACGGGAACGCTGAAGGCGTGTCGGTTTTCGCCGAGATACGCCCTGCCCTTTTCGTTCGCCGCAAGGATCAGCGCGTAAGACGGGCGCTTTTTCTGATATTCTTTTCCGATGCCGAGAAGCGTGAAAAGGAGCGTGCGGCGTATCCTCGCGTTGGTGAGGTTGGAAGCCGAGGCGTTTGCGTAAAGCTCTTCAAGTGTCGACGAGCGCATGGCGGCGTCGCGGATGCGCAGAAAAGAGCCTTCGTCGATGCCGTAAACGGGATTCCTGCCGGCGGCAAGCCTCATCGAGACGATGAGCGTCGTGTCGAGCTTTTTCGTTTCCCACAGCGTGGTGTTTTCGAGCAGCACCGCCGTCCTTTCGGGCAGTATCGCGCCGCCGCCCGAAAGCAGCGCCTTTCTTATCGTTGAAGACGACGCGTATTCGGAAGCACGGCGCACGTAGTACGGCGTGATATACGGCGCGGTCTCGCCTATGGCGCGCAGATATTCGACGCCGAGGATATTGTTGGGCTTGGTCATCAGCGGCGAATACTCGGGGATGTTGTCGTCGAGTATCGCTTTTGACGCCTTGGGGTACGAAAGCTTCGGGTGCGAATGGATGTATTCGGTTATTTTTTCGCGGGTGAGGTACGACGCGATCTTCGCAAGGATCTCCCCGTCGTCCTCGCAGCCGAATCCGAGGTTGACCGCGCCGAGAGACGCGGCGAGCGACACGCCCGAAAGCGCGAAATCCTTTGCCGAAAGCGAGCAGAACGGGAACGGCAGCTCGACCACGAGGTCAACTCCGTTTTCCACCGCTATGCGGGCACGGAGATATTTTTCCGCGATGGCGGCTTCCCCTCTCTGCACCGCGTTGCCCGACATGACGCATACCACCGTGCCGAACGTCTTGTGCAGCGTGTCGATGAGGTATTTGTGCCCGAAATGGAACGGATTGAACTCCGATATGACAAAAACCGCGTTATTCATTTCAAATACCCCCTTGATTTTTCGGTTACAATCAAGTATAATGTTTAAGTTATTAAAAGTCAAGTAGGCGATCGAAAAACGCGGTTTTGCGATCGCCCGTAAAAAAGGAGAAAAGCAAAAATGTACATTCTCGTAGTAAACGCCGGTTCGTCCTCGCTCAAATATCAGCTTTTTGATATGGACACCAAGGAAGTAAAGGCAAAGGGTCTTTGCGAATGCATCGGTATCGAAGGCGGCCACATGAAGCACGAGGCCGGAGACAAGAAGCACGAGGTCTTCCAGGCCATCCCCACCCACGCCGAAGCCACTAAAATGGTAGTTGACGCGCTCGTGAACAAAGAATACGGCTGCATCGATTCTCTCGATCAGATCTCAGCCGTCGGTCACCGCATAGTCCAGGGCGGTCCGTGGCTCGTTCAGTCGGTCCTCGTTGACGACGAAGTGCTCGAAAAGCTCCGCCGCTGCATCGACCTCGCTCCCCTTCACACCAAACCCCACCTTCTCGGCATCGAAGGCTGCATGTCCGTCATGCCCGGCATCCCTCAGGTGCTCGTCATCGACACCGCTTTCCATCAGACCATGCCCGAAAAGGCTTATATGTACCCCATCCCCTACGAGCTTTATGAAAAATACGCCATCCGCCGTTACGGCTTCCACGGCACCAGCCACAGATACGTTTCCGGCAAGTGCATAGAATACATGGGCGGCAAAGCCGAAGGGACCAGGATCATCACCTGCCACCTCGGCAACGGCTCCTCCATTTCCGCCGTCAAGGACGGCAAGGTCGTCGACACCAGCATGGGCTTCACCCCGCTCGACGGCATCATCATGGGTTCGCGCTGCGGCGCGGTCGACCCCGCCATCGTTCCGTTCATCATGGAAAAAGAAAACATCGCTCCGAGCGAAATGCAGAACTGGATGAACAAAAAATGCGGTCTTCTCGGCGTTTCCGGCGTCAGCAGCGACCTGCGCGGCGTTATGGAAGCGAGAAAGAACGGCAGCGAACGCGCCGCCCTCGCTTATGACATCCTCGTTTACGACATCAAGAAATACATAGGCTCCTATTCCGCCGTTCTCGGCGGAGTCGACGCCATCGTCTTCACCGCCGGCATCGGCGAAAACAATGCCGAAGTCCGTGCCGACGTCCTCAAGGATATGGAATACCTCGGCGTCAAGATCGATCCCGAGAGAAACGCCATCGGCAAGAAGCTGCCCGAGCCCGCCCTCATTTCCGCCGACGACTCCAAGGTCAAGGTGTACGTCATCATGACCGACGAAGAGCTCGTCATCGCTTCCGATACTCAGAAAATAGTCGAAGGACTCAAAAAATAAGGAGAAAAGAATGAAAAAAACGCTTTGCGGAAAGGTGTACGACACCGAAAAAGCCGCGGTCGTCAAAAAACTGACCTTTGGTCAGTTCGGTGACCCCGACGGCTACGAAAAGACGCTTTATTATCAGACGGATATCGAAAAATATTTCGTCTATACCAACGGCGGCGAGAATTCGCCCTACCCCGAAGAGAGCATCAAACGCATCTCCGAGGAAAAAGCCGTAAGCGAATTCGGACTCTGATACATGAAGCAAACGACCCGTGCAGGAATTGTATGGGTCGTTTTTGCCTTTTGATAAGCAGGATGATAATATGGACAAAGAAAACAAACTGCCTTCAAGAAAGCCAACGCGGTTAAAGGATTTTGACTATAACGCCGAAAGAACGTATTTTATCACGATATGTACCGAAAGCAGAAGAAAGATACTGTCGCGTATTGTAGGGGACGGCGTCCTCGACGTCCCGAACGCGTCCGGTGTCCCCGGTGCCCCGAGCGTTGAATTATTGCCATACGGAAAAACCGTTGACAAATACATCAATCGGTTAAACGATTTTTACGAACATATAACCGTCGATAAATACGTTATTATGCCTGACCATATTCACCTCATTCTATACATTTCGGACAGCGGGGCGTCGAGGACGCCGCCCCCTACAAAGCAGAATTCTCCCGTATCTCAATTTGTATCCACGTTAAAGAGATTCTGCAACAAAGAATTTGGCGGAAACGTCTGGCAGCGCGGTTTTTACAATCATATCATCAGAAATCACGAAGACTACGAAAAGCACGTGCATTATATCACGATGAACCCGATACGCAGATTTTTCGACAACTCCGATACGAGCGAGTTTTGACGGCACCAACTCAAAAGGGACTGCAAACGCAGCCCCTTTTTTGATGCTATTTTTATTTTCCGAAAACTCCGGTCAACGCGTCGCTGGCTTCTTTGAGTTTAGCCGTACATCTTACGCTCGCTTTTGCAAAATATTCCGATTCCGCAACGGTCATATCGTCGATTTTATCAATATCAGACGTATATTCATTCATACGATTCAACAGCGAAAGGTAGTCACTCGCCATACCAATCGGCATACCTTTTTCAACGTAGTTTTTGATGAACTGACAATATTCATCAACAAACGCCTCGTAATCGTCAATGAGCTTTTTCGTTTCGGCTCTTATAACGGTCTCGTCACGTGTGGGCTTGGGTTCCTCTTTAGATTCTTCCTTTGATTCCTCTTTGGACTCTTCCTTTGATTCCTCTTTGGACTCTTCTTTCGATTCCTCTTTGGACTCTTCCTTCGATTCTTCCTTCGACTCGTCGATCACCGCGGGAATGGAAATTTCTTCTTCGGAGCTTTCCTCAGGCTCCGGCTCATTGATCTCAATTTCCATAATGTTGAAGCCGTAATATGAAATTCTGATCTTATATCTGTCTGTGTTTTCTGCTCTTAAATATCCGTCTTCTTTATCGTAGTTGACATTAAAACCGCTTGCAACACATTCGGAAATATAGGCGTTGACTGCCGAAAGCGGCATTTTCCCGACGTATGCGTCGTAACGGTCAGATCTGTCCGTATTTATTTTTCCTTCATCGGATATCGGCATCGGAAGCAGCGACATTAGAGGCGACGAGCTCCAATCGACTTTTGCAAGCTGTAGCGGCTTGTCGAGATTAATTCTCATACTTTTTGAATAATCCGAATACGACACCGAAAGCTTATATCCTTCCGAATCAAATGCGTCGTAAGAATCGGCTTTTTCGTCACTTTCGACGGTAAATCCTTTTGCTTTACATTCATTGACATAGGAAGCAAATTTGGAACGGTCGTATTTTTCGGCAGTTGCCATAAAGTTGTCGCCGTATTCGTTCACGTCACCGTAAGCCGTATCGGGAACAGGCAATTTTGACGCAAGCCCCATTTGCGGCCAATCAAGCTTTTGGGGTTCTTTTTCACCTCTGCCAAGCGTCATAAAGAACGGTATTATGAGAATGAGCGCAGCTATGAAAAGCAGAACGCCGAGCCCCTTAAATTTCGGTTTGATCGTTCCGGTCCCACAAAGAAAAGCCGCGATCATAAGTCCGGTCTGAACGAGCGCGATGATACCGGTCAGTATATCGCCCTTTGCGAACGCTATTGCACAGGCAACAGCAAAAACAGCCGCGCAAATTATTGTAAATACCTTTGTTTTTGATTTTTTGTAACTCTTGATTTCTTCCTTTGCCTCTGCTCTTTCTTCGGCAGATCTCCGTTTTTCTTCTTCGCGCTTCTGCCTTTCGTCTTCCCTTTTTTCTTTTTCGGTTTCGTGTTCGAGCTTGGCAAACTCCACGTCACGTTTGATTTTCTCGACCTTAACAACGTCGCTTTCGCATATAAGTTCCTTTGATCCGCAATACGGGCACGTAAGTAATTCTTTGTCCTTGTCAACGGTCATTTCGCCATTGCAGTTTTTACACATGATTTTAATCGTGTCTTTTTCCGCCATATAAATTCCTCCTTATTTAATTCATCCTATTTTATCCTACTTTATGCGATTTGTCAATATGATTTCGGATGTTTTCGTATAATAGGATTGAATTATTATGTTAAGGAGAAGGAAAAATGAAAGCGTTAAAGGAAAAAATAAGCATAACCGTTGACGGAGATCTGCTGGCAAAAGCGCGCGAAGAAGCCGAAAAGGACGACCGTTCGCTATCGCAGTACATCAATCTGCTGCTGCGCGAAAAGCTGAAGGGCGTTGAAAGCACGGACGAAAAGGACTGAACGGCATGAGCTTGGGAGTCAGGCGATATATTTGACTCTTTCTTTGATCTTTGCGCCGAGAAATCCGCAGAGTTCCTTGCCGAAAAATGCCTCAACGTATTTTATCCCCTCAATGACTTCGACGTCGTCGATATCGTTGATATCCCGGATCTCTTCAAGCACTTCTTTCAGCTCGCATGCGGTGATCGGCTCGTCTTCGCCGTCTTCCAAAGAATCATTTATGCAGTCAATGAGATAATAAATGAAAGAATCGACTTTCCCGTTGATTTCTTCCGCCTCGTTTTCGCTTCCGCGGAGTCGTTTTATCTCAAATATCCTGTGCATCAGTTCGAAAACACGTCTTTTTTCGTCAAAAAACCGTTCGTTGCCGACCGCTTTTTCTATGATCGACGCAAAGCTTTCCGAGCCGGCTTTGCCGCTGTATTCCGCGATGCGGCTTACGATATTTACGGCTTCAAGCTCGTCATACACGTCCGGATACAAAGCCATGAGCTCCTTTTCCTGCTCGAAGTATTTTATGAACCAATTCAGGCGGTCGCGGCGTTTTTCAAGGCTTTTCCGTATCTTGTCATATATTTCGTCATCGTTCCCGATGTCTTGCAGCTGTCTTATCTCTTCGCCCGAAAAGTCCGCCATGCGCAGCAGCTTGACGGCGCACACCGTTCCTACCGCGTCTTCGTCGTAAAGCCAATAGCCGGGGTTGTCTCTTCTTTCGTGCACCGTTTTTGCCGACGGAGATACCAGCTCGTTTTCATTGTATATCCTGAGCTCTCCCGCCGTCACTCCGACCATCTTTATCACGTCGCTTTTCCACACATATCCTTTTATTTTTTTCATTTTTTCTCCTCCTCGCTTCAACTATAAACCTTGCACATGGTGCAAGGTCAATGGTTTTTTTGAATTTTTTCAAAAAAATTTTGAAAATCTCCCATAGGGGAAAATATTGTAAAAACAAAGCTTTCCGTGGTCTTTGCGGAAAGCTTTTTCGTTTATTTCTTGATTTTTTCCCAGTATTCCTTTGCGGCGCGTTCGAACCTGCTGTCCCCGTAGGTGAAATAGGTCTTGTTTTTGACGTCGTCGGGAAGATACTGAGCCTTCACCCAATGGTTCGGGTAGTCGTGCGGATACAGATACGGCGTCGCCGAATCGGAGCCGTTCGTCTTGTTGCAGACGTTGGGCGGGACCTTTGCGCCGAGCCCGTTCCGTGCGTCCTCCGCCGCCTTTTCATAGGCGATATGCGCGGCGTTCGACTTGGGGGAGACCGCCATGAGCGCCGCGGCGTGCGACAGCGGGACAGCCGCCTCGGGCATACCCGTCTTCATCGCGGAATCCACGCAGGCGTTGACCGTCACCGCGACCGACGAATCGGCAAGCCCGATGTCCTCGGACGCCATCACCATCATTCGTCTGCAGGCGGAAAGAAGTCCGCCTCCCTCGAGTATACGCGCGAGGTAGAACATGGCGGCGTCGGGGTCGGAGCCCCGGACCGATTTCTGGAGCGCCGAAAGCAGGTCAAAATGGCCGTCGCCGTCCGAATCGTAACCCGTCGATTTCTGCGCGAGGCTGTCGGCGGTCTTTCTGTCGAGCGTCGCATCGCAGGCAAAATAGGTGTTTTCGAGCAGGGTGAGCGCCTTTCGGACGTCGCCTCCGCAGGTGGAAGCCACCATCTCAAGCAGCCCGTCTTCGGTCGTTTTTTCGCCGTACGTCCCGCAAAGATAGTTGAAACCGCGTTCAAGCGCGGGAATTATCTCCCCCGGACGCAGTGGCTTGAACTCGAAGCAGGCGCACCTTGACAGAAACGCCGGATAAAGCGCGAAGTAGGGGTTCTCGGTAGTCGAGCAGATGAGCGTTATTCTGCCGTCCTCCATATATTCGAGCAGAGACTGCTGCTGCTTTTTGTTGAAATACTGGATTTCGTCGATATAGATGACCGTTCCGCTGAACGACGCGAGCGTTTCGGACGCGTCAAGCGCGTCGCGCACGTCGGAAAGCGAGGCAGTCGTGGCGTTGATCTTGAAAAACTGCTTGTTCTGCAGCCTTGAGATTATATCGGCGGCAGTGGTCTTGCCTGTTCCCGGGGGACCGTAGAACACGAGTGACGGAATATGTCCCGCTTCGATCATACGGCGGAGGGGCGACGTGCGTGAGAACAGATGGCTCTGCCCGCATATTTCGTCAAGCGTTTTCGGACGCATGGTATCGGCAAGCGGCATAGTATCACTCCTTTGTAAATTAAAAATTGCAAACGGAAAACAGCAAATTATTGAAGATTTCCGTGCGTTAACGCACGGAAATCGACCTTAACGTGCGAAGCACATTTCACGTCGCCCGGGGGCGACATATCACAGCCCAAAGGGCTATATCACTGCGCCTTGAAAAGGCGCTCATACTTCCCAGTCTTTTTTCTTGGGCTTTTTGCTCTTTTCCTCGCTGTCTTTACGCAGGTACATTTTCTTTTCCTCGCCGTAATAGACGCGTCTGATGTTTTCGCGGTGCATGACGATGACCATGACGCCGACGAAAAACGCGAAAATTATGGCGGTCGGTGACGGAACGCCGCCGTCGGTCGTTATCTTGGCGCCGATGAACACGACGCACGGATAGGTGAACGCGGCAAGCACCGAGCTCATCGAAACGTAGTGCGACGTGAGGAAAACGATGGCGAACACCGCGAAGATGATGAGGAAATAGACGGGATTGAGGATGAGTATGGCGATGGCGGAGGCGATGACGCCCTTGCCGCCCCTGAATTTATACCAGATGGGCGCGATATGCCCGAGCACGCAGAATAGCCCCGCGAGGTACGCGCCGAATTCGCCGAGCAGGAATCTCGAAACGAGCACGGCGCAGGCGGTCTTCACGGCGTCGCCCACGGCGGTCATGATGCCGTCGCGCTTGCCGTAAACGCGGATCATATTTGTCATTCCCGCGTTTTTGCTGCCGTATTTGCGTATGTCGTCGTTATGTTCCTCACGGCTGATGAGGATGGCGAAGTTAGTGCTGCCGAGCAGGTAAGCGCCGATCACGCACGCCATTACGCTGCCGATGAAAACGACGGGGTTCGCCTTGCCGAGGTTCCAAACGTGACTCGACATCAGCGTCAGAAATCCCGACATATAGACGCGCTGACCCTCGATCTTCAGTATCAGCGAAAGCGCGAGCGAGATGACCGCGAGTGCCGAAAACACTATGATGAGCAGCTTTGACTTTTTCATACCTCGTCGTCCCCCTTCTGCTTGATGACGAGCCTTATCGGCGTGCCGTCAAAGCCGAACGCTTTGCGGATGCAGTTTTCGATATATCTCTGATAAGAGAAATGGAAAAGCTCGGCGTTGTTGCAGAAAATGACGAAATTGGGCGGCTGTATGCCGGTCTGGGTCATGTAGTATATCTTGAGCCGTCTGCCCTTGTCCGTAGGCGGCTGAGTCCTTTCGGTCGCCTCGTTGAGAACGTCGTTCAGAAGTCCCGTGGTGATGCGTTTTCTGCTCGATTCGTAAACGTCGTTTATGAGCCCGAACAGCTTGTCGACCCGCTGCCCCGTCTTGGCGGAAACGAAAAGAATGGGCGCGTAGGTCATATACGAAAGCGCGACGCGGATATCCTTGGTGAATTTGTTGACGGTGGAATTGTCCTTTTCGACAAGGTCCCACTTGTTGATGACTATAACGGTGGGCTTGCCCGCTTCGTGAGCGATCCCCGCGATCCTTTCGTCCTGCGCCGTGACGCCCTCGGTGGCGTCGACCATGAGCACGCAGACGTCGGCGCGTTCGACCGCCGCCTTTGCGCGGAGCACCGAATAGCGCTCGATCCTGTCGTCTATCTTGGCGTTGCGGCGTATGCCCGCGGTGTCGACGAACAGATAGTGTCCGTATTCGTTCTTTATCTCGCTGTCGACGGCGTCGCGCGTCGTACCCGGCATATCGGAAACTATCATTCGTTCCTCGCCGAGTATCCGGTTGACTATCGACGATTTGCCGGCGTTCGGTCTGCCGATGACCGCCACTCTGACGGCGTCGTCGTCATCGCCTTCCCCGCTGTCCTCGGGAAGATGGCTGACCGCGAGGTCGAGTATGTCGCCCGTGCCGGTGCCGTGGATGGACGATACCGCGACGACGTCCTCAAAGCCGAGCTCGTAGAACTCGTAGAATCCCGACGGCAGGTCGCCGACGGTGTCCACCTTGTTGACCGCCACGATGACGGGCTTGCGCGATTTTTTGAGCACCGACGCGATGTCGCGGTCGTTCGCGGTGACGCCCGTGCCGAGCTCAGTCATGAAAATTATGACGTCGGCGATGTCGATGGCGACTTCCGCCTGCTCCTTCATGCGTCTGAGCAGCATATTGTCGGTCTTCGGTTCGATGCCGCCCGTGTCGATGACGAGCAGCGGTCTGCCGTTCCATTCGGTCTCGGCGGACACCCTGTCACGCGTGACACCCGGCGTATCGTCGACGATAGACACCTTTCTGCCGCATATTTTATTGAAAAAAGTCGATTTGCCGACGTTGGGTCTGCCGACAACGGCTATTATTCCGTTTTTCATAGATTTTTACCTCGCCTTCTCGGACGCGAAGGTCTCGCAAAGCGCGTACCCGTCGGGCCCGTTGGTGACGAGCCTGACGCCGAGAGCGGCCTCAAGCTCTTTTACGGTCACTCCGTCAAGGAAAAGATCGCCGTCGTGATTGAGTGACGAACGGCTGATGAGCAGATTCCCGCTCACCTTTCCCTTGAGCTGCGCGATATAATCGCCGCCCGTGATGAGTCCGCTGACGGTGACCGTTTCGCCGAAAAAGTCATTTCTTATTCTGAATACGTTTATTTTTCTTTTGGGGAATTTCTTTTCGAATTCGTTTGCAAGGCGGGACATGAGCGGATACGCCGCGTATCCCGTGGCAAGGTTGAGCGTGCCTTCCTCGCTTTCTTCGATGTCCTCGAGAGCCGCCATAAACGATTCACCCGTGTCGGTCAGCATGCCGACGCCGTTATCGTACTGCTCAAATCCCTCGTAATAATCGGACGTGTGAAGCGCTCTTTCCGCGATGAGATAGAACTCGTCGGAGCAGAAGACCTTCCCTTCCCCCGTTTCGCGCTTCATTGCGTCGTGGAACGCTTCGACGGTGTCGATGACGTCCGACGCCGTTTTTTTGTCGTACGGCACGAGCGGATAAAGCCCGTCGCGGTGCCGCGTAAGCCCCGCGGGGACCACCGACGCCGAACGCAGAGTGGGGAGCTCTTTTATTTTCGAGAGCGAATATTCAAGCGCGCCGCCGTCGTTTATGCCGCGGCAGAGCACGAACTGCAGATTGAGCCCGACGCCTCCTTCGGCAAGACGGTACAGCTTTTTGAGGCTTTCGCCCGCGAACCTGTTGCCCGTGAGGAAGACGCGCAGCTTTTCGTCCATCGAGTGCACCGACACGTTGATGGGCGTGATTTTCATTTCTATTATACGCTCGATATCTCTGTCGGTGAGATTCGTGAGCGTGACGTAGCTGCCCTGCAGGAACGAGAGCCTTTCGTCGTCGTCCTTGAAATAGATGCTCTCCCTCATTCCGCGCGGGTTCTGGTCGATGAAGCAGAAGACACACTTGTTGCGGCAGCTTCTCTTTTTGTCCATCAGATAGGTCCCGAAGCAGAGACCGAGATCGTCATAGGTGCCTTTTTTTATCTCAAAATTTATACTTTCGCCGTCTCTTTCGATGACAAGCGACACGGTTTTTTCGGAAGAATAAAATCGGTAGTCGAGCACGTCGTTTATTTCTTTTCCGTTGATCGAAACGAGCCTGTCGCCGCTTTTTATTCCTTTTGCTTCGCACACCGACCCGTTTTCGACGCCGCATATATCGACCATTTTTTCACCTCCGGAAATTGCGAAAAAAGGCGGATGCTTTTGTATGCAATCCGCCCGTTTTACTTTGAAGTTTTTACGATTATTTCCGCGTTATCGGCAAAAATCGCCCCTGTAACGCGGTTCTCTGCGTCAAAATCAGTCTTCAGCTTTGACCTCTAAAACTTCTTTGCCGCCGTATGTGCCGCATTTGCTGCAAACTCTGTGAGAGAGATTGTATTCACCGCACTTAGGGCATTTCGTCATGCCGGGCTGTTCGAGCTTCCAGGTGCTGGAACGTCTCTTGTCTCTTCTTGCCTTGGAAACCTTACTCTTGGGTACTGCCATTTTTGGCACCTCCTTAGTTCATTTATATATTTTTTTGTTTATTCAAATATTGCTTCAGCTTTTCCATCCTCGGGTCAATCTTCTTTTCACCGCAGGAGCATACGGAGTTATTGAGGTTGGCACCGCATCCGGGGCAAAGCCCTTTGCAGTCATCGCGGCATAAAAACCGCGTTGGCATACTTAAAATAATGTTGCTCACGCAGACGTCGTCGAGATCGAGTTTTCCGTCGTCAAGCAGAATGAACTTGTCTTCGTCCTCCTCGGATTCGAGGGATCTCGCAATGGGGCTTTCGACGTCAAATGAGTGGCTGCCGTCGTATTCCTCGCCGCATCTCGCGCAGACGACTCTGTACGAAAGCGTGAACGACGCCGAAAACTCGGCGTAATCGGCAAAGCCGCGGCATTTTCCGTTCACCTTGCAGACTCCCGACACGATATCGGGTGAAAGCTCGGCAAGGTCGTATTCGGACGCGAAGGGTATCTCTTTTACGTTTCCGGAAAAGATCGGTTTCAAATCAAGCATAGTACACCCTCCGATAATGCAGCAAAAGACATTATATCGTCGTTTTCCTTACTTGTCAAGAGTTTTTTCAGGAAAAGTCCTTGATTTTCAAAATATTTTTTATATTTTTTCCGTCTGCGAATAACGTTTGTCCTCTTCGGGAAGAATAAAGGAGAAAAAACAACGGAGGAAAAAGAAATGTTTGACAAATTCAAATGCAGAATGGTCCTTATGTCCGTCCTTATCGCGATGATATCCGGCATCGTCGCCGGCCTTACCGTGTCGTGCGTGGAAAACCGCTCGAAAATAAACAGGAAATGCAAAAAGGCGTTCAAGCAGCTCGAAGACAAAATGACGTGAGACAATTCGGAATTGATGTCGGTTTCCGCACGTTTCGTGCGGAAATCATTCTATTTGCTTAATGCTTAAAGCTTTTCAGGTGCGGGCAGGCTTTCATGCACAGTCCGCAGACGGCGCCCCTGCCGATGTCCTTGTAGGTCTTCATGTGGTCTGAACATTTTTTAGGGTCGAACAGGTCTTTCCTCGTCAGTCCCTCGTGCCAGACGACGCCCTTGAGAGCGCCCGCGGGGCAGGCGGAAACGCATTTTCCGCAGCCCGTGCAGAGGGACGGAAACGGTCCGGCGTACGTATCGAGCGGAAGATCGGTCAGCACGGTCGCGAGCCGCACGCCGATGCCGCCCCTGGCGTCGATGAACAGATTGTTCATGCCGATGCCGCCCATTCCCGCTCTGACGGCAGCCGTCTTGTGCGGAAAAACGCCGTTGTATTTCTCTTCCTCGCCGTTTCGCGACTGGCTCGCCGCGATCGGGAACGCCGAAAAGCCCTTTTCTTCGATAAAGCGGACGACGTCGAGGCATATCGAATCGAGCCGCGCGTTGACGGCGCGGTAATGCTGAAAATACATCATGCTCGGTCTGTCGGTTATGGTCTCGAGCACGGCGGAGCTCAGCTTGCAGGTGAACGAAACGGCGTTCACAAGGCGCCGCGGCACGTCGTCCGGCAGGCAGTCGCCGACGAACGCAAAGCCGCAGTTCACCGCTCCGAGCGACGACAAAAGCTCTTTCAGTTCTTTTTCGTACATAGTTTTCCCTTTATCCGCTGTCACAGCGGCTTTTTCGTTATCTGCGAATTATGTCTGGGGTAAGCGTCGGGAGTGCGCGACTCTTTTGCGATGACGATGAGCGTATGAGTGTGTCCCGAAAGCGGCAGATCGTATCTGATCATATCGACGATCCTTCCGCCGAGCGTTTTCACGGCGTTTTCGGCGTCACGCGCTTCTTCTTCGCCGTTCGAGCCCTTCATCGCGACGAAAAATCCGTTCGGTTTTACGTATGGCATGCACCATTCGCAAAGCACGTTGAGGCGGGCGACCCCGCGCGACAGCACGGTGTCGAACGAATCGCGGTACTTTTTGTCGTGCGAGAGCTCCTCGGCTCTGCCGCAAAGCGTGCTTATATTGTCAAGCCCCGCCGCTTTTGCCGTTTCGGCGATGAAATCGAGCTTTTTCGCCGTAGCGTCAAGCGCCGTAACGTCGAGCCCCAAATACACCGCGACGGGAAACGCGGGGAATCCTCCGCCGCTTCCGACGTCGAGCACTTTTCCCTTGACGTACGGCGTGGTGAGCGGATAAAGCGAGTCGGCAAAATGGAGTTCAGCCGCTTCTTCGGGCGTTTTTATCGAGGTGAGGTTCATCACCTTGTTTTTTTCTTCGAGAAGTTCGTATATTTTCGCCATTTTTTCCGCTTTTTCATCGTCGAGCGGAAGGGGCGAATGTTTTTTGATGAGTTCAATCATTTCTGTTCCCTTTCTGGGCAAGCCAGATGAGCAGCACCGACACGTCGGCAGGCGACACGCCCGATATCCTCGACGCGCGTCCGACCGAATCGGGACGCATCTTCGAGAGCTTCTGCATCGCTTCGATGCGGAGTCCCTTGATCTGCGTATAGTCGGTATCGGGAGGTATCATTTTTTCTTCGAGTTTGCCGAAGCGTTCGACCTCGGCAAGCTGCTTTTTGATATATCCTTCATATTTTATTTCTATCTCGGCACGGCGCGCGGTCTTGTAATCGTAATCCGTCCTGCCCTCGAGCGCGTACACGTCCTCGATGACGATGCCCGGACGCTTCAGCAGCTCGGACGCGCGGAAACCGACGGCGGACTTTTCGTATCCCTTGGAAACGAGGAGCCAGTCGAGCTTTTCGCCCATCCTGACGGTGGTCGTGTTGAGATATTCTATCTCGTTTTCAAGCGCCTTTTCCTCGGCAAGGAAGGTCTGATAGTCTTTTTCGGTAACAAGCCCTATGGCGTAGCCCTTGGGCGTGAGTCTGGTTTTGGCGTTGTCCTGACGCAGATAGAGGCGGTATTCGCTTCTGCTCGTCATCATACGGTAGGGCTCGTTCGTTCCCTTGGTGACGAGGTCGTCGATGAGGGTGCCGATGTACGACTCGGCACGCGAAAGCACGAACGGCTTTTCGCCCTTTATCTTGAGCGCGGCGTTGATGCCGGCGATAAGTCCCTGGGCCGCCGCTTCTTCATATCCCGACGAGCCGTTGAACTGTCCCGCGCCGTAAAGCCCGGGGATATCGCGGAACTCAAGCGTCGGGGCAAGCTGGGTCGGGTCGATGCAGTCGTATTCGATGGCGTAGGCGGTACGCATTATCTTTGCGTGGGTCAGCCCCTTGATGGAGTGGATTATCTCGCGCTGGACGTCCTCCGGCATGGACGACGAAAGCCCCTGCAGGTACATTTCCTTGGTATCGCTGCCCATCGGCTCGACGAATATCTGATGTCTTTCCTTGTCGGCAAAGCGGACGACCTTGTCCTCGATGGACGGGCAGTATCTCGGTCCCGTCCCCTTTATGGCGCCGCCGAACAGAGGTGAGCGGTGGAGGTTTGCGCGGATTATTTCGTGCGTTTTTGCGTTGGTATAGGTTATATAGCAGCCGAAAGTGTTCTTGCCGAAGCCTTCGGAAGCGAAAAGGTACGCCTTTTCGTCGCCCTCCTGAAGCTCCATTTCGTCGTAGTCAAGGCTGTCGGCGTGGACTCTGGCAGGCGTGCCCGTCTTGAAGCGGACAATCTTTACGCCGTGTCCGATGAGGTCGCCCGTGAGGACGGTGGCGGGCAGCGTGTTGTCGGGGCCCGACTTGTAGGACGCGTCGCCCACGATTATTTTTCCGCCGAGCGACGTACCGGTGGCGATTATCACGGCATTTGCGCTGTATTTCATGCCGAACGCGGTGTAAGCCCCCGTGATGACGCCGTTTTCGACGCATATCCCCGTTATCTCGGCTTGGATAAGCAGCAGGTTCGGCGTGCTTTCGAGCACTTTTTTCATATAATTGCGGTATTTTACCCTGTCCGCCTGCATACGCAGCGAGTGGACGGCAGGGCCTTTCGACTCGTTGAGCATACGCGACTGAAGCATTACTTCGTCGGCGGCTTTGCCCATTTCGCCGCCGAGAGCGGTAAGCTCGTAGACGAGGTGTCCCTTGCCCGTTCCGCCGATGGACGGATTGCAGGGCATATTGCCGACAAGGTCCATATTCATCGTGAACACCGCGGTCTTCATTCCGAGACGAGCCGACGCGAGCGCCGCTTCGATGCCGGCGTGTCCGGCACCGACCACGAGTACGTCAAATTCAAGTTCGTTCATACAAACACTTCCAATATATCATCTGCCCGAAAACGCGGGCGAACGCGAAAATCGATTTTTCGATAATGTGAAACGAATGCGATAAGTGCGGGAAAGACAATTGAAAAACGCGGTTTTTCAATTGGTTATTTACCGACGCAGAAATGCGAGAAAATATCGTTCACTATGTCTTCGGTGACGGCTTTGCCGTCTATTTCGTTCAGCGCCGAAAGCGCTTCTTCTATCTCGAGCCCCGCGACGTCCTGAGTGAACGAGTCGAGCGACTCAAGCGCCGAGGAAATACGGTCGATCGCTCTTGCGAGCGCTCCGCTCTGACGCGCCGAAACGATTATGCTGCCGTCGGAAACGCAGACGTTTTTGCCGCACATCTCGCTCACGGCGTCCTTAAGCTCGTCCATTCCCTCTCCCGTGGACGCGGAAAACGCGATCTCGCGTTCGAAAATACCCGATTTTGCCGTTTTTCCGTTGTCGGACTTGTTGTAGACTGCGACGGTGACGTCTTTTTTGCCGCATTCGATTATGCGGTCGATCACTTTTTTATCGGCGTCGGTGACGGTGTTTTCGAGCACGAGCAGCACCATTTCGGCGTTTTCGATCTGTTCTCCCGCTTTTTTCACGCCTATCTGCTCGATCACGTCGTCGCTTTCGCGTATCCCCGCGGTGTCCGAAAGGTCGAGCACCACGTCGCCGAGCGTGATCTTTTCGGTTATGACGTCGCGCGTCGTGCCCTCGGTGTCGGTGACGATGGCGCGTTCGCTGCCCGCGAGTCTGTTCAGCAGCGACGATTTGCCCGTGTTGGGTCTGCCGACTATGGCGGTCGGGATGCCCTCGCTTATCGCTTTGCCGTAGCGGCGCGTTTCGTAAAGTGCGTTCAGCTCGCCGAGTATGGAGCGAAGCCGTTCTTTCATTTCGTCGACCGAAACGTCTGTCATATCCTCGTCGGGATAGTCGATGTAGGCGTACACCGACGACACGAGAAAGACGAGGCGCGAATAAATGCCGCCTATCTTCTGCGAAAGGCTGCCGCCCATCTGCAGCAGCGACACGTTCAGGTGCTTTTCGCTGACGGCGTCGATCATGCCGCCCACGGCTTCGGCTTCCGAAAGCGACATTTTGCCGTTCAGGAACGCACGGCGTGTAAATTCGCCGCGTCCCGCGTAAGACGCGCCGGCGGCGATGCAGGCGGAAAGCAGCTTTTCGGTGACGAGCGGTCCGCCGTGGCAGCAGAGCTCGGCGGTGTCCTCGCCCGTGAACGAGCGCGGAGCCTTGTAAAGCACCGCCATGCCGTCGTCAAAAACGCCTTTTCTGTCGGAAAACCTTCCGTATACGACGGTGTTCGGCTTGTATTCTTCTATTTTTTTGCCCGACGCGGGCGCAAACACGGCAGACGCTACGCGAAACGCCTCGTCGCCGCTTATTCTTATGAGCGCGACACCGCCCTTGCCTCTCGGCGACGAAACGGCGGCTATCGTTCTGTTTACCATGTTTTCACTCTTTTCTTGTCGGGAATCTTCCCTTTCTGTTGAGCTCGTCGAATCCCTGCTGACGAAGCCCCTCGTAAACGGCGATCGCCACGGAATTCGAAAGGTTGAGGGAGCGAATCTCCTCAAACATGGGGATGCGTACGCAGTACGGCTCGTTGTCCACGAGCAGCGTCTCGGGCAGCCCCTTGGTCTCCTTGCCGAAGAACAGGTACGCGTTGTCGGGGTACGGCACCTCGGTGTAGCATTTCTGTGCCTTGGTGGAAAAATAATAGCAAAACGCGTCCGGATTCATCTCGCGGAACTGTCCGATGTTGTCATAATAGGTCACGTCGAGGTATTGCCAATAGTCAAGACCTGCCCGCTTCAGATTTCGGTCGGTTATTTCAAATCCGAACGGACGGATGAGGTGAAGACGCGAATGCGTGGCGACGCAGGTGCGGGCGATGTTGCCCGTGTTCTGCGGTATTTCGGGTTCGAGAAGTACGATGTTGAGTGACATTTATCCCACGGCTTTCATGATTTCATTATTATTCAGTTTGTATCATATCACATTTTTATTATGTTTTCAATTATTTTTACAAAAAGGTATGTATTTTTTTATTTTCTTATGTTATTATAGAATAAGCGAAAAATATTTTCAGGCACAAGCGGCGAAAAGCGCCGCAATACGATGTCACCGGAGGAAAAAATGTCACTTATTTCAAAAGTATTCGGAACATACAGCGAACGTCAGCTCAAAAAGATAGAGCCGATAGTCGATAAAATAGATTCTCTCGCCGACAAATACAAGGCGATGAGCGACAGCGAGCTTCAGAGCCAGACTAACATCCTGCGCGAAAGGCTGAAAAAAGGCGAAACGAAGGACGATATACTTCCCGACGCTTTCGCGGTAGTGCGCGAAGCCGCCGACCGTGTGCTCGGCACACGCCATTACAGAGTACAGCTCATAGGCGGCATCGTCATCCATCAGGGACGTATCGCCGAGATGAAGACGGGCGAAGGCAAAACGCAGGTCGCTACCCTGCCCGCCTACCTCAACGCCCTCGACGGGAACGGCGTACACGTCGTGACCGTCAACGACTACCTTGCCAAGCGCGACAGCGAATGGATGGGAAAACTCTATAATTTCCTCGGTCTTTCCGTCGGACTTATCGTCAACGGGATGAAGAACGAAGAAAGAAAAGCCGCCTACGCCGCCGACATCACCTACGGCACCAACAACGAGATGGGCTTTGACTATCTGCGCGACAACATGGTCATTTACAAGGAACGCGCCGTTCAGAGAGGCCACGTTTTCGCGATAGTGGACGAGGTCGACTCCATCCTCATCGACGAAGCGCGCACGCCGCTCATCATTTCGGGCGCCGGCGACAAATCCGACCCGCTTTATGAAAAGACGGACGAGCTCGTGAGACGTATGTCCGTGTTCCGCATAAAAGAGATCGACGACAAGGAAGGTCACGACAACATCGACGCCGACATCATCGTCGATGAAAAGGCGCGCACCGCCGTGCTCGGCAAATCCGGCATTGCCAAGGCGGAGCGCTATTTCGGCGTGGAAAACCTCGGCGACCCCGAAAATCAGGAATATATGCACTACATCAACAACGCGATACGCGCTCACGGCGTTATGCAGCGCGACGTCGATTACATCGTCAAGGACGGTGAAGTCCTCATCGTCGACTCGTTCACGGGACGTATCATGTACGGCAGACGCTATTCCAACGGTCTGCATCAGGCGATCGAAGCCAAGGAAGGCGTGAAGATCGAGCGCGAGAACAAGACGCAGGCGACCATCACGTTCCAGAACTATTTCCGTCTTTACAAAAAGCTTTCCGGCATGACCGGTACGGCGATGACCGAGGACGCGGAATTCCGCGAGATATACAGCCTTGACGTGGTGGAGATACCCACCAACCGTCCGATGATAAGAAAAGATCACGTCGACATGGTGTTCAAGTCTGTCAACGGCAAATACAACAACATCGTTGAACAGATAAAAACGTGCCACGCCAAGGGACAGCCCGTGCTCGTCGGTACGGTTTCCATCGAGAAATCCGAGGAGCTTTCGGAGCGTCTCAAGCGTGAAGGCATAAAGCACAACGTGCTGAACGCGAAATATCACGAACGCGAAGCCGAGATAATCGCTCAGGCGGGCAAGTTCGGCGCCGTCACCATATCGACCAATATGGCGGGCCGCGGTACCGATATCAAGCTCGGCGGCAACGCCGAATTCATAGCGAAAGCCAAAATGCGCGACGAAGGCTACGAGGAATGGCAGATTGCCGAGGCGACGAGCTACGCGCACACCGACGACGAAGAGACCCTTGCTCTGCGTGAGCATTTCAGACTCCTCAACTCGCAGTACGAGGCGGAAGTCGCTCCCGAAGCCGACAAGGTGAGAGAAGCCGGAGGACTTTTCATCATAGGCACCGAGCGTCACGAAAGCAGACGTATCGACAACCAGCTGAGAGGCCGTTCCGGACGTCAGGGCGACCCGGGTGAGAGCAGATTTTACCTTTCGATGCAGGACGATCTCATGCGTCTTTTCGGCTCGGACAGAATGCTCGGCGTGGTCAACGCGCTCGGTCTTGACGAAAATCAGCCTATAAACGCAAAAATACTCGCGAATTCGATAGAATCGGCGCAGAAACGCCTTGAAATGAACAACTTCGAGCGCCGCAAACGCGTCATTCAGTACGACGACGTCATGAATCAGCAGAGAGAGCTCATCTATTCGCAGAGAAAAGACGTGCTCGACGGCAAGGATCTGAAGGACACGATATGGAAGATGGTCGAATCCTACGTCAACGACGCCGTGAGCGAATACTGCGCCTCCGACGTTGCCGACGACTGGAACTACGACGGACTCAGAACGTATTTCCTCGGCATACTCTGCGGAAAAGACGATTTCAACTACACGACCGAGGAGCTGAGCCGCATCAACGCCGAAGAGATAAGCGATCTGCTGCTTGAAAGAGCGAAGAAGAGATACGCTTATCAGGAGGAGGTCTTCACTCCCGAAAGATTCCGCGAGATAGAACGCATAATCCTGCTTCAGAACGTCGACACCAAGTGGGTCGATCACATCGACGCGATGGACGACCTTGAAACGGGCGTCGGACTCAACGCCTACGCTCAGCGCGACCCCGTGTCGGAATACCGCATAATCGGCTCGGATATGTTCGACGAAATGGTAAGGAACATCAGAGCAGACACCGTAAGGATGCTGCTCACCGTCGCTCCGCGCAAGCCGATGGAAAGAAAGCAGGTGCTGACCGCCGCCAACAATATGAACGCAGGCGGCGACAAAAAGGTCATCGTCACCGCGACGAAGCGCAAAAAAGTGGGCCCCAACGACCCCTGCCCCTGCGGAAGCGGACTTAAATACAAAAAGTGCTGCATGCAGAAGGATATGAGATCATAAATGTAAAACTTCGTTTTACATTTGGTTTTTCTCGCGCTTATCGCGCTTGTTTCGCTCCGCTTCACCCGCTTGGTCGGCGCGAGGACGAGCTTACGCTCGTCTTAAAGGCGTTTTTGTGACGGCAGAGCCGCCTCAAAAACAAATTTATTTCAAATTTTGAAAAGGATGGAACATTTATGGGATTCGGACTTTGCGTTCTCGGATATCTGCTGACGATATTCGACGCGTTCGCCGCCGGAATTATCGGTTGGCCTCTGCTCGCGTTCGGAATGTGGAAGCTTTCGTCGGTCGACAAGCGCTTCCGCGTTTCTTCGGCGATATCGCTGCTGTGCACCGCGTACCCCGTGATGTATCTCGCTTCGATGCTCGGCTCGTACAGCACGGACAGCGAATCGTTCGGTTACGTATATATCGCGTATCTCGCGCTCTGCGCCCTGTTCCACGCCGTATATCTTACGCTGATAAAAGAAATGACGAAAAACAGCGGCGGTGAAAGCATAGCGCTTTCGGCGTCGATGTGGATGATATTCACCCTGCTTTTCTACGCCTGCGCGATCTTTGCCGTCTTTTCCCCGAAAATACTTTCCGAAGAGGTGGCTGACGGATTCATCAAGGTCGTCGCGGCTCTGAAATATTTCATCGGTCTTGCCAACCTCTGGTTCCTTTACACCTGCTACGCCAAGATAACCACGAAAAAGCAGATAGCCAAGGACAACGCCTATTTTGCCAAGGAAAAGGCAAAGGCGGAGGAAAGAAAAAAGAAGCGTGAATCGGAGGACAACAAAAATGCGTAAAAGCCTTCCGCGTTTTCTGTCGCCGCTTCTTGCGGTCGGTTTCGTTTTCCTGCTCAATCCGTATATATCGGTGCTTGATGTCCTGCCCGACTTCATCGGCTGGCTCGCGGTGTGGTTTGCCCTTTCCGAGCTTGCCGAGCTCGACGACAGAATAGAATCGGCGTCGCAGAAGATGCTGTTTCTTGCCGCAGTTTCGTTCGCGCGTTTCATCGCGTTCTTCCTCGTTCTTTCCGAAAATCCGGATACCGTGATGCTCGCCAACTTCACCTTCGGCATACTCGAATCCGTGCTTCTGCTCGTTTTCATGAACGACTTTTTCGGCGGTATGGAATATCTGCTCCAGCGCAACGGCGGTTTCGACGCGCTTGAAAAGCTGCCGAACTCCAAGTTCATCACCTCGGTCTTTATGTTCACCAAGATAATCCTCGGATTCATCCCCGACCTTTCCGCCATCCTCGAATACGAAGCGTACGTCAACATCACGTCGTCGCAGATATTCTACGAGCTGGCGTCATACAGACCGTACGCCATAATTCTGTTTTCGCTCATCGTGCTCATCCTCGGTATCTGGTGGTACACCGACATCACCAAATATTTCCGCACGATAAAAAAAGACAAGGAATTCATCTCCAATGTATCGGAGATATACGAATCCGAAATTTCCGAAAACCCGAACGAAAAGGAAATGAAAAAGCTCGGCGTTTCATTCATGCTCATTGCCATAGGATTCGTGTTTTTCCTTGATTTCGCCATATCAAAGGTGCAGATATTGCAGGACGCGGTCGGCACGGTGCTCATATATATCGGCGTCACGCGGATGAAGGGAAAGCGCGACGACAGATTCACGCTCGTCGCCTTCGCCGCGGCGGCGGTCCAGATAGCTTACGCGGTCTGCTTCAAGGCGTTCGCCAACACGACCGGCATGGGGCTTGAAAGCTTCGGCGTCCGGGAAGTCGTGGTCCTCGGCGTCGTTTCGCTGCTTTACGCCGCGGTATGTCTGATCTTCGTGTCGGAAGTCCATTCGTTCTTCGTTTCGACGGCACAAAAGTTCAATCTCAAAAAAGACAGGCACAGGATATTTGACGTTTCCTACGCCTTTTACGCCGCGTTCCTCGCTCTTGCCGCCTGCGGCTGCGTGTTCCCGCAGTCATACGCGTGGGTGGTCCTGTGGAAGGCGGTCTGCGTCATCGTGTTCATCGTCCTTTCGATAAAAGGCGTGTGGCACGTCTGCGACGACTATTCGAGAAACGATAATTAAAATCAAATACACGGAGTGATAAAAATGAAAAAGCTGCTCTCTTTCTGCCTGACTCTCGTTCTCATCGTTTCCCTCTGCTCCTGCGATACGATCAAAGACCTTTTTGACAAAGACGGCATTGACATCCCGGACGGAAAGCTCCTGACCTTCGATGAAAACGGCGAAGTGAACGGATATTTTGATTTTGTGCACGAAGGCGGAGAACTCGTCGGCATAAATCAGTGCGATCCTGACGGCAATGTGCTGCTTTACGGCAGCGGCCTTGAGTTTGACGAAAGCGGCAACGTCACGAACGTGGTGTTCCGCGACGGTGACGGAAAGATCGAAAAAACGATAAAATGGCGTTTCCCCGACGGCATCTCGCCGCACGCCATCAATTTCAATGACGGACTTGCGGAAAAATATCTTGAGCAGTATGCTTCTCCGGAACCTGATGTTTCAAAGATAAACCAAGGATATGAAATGAGCCTCGGTCCCGACGGAATGACGACCGTCGTTATCACTAACATTCCCGCCGTTCAGAACGTAACGATAACGTCGGACACGTTCTTCACTTCCCCGACCGATTACATAAACCTTTCAATGTGCTCCGACGAGGCTGACGAAACCGCATTCAGCGCGTTCAGCCCGACAGACATCATAAACGATTATGAAGTCGATCCTGTTTCATACATCGCGGCGATATACGACGGTGACGGCAGAGTGCGCGTCATACACGAATACAGCGCAGAGTTTAACGTGGGGAATACGCAGCACGTAATTTATACGTACGGTGACGACGGAAGGATAAGCGAATACGAATCGGTCGATTATCTCACGCTCAATACGAGCGGTATGTTCAGCAGCGACTCTGTCACGATAAGCAATTTCGGAATAGGAAATCACACCACGGTGTACTATTCACGCGTCGTCCCCGAATATGACGAAAACGGTGTACTCGTTTCGGCAAAAGCGTATAACAAAAACGGAAACGAAAACGGAAACGCCGTCTTTGAAAACGGCGTCATTGCCGAAAGCCGCTTCGTCCATACCTCCGGCGAAGAATCCGTTAATGAATTCACAAACGGATCAATAACGAAGATAACCACATACTACACAGACGGAGAGCGTTGGGTATACGAATATGCCGAAGACGGAAACGGAACCGTAACGCATTACGACGCTGACGGCAATATCGTTCCCATAGATGAATAAGCAATTAAAACCGCATATAAATCAAAAAGGATTTTCGTGTCGTCACGACACGAAAATCCTTTCCTATTTGCTTAATGCTTAACGGCTTAAGGCTTAATGCTCAAAGTATGGGCGTTCCGTCGGGCTTGAACAGAGGGAGCGGTTCGAGATAGGTGATGTCCTTTCTGTTCTTGGCGTCGCCTTCGGCAAGGATGCACATTCTGGCAACGATGCTGCCGCCTGCCTGATTGACGAGGTTTTCGACCGCTTTGAGCGAGCCGCCCGTGGATACGACGTCGTCGATGACGACGACTCTCTTGCCCTTGAGGAGAGCGGCGTCGGCGCCGTCCATATAAAGCTTCTGCGTTCCGGCGGTGGTGATGGAAACGTCCTCGGTCTCGAAAACGCCGTTCATATACGCTTTTTTCGCCTTTCTGACGAGCATATACTTGTTTCTTCCGCTCTGACGCGCCATTTCGTGAACGAGGGGGATGGCTTTGGCTTCGGGCGCTACCATATAGTCGAAATCGGGGGCTTTTTTGAGGAGCTCGGCAGCGCAGGCGCAGGTGAGTTCAACGTCGCCGAAAATGACGAAAGCGCCGATGGTGAGGTTTTCGTTGAGGGGGCAAAGCGGCAGGTCACGTTCGAGGCCCGCGATAGTCATTCTGTATACCATATTTATATCTCCTTTTTTATATTATACAATATCAGTACGGAACGGGTATGACCTTATTCTTCGAGAAGCTTTTCCATTTCATCGATGAGACCGTCGAACACCTTGAGAGCCGCGGCGATGGGTTCGGGCGATTCCATGTCGACGCCTGCGCCTCTGAGGAGCGTTATGGGGTCGGCTTTGCAGCCGGAGGACAGGAAGTTCAGATATTTGTCAACGGCTTCCTTGCCTTCGGAAAGCACCTTGTCGGAAAGCGCCATGGCTGCCGAGAAGCCGGTGGCGTACTGGTAGACGTAGTAGTTCATGAAGAAGTGCGGGATGCGTTCCCATTCATAGGAAATGCCTTCGTCGATGACCATATCGTCGCCGTAATACTTCTTGTTGAGGTCATAGTACATACCGCAGAGCAGGTCGGCGGTGAGCGATTCGCCTTCTTCGACCTTTTCGTTCATCTGCATTTCGAATTCGGCAAACATCGTCTGTCTGTAAAGCGTGGTCCTGAACTGCTCGAGGAAGTGGTTGATGAGGTACGCCTTTTCTTTTTTGTCGGTTGTCTTGCCGAGCAGGTATCTCATGAGCAGGGATTCGTTGAACGTGGAAGCGACTTCGGCAACGAATATGACGTAGTCGGCGTAAGCCGGAGACTGGTTTTTGGTGGAAAGATAGGAATGGATGGCGTGGCCCATTTCGTGAACGAGGGTGAACGCGGAGTCGAGGGTGTCGTTGTGGTTGAGAAGCACAAAAGGATGTACGGGCGTGCCGCAGGAATAAGCGCCGCCGCGCTTGCCTTCGTTTTCGTAAACGTCGATCCAGCGGTTGGCAAATCCCTCTTTGATGTAGGAAAGATATTCTTCGCCGAGAGGAGCGAGTGCCTCGAGCGCGACTTTTTTGGAGTCTTCGAACGTCATCTTGACGTCCGCGTCGGGGATGAGCGGAGTGTAGATGTCGTACATGTGGAGCTCGTCGACGCCCATCAGCTTTTTGCGGAGCCTCATATACTTGTGAAGGCTGGACATATTGTCGTTGACGGTCTTGACGAGGTTTTTGTACACCGAAACGGGGACCTCGGTACGGAACAGAGCGCGTTCCATGTTGTTTGCGAATTTCCTTGCCTTGGTGTAGAACATGAGCTGCTTGACCTGACCGTCAAAGAAGCCCGCCATGGTGTTTTTGAACTTGGCGTATGTGCCGTAGACCGAGTCGAACGCCTGCTTTCTGACATTGACGTCGGGGGATTCCATAAGAGGAATGAAACTTCCCTGAGTGACTTTTCTGACTTCCCCGTTGGTGTCGGTGATGTCGGGGAAGGTGAGGTCGGCGTTGCGGAAGGTGGACGCCACGTTCTTTGCCACGTCGGACATTTCGCCGCTGGAAGCGAGCAGCGTTTCTTCGGCTTCGGAAAGGGTGTGGGGTTTATACACGCGCTGGCGTTCGATGACGCGTCTGTAAAATTCGAGTCCTTCGACGTTTTTGAAGAATCCTTCAAGCGTTTCGTCGTCTATCGATACCATTTCGGGGGTCTCAAACGCCATCTTTGCCGAAACGGTGTTGAGTATGGAGAACGCCTTGCCGAGGTACCCCTGATATTTGGAATTTCCCTTGTCCTCGTCGCTTTTCAGCATGGCGTAAACATAGAACAGCGACAGTTCGTCGTTGTACTTTTCGCTCTTTTTAAGGTATTCGAGAAGTGCGCTGCCGTCGGTCGAGAGCTTTCCTTTATAGGACGCGAGCTCGTCCGCTTTTGCGAGTATTTCCTCGGCTTTGGCTTCCCACGCCTCGTCGGTCGGGAACAGGTCGGTGGTAGCCCAGGTGAGTTCTTTTGCCGCTTCACTGCGTTTCATAAAAATTCCTCCGTTGTATCATAATAAATTGTTGTTTTTTTGCCGTTGACTTTCGTCCTCGTATTTGATAAAATAGAACCGAAAAGGATGAGGTATTACGAATATGAAAAAGAATATATACAAATTTGCGCGCCGTCTTCTGATGCTCGGCATCGGAGCGGCGATCTATGGGTTCGGGGTCGCGTTTTTCCTTGATCCTTACGGCATCGCGCCGGGCGGACTCACGGGTATCGCGGTCATAGTCAACAAGTTTCTCCCCCTCGACACCGGTCTTATGGTGCTCGTGATGAATATACCGCTGATGATCGCCGGACTTATCAGGTTCGGAAAAGATTTTCTCGTTTCGACGATATGGGCAACGGTCGTGTCGTCGCTTTCGATGTCGGCGGGTTCTTCCCTGCTCGGCTGGTCGGTGATAAAGAACAGCCTGCTGACCGAAGCCGGCTACCTTACCGACAGTATGCTGCTTTCCTCCCTCGCGGGCGGTGCGCTCATCGGTATCGGGATGGGTGTCGTCTTCCGCTACGGCGGAACGACGGGCGGCACGGATATAATCGTCAAGTTCCTTCGCCAGAAATACCGTCATCTCAAGAGCGGCATACTCGTCGTGGCGCTTGACCTCGTCGTGCTCGTCGCCTCGATGATAGCGTTCAGACAGATCGAGATCGGTCTTTATATCGGAGTCACCGTAGTTGTGAACTCGTACGTATTCAACAAGGTGCTTTACGGCACCGACGAAGCGCGACTCGTCTACATCGTGTCAGACCGTCCCGAACAGATAGCAAAGCGTCTGCTCGGCGACCTTGAAATAGGCGTCACCTACGTCGAGGGCGAGGGCGCGTACACGAACAAAGAGAAGAAAGTCATCATGTGCGCTTCGAAAAACAGAGTTTTCCCGTTCGTCAAGCAGATAGTCCGCGAGGAAGACCCCGCGGCGTTCATGATAGTGACGAGCGCGAACGAGATCTACGGCGAGGGCTTCAAGAAAAACTCGAATATAGAAATGTAAATATCAAAAATCAAGTCAGGATTTCCGCGCTTCCCGCGGAAGTCCTTTCCTTTTTTGCTTAAGGCTTTATACCGCTTCGAATTCCTTGCCGCAGACGTTGACGAGCTTTGCGCCTTCCGCGGCTCTGACGACGGGCAGAACGGAGCCCTTGACGGTGGGAACGGGACGAACCGTCAGCACCTCGATAACGTCGGAAAGCACCGCGGAAGCGGTGGCGAGTCCGCCGGCACCGTGGCCGTAAAACGCCACGTCGCCCACAAGATCGCCGGTCGCCATTATGCAGTTGAACACTCCGTTGACGGACGCGAGTAGCGACGATTTGTCGACGAGGCAGGGTTTAACGAAAAGGCGGACGCCGTTTTCGTTCTTTTCGGCGCTGCCGATAAGCTTGATACGGTACCCGAGCTTTGACGCCTCGGCGATGTGCTCGGACGTGATATCGGAAATGCCGTTTATGACCTCGCAGTCGCTCATTCCGTACCAGCCGCCGAAGCAGACGGAGGCGAGGATGCAAATCTTTCTCGCGGCGTCGAGTCCTTCGATGTCGGCGGTGGGGTCGGCCTCGGCGTAGCCCTTCTGCTGCGCGTCTGCGAGAGCGGAGGCGAAGGAAGCCCCATCTTTTTCCATTTTTTCGAGTATGTAGTTGGTCGTTCCGTTGAGGATGCCCTTGATCTTTACAATCTCGTTGCCGCCGAGGCAGTTGACGAGCGGGTGCATGACGGGGATGCCGCCGCCTACCGACGCTTCATAGAGATAAGAAACGCCGTTTTCTCTTGCCGCTTCCTCAAGTTCCTTTCCGTGCTTTTCGACGACGAGCTTGTTGGAGGTAACGACGGATTTGCCCGCTTTGATGCAGGCAAGTGAGAAATCGAACGCGGGGCGGTCGCCGCCCATCGTTTCGGCAACGACGGTGACGTCCTTGTCGTTCAGTATGACGTTTATGTCGTGGACGACGTTCTTTTCAAGCTCGTGACCGATGAAATCACGCTTGTCCAGCACGTATTTGATGCTGATTTCGTCACCGACGACGCTTTTTATCTTGTCTTTGTTGGTTTTTATCGCCTCGTAAAGTCCTCCGCCGACGATACCCATACCCATTATAGCTATATATTTCATGTTTTCAGTCCTCCGTGTAGGAATAAACTTCGCCGCACTCAAAATATTCCGCGTCGATACCCATGTCCTTTACGATGCCGCGGATATATTTCATTCCGTCTCTTTCGCTGCCGACGTGGCCGAGTATCAGCGCCGCGCAGTCGTGACCGAGCTCGGCGGCGTCGCGGATGAATTCAAGGCATTTCCATTCGCAGGTCTCACCGGCGATCACTATGTCGGTCTTTCCCTCTTTGAACGGGAGGTGCGCCACGTCGCCGCAGGCGCCGAGCTGAAGGTCGAGCCTTCTGGCGTCGAACGCTCTTTTGCCGACGATCCTCACGTGCTTCGTGCCCGTTTTTTCCTCGATGAGCTTTGCGAGCTCAAGAGGCGTCACGGGGTTTTCGAGGACAGCCGCCTTGCCTTTTTCGGTAAGCGTGTACGGCAGACCGAGCGTTTCCATAAATCCCTTGTTTATGAGGTCCTCGGGAGCGCGGTGCGCGTGGTCGTGATAGCGGAAAATCGGAAGGCCGGTGCTCTGAAGCAGTGCTTTTTTCTCTTTTTCGACGAAATTATCTTCAAATCTGTCAAAATGATCGTGATAAGTCGGCTCGTGAGTGATTATGAGGTCGGCGCCCCAGTCGCGTGCCGCCTTTATGACCGACGGTGTGGCAATAAAGCAGACCGCCGCTTTTTTTACTTCTTTTTCGCTGTCCCCTTCCTTAAAGGAGTCGACGGTCGGGTCGACGGGGAACGCCGAAAGGCTTTTGAGTTTTTCGAGGATGGCTGATGCTTTCATGGCTTTTTACCTCAATTTCTGTATATTATGCCGTCTGTGTATTCGTTTTTATCTATATCGCAGTCGATGACCGTGCCGTCGATGGCTGAAAACGTCGTCGTCTGTATGACCTCGCAGCTTATGCTTATGTATTTGTGGTCGGAACCGACGCTCATTTTCATTCCGATGACCTCCGCCGCGGGCGTTCCGTCGGCGTTGACGTAAAGGGTCACGCGCAGGTCTTCGATCTTTCCGTTTTCCATTGTGTCCGGAACGAGTGCCGCCGCCGCGCTTACGTCCTTGATTTTGGTCAGCTCGATCCGCCACGCGCTTTTAAGATCATCGATCGTCACCGAGTCGAACATATCGGGGGTAAAAACGACTGTATCGCCGTCGGAGCCGAGGAACTCGAGCGCCTTTTCGAACGACATCGCCTGCTTTGTCTTTTCGCCGTCGGTATCGTAGTAGCCGACTCCGTCGATGTAAAGCAGCCTGCTTTTCGACTCGATGCCGTCGACCGAAAGCGTGGTGGTGAAGTCAAGGCGCTTGTCACGCTCGTTGACCTCCTGAAGTCTGACGTCGGTGGACGCTGTATAAGAAAGCACGGGCTCGGGCTCGTCGCTCTGGAACAGGTCGAAGGTCGATTCGGTGGAGGACGTGTAGTTCACGCTGTTTTCGATGACCGACATCGCGTAAAGATAAAGCTCAGCCGCGTCTGTCGGCAGGCTTATCTCCTCGCTCGGCTCCTCGCTTTCTTCTTCACTTTCTTCGCCGCTTGGCTCTTCGCTTTCTTCGCTGCTTTCATCTGAGAATTCAAAACCGCTTTCTTCGATAACCGACTCAGCCGACGGTTCTTCCGACAGAACGGACTCTTCCGCGGGGGGCGAGCTTTCGTCGGGCGTCTCTGACGCCGAGCAGCCGAAAAGCAGGATGGATATTATAAGTAAAAACGGTAAAAATGCCTTTTTCATCCGTTTCCTCCGCTTGCGTTATAATCATTCATAATATTATACACCATAGAATCCAAAATTGCAAAGGTAAAATGCTTTGAAGATAAAAAAATAACATATTTTTCATTCTATTGACTTATACGGCACTTTGGGTTAAAATATACGCGGAGTGATGAAACGTGAAAGATTTTGTAAAAAGGCTGAACAAAAAACGGCTGAAGACGCTTGCGTTCTTTGCGCTGACGTCTTTGCTTTTCGTTCTTTGCGCCGTTGCCCTCGTCTTTACGGTGAGCGACGACGTGCATCTTGAAATATGGATAACGCTCGTCTTCGCCGCTATCTTTGCCGCCCTCGCAGTCGCGTCGCGCGTCTTTCTGTTGTCTCCCGCACGGAAGGATTATGAAGACGACTTCAAGTCGAACGCGATGAACGAGCTTTTCCTTGACGCCGCCGAAGACGTGGCTTTTGAAGAAGGTCACGCCGACGTCAGCCGTTTCGCGTCGCAGAACGTGATAAGCGGATTCGAAAACGACGACGTCGAAAAGTCGTTCCGCGGAAAATACGAAGGCATCCCGTTTGCGTTTTATTTTGCGAGACGCGAAAACGCGTTCACGGGGTGGATGGCGGAATTTGAGTTTTCAAAGACGTTCAAACGCGATTTTCAGCTTCGCCGCAAGGGGTCGTCGCTGTGCGTCCCGCCCGAAAAGGTGTGGGAAGACGGGTTCGCCGAATTCGAAACGTCGAGCGAGCCGTTCAATTTCAGATACGTCGTGGTGTCGGCAGACGGAGTCGACGTCGGTGCCGTTATGTGCGAGGAAGCGGTCTATTCCTTCCTTTCGGCGACAGAACGGACGAGAGCGCGTATCTCGGCGTCGTTCGACGGAAACAGACTTTATCTGTTCCTGCAGGGCGTTGCACCGGGCTATAACATACCGCTTCTGTCACCCGTGACCGAAACCAGGCTGAAAAAAGAGCTTTTTGCCGATATTTCGGCTGCCCTCGTCCTTGCGACCGACCTTGACACCGAAAAGAAGATATGGAAAAGAACGGTGTAAAAACAAATAAAAGCAAATCAAATAACGGCAAACGGCGTACCTCAAAAAGAGGCACGCCGTTTGCTTTCGGAGAATGTACGAGGTACGATCTATGTTCAAAACTCGCTGTCGTTTTTAAGTGCCGTCTCCTGCTCCTTCTGTATCTTCGGGTCGTATGAAAGGATCGGAGCGACGTCAAGCCCGCGCTTTTTGCGGTCGATATAGTTTTTGGTGATCTTCATCACGAGTCCCGACATCACGACGACGCCGATAAGGTTGGGCACCATCATAAGCGCGTTGAAGGTATCGGAGATATCCCACGCGAGAGACGAGGTGAGGAGCGCGCCGAACACGGTGGTGATGACGTGGATGATCTTGAAAATAACGGACGTGCCTGCGCCGAAGACGTATTCCCACGCCTTGCTGCCGTAGTGCGACCAGCCGAGAACGGTGGTGAACGCGAACAGGAACATGGCTATCGCCACGAATTTTGCGCCGATGCCGCCCCACGGGAAGATGTTGTTGAAAGCGGTGGCGACGAGAGTCGCGTCGGAAGTTCCTTCGGCGATGGCGCCGGTGGAAAGGTTGTATGCGTCGGAGGTGAGGACGACGAGAGCGGTCATGGTGCAGACGATCATGGTGTCCGCGAAGACCTCAAAAATGCCCCACATACCCTGCTTTACGGGTTCTTTGACGTTGGAGTTGGAATGTACCATGACCGAGGAGCCGAGGCCCGCCTCGTTGGAGAACACGCCCCTTTTGAAGCCCTGAGTCATGACCGTGCTGATGACGAAGCCGACGCCGCCGCCGAGAGCCGCGACGGGCTTGAAAGCGTTGACGAAGATCGCCCTGAACGCGGGAAGTATGTTGGCGTAGTTGACGCCGATTATGACGACGCTGCCCGCGATGAAGAGAACGACCATGAAGGGCACGACTTTTTCGGCAAATGAGGCGATCCTCTTGAGGCCGCCGAGAACGATGACCGCGACGAGCGCCATCACGACGACGCCGAGGATAAGGCGATAAACGTTGACGCCGCCGAAGACGGTTTTGCCCTCAAGAGACGAAACGGGGAACGCGTTTTCAAAATTGATGACTATCTTGTTGACCTGACCCATGCTGCCGATGCCGAAGGAAGCGAGCATGGCGAAGACCGCGAAGACGACCGCAAGCACCTTGCCGATGACCTTGCAGCCTTTTTTGCCGCCGAGACCGTCTTCAAGGTAGTACATGGCACCGCCCGACCATTCGCCTTTGGCGTTCTTGCGTCTGAAATAGATGCCGAGCACGTTTTCGGAATAGTTGGTCATCATTCCGAAGAACGCGGCGACCCACATCCAGAACACGGCGCCGGCGCCGCCGATGCAGATGGCAGCCGCAACACCCGCGATGTTGCCCGTGCCGACCGTCGCGGCAAGCGCGGTGCAGAGCGCCTGGAACGGAGAGATGGACGCCTTTTCCTTGCTGTGGCTGATGACGTCTTTTTTGAAAAGGCTGCCGATGGTGTTCTTCCACCATTCGCCGATATGCGTGATCTGGAAGACTTTCGTCAGCACCGTCATGAGTATGCCGGTGGCGATGAGCAGCCATACGCCGTTGCCCCACATAAATGAGTTGACGGCGTCATTTACTTTGGTGATGAATTCCATAAAAACCTCTTTTTTATAATAATGTATTTTTGCAAATAAAAACGGCATACCTCACGCACACGGGTATGCCCACAAAATTCCCCTATTAAGGGAAATGATAAGCTTTGTCCTTTCGCCTGAGAGATTCGCGACACGTCGCTTTCACCTTCGGCACCCACGTTAATGAGATTCTCCAAAGTTCCATCCGCCTGCAGTCCTCATTCCTTGCGGAACACCTGAGAGTATTACTCCTTCGGCCCGGGACGCCCCGACTTTCCTGCAGACATCACATAGAAAACTATTAAATTTTGCAATATTATACTACGTCGAATTTCAATAATCAAGAGTTTTTTGAAATTTTTTTATTTTTTTCTCATTTTTTTGACACTTTTTTCGCGCTCGCAGCGCAAAAAATGACAAAAAAGCGCGTTGCCCCTCGACATTTTCGCCGCAAGCGGAACGCAAAATGCAGACGGAAGAGAAAAAAACTGCATACTTTCTCTTTTTTAATCCCGCCTGCCGTCGACTTTCCCCGAAAAGCGCGGAAAAATCAGTCAAAAGAAGGACAAAAATTCATCAATACTCTTTACTTTTCCGAAACTGTGTGTATAATGTAAGTTAGCAAATAATGAATAAATGAAAGGAAGCTGCTTATGAAGTATATCATCAACGGCAAGATCATTCTCAAGGACAGAGTCGTCGAAGGCAAGGCTCTCGCCTATGACGACAAGATCTTCGGACTCGTGGACGAAGTTCCCGAGGGCGCGAAAGTCATCGACGCCAAGGGCGGATTCGTTTCCCCCGGTCTTATCGACGTTCACATCCACGGCTATCTCGGACTCGACGTCTGCGACGGCGACCCCGAAGAGCTGAAAACCATCGCCGGCGGACTCGTGAAGAACGGCGTCACCGCCTTCCTCCCCACCACGATGACCGTTGCCAAAGAGACCATAATAAAATCCCTCGAAGCCATCCGTTCCGTCATGAAGAAATCCAAGACCTGGAAAGGCTCGACCATTCTCGGCGCACACGCCGAAGGCCCGTTCATCAACCCCAAGAAGAAGGGCGCTCAGGAAGAACGCTTCATTCTCAAGCCCGATGCCGATTTCGTTCTTGAATACAAGGACGTCATCAAATACATCACCCTCGCTCCCGAAATGGACGACAACTTCGAAGCCATCAAGAAGATCGCCGCCAATTCCAACGTCGTGATGTCCATGGGTCACTCCGACGCCAAGTTCGAGACCGCTTACGCCTCCGTTGACGCCGGCGTCAAATCCACCACCCACCTCTTCAACGCAATGTCCGCTCTCGGCCACCGCAATCCCGGTGTTGTCGGCGCGGCTTTCGCAAGAGATGTTTATGCCGAGCTCATCGTCGATACCTATCACGTTGACAAGGCTCTCTTCTCCATCGTCATGAAGCAGAAGGGCGACAAGCTCATCTTCATCACCGACTGTCTCCCCGCCGGCGGACTTCCCGAAGGCGAATACACTCTCGGCGGTCAGAAGGTAGTTTACCGCGACAACCTCTGCAAGCTCCCCGACGGCACCATCGCCGGCAGCGTTCTCAAGCTCAACAAGGGCGTATGGAACGTTTATTCCAACACCGACGCACCCATCTGGGAATGTGTCAAGTGCGCGTCCCTCAACCCCGCGACCGTTCTCGGCATCAGCGACAGGAAGGGCTCGCTCGAAGTCGGCAAGGACGCCGATATCATCATCACCGACAACGAATTCAACGTTGTAAAGACTATTATCGGAGGTACAGTACGTTATGAAGCTTAAAGTCGAATCCGTTCTTGACAAACAGTTTACCCCTATGGCGCTCGTCGCCCGTGAATTCCGCGAGAACACCAAAGAAGACGGTCAGGACATCGTCATCGGCATTGAAAGAAACAACGGTTACGTTTCCGCTTTCAAGACCAGAATTTACAAAGACGGCGTCGGCAAAGACGACGTCAACTTCCGTTACATCGAACGTATCGTCAAAGCCCTCCTCTGGATCAGAGGCGGGTACAAGATCATCATCGCAAGCGCTTCCGTCGTAGGCGAAAAGATCAAAAAGGCCTATGAAAAAGGCGAACTCCGTGATTTCGACAACGGCTTTATGGCAAGATGCTATGAAAATCCGTTCGAAGTCGTGGTCACCGACCTCGCGCACGCTCCCGTAACCAGCGAATCCGCCGCTCCCGTAGGACGTCATCTCGACGGCTGCCGCATCGGCTTCGACGCGGGCGGAAGTGACAGAAAGGTTTCCGCCGTAATCAACGGCGAGACCGTTTACTCCGAAGAAGTCGTCTGGTTCCCCAAGCTCCAGTCCGACCCCAAATATCATTACGACGGTATCCTCGACGCAATGAAGACCGCCGCTTCCCACATGCCCCGCGTTGACGCCATCGGCGTTTCCTCCGCAGGCGTTTACGTCGACAATAAGATCATGATCGCGTCCCTCTTCCTCAAGGTTTCGGACGAGGATTTCGAAAAGCACGTCAAGACGATGTATCTCGACGTCGCAAAAGAACTCGGTGAAAACATCCCCATCGAAGTCGCGAACGACGGTGACGTCACCGCTCTCGCGGGAGCCATGGACCTCAACGACAACGAAGTCCTCGGCATCGCAATGGGCACCTCCGAAGCAGGCGGATACGTTGACACCAACGGCAACATCACCGGCTGGCTCAACGAGCTCGCTTTCGTTCCCGTTGATTTCTGCGAAAACGCCGCCGTTGACGAATGGTCCGGCGACTACGGCTGCGGCGTCAAATACTTCTCTCAGGACGGCGTCATCAAGCTTGCTCCTCTCGCAGGCATCGAGCTTGACGAAAGCCTCTCTCCCGCCGAAAAGCTCAAAGTCGTTCAGAAGCTTATGGCTGAAGGCGACGAAAGAGCCAAGAAGATCTACGAAAACATCGGCGTTTATTTCGGCTACGGCATCGCGTTCTACGCTGAATTCTACGACATCAAGCACGTCCTCATCATGGGCCGTGTCACCTCCGGCGAAGGCGGCGTTCTCCTTCTCGGCAAAGCTCAGGAGGTTCTCGACAAAGAATTCCCCGAACTCGCTGCCAAGATCCGGCTCCACATCCCCGACGAATCTTCCCGCCGCGTAGGTCAGTCCGTCGCTGCGGCAAGCCTCCCCGAGATAAAGTAAGAAGTAAAAAGTAACAGTGAATAAGTAATGAAAAAGGATTTCCGAATTTTTCGGAAATCCTTTCTTATTCTGCTTAAGGCTTAAGGCTTTTGATTTCGGGCTCCGCGTTGTGGTAAAGGATGAGGAATATCACCGCGACGGCGACGAACGCGAGTCCTACGATGAATAGGAATCCGTAACCTTTTACGGGTTCCTTTTCCCTTTTGCGCATCACGTAGTCGTGCAGCGTTTCGTGCTTTTCATACGTTCTGCCGAACGGGATGAGCGCGCGTACCGCACGGGTCGCGAAATAGCTGAGGCTCATGAAATATTCCTTGTTGGCGAGCCACACGAGGAAGCCGACGCAGACGATGATGATGCCGGGGAGGGTGAACGCGTCGGAAAAGACGCGGTATTTCTCCATTTTATCGGTGATGTGCCACACGTCCTTGAGAGAACACACGAGATACGCGGCGGCAAGTCCGATGGCGGTCGTCACGCCGTACTTGAGCAGCGACTTCTTAACCTTGTCGCTCACAGCCCGAACTCCTTCTTGTACTTCGCCTCTTCGGCGTCGTTGCAGAGGACGAAATGTCCGGGAACGACTTCACGCATAGTCGGCTTGTCCACGCTGTAATCGTGTTCGGCGATCGGGTTGTACGTCGTGCGGACACGCTTCTTTTCGGTGTGCGGATCGGGGAGAGGGATCGCCGAAAGGAGTGAACGGGTGTACGGGTGCATCGGATGCGCGAACAGCTCGTCCGAGCTTGCGAGCTCGACCATTTTGCCGAAATACATAACGCCGATACGGTCGGAGAAGTATTTGACGACGGAAAGGTCGTGCGCAATGAACAGAATGGTGAGCTGAAGCTGCTTTCTGAGGTCGTTGAGCAGATTGATGACCTGTGCCTGAATGGAAACGTCGAGCGCCGAAATAGGCTCGTCGGCGATTATCATATCGGGACGCATGATGACCGAACGCGCAATGCCTATTCTCTGGCGCTGACCGCCCGAAAATTCGTGCGGATAACGTCCGGCGTGCTCGCGGACGAGACCTACGAGCTCGAGTATTTCAAATACTTTTTCTTCGATATACTCTTTATCCTTGATACCGTTGATAACGAGGCCTTCCGAAATTATCTCCTTGACCGTCATACGAGGGTTAAGGGACGCGATGGGGTCCTGGAATATCATCTGTATCTTGGTGATGAGCTTGGTGTGCTTTGCTACGTGCAGATCTTCCTTGTACTTTGCCTTGAGAGACGCAAGCTTTTCGGGGTCTGACGCGTATTTTTCGCAGTTTGCCTTGTACTCTTCGGTCAGCTTTGCGGCAAGCTCATCGGCGTACTCGCGGTCGGAATTCTTGTGGTCGTGCTGAGCGGCCTTTATTTCGGCTTTGTTGGCGGCGATGGTATTTGCGAGAGCTGCCTTTATCTCGGCGGCTTTTGCCGCTTTATCGGCAGCATTGGGATCGTCCTTCAGTGCTTTGAGAGCCTCGGCTGCGTCTGCTTTTGCCTTCTTTATCGCTTCCTTATAGGAGCGGGTGCCGGCGCAGATACGCTTGCCCTTGAAATAAATGCTGCCGGATGTGATGTCATAAATGCGGATAATGGAGCGTCCGGTCGTGGTCTTGCCGCAGCCGGATTCTCCGACGAGCCCGAAGACCTCGCCTTTTTTGACGTCGAAGCTGACGTCGTCAACGGCCTTGGTCTCGAAGCCCTTGCTTTTGAAATATTGGCAAAGATGCTCTACGCGGAGCAGAACTTCACGGTCGTCTTTGAAATTATCCATGATTTTCTCCTTCCGCTTTCTTCATTCTTGCTATTCTGTCCGTAATGATCTTGGGTACTTCCACCTTGGGAGCGTCCGGATGCAGCAGCCACGTTGCCGCGGAGTGCGTCTCGGATATCCTGAACATGGGCGGCTGTTTTTCGAAGTCGATCTTGAGCGCGTACTTGTTTCTGTCCGCGAACGCGTCGCCTTCGGGCGGGTAGATCATATTGGGAGGCGTGCCGGGGATGGCGTCCAGCTTCTCCTTGGTCTCAAGGTCGGGCATGGACGAGAGCAGCGCCCAGGTATACGGATGACGGGGGTCATAGAAAACGTCGTCGGCGCTGCCGTATTCGACTATCTTGCCCGCGTACATGACCGCGATATCATCCGCCATATTGGCAACGACGCCGAGATTGTGCGTGATGAATATGACGGAGAGGTTTCTGCTTTTCTTGAGGTTGTTGATGAGCTCGAGTATCTGCGCCTGAATGGTAACGTCGAGCGCGGTGGTAGGCTCGTCGCAAATCAGTATATCGGGGTCTGCCGCAAGCGCGATCGCGATGACGATACGCTGACGCATACCGCCGGAGAACTCGAACGGATACTGCCTGAAGCGGTTTCTCGGTTCGGGGATGCCGACCTCCTCCATCAGCTTGATCGCTTTTTCCTTTGCCATCGTCTTGGTGATGCGGTAAACGACAAGCGATGCCTTCTCCTTGAAGTGGTCGATAAGCCCGACCGCTTTTTCGTGGAAATCGATCGACGCGCTCTTTTCGATATATTCGCCGTAATGCTCGGCGAGTCTGTCGATGACGAGCGTAATGTTGCCGATGAGCATTTCCTCGCTGTAAACGTTCTTGGGAACGACCTTCCAGTCGACGTTCCTGCCCCTTGCGATAAGAGCTTCGCGTTTTGCGGTTTCTTTCGCAAAGCGTTTTTCTTCCTTCACGTTGTTCTTTGAGCAGGAGAAATATCTTTCAATCGCGCTGGTAAGGCTGGAACGGAAGGTATACGCGATGCTGTCCTTGGTGGTCTCGAGCTTGTCGATGGAATCCATAACGAGGGCAGACAGGGTCTTGGCTTTTGCTTCGGCTTCTTTCCGGGTGAACGTGCCGGTATAGAACCTTCTTGCCTCGTCAAGCTCGCCGAGAACGGTCTTTTTGACGGCAAGAGCACGGTCAAACGAATACCTGAGCGCGTCAACGAGAAGCACGACGAATTCGTCCATAAAATCAGCGTTGAGGAATTCAAGCGACTTTTCGTTCGCCTTGGCGGGACCGACCGAGCTGAGGTCTTCGCCCGGTTTTTTGAGTTTCCAGTAACCGATGCGGAAGAAATTGGGCTTTTCGGCGCCGAGCATCTTTTCGCACAGGGCGGAGAGAGACGCAAGCATATTCGCGGATTCGCCGTCCAGCGTCACGATATCCTTCTCTTCGGTATAATTTATCTGTCTGAGCTCGGTTTCGTACGCGGCAAGGCGCGCTTCGTTTTCGAAACGGAAATAGTTGTTGGTTATCTTTTTGAGGAATGACCGGAACTTCTTGGATTCGGCTTTGACGTCGACCTTCTGTTTCTTTTCAACGAGGAAAAGGAAATCATCGATCCCGGACTTGAGGTCGGTCGCGGCGGCGGCGGAGTTGTTGTAATCGTTTTCGAGCCTGATTGCCTCGATATTGAACTTATCGAAGGTATCGATCTTTTCGCTTACAAGCTTTTCGTCGTTGCCCGCGGCGATCATATTTTCCTTGAGGACGGCAAGAAGGCTGTTGAATTCCTTTTTGGCGTTCTTGCGGGTAGATTTGTTTTTGAGGAGCATTGCCTCGGTGATCTGCTTGCCTATCTTTACTATGGGGTTAAGGGAGGAAAGCGGATCCTGGAATATCATGGCGATCTTGTCGCCTCTGATCTTGCACATATCCTCTTCGGATATTTTGAGCAGATCCTTGCCGTCGTAGAGTATTTCGCCGTTGTTGACGATGGAGTTGCCGGCGAGGATGCCGATGATGGCTTTGGACGTAACGGATTTGCCCGAACCGGATTCACCGACGATGGCGAGCGTCTTGCCTCTTTCGAGGTCGAACGAGATGTCGCGCACCGCCTTTACGGTGCCGCCCGGTGTGCGGAAAGATATCTGAAGTTTTTTGACCTGAAGTATTTTATCCATCTCTTATTCCTCCACTCCGCGCAGCGACGGGTTGAACGCGTCGCGCAGTCCGTTACCGAACAGGTTGAAGCTGATCATCAGCAAAGAGATGACGACAGCGGGGAACAGCATAAGATGCGGGTAGTTTGTCCAGCTGCTGCTCGCTTCGGAAAGCAGGGTGCCGAGCGACGTGGTCTCGGTGCCGCCGAGGTTGACGATGCCGAGGAAGCTGAGCATGGATTCGCTGAATATGACGTTGGGGATGGTGAGCGCGGACGCCGTGATGAGCGTGCCGAGCGAGTTCGGGAAAATGTGCTTCATGATGATACGTCTGTCGTTTGCGCCGAGGGTACGGGCTGCCATGACGTATTCGGAATTCTTGAAGCGGTAGAACTGCGTTCTCACGCGGGAGGCCGGTCCGATCCAGCCTGTCAGCACGTAGGCGAACAGCAGGCACGGGATGGGTCCGAGCTTCTTTGCGAGGTGTATCTGGAACAAGGTCGCCACGACGATGAACGGGATACCGTTGAGGATATCGGAGATACGTTCAAGGATGAAGTCGACCGCGCCGCCGTAATAGCCCTCGATCGCGCCGTAGGTCGCGCCGATGATGAAGTTGATGACGGATACGCATATTGCGATGAGAAGCGAGAGTCTTACGCCGTCGGCAAGGCGGAGCGCAAGGTCGTAGCCCTGGCTGTCGGTGCCGAAGATATACTCGGGCTCAAAGCCGTTCTGATAAACGTAGTAGTTGTAGTAAAGCACACGTACCTTATACGACGCGGTGTCTACGTCGCCGCCGCCGTAAAACGTATAATACATGAGGTTGCCGTTTCCGTCACGCATATAGTTGTCTTCAAGTACGAGGTCATCCGAAAAGGCGAGCTTTTTGGTGCCGCCCATTCCGTTGGGAACAACGGGATCGTATTTGCTGTTTGCCTTGTACCAGTAGTTGGCGCTTCCGGCATTGATCTCGTCGGGGTGATACTCGTTGTTTTCGATAAGAGGATAGAGGACATGCAGCCCGCTTTCTTCTTCGAAAGCCCTGATTTTTTCGTATTCTGCCTGCGTGATCTCCTTATTGATGAAGCCGACTTCATAATAAGCGTCAACGACGTAGTCATAATATTTTTTGTTGTCGACATGGTCGACACGGGTATCGTTCACTTTGATGACGGGCTGGTATTTGCTCTTTTTGCCTTCCGCGATGGAGATGCCGCCTTCTCCTGCCCAGTCTTCGGCACCGACGCCGATGGCGAGCTTGCCGAGGAGCCCTTTTTCGTTGGTGCTTCTGTCGGCACCGCCGTCAAAGCCGAGGTTGTAAAGCGTCAGGCTGCGGGGACCCTTGCACTTATAATAGGTGTCCCAGAAGGTGGAATCGTATCTGAAGTTGAAGAGCGGGGTAAGGAACGCGAAAAGGAATATGAATAGGATTATGAACGCGGCGACGATGGAAGCCTTGCTGCGGCAGAAACGTCTGAGCGCGTCCTTGAAATATCCGACGGGCTTGTCCACGAATTTTTTGTCGTGGAGCTTGGTGTCAACGTTCGCAAATTCGAATTTTTCTTTGGGGATGTTGATATATTCGTCAAATTTCTCTGCCATATTATCTCTCCCCCATTCTTATTCTCGGATCGATGAAGCCGTAGCTTATGTCGACGATGATGCCGGCAAACAGTCCGATGAATTCATAGAAAATGCTGTCCATCATGAACACGTCGTAGTCGAGAAGGTTGATGGACTTGATATAAAGTTGTCCGACGCCCGGGATAGAGAATATCTGCTCGATGATCATGGAGCCGCTGAGTATGAAAAGGAAGCTGCCGATGATCCCGGGAAGGATAGGCACCATTGCGTTCTTGAGTGCGTGACGAGTGGTGGCCTGCGAGCGGGTAAGTCCCTTGGCGCGCGCCAGAAGCATATAGTCGGAAGTAAGAGTTTCAGTAAGCTCCGCTCTGGTGAAGCGGCAATGTCCCGCGATCTCACCGAACGAAAGCGCGATGACGGGCGGTATCATACTGACGAACATTTTCCAGGTGAACCAGCTGCCGCCTGCGTCCGCGAGCGAATACACGGTGAGCGGGAGAAGGTCCAGCTTGAAATAGAATATATACTGTACGATGAAGGCGTACACGTAGCTCGGTATCGAAACGAAAAGCATGATCGCGGTACTGATGACAGAGTCCTGCCATTTGTTTTTCTTTACAGCCGCGTAAATGCCGAGCAGGATACCTATCGGTATCGAGAACACTATTGAATATAAGTTGACAAGAAGCGTGGGGAGGAACCTGCTGGTAAGGACGTCCCACGCGGGTGCGAGATAGTCTACGGACCAGGACGTACCGAAGTCCCATTTAGTGACGATATTTTTGAGATATATCGCGTATTGCTCAAGAAGCGGCTTGTTGTAGCCGAGAGCCTCGAAACGTGCTTCGACTATCTCTTTCTTTTTTTTCTCCTGCGGAGGCTCACGCGGGAGCATCCTTATGAGCATAAAGCAGATAGTCATGATCACGAAGAACGTGAAAAGCATGCCGAGTATTCGTTTGAAGATATATTTTATCATCGCTTTTCTCCTTAATGGGCAAAAATAAGTTCGTTACGGTTGAAAAGCAAATTTCCCGAAAACGCATAGGTAGGCGGAGGGAAGCCCTCCGCCTACTTATTTTTGCCGAGTATTAAAAACTAATGGTATTAGTAATTAAGATCGCCCTTTGCGCAGATATCAGCCCATTCAGCGTCGTTATAGAGGAAATCCATAAGACGGAGTCCGCCGAAGTCGTACATAATGTTGTATTCATCAGTGTAGTATTTGACCTGTTTGGACATCATGAAGCTTGCGGTAGAGTTGCAGAGAGGAATACGATAATAAGTCTTGAGGAACATTTCTTCAAGCTGAGCGGTGATGGAAAGCTTGACGGAGAAGTCAGCTTCGGCGAATTCGCCGTTGCCGATGAGAGCGCCGGACCATTCGTAGCAGGTCTTGGTGACGTCTTTGCCGTCAACTTTGAGGGTCCACTTTTCGGTCTTGGGATCCCAGCAGCCGGCTTCGTTGATGTCGTACTGGTCGGGGTCCATGTAAACCTGGAAGTTACGGAACGGATAGAAGGCAGCGCCGCCCCATGCGCCGTAACCGATAGCGAATTCGCCCTTGGGAACGTCGCCGTAACGGTCGGTGATGTTGCCGATGCCTTCGAAGGTGATCTTGCCGAAATCGGAGCCTTCAGCCGCAGCTGCGATGAATTCGTTGAGCATAGCTATGAGCGCGTTATCGGAAGACTGAAGAGCGCCTTTAGCCCAGCCGATTCTGATGACGATGTCTTCGCCCTTGGTGTAGAGACCGTCAGCGATGAGTTCGGCTGCAGCGGTCTTCATAAGCTCTTTGGCTTCGGTAAGGTTGTAGCCGCTGATGGACTTATAAGCGTCTTTGAGGGTAGCGTAAGCCTTGCCTTCGCCGTATTCAACACCGTAGAGGTTGCAGATAGCCTGCATAGCTTCGTCGGAGTTTCTGTAGGAGGAGGTAGGATCGTTGTAAACGTCGTAGAAGTAGAGGTTGTTCATGGTGTAGTAAGCGGGTTTGTAGCCGCCGGTGGGTTCCACGAATTTTTCTCTGTCGATGGCAAGGGACATGGCTTTGCGGAAGTTGGTGTTGGAAAGAACAACGGAGTTCTTGTTGCCCTTGGAGTTATCCATTTCTTTGAGGGCTTCAAGGCCGGTGTTGAAGAAGAAGGACATGGTGTAGGTTTCGTCTACCTTATAGAGGTAGTCGGAAGTGCCGTAGGTGGTAAGATCGTCGCCTTCGGGGGTCCAGTCGGTGAGGTCGCCCTTGAGGAAAGCTTCTTTGGAGGCTTCAACGGTCATAACGTCGATGACGATCTTGGTAGCTTTGTACTGCTGAACGGTCTTGCCGTCAACTTTGAAGTTGGTGTAGGAAACGAGATAACCGTCGTCCTGTTTTTCATAGCCGAACCAGTTTTCGTTCTGAACGAAAACGATCTGCTTGTCGTCCTGGAGGGATTCGATCTTATAAGGACCGTAGGACATGGAGGTTTCTTTGGAAGTGCCGTATTTGGTGGTAACAAGTTCACCGGTGGTGTCCTTGTTTTCTTCATAAAGTTTTTCGTAAACGAGCCAGGTGGAGGTGCAGGAGGTGAGGAAGTAGTTGAAATCGATGTAGGTAGCGTTGACGTAACGGATGGTGTAGTCGTCAACCTTGTAGCAGCCTACGATCTCGTCGTACTTGGAAGCGTAGTCTTCATCATAGAATTCGTTTTCGACGCAGACGTAAGGAACGCCGTAAGAACCGTCGAAATAAGCGCTGTAGCCTTCCCAGATGGAAACACCGGAGAAAGCGTCGCCTACGGATTCACCGTAAACGGTATCGTCGAGGAAGGAAACGTACTGAGGAGCAGCGTTGCCTTCAGCGTCAACGTAAGTGCCGTCAACGCCCCAGAAATCGAAGCAGTCGAAGTAAACGTCTTTGCCGTCTGCGAGAAGAGCGGCAGCTTCATCAAGAGAGATCTCGTTGTAAATGGACTTGGAAAGAGCGTTGTAGTATTTTGCGCCGCCCGCAACCGCGGATTCGCCGCTCCAGTAAAGGTTGGAACGGTAGTTCTTCATCTTCGGGTCAAGAAGCTGCTTCATGGAGTAAACGTAGTTGTCGGCAGTGATCTTTTCGCCGTTTTCCCATTTTGCGTTGGGGTTGAGCTTGATTTCGAAAACGTAGCCTGCATCGGTGGTTTCGGCAGTTTTGCCGGACTGGAGAGCAACACCGTATTTGGTGAGGTCTGCCTGGTTGTCTTTGGTAACGTCTTTGATCTCGGTAGCCATTTCATAGATCCACTGGTATACGCCGTCCTCGGAATTGAGGATGGACATAGTGCAGAACGGAGAAGAAATGTAGGACTGGATGGCGTCATCGGCGTTGGTTTCCCAGGTGTGGGGGTTCCAGTTGTTGCCGAGAGCGGTAGTGGAAGTTTTGTAAGTGAAGTCGCCGCGTTTTGCTTCGGGAAGATCTTCTCCGCTGTCTTCGCTGCAGCTTGCGAGAACCGCTACGACAGCAAATACCATGCAGAGAGCAAGAACTGCGGAAAGCATTCTTTTGAATGTTTTGCTCATTGATCGTATTCTCCTTTTATTTTTTTTGCAACATTTTATAAATATCCTGCACATCGGACAAACTCCACCGATTCGCCTGTCCGATGTGTCGGCATATTCGAATGTTTCGTGTATTATAACAGATTTTTTTGCGGTTTTCAAGTAAAAACTCAATATTTTTTTGGGGTTTTACAATTATTTTACAAACTTTCATTCGTTTTCGGTTTATCGTTTATTCATTATATACGGCGTTTAACATTCCGGCTGTCGGAGCAGAACGTCATTTTCCGCCGATTTCTGCAAGACGGCGATTCATATTATTCACGTTTCTTTTTTCGTCCCGTCAATATATGACATTCAGAGCCGAATAAAACCCGTTTCGGCACAATATAATGAGCAAAACCGGCTCACGTGACGTGAACCGGTCCTGCGTTTTGCAAATTATTGCCGTATTTTATCCAAAATCATCCAAAATCGCTGTTTTTCAGCCGTGTCTTCCCCCCGCGATGACTTTTTCGCACCTTTCGGCAAGCGACAGGTCGTCCGACGGGTCGATGCCGCGGATCCTTTTGCCGTTTATCCGTTTTCTTGCCGACGAAAGCATCTTCGCGCAGTACGCGGCGTAGCCGTCGGTGTCGGCGTCTTCCCTGCCGAGGTAGGTGTCGGAATAGGAGTAACCGGTATTTTCGCCGGTATACGACGCGCGCATCACGGCGTAAGCCTTGCCGAGCGACACGCAATGCAGCTCTTTTTCGATGGTGTATCCGTTGTCCCAGAGATAGCGGCGCAGGACTTCGGCGTTGGTCATGGGCTGAAGCACGAGGGAGCGGAATTTGCCCTTTCCGCGTTCGATTATGTCCGCCATGAGTATTCCGCCCATTCCGCATATCGCGGCGGTGTCGAACACCCCTTCGACCTTGTCGAATCCGTCGGACAGAATGAACTCCATCCTGTCGGCGACTCCGTATTTTACGGCGTTGTTCCTTGCGCTCTCGAGCGGCTGCGCGTTGATGTCGGCGGCGGAAGCGTGAACGCATTTTCCGTTCAGCAGAAGCCAGACGGGAAGATAGCCGTGATCGGTGCCGATGTCGATGAAGGTGCCGCCGGTGACGAGCGACGACGCCGTTTCGAGTCTTTTGTCGAGCTTCATGTCACACTCCGAAAAATTCCCTTGCGTATTTCACCGAGGCGACGGCGTCTTTGCCGTAAAAATCGGCGCCTATGGACGAGGCGTATTCGGCGTTGAGCACGGCGCCCCCGACCATCACCTTCACGGAAGGCGCTTTTTCGTTCAGCAGTTTTATGGTCTCCGCCATCGAGGCGACGGTGGTCGTCATCAGCGCGGAAAGCCCCACGAGCTTCGCTCCGCTTTCGGTCACGGCGTCGAGCACGTCCTCGGGCGGTACGTTCTTGCCGAGGTCGATGACGTCGAATCCGTAGTTTTCGAGCAGCACCTTGACGATATTTTTGCCGATGTCGTGGATGTCGCCCTTGACGGTGGCGAGTATTATCTTGTTATCGCCCGTTTTTTCGGTCCTGTACGCCGATTTTATCACGTCGAACGACGCTTTGGCGGCGTCGGACGCGTTGAGAAGCTGCGGCAGATAAATTTTTCCGCTTTCGAATCCCCTGCCGATCTCGTCAAGCGCGGGGATGAGCTCGCCGTTTATCACGTCGAGCGGTTCTTTTTCGGCAAGAAGACGCGTCGTTATCTCTGCCGAAACGGCGGAAAGTCCGCTCATAACGGCGTCTTTGAGACTTTCGGTCTTGCCTTTGACGGTGTTTTTCTTTTCTTCCGCCGAAAGGCGGGTATAAAGCCCGAGCTGTCCGTCGTAGCCGTTTTTCACGTAATTGTTGTAAACGAACATGAGCAGCTCGGACGACGGGTTGACGATGCCGCCGGAAAGTCCCGCCTCGAGCGCCATTCCGAAGAAGGCCGCGTTGATGCGTTCGCGGTTCGGGAGCCCGAACGAGATGTTCGACACGCCGAGAACGGTGGGGATGCCGAGCTTTTCTTTAATGAGCTTCACGGTCTCGAGCGTGACCGACGCCGCGGACTGCGACACCGCCTGAGTCGTGACGAGAGCGTCGGCGACGAGGTCGTTTTCGGATATGCCGTATCCGGCAGCGCGTTCAACGATTTTTTCGATGACTCCGAGGCGTTCCTCCGCCGTTTCGGGGATGCCGTTTTCGTCCATTGCGAGACAGACGACGGCGCCGCCGTATTTTTTCACGAGCGGGAACACGGTGCTCATCGATTTTTCGGTGCCGTTGACCGAGTTGACGAGCGCTTTGCCGTTGTAAACGCGCAGCGCCCTTTCGAGAGACACGGGGTCTGACGTGTCGATCTGGAGCGGAAGCTCGGTGACGGACTGCAGCGTCGTCACGGCTTTTTCGAGCGTCGACGCTTCGTCGATGCCGGGGAGCCCCACGTTGACGTCGAGGATGTCGGCGCCGTTTTTCTCTTCGTTCACGCCTTCGCGGAGGATATATTCAAAATCGCGGTTCTTCAGCGCCACTTTGAAGAGCGGCTTGCCCGTCGGGTTGATGCGTTCGCCGATGACGAGCGGCTTTTCGCCGAAAAATACGGCTCTGCTCCGCGACGTGACGATCGTGCGGAGGTCGGTTTCGTGCGGAACGATATTTTCGTTTTTAAGGTATGAAATCGCTTTTATGTGCGTGTCGTCCGTGCCGCAGCATCCGCCGACGGCGGAAACGCCGAGCGACACCATCGAAGCGGCTTTGGACGCGAATTCTTCCGCGCCTATATCGAAAACGGCGTGCCCGTTCACGTCGTGCGGAAGCCCGGCGTTGGCGGAGCACAGGACGGGAACCGTAGCGTGGCGCATGAATTCCGGAAGCAGCTTCAGGAAGCGGTCGGGGCCGTCGCCGCAGTTGAATCCGATACCGTCAACGCCCATGCTCTGCAGCATTATCGCGGCGTCGAACATTTCGCCGCCCGTAAAGAGGCGGTCGTCGCTGCCCGGCATCATCGTGACGATGACGGGAAGGCTCGTGTTTTCTTTTGCGGCAAGGAGTGCCGCCTTCATTTCGTAAGGGTCGGACATCGTTTCGAAAAGGATGAGGTCGGCGCCCGCTTTTTCGCCCGCCGTCACCGTTTCGGCAAAGGCGTCGACGGCCTCCTCAAACGGCAGTTCCCCCACGGGAGCAAGCAGTTTTCCGAGAGAGCCGACGGAAAGCGCGACATACGCTTCCCTGCCGCATTCGGCGACTGCGCTTTTCGCGATGGAGACGGCGGCGTTCACCGTTTCGGCAACGTCAAGACCCGCGTCGTTCAGCTTGAAGCGGTTCGCGCCGAAGGTGTTGGTGGAAACGACGTCGGCGCCCGCCGCGAGATAGGACGCGGGGACCGACTTCACGTCATCGGGATGCGTGAAGTTCCATATCTCGGGTATCTCCCCGCCCGAAAGTCCCTTGCGGTGCAGGAACGTTCCGGTGGAGCCGTCGAAGATCATTATTCTTTTTCCGAAAACGTCAGAAAATCCCATTTTTTACCTTTCGATACCCGACATTATCGCGCCCGCGATACGGGGTTTGTTCATCGTGTATATATGTATGTGTCCGAAGCCGTTTGAAATAAGCTCGTTTATCTGCTTTACGGCGTAGTCGATGCCCGCTTTTTCCATGTCGGGCGTGTAGCCGTATTTCGCGATTATCGCGGCAAGCTCACTCGGCACGCGGCTTTTTGAAAGCTCTATCATCTTGCCGATGCGTTCGGCGTTGGTGACGGGCATTATCCCCGCGACGAGCGGCACGTTTATGCCCTTTTTCACGGCGTTCGACGCGAAATCGTAAAACACCGTGTTGTCGAAAAACATCTGGGTCGTGAGGAATTCGGCGCCGGAGTCGACTTTTATCTTCAGCGCTTCGAGGTCGGCGTCGGCGCTTTCGGACTCGGGATGTCCCTCGGGATAGCAGGCGCCGCCTACGCAGAAGTCGCCTTTTTCCTTTATTTCCTTCACGAGCTGGCTCGCGTAGCGGTACTCGTGAGGAAGGACTATCGAGTCGTCCTTGGGTATGTCTCCGCGCAGCGCCAGAATGTTCTCGACGCCGGCTGCTTTTATGTCGTTTATGACGGAATTGACTTTTTCGTGAGTGGAGGAAACGCAGGTGAGATGAGCGAGCGCCGTCACTCCGTGCGACTGTATCTCTTTGGTCATCTCGACGGTGAACTCGGATATGCCGCCGGTGGCGCCGTAGGTGCAGGAAATGAACGAAGGATCGAGCGCCGCGGTCTCGGCAACGACCTGCTTCGCCTCGGGAAGACGTGAGAACATCTTGGGCGGAAACAGCTCGCACGAAACGGTGACACGGTTTTCCGCGAGTATCTTTGATATTTTCATTGTTTTCTCCTTTCACGTTTTGCTTAAGGCTTGATGCTTAACGGCTTAAGGCTTTTTCACCGGTCTGTATTCCTCGCCGACGTACTTCGCGGCGGCTTTGCCGTTGGTGAGAGCCGAAACGTCGGCAAACACGGCGTCAAGCTTTTCGCTCGCGGCGGTAAGGCGGCAGGTGACGGACGAACCGTATTCGGCGTCCTCGACGGTGACGTCGTTCTTTTTATAATAATATGAAAGCTTCTGATGGTCGGAATAGTCGCATCCGACGGTGAAGACGGCAAAAGGCCGCCATTCGGCTTTGCCCGCTTCGTCCACCGCGGCTTTGGCGGACGCCGTGTACGCCCTGACGAGTCCGCCCGCGCCGAGCAGTATGCCGCCGAAATAGCGCGTGACGACGATGACCGCGTCGGTTATGCCCTCCTTGCGGAGGACGTCGAGCACGGGAAGCCCCGCCGTTCCGTGAGGCTCGCCGTCGTCGGAAAAGCGGCTTATATTGTTGTCGCGCAGGACGTAGGCGTAGACGTTGTGCGTCGCGTCGGCGTATTTTTTGCGTACCGACGCTATGAAACCGAGCGCTTCCGCCTCGGTTTTTACGGGTCTTGCCGACCCGATGAAGACGGATTTACGCTCGGTAAATTCTGTGGATGATTCTTTTTCGAGGCTGATATAGCTCATTTCAGGCAGAATTCGTTGTAGACCGCCTTGATTGCGGCTTCGAAATCGGATTCCGCGACGCCGATGATGATATTGATCTCGGAAGAGCCCTGGTCTATCATCTTGACGTTGATGCCCGCGTCGGCTATCGACTTGAATACACGGGACGCGGTACCGGCGTAGTTGACCATACCTCTGCCGACGACGGCGATGAGCGCAAGGTCGTGTTCGATGGAAATGTGGTCGGGGTTGACCATGCGCGAAAGCTTGTTGAGCAGGAAGCCTTCGCGGTTTTTGATGTTGGCGGTCTCGACTATGACGGACATCGTGTCGATGCCGGAGGGCAGATGCTCGAAGCATATATTCATATCGTAGAACGCCTGAAGCACCTTCATGCCGAAACCGACCTCGACGTTCATCATATCTTTTTCAAGATGGACGACCGAGAATCCCTTTTTGCCGGCGATTCCGGTGATGACGGCGGGATTGGGGCTGTCGGACTCGGGAACGATCATGGTCCCCTCGTCTTCGGGGGCGTTGGTGTTGCGGATGTTGATGGGGATACCGGCGATCTTGACGGGGAAGATCGCGTCCTCGTGCAGGACGGTGGCGCCCATATACGAAAGCTCGCGGAGCTCACGGTAGGTTATGCTCTTGATGGGGAGCGGGTCCTTGACGATGCGGGGGTCGCACATGAGGAAGCCCGAAACGTCGGTCCAGTTTTCATAGATGTCAGCCATAACGGCGCGTGCCACGATGGCGCCGGTGACGTCGCTGCCTCCGCGCGAGAACGTCTTGATCTCTCCGCAGGGGAGCGTGCCGTAGAAGCCGGGAACGACCGCTTTTTCGCACTGGAGCAGTCTCTCGGCCATGAAGAGGTTGGTCCTGTCGGCGTCGAACGATTTGTCGGGACCGAAGAAGACGACCTCGGCGGCGTCGACGAACTCGTAGCCGAGATAGTTTGCGAGCAGGATGCCGTTGAGGTATTCGCCGCGGCTCGCGATATAATCTATGGTGCAGCCTTTTTCGAGATTCTTGCCGATGACGCCGAACTCTTTTTCGAGCGTTATCTCAAGACCGAGACCGTTTATTATCTCGTCGTATCTCGCCTTTATCTTTGCGAGGGTCTGAGTGTAATCGCCGCCGGAGCATGCCGCGCGGTGGCACTCGATGAGCATGTCGGTGACCTTGGTGTCGCCGGGGAACGACTTGCCGGGTGCGGAAGGCACGATATAGCGGCGTGTCGGGTCGGCGAGAATGATGGACGCGACCTTTTTGAACTGTTCGGCGTTCGCGAGCGACGAACCCCCGAATTTGACTACTTTGATAAAATCTGTCTTCATTATGATTATCTCCCATGGGATTAGAATTGCGTGTTGAAAAACGCTTTTCGGGCGTTTTGACAAGGCTTTGATAAATAATGAATAATTGTATCACACACAAAACGAAAATTCAATAGTTTTTTGAATGTTTTTCGCCCTTTACATATATTATATGCCTTTTTTGTCGTTTCGACTTGACAAACGGGAAACAGATTGATATAATTCAAAGGCGGACGAGGGAGCCGTTAAGCCGTTAAAGCATTAAGCCTTAAGCAAAGCGGAAAGATTTTCACGCCGTGCGTGAAAATCTCACCTTGATTTGCGGTTTGCCATTTGCAATTAGATATTTTATATTTGTCCTTGTAGCTCAGCTGGATAGAGCGTTCGCCTCCTAAGCGAAAGGCCCGCGGTTCAAATCCGCGCAGGGACGCCAGAAAGCACTTATTTTCGGATAGGTGCTTTTTTTTGCTTTTTTTCAAAAAAATATTGAAATATCAGCTGAAATATGTTATGCTTTTAATGCCAAACCAACTGAATAATGCGGAAGTATAATGGATCTCTACGGGAATATTATGCTCTTTTTCCGCAGCACCAAAATGAATCTGATAAAAACGCAGGTCTCGATTCTGGTGTTGTAAAAGAGCAATCTTTTCCGCAGAGTTGGTTTGGCGACTATCGGAGTCTGCGTTTTTTGTGCGGCTGCTTCGGTAGCCGCACTTTTTATTTTTGGGGGGATTTAAAATGGAAGCAGAAAAGAAACTGACGGGCTACCCGTCCATAGACAAACCGTGGCTGAAATATTACACCGAAGAGGCAATTAACGCCCCTCTGCCGGAGTGCACCATATACGAATACTTGTGGGAGAATAACAAAGACCATTTGGAAGATTATGCCCTTGATTACTACGGAACTAAAATTACTTATGGGCAGCTGTTCAAAAACATTAAAAGCGCTGCTTCCGGTTTGTATGCTCTTGGAATCAGAAAGGGCGATATCGTAACCGTACTCAGTGTCAATACCCCGGAATTAATCTATTGCCTGTTTGGATTGAACATCATTGGCGCTATTCCTATGATGGAATACGTAACTGAATCCGCTGATGAAGCACTGAAAAATATAGAGTCAAGCCACTCGGAATATGTAATCGTACTTGATTACCTGCTGAATAATTTTCAAACAATAGCTCTGTCGGAGAATATCAAAAAAATCATTGTGCTTGGTATCGCCGATTCAATGCCGTTGATTGCGGGATTGGCTGCGAGAGCAAAAGTAAAACTCAGAATATGTGAAAAAAGCATATCATACAAAGAAATGATTTCCGTCAACGGTGAATTTGTCTCAGCTCCGTATATCAAAAATCAAACGGCGGTTATTGTTCATTCCGGCGGAACGACCGGAACACCAAAAGGCGTATGTTTATCAAATGAAAATGTAAATTATGTCGCATGGGCTTTTATTTTCAACAATAACGATTTTTATCAAAAAGAATCGATGTTTTCATGCATCCCGGCTTTTCATGCTTTTGGATTTGTAATGGGACTTGTTATGCCACTAAACAAAGGAGGACAATTAATCCTAACTGTTAACTACGACGAAAAGCATTTTGTACAAACGATACTTCGTAAGAAACCAAATCATTCTATGTCAAGTTCGACTTATATGTCTGCATTCATCGAGGACAAAAAGATTCAAAAAATGGATTTTTCCCACTACCATGTATGTGGACTTGGTGGGACTCCTATGACCAATGCATCGGAAACTAATCTTGAGTCTTTTTTTGCATCACGTAATTCAGCGGCAAGACCTAATATCGGTTATGGAATGTCAGAATTAGCTTCTGCGGTTTGCACAGAACTCAACAGATATTACGGAAAAAAAGGAAGTGTCGGACTTCCATTGCCTAAAGCAATTATTCGTGTTATTGATACGGAAACAAACGAAGAACTCCCTTATAATCAAGACGGCGAGTTGTATATTTCGTCTCCCGGCTTAATGTTACAATACCATTTGAATGAAGCGGAAACAAAAGCGGTTCTTTATACGGATTCCAACGGAGTACGTTGGATCAAGAGCGGCGATCTCGGACACATTGACGAGGACGGTTTTGTTTTCATTACCGGAAAACTGAAAAGAATATATACGGCACGCGCACAAAAAGACGGACCGATAATGCATATTTTCCCTGATTACATTGCAAACGTGGTTGCAAAGCATCCGGCTGTAAACGAATGCGCTATTGTCTGCATCCCTCACCCTGAATTAAAGAGTATACCTGTTGCTTTTGTAACAGTAAATGAGCATGAGAACTCTACTGAAATTTCTCAAAAAATACTCGATTATTGTATGACTGAATTGCCTCAGCACAGCATCCCAAAGCATTGCTATGTTGTTCCGTCTATACCAAAAACCCCAATCGGCAAAGTCGATTACCGTGCACTTGAAAAAGAAGCGGAAAACAAGTGAAACCCCGGCACCGCAAGGTACTGCACGGTATCAAATTGTACTATTGTCATTTCCCGTTTTTCGGTTGCCCTGCTAATTGTCTGCTAAGCGGAGCGAATGAATCGGGATAAAATCAACAGGGACGGCATAACACAACAACGAGGCAAAACATATAAAAACGCCATACAATACGGTACTTCCGAGTACTGCAAGGGACTGCAAACGCCCGACCTTTCCAAACTCCTAAGCGAAAGGCCCGCGGTTCAAATCCGCGCAGGGACGCCAGAAAAGCCGCAGGTTTATGCCTGCGGCTTTTCGTTATTCTTTCGCTTTTCCCGTATCATACGGCGAGTGATTCATTTTTCGAATACTCCGGCATACTTTGCGTCTTTTGCTATCGCGTCTTTCAGATTTTCGGGGATCGCTTCCATCCACGACGCCCAATAATCATCGGGTATAACAGGAAAATTCTCGCTCGGGAACGTGACCTTTGACACGAGAGGCGCGGTATAATGATAAACTCCGGTATTGCGGATCGAACGGTATTTTTCATTATGCCCGTATGCCTTGTCGAAATACTCCTTTGCTTTCACGGCGTCCGAACGGAAACGCGCTTCGAACAAAGCACAAGAAAGATACAGATCGCGCATATTCAGGTGCACGTACCCGAAATTTCCGTCGCTGAAAACCGTCTCCGACAAACGTGCCAGTTCGGTCAGCAGTCTGACCCCCGTGTCGGTGGTAAATACGGATATTTTCGACGCGACGGCAGTCAGCACAAGATTTTCAAGCTGACGCAAAAGAGCTATGATAGCTTCTCCCGAATACATATCCTTTTCTTCTTCCTTTGAGGAATACGTCAGAAGCATTTCTTTGCAGACTATTATCGAGTTTTGTTTTTGCGCCAGCTCCAGTGCCTTGTCGTTTCTCCCGATCTTACCGTACAAAATGATCAGATTCATCAGCACCACCTCGCGGTCATCCTGCGGAATGTCAGTTTTCAACACCTTTTCCGCAACGTCGACCGCTTCCTGCCACAATTCGTTTCCGGCATTATAGTCAAAGTCCTCGTGCGCATAATCAGACCCGTCGGACGTATATGATCTTGCTCCGTATTTCTGCCATCCGCCAATGAAAAGAGCGAGAAAAAGCTTTACGAGTATCTGCGGCTCGGACGGATATTCTTCGGCAGCCGAGCGCAGCATTCCGATGCAGCCGCTCAGATCTCCGAGCGCGTTTATGGATCTGTCCGCATCGGCAAGGATCCTGCCGATCGTTTTTTCCCGTTCCTCGCTGTATCCGAAAAGCTCGTCTATGGAAACGTGAAAATAGTGTGCAATTGACGGTATCAGTTCCATATCGGGATACGCGCCGCCCGTCTCCCAAAGTTAAGGATATTGCGAGTATCTTTGTCTTTTGTCTTTATTTTGTGTCAATCAATCTTTCCTACAAAGCGGTAATAAATCTCAACTTCCTGCTCCCGGAAGCCCAATTCCGTCTTGACGGCATCATGCACGACGATTTTTTCAATCAGTGCGTTCAGCAGTCCGGCAGTCAGCTCCTGCGGATCGGTGTACTGACGAATGAGCTTGACCCACTTTTCGGCGTTCGTTTCCGACT
>JAZRXG010000031.1:0-23309 GCA_045600105.1 Eubacteriales bacterium
ACCGGATACATTTTACCATAAGCTCGGACTTTTTTCAACTGTACTGTTTTCGGGTTTTCTTCTTTCGCTACCTGTCCTCTTTTCGGGGACGTCTCCCAAAAGCACTACAATACACCTGTCCGTTTTTATGGGTACAGTTTAGACCTCACGTCTTCACTCTTCACTATTAACTCTTCACTGTTTCTGACGCCGTCCCTTGCAGAAAGAAGGCTTTTCGCGCTGCCGCGCGAAAAGCCTTCTTTAATTTGCAATTTGCAATTTGAAATTATTTGTTCTCCCAGGGGAATACGTACTGAGTGAGACCGAGTTCGTCACGAACGGCGATCATTTCTTTCTGGACCGCGTCGTTGATGGGAACGCCCGCGTCTTTTCTCTGCTGCCATACGTCCCATTCTTTTTCGCCCGCGGTGTAGATCCTGTCCTGACCGGGAGCTTTTGTGGAAGCACGGAGGGCACGGCAGATGTCGCCGGCGGTCTTTCTGAATTCGGCTTCGCCCATGAAGGCGTTGGTGTCGATGGCGATGAAGAAGTGACCGAGGTGATAGGGAACGAGCTTGCCGTCTCTCTTGCCGGTGAGGGCGGTGAGGAACCGGCCCTGCTGGAGCGCGGCGGAAAGGATCTCGACAACGGTGGCGTAGCCGTAGCCCTTGTAGCCCGCGAGCTCGTCGCCGATGCCGCCGAGGGGAGCAAGAGCGGCTTCGCCGCAGTTGAGCTGGTCGAGGATGGCAACGGAGTCGGTGAGAGCGCCGCCGTCACGGCCTATGACCATACCTGCGGGGGTATCTTTGCCTATTCTGGCGAAGTATTCGATCTTACCTCTCTGGGTGATGGAGGTAGCGCAGTCGATGACGAAGGGGAAGGGCTCGTCGGTGGGAAGACCGATGGTGAGAGGGTTGGTGCCGAGCATATTCTCGACGCCGAAGGTGGGAGCTATGGAAGGACGGGCGTTGGTGCCGGTCATGCCGATGAGTCCCTGCTTGGTGCACATGGTGGCGTAGTAGCCGGCGATGCCGTAGTGGCAGGAGTTGCGGACGGCGACCATGCCCATGCCGTATTTCTTTGCTTTTTCGATAGCCATGCTCATCGACTTGTAGCCGATGACCTGACCCATACCGTCGTGACCGTCGACGACCGCGGTGGTGGCGGTCTCGCGGACGACCTCGAACTCGGTAACGGGGTTCTGGATGCCGGCCTTGATCCTGTCGAGATAGATGGGCTTGAAGCGGTTGACGCCGTGGCTCTCGATGCCGCGTCTGTCGGATTCAAGCAGAACGTCGGTGCATATCTCGGCGTCCTTGCGGGGGATGCCGTAGCCTACGAACGCGTCGGTGATGAAGGGGATAAGTATATCCCAGCTGCAAACTGTTTTTGCCATTTTCTGTGTGACTTCCTTTCGGTTATGTTAATATTTTGTTTATAATTTCCTTTTGATGATTATACACCCCGCGGCTCCGCGTGTCAATCGTTTTCGCGATTTTTTTCAAAAAAACTCTTGACAATCGTAAAAATCGGTGATATGATAATAAACTGCACTAAATTACCCGCTGAATATATGTTTTTTTAACATTTTAATGACAAAGCAAATAAAAGTTTACAAAAATATAACAAACGCGGACGATTTGAAGGAGTAAAGGTCTATGGTCAAAACAAAAACCTGTTATCTCGGCACAAGGGAAAGAAAATCTTTTTCCAAGAACAATGAAGTTCTTGAAATGCCGAACCTCATTGAGGTACAGAAAAAATCTTTCAGCGATTTCGTTGAACACGGCATCAAGGAAGTTCTCGACGATTTTTCTCCGATGACCGACTATTCGGGCAATCTCGAGATCAGATTCGTTGATTACAACATGAGCGCTCCTCCCAAATACACCATTATGGAATGTAAGGAAAGGGACGTCAACTACGCCGTTCCGTTCAAGGTGAGAGTAAGCCTTTCCAACAAGGTGACCGAGGAAGTCAAGGAGCAGGAGATCTACATGGGCGATTTCCCGATCATGACCGACAGCGGCACGTTCATCATCAATGGCGCCGAGCGTGTCATCGTGTCTCAGATCGTGCGTTCTCCCGGCGTCTACTTCGACAGAATAGACGACAAATCCGGACGCCGTCTTTTCACCTCCACCATCATCCCTTACCGCGGAGCTTGGCTCGAATACGAGACCGATACTTCCGACGTATTCTACGTAAGAATAGATAAAAACCGCAAGCTTCCCGTCACCGTGCTGCTCCGCGCCTTCGGTCTTTCCAAGAGCGAAGACATCCTCGAGCTTTACGGCAAGGACGAGAAGCTCATCAACGCCACTCTCGAAAAAGACCTTATGCCCGGCGAAGCCGAAAAGGCGGGCACCACCCCGCAGGACGAGGCTCTCAAGGAGATCTTCCGCAAGCTGCGCCCCGGCGATCCCCCCGTCGTCGACACCGCAAAGGCACTTCTCGAGGGTATGTTCTTCGACCCGAAGAGATACGACATCTCTCCCGTCGGCAGATATAAATTCAATAAGAAGCTTTCTCTCGCGAGACGTATCGAGGGCCACACTCTTGCCGAGCCCGTTGCCGATCCCATGACCGGTGAAGTGATTTTCGAAGAGGGCAGAAAGCTCACCCGTTCCGACGCCGAAAAGATCGAAAGATCCGGTGTCTGGAGCGTCGTGCTCGACGTCGAGGAAGACGAGCAGAACGTCAGGGTCAAGGTCTTCTCCAACAAGATGATCGACGCCTCCGCCGTCTGCAAATATTCCAATGAAGAGCTCGGTCTTGACGAAAAGGTCCAGTCCGACGTATTCTTCGAGATCCTGAACAGCGTCGGCACCGACGACCTCAAGGCTCTCAGACGCGCGGTCGAGGAAAGGATCAACGAGCTCGTTCCCAAGTCCATCACCGTTGACGACATTTTCGCGTCCGTCAACTATCTCATCAACCTCTACCACGGAGTGGGCAGCATCGACGACATCGACCATCTCGGCAACCGCCGTCTGCGTTCCGTCGGCGAGCTCCTTCTTCAGCAGCTCCGCGTGGGATTCTCCAGAATGGACAAGATCGTCAAGGAAAAAATGACGACTCAGGACATTCAGACCGTCACCCCGCAGTCGCTCATCAATATACGTCCCATCGTTTCCGTCATCAGGGAATTCTTCGGTTCTTCGCCTCTGTCCCAGTTTATGGATCAGGCGAACCCCCTTGCCGAGCTTACTCACAAGCGCCGTCTGTCCGCTCTCGGTCCCGGCGGTCTTTCCCGTGACAGAGCGTCCTTCGAGGTACGAGACGTTCACTATACGCATTACGGCCGTATCTGCCCGATCGAGACCCCCGAAGGTCCCAACATCGGTCTTATCTCCTGCCTTGCCACCTACGCCCGCGTAAACCGCTTCGGCTTCATCGAGGCTCCTTACCGCGTAGTCAAGGACGGCGTCGTTACCAACGAAGTCAGATACATCACCGCCGACGAAGAAGACGAATACACCGTTGCGACCGCCAACGAGCAGATCGATGAAAACGGACGCTTCACCTCCAAGAAAGTCGTCGGACGTCACGTGGACGAGATCGGCGAATTCGACCCGCTCGACATCGACCTCATGGACGTTTCCGCGAAGATGGTCGTTTCCGTTGCCACGGCAATGATCCCCTTCCTCGAAAACGACGATAACACCCGTGCACTCATGGGCTCGAACATGCAGAAGCAGGCAGTTCCTCTTATGGTCACCGAGGCTCCGTTCGTTGCCACCGGCATGGAATACAGAGCGGCCGTCGACTCCGGCGTCGTGGTCGTATGCCGTGAAAGCGGCGTCGTCGAATCCGTCACCGCCGACGAAGTCGTAGTCCTCACCGACAGCGGAAAACTCGACGTTTACAACATCATCAAATTCAAGAGATCCAACCAGGGTACCTGCGTCAACCAGAGACCCGTGGTATCCAAGGGTCAGCGCATAAACAAAGGCGACGTCGTCGCCGACGGTCCCGCCACCGAACACGGCGAAGTCTCTCTCGGCAAGAACGCTCTCATCGGCTTCATGCCCTGGGAAGGCTACAACCACGAGGACGCCGTCCTCCTCAATGAACGCCTCGTAAGAGACGATATGTACACTTCCATCCATATAGAAGAATACTACTGTGAATCCCGCGACACCAAGCTCGGCCCCGAAGAGATCACCAGAGACATCCCGAACGTCGGCGATGACGCTCTCAAGAACCTCGACGAATCCGGTGTCGTCTGCATAGGCGCCGAAGTACGCCCCGGCGATATCCTCGTCGGCAAGGTCACTCCCAAGGGAGAAACCGAACTCACCAGCGAAGAAAGACTGCTCCGTGCCATATTCGGCGAAAAAGCACGCGAAGTCAGAGATACTTCTCTCAGACTGCCTCACGGCGAATCCGGCATCATCCTCGACGCTCAGGTATTCTCCAGAGACAACTGCGACGTCCTTCAGCCCGGCGTCATCAAATGCGTACGCGTTTACGTCGCCCAGAAGCGTAAGATCTCCGTCGGCGACAAGATGTCCGGCCGTCACGGAAACAAAGGCGTCGTTTCCCGCATACTCCCGTCCGAGGATATGCCTTTCCTCGAAGACGGCACTCCGCTCGACATCGTACTCAATCCTCTCGGCGTTCCTTCCCGTATGAACATCGGTCAGGTCCTTGAAGTCCACCTCGGAATGGCAGCCAAGAAGCTCGGCTGGCACATCATGACCCCCGTATTCGACGGCGCGAAGGAAGACGAGATAGTCGACTGCATGTGCATGGCTCACTATCACCGCGCGATATGCAGAAACGAGACCGTAAACGGCAAAGAGCTGTTCAGACAGGACTTTGACGAAAACGGCGAGGAAAAACTCACCAGGATCGACGTCGAATGGATAAATAATAATAAGGAAGAATTCGATCAGCTCAGAAGCGAGAACAGGATAAGAGTCGTCGACGGCAAGACCACGCTTTACGACGGCAGAACGGGTCAGCCGTTCGATAACCCCGTTACCGTAGGTTATATGTACTTCCTCAAGCTTCACCACCTCGTTGACGATAAGATCCACGCCCGTTCCACCGGCCCGTACTCGCTGGTCACTCAGCAGCCTCTCGGCGGCAAAGCGCAGTTCGGCGGACAGCGTTTCGGCGAAATGGAGGTCTGGGCTCTCGAAGCTTACGGCGCAGCTTACACGCTTCAGGAAATACTCACCGTCAAGTCCGACGATGTCAAGGGACGTGTCAAGGCGTACGAAGCCATCGTCAAGGGGCAGAACATCCCGACTCCGGGCGTTCCCGCATCCTTCAAGGTACTCGTCAAGGAGCTCCAGGCTCTCGGCCTCGACATCAAGGTCCTCGACAAAGATCAGAACGAGATCAACCTGCGCGACTACTCCGACGACGATGACATGGACGAGAACAAGTATTCCGAAGAAGAACTCGGCGAAAACGTCATGGACGCCGATCCCGACACCCTTATGTACGACGACGAAGAAGGCGTTGAACACAGGGATGAGGACGACGGCTACGGTGACAGCTACACCGGCGACGCCGACTATTCCGACGATATCGACGAATGACAGAAAGGGGAAAGAATATGGAAAATATGGAATTTGAGTCCATAAAAATAGGACTCGCGTCCCCGGAAATGATAAGATCGTGGTCTTACGGCGAAGTCAAAAAGCCCGAGACCATCAACTACAGAACACTCAAACCCGAACGCGACGGCCTTTTCTGCGAAAGGATCTTCGGACCGACCAAGGAAATGGAATGCCACTGCGGCAAATATAAACGCGGCGCGAGATTCAAGGGCAAAATATGCGAAAAGTGCGGCGTCGAGATAACCACCAACAAGGTCAGACGTGAAAGAATGGGTCACGTCGAGCTCGCTGCTCCCGTTTCCCACATCTGGTACTTCAGAGCCATCCCCTCCAAGATGGGTCTGCTTCTCGACATCTCCCCCAAGCTTCTCGAAAAAGTCCTCTATTTCGCAAGCTACATCGTTATCGACCCGGGCGATACGCCTCTCGAAAAGAAACAGCTTCTTTCCGAGCAGCAGTACAGAGAATATTATGAGAAGTACGAAGACGACTTCCGCGTCGGAATGGGCGCCGAAGCCATCAAGGAACTCCTCAGCGAGATCGATCTCGAAGAACTCGCGGCTTATCTCAAGCACGAACTCGAGACCGCTCAGGGACAGAGAAAGATCAGATTCATCAAACGTCTCGAGGTCGTCGAAGCGTTCAGACTCTCCGGCAACCGCCCCGAATGGATGATCCTCGAAGCTCTTCCCGTCATCCCGCCCGATATCCGTCCGATGGTACAGCTCGACGGCGGCAGATTCGCCACCTCCGACCTCAACGACCTTTACAGACGCGTTATCAACAGAAACAACCGTCTTAAGAGACTTATGGAGCTCGAAGCTCCCGATATCATCATCAGAAACGAAAAGAGAATGCTTCAGGAAGCCGTCGACGCCCTCATCGACAACGGCAGACGCGGACGTCCCGTCACCGGACCCAACAACCGCCCGCTCAAATCTCTTTCCGAAATGCTCAGAGGCAAGCAGGGACGTTTCAGACAGAACCTGCTCGGCAAACGTGTCGACTACTCCGGACGTTCCGTTATCGTCGTCGGCCCGGAACTCAAGATATATCAGTGCGGTCTGCCTAAGGAAATGGCGCTCGAACTCTTCAAACCGTTCGTTATGAAGAACCTCGTCGCCACCGGCAAGTCCACCAACATCAAGGACGCCAAGAAACGCGTCGAAAAAGTCAGCCCCGAGGTCTGGGACGCGCTCGACGCGGTCATCAAGGAACATCCCGTTCTTCTCAACCGTGCGCCTACCCTCCACAGACTTTCCATCCAGGCTTTCGAACCGATACTCGTGGAAGGCAGAGCCATCAAGCTCCATCCGCTCGTCTGCCCCGCGTTCAACGCGGACTTCGACGGCGACCAGATGCCTGTTCACGTTCCTCTTTCCGCCGAGGCTCAGGCAGAAGCAAGATTCCTCATGCTCTCCGCCAACAACCTCCTCAAGCCCGTCAACGGTAAAGCCGTTACCATTCCTTCTCAGGAAATGGTCCTCGGTTCTTACTTCCTCACCCTCGACAGACCGGGCGAGATCGGCGAAGGCAAGACCTTTGCCGACTACGACGAAGCCGTCATGGCTTACGAAAACGGCGAGCTCTCGCTGCAGGCGATGATCAACGTCAGAATTTATAAGAAACGCAACGGCGTCATGGATTCCGGCATCGTCAAGACCACTCTCGGCAGACTCATATTCAACAACCCGATCCCGCAGGACCTCGGATTCATCGACCGTTCGATCCCCGAGAACTATTTCAGACCCGAAATAGACTTCGTCACCACCAACAGCGAGCTCAGTAAGATAATCGACCGCTGCATCAGAAAACACGGCAACGCGGTGACCTGCGAAGTGCTTGACCAGATCAAGGCACAGGGCTTCAAATATTCCACCCGCAACGCGATGACCATCTCGGTCTACGATATGACGATCCCGCCCGAAAAGGAAAAACTCATAGCGGAAGCCGACAAGAAAGTCGACGTCATCACCGACTTCTACCGCGAAGGTATCCTTTCCAATGAAGAAAGATCCAACCGCGTCAAGGAGATCTGGGATAAGTGCACCAAGGACGTCGCCGACGCGCTGCAGAGAAACCTCGATAAATACAACCCGATCAACATGATGGCTGTTTCCGGTGCCCGTGGTTCGATCAAGCAGATAAGACAGCTCGCGGGTATGCGTGGTCTTATGGCTTCCGCGAGCGGCGAAACCATCGAGCTCCCCGTAAAAGCGAACTTCCGCGAAGGTATGAAGATACTCGAATACTTCACCGCCGCCAGAGGTGCGCGTAAAGGCCTTGCCGATACGGCTCTCCGTACCGCAGACTCCGGTTACCTTACCAGACGTCTCGTCGACGTTTCTCAGGACGTTATCATCCGTGAAGAAAACTGCCACGACGACAGAGGACTTTGGGTATCCAAAATCGTCGAAATGCAGGGCAAGAAAGAAGAAGTCATCGAAAAATTCGAAGAACGTCTCGTCGGCAGATACGCCATCGGCGATATATGCGACCCCGTTACCAACGAAGTCATAGTCAAGAACGACACGATGATCACCGAGGATCAGGCGCTCGCCATCAAGAACGCCGGCATCGAAAGAGTCCACATCCGTTCCGTCATCAACTGCAGAGCCAAACACGGCGTATGCCAGCATTGCTACGGCGCCGACCTCGCAAGCGGAAAGGTGGTCAGCATAGGCGAATCCGTCGGTATCATCGCGGCTCAGTCCATAGGTGAACCAGGTACCCAGCTTACCATGCGTACCTTCCACTCCGGCGGTATCGCTGGCGGCGATATCACCCAGGGTCTTCCCCGTGTCGAAGAAATATTCGAAGCAAGACGTCCCAAGAAGTCTGCCGTGCTTTCCGAATTCGACGGCACCGTCAGGATCGAGGAAGTCAAGAGGACCAAGCAGATCATCGTCAAGGACGACTACACCGGTGAAGAAAAGGGCGTCAGCGTTCCTTACGTCACCAAGATAACCGTTGCCGACGGCGATCACGTCAAGAAATGCCAGAAGCTCACCGAAGGTACCGAGACCCCGGGCGACATCCTCGCCATCTCCGGACTCGACGCGGTCTACGCTTACATTATCAAGGAAATACAGAAGGTCTACCGTCTGCAGGGCGTTGAAATCTCCGATAAACATATCGAAGTCATCGCGCGTCAGATGACGAGAAAGACCAAGGTCGAAAAGGCGGGAGACACCAACCTTCTCGTCGGTGCCGCGGTCGGCGTTGCCGAGCTCGAGACCGAAAACGAAAGGATCAAGGCGGAAAACGAGGCTCATCCCGAGAACGTTCCTCTCCTCGAGGCGGAAGCGTCCCCGATGCTGCTCGGTATCACCAAGGCGTCCCTTTCCACCGATTCCTTCCTCTCCGCGGCGTCCTTCCAGGAGACCACCAAGGTCCTCACCGAAGCCGCCGTCAGAGGCAAGATCGACCCGCTGCTCGGACTCAAAGAGAACGTTCTTATCGGTAAACTCATTCCCGCGGGTACCGGTATGAAGATCTATCGCGACGTCGAGATCGACACCGGCGACGCCGAAGAAGGCGTTTTCGGAAGCGAAGACTGATACGTTCACAGAAAATTTACAATTATAGTTGTCAATCTCTTGACAAACGTCGTGAGTTTGATATATAATCACATCGTTGCGTATTTCGGCTTTTTTGCCGGAATGCGCGGCGAAAGAATTGAGGAAGGAGGAAAACAATGCCTACATTCAACCAGCTGGTAAGAAACGGAAGACAGCAGCCGACCTACAAGTCCAAGTCTCCCGCTCTTCAGAAATCCGTCAACTCTATAAAGAGCATCTCGGTAGATCTGCCTTCGCCCCAGAAACGCGGCGTCTGCACCAAGGTCACCATCAAGACCCCGAAAAAGCCGAACTCTGCACAGAGAAAGGTCGCCAGAGTCAGACTTACCAACGGAATCGAAGTATGGTCGTACATCCCCGGTATCGGTCACAACCTTCAGGAGCACTCTGTTGTTCTTGTCAGAGGCGGCCGTGTAAAGGATCTCCCCGGCGTACGTTATCATACCATCCGCGGTACGCTTGATACTCAGGGCGTCGCCAACAGAAACCAGGCCCGTTCCAAATACGGCGCAAAGGTTCCTAAGAAGAAATAATCACCGCAATTCATCGGTAAAACGAGAAAAATTGTTCGTGTCATAAGCGCGATATTTTATATATAAAGTCGCTCGTGGCACTTACGGGATTTTGTTTCGAGTACCTGTGAACTCATCAGACCCGAAAACGGGTCAATAATGAAGGAGGGAAGTAAAGTGCCTAGAAGAGTGCATGGATTCAAGAGAGAAGTATTGCCCGATCCTATGTATAATTCCGTATTGGTAACCAAGCTTATCAATAACATTATGTACGACGGCAAGAAAGGTGTTGCTCAGAAAATAGTTTACGATGCTTTCGATATCGTAAAGGAAAAGACCGGCGCAGACGCGCTTGAGCAGTTCCGCAAAGCTCTTGATAACATTATGCCCAATCTTGAAGTCAAAGCCGTACGTCGCGGCGGTGCCAACTACCAGGTTCCTATGGAAGTTCGTGCCGAAAGAAGACAGACTCTGGGGCTCCGCTGGCTCGTCACCTATGCAAGAAGCAGAAGCGACAGAACCATGTGCGAACGTCTCGCAGCCGAGATCCTCGACGCCATCAATAACCTCGGCGGCGCAGTCAAGAAAAAGGAAGATACTCACAAAATGGCAGAAGCCAACAAGGCTTTCGCACATTTCAAATGGTAATTTAATTGCATTCCGCATTCATTGCGGAAAAAGGAGACACTATGCCGGAGATTTATCCGCTTGAGAAAATGCGTAATATAGGCATCATGGCCCATATCGACGCAGGAAAAACAACCACGACCGAAAGAATATTGTTTTATACCGGAAAAACCCATAAGATCGGTGAGACTCATGAGGGCGCAGCTACCATGGACTGGATGGAGCAGGAACAGAAGCGCGGTATAACCATAACTTCCGCTGCAACTACCTGTCACTGGCATGATTACCGCATCAACATCATTGATACCCCGGGACATGTGGATTTTACCGTTGAGGTCGAGCGCTCGCTTCGCGTACTTGACGGTTCCGTTACCGTTTTCTGCGCCAAAGGCGGCGTTGAGCCTCAGTCCGAAACGGTTTGGAGACAGGCAGATAAATACAATGTTCCGCGTATGGCGTATATAAACAAGATGGACGTTACGGGCGCCAATTTCTACAACGTGCTCAAGATGATGCGCGAACGTCTGAAATGCAACCCCGTTCCCATCCAGCTCCCCATCGGAGCCGAAAGCGATTTCAAGGGGATCATCGACCTCGTACTCATGAGAGCCTATTTCTATCTTGACGAAATGGGCACCCAGGTCAAGGAAGACGACATTCCCGCCGATATGCTCGACAAAGCAAACGAATACCGTAATTCGCTTATCGAGCAGATCGCCGAATCCGATGACGAGCTTTTCGAAAAATATCTCGAAGGCGAAGAATTCACTGTTGACGAGATGAAAAAAGCGATCCGTATCGCCACTATTTCCAACAAGATGATCCCTGTCGTTTGCGGCAGCTCTTACAGAAACAAGGGCGTACAGAAGCTTCTCGACGCAATAGTCGATTATATGCCTTCTCCTCTGGACGTACCTGCCGTCAAGGGCACCAACCCCAATAACGGCGAGGCTATCGAGAGATGCGCGGACGAAAAAGAACCGTTCTCCGCTCTCGCGTTCAAGATAATGACCGACCCCTTCGTCGCAGGTAAGCTCTGCTATATCAGAGTTTATTCGGGACGTGTAAAATGCGGCGATACCATTTACAACTCCGTCAAGGGCAGAAGAGAACGTCTCGGCAGACTCGTGCTCATGCACGCAAATCACCGTGAAGAGGTCGATTCCGTCGGCGCCGGAGAGATCGCGGCTATCATTTCCGCAAAGAACATCACCACCGGTGAGACCCTTTGCGACGAAAAGAACCCGATCGTGCTTGAATCCATGGAATTCCCCGAGCCCGTTATCAGAGTAGCCATCGAGCCCAAGACCAAAGCCGGTCAGGAAAAGATGACCCTCGCTCTCGCGGACCTCACCGAGGAAGACCCGACGTTCAAAGCATATACGGATGAAGAAACAGGTCAGACCATCATCGCGGGTATGGGCGAACTCCACCTCGAGATCATCGTCGACAGACTGCTCCGTGAATTCAGGATCGAAGCAAACGTCGGCCAGCCTCAGGTATCCTACCGTGAAACCATCCGCAAGGCTGCAAAAGCGGAAGGCAAGTTCGTACGTCAGTCCGGCGGTAAAGGTCAGTACGGTCACTGTATCCTCACCATCGAGCCCAACGAAAAGGGCAAGGGCTTCGAATTCATCGACGCCGTCAAGAACGGCGACGTACCCAACGAATACATTCCCGCTATCGAGGAGGGCGTCAAGTCCGCCATGCAGTCGGGTGTCGTTGCGGGCTATAACGTAGTTGACGTCAAGGTCACCTGCGAAGGCGGTTCCTACCACGAAGTAGACTCGTCCGAAATGGCGTTCAAGATCGCCGGCTCCATGGGCTTCAAGGAAGCCATGAAGAAGGCTGACCCCGTCCTTACCGAGCCTATAATGAAAGTCACCGTCATCTGCCCCGACGAATACCTCGGCGATATCATCGGCGACGTCACTTCCCGCCGCGGAAACATCTCGGGTATCGAGCCCACCAACGGAGTCCAGCAGGTCAACGCGTTCGTTCCGCTCTCGAATATGTTCGGTTACGCTACCGATATGAGATCCAAGACGCAGGGACGCGGCGTTTACACCATGGAACCGAGCCACTACGAAGTGGTACCCAAGTCCATTCAGGAGCAAATCTGCACTACTCGCGGCAAGAAAGACTGAAAAATTCGCAAATTTGACGTGAATTTTCAGAAAACACTTGACTTATGCGGAAAAAATCCATATAATGAACTTACTTGCAAAATAAAAAAATAAAAATAAAAACATCAAAAATGGAGGATTAACAATGGCAAAAGCTAAATTTGAAAGAAGCAAACCCCATGTTAACATCGGCACCATCGGTCACGTTGACCATGGTAAAACCACCCTTACCGCAGCTATTACCAAATACCTCTCCCTCAACGACACCAGCGTTGAATTCCTTGCTTACGACCAGATCGATAACGCTCCGGAAGAAAAAGCAAGAGGTATAACGATCAACACCAGACACGTTGAATATACCACCGAAAACCGTCACTATGCACACGTTGACTGCCCGGGCCACGCCGACTATGTTAAAAACATGATCACCGGCGCTGCTCAGATGGACGGCGCTATCCTCGTTGTTGCTTCGACCGATGGTCCTATGCAGCAGACCCGTGAACACATCCTTCTTGCCCGTCAGGTCGGCGTTCCCGCCATGGTCGTTTACATGAACAAGACCGACCTCGTTGACGACGAAGAACTCCTCGAAATCGTTGAAATGGAAATCCGTGACCTCCTTTCCGAGTACGGTTTCCCCGGAGACGAAATTCCCATTGTCCGCGGCTCCGCTCGTGAAGCTCTCCTTTCTGAATCCAGAGATATGAATGATCCCGTCTACGCTTCCATCAAAGAACTCATGGCTGCTGTTGACGATTACATTCCTACTCCCGACAGAAAAGCTGACCTTCCCTTCCTTATGCCTGTTGAAGACGTCTTCTCCATCACCGGCCGCGGCACCGTTGCCACCGGCAGAGTTGAACGTGGTTCCGTTAAGACTTATGATAACGTCGAAATCGTTGGTCTCCGCGACGAGTCCAAGGCTACCGTCGTTACCGGTCTTGAAATGTTCCGTAAGACCCTCGACTACGCAGAAGCAGGCGACAACGTCGGTGCTCTTCTCCGCGGCGTAGAAAAGAACGAGATCGAACGTGGTCAGGTTCTTGCTAAACCCGGCTCCATTCATCCTCACACCAAATTCGTTGGTCAGGTTTACGTTCTTACCGAAAAAGAAGGCGGCCGTCATAAGCCCTTCTTCTCCAACTATCGTCCTCAGTTCTATTTCAGAACTACCGACGTTACCGGCGTCATCAACCTTCCCGACGGCGTAGAAATGTGCCGTCCCGGCGATAACGTTGATATGGCTGTTGAACTCATCACCCCGATCGCTATCGAAAAAGGTCTCCGCTTCGCTATCCGTGAAGGCGGCAGAACCGTCGGTTCCGGCGTTGTTATTGAAATCACTGAATAATTTATCTTAATAATCCAATACTTCGGGGCGAGGCGTAATTCCTCACCGGCTGTATAGTCAGCGAACGCGGTTTTCCGCGCCGAACGGGTGTGATCCCCGTACCGACGGTCAAAGTCCGGATGGCAGAAGTGGTTTATGAAGATATATTCGCGCCCCCGAATTATTTCGGGGGCGTTTTCATTTGTATTAGATATGGAAAATAATATTGACATCCTCAATTCAATATATTCGACCCTTGCCGACGACGCGTCGATCCTTGCGGCATCCCTCAATTCCGCGGGGTACGAGTGCGGCTGGAGCTGGGAAGAAAATCCGACGAGAGACGGCAGGCACTATCCGCTCCCCGTGATAAACGTCTATAACAGCTGCGTTTTTGTCGTTGATATTGACGCGATAATACTCGACGCGCGCGTAAGCCGCAGAAAACTGCTCGATATGAACGTCGCAAACGCCGCGGCTACGCGCCGCATACAGATATACGCGTTCGATAAGGCAGACGTTTACCCGATCCTCGAATACGACGGCGACGCTTCGGAAGTCCTGCCGAAGTTGATGACGAGCGCGTTTAACGACTATCGACTGCGCGTTATGCTTGATAAGAGCGTCGATATCGCCGACCTTCGGGCGCTGATCGCCGATTTTTCCGAAACGAAGGGAAATGAAGCATGAAAAAAGACAAAATAAAACGCATAACGCTCATCGCGCTCTTTTCGGCGATCGCCTACGTTCTGATGCTGCTCGAATTTTCCGTGCCGCTCGTGCCGTCGTTTCTGAAATTTGATTTTTCCGAGTTTCCCTGCATAGCCGCGTCATTCATAGCGGGTCCCGTCGACGGCGTGCTCGTCTGCCTTTTCAAGAACGTGCTGCACCTTCCCATGACGAATACCGGCTGTGTCGGAGAGATCGCGAACTTTCTGGTAGGCGCTCCGTTCGTTTTCACGGCAGGTCTTATTTACAAAAAGAAGCATACTTTTTCGGGGTCGGTCATAGGATGCGCGGCAGGCGCCCTCGCTTCTGCCATCGTCAGCTACCCCGTGAACCTTTTCATCACCTACCCCGTGTATGCGAAAATGATGCCGCTTGACGCGATAATCGGGATGTACAGGGAGATCGTTCCGTCCGCGGACACGCTCGGAAAAGCGCTTTTCATATTCAATTTTCCGTTCACGCTCATAAAATGCCTCATAGTGTCGGCGATCGATCTGCTTTGTTACAAAAAGCTCGAAGCATTGTACAAAAAATAAAGTAATTCGTAAAAAATTCACAATTTACTCTTGCTATTCGCAATGATATTTGGTATAATTATCATATAAAATTGTGAAGGGAGTTACGGATGAACGCGATATTTTGTCTGACTCCGAAAAGCAGTTGTATGTATCTTTACGGTGACCAGCCGCTCAAGCAAGTCATGGAGCGCATACGTTCCAAGGGATTTGCCGCCGTGCCGGTCATCAACCGCGAGGGTGAATACCTCGGTTCGATAAGCGAAGGCGACCTGCTGTGGTTCCTTTGCGATCTTGAAAAAAGCGGGTCGGGCGACCCGTTCAAGGCATCGGAAAAGGTGCTGCTTAAGGACGTCATTTCAAGTACGAAGTACGTTGCATCACACGTTGACATACCGTTCGACGAGCTTGTCGAACGTGCCATAAATCAGAACTTTGTTCCTCTTATCGACGACCGCGGAATATTCATCGGCATCGTGACGCGAAGCAAAATGATAGAGTGGATGAAACGCAACCAAAAATGAATACATAAAAAAGCCTGCTGAACGCCGAGTGCTCTTAAGGACACTCGGCGAACAATGTGTTCCACTGCGTGGAACGTGATGTACCTTACGGCGTGATGTTCGCCTGTGGCGAGTGATGTGCGCCTCGACGGCGCGTGAGTGGAACACATCACATCACTTTTGCGAAGCAAAAACATCACTGTGAGCATAGCGAACAGCATCACTTGCCCGTCAGGGCAAACATCACTAAAATGCTATGTCGAAACAAACACCTGCTGAAAACCAAAAACAGACTGATATTTTGATTTATCGGTCTGTTTCTTTATTAAGTGCGCACTTACTCACCACTTATGTGGCATTTGTACTTTGAAACTGTCCTTTAGAACACCGTTTCAAGTCCGTTTTTTTATTTATTCTTTTTCCCCGCGAACACGCGGAACGAGTCAAAAAGGCTCTGATGCTTTATCTTATCGGCGTCGAAGCGCATCGTGCGGAAGGCAAGCTGCATCACGGGGCCCGCGCCGAAAGCGCACACGAGCGTGCCGACGCCGACTTTGCCGCCGAGCAGCCATCCGATGAACGTGGCAAGGCTGAGGAGCCCTATGCTGACGACACCGATGGGCACCTTTGAAAGGCGTTTCTTGAGACCCACGAGCAGCGTGTCACGCGGGCCGCAGCCGAGGCAGGCGTGCATATAGAAATACTGCGTGTAGCCGAGTATGAAAAGTCCGACGACCATCATGAGCAGGCTGTCCGCCATATTTTTCGGCAGCGGGATGACGTCGAGCCAATCGAAAAAGTCGACCGCTTTTCCGACGGTGAGTGCGTCGATGAACATCGCGATGCCTATCGGCTCGCACATCAGGATGTCGATGATGAGTATCGCCGCGGAAACGGCGATGGACGCATTGCCGTAAAGTATGCCGAACGTCTTCGAAAGACCGAGGTTGAACACGTCCCACGGGGCGGCGCCAATCGACGCGTGTATCGTCAGATACACTCCGAAGCCGTTGACGAACAGGGCGGCGAACGCAATCAGCATATTTATGAGGATACCGTGACGGGTATCGTTGCTTATCGGTTTTATTTTCATTCCACGCTGACGACCTTTTGTGTAATATACTATTTTTAACAGATAAAGCGTGATTTGTCAAGAGACTAAACTTCACAGTTTTTTCGGAGTTTTGCGTAATATTTTTTGCTTTTTTGCGGTATGTGTGATATAATGGTAAAAATGAAACGACGGAGGACGTTCTTATGCCCGCTAAAACATACAAACAGATACTCGAAAACGAAGAGACCTATTCCAAGCTCGGCTGTCCGCAGACGGTGATGTCGTCGGAAGACGAAGGGATCGTGATGAGATACGTGAACGATCACCCAAACGATCCCGACGTCAGACGTCTCAATAATATGATCGCCGCGAAGAACTACGGCGAATTCGAAAAGCTGCCGTACGGTCTTATCAATTATCAGGCGACGCGTGAAGCACGCAATTTTTTGAACGTATCGCAGAATATGGACCACGAAAGTCCCGAAGTAAAGAAGCTTATCAGCGAAAAACTGCACGATCCGTTCTTCCGCATCGCGCTCGACATTTACGCAAACACTCCCGACACCGACCGTGAAACGAGAGAGAACTGCCGGGCGATAAGCACGGCGATGACCGAAACGATAATGGAAAACACGCTGTCGCCGATCGACTCCGAGGGGCTTGCCAACCTTTCGGGCAACGGAAAAAACGCCGAACAGATCGAAAGCCTTGTCGGAAGCGACGCAAAGACCCAGATGACGATCGCCAAAACGCTGCTTCTGTCTCACCTCGGCTCGCTGCAGATCAAGCAGAACGACGGACGCGTCAGCGAATACAGCGGCAGCGTTTCGGACATATTCGCAAGAGGCACGAGAACCATATACAGTTTCAAAAAAGGCGTTCCGGGTGACGACACCATTGAAAATATGGTCTTCCGCGACAGATACGTAAGCGACGGCAGCGTGGTCGACAACGGAACGAGCGTGGAGAGCCGCATCTTCGCGTCGCACGGCGTTTCCGTAAACGCCGACTCGGACGGCCCCGCAAGCTATAAAGAAAAATCGTCCATCTTCAGACCGACTTATTGGAGAGACAACTTCTGCATGAATCCGGCGATCGGCGGGCTCGGCAAAAAGCACGGTTCAAAAATGATAGACGCCGACGGAAAGAACGGACACGTTTACATCAAAAAGGTCGAAAGCACCGACAGAAAGAACGGATATCTGATGGTCGGATTCGAAAGTGAAGCGCCCGGAATGGTCGGTGCCACCGGCCACAAGCACAACTGGAGAGCAAAACCCTCCAAGGTGTCGTCGTTCGGACTTACCAAAGGCGCCCCCGGCGTCAAAAAAGGCGGACGCCTTGTCGACCTTTCCGTATATGATCACAGCGTCGTATCCTCCCTGCTCCTCGCGTTTGACGAAAAATACCGCTCTTTGAAAAACACCGTGAACGAATACGTCTGCCGCGGCGCGGGACACGTGCGGCAGGAAGAGCCTGAAAACATAAAGGAAGCCCGCAGACAGATATCAAAGATAAACAAAAAGCTCTGCGGAAGAGTGATGGGACCCGACGAGCTCGTTTCGTTCATAAAAGACGACCTCGGCATCGACAGGATCAGCGTGAAGGGCGAAAACGGCAGAACGAAGGAAATGACCGTCGAGGCTGTCGCCGCGATCAAAAAAGAGCGCGGATGCGTGAATTTCAACAGAATGAACGCGGCTCTTGCCAAAAATGATATTGCCGCCGCAAATGAGCTTGAAAAAGCGCTTAAAGCCACTCCATACGGCACCGAAAAGGCCTTTGACAGATACGTCAAGGCGCTTGACAAAGCGAAGAGAAAAACGCTCGGCATAAAAAGAAAAGATTCGCCCAAGATGAAGAACGTCAAAGCGGCGCTTTCCAGAATGGCGGAGCTTTCCATGCGTAAAGACGCGAACGCGCTGGAAGCGAAAAAAGCCTGCGACGAGCTCAAAGCCGCCGCCGACGCGTATCTCGGTGACCCCAAAAAGGCAAAAAACGAGAGATACGAGCTCGTAAGAAGAATAAGACTGCTGCTTGACTCCGATATCAAAGGCGTCGAAAAGACGACCGAAAGGGTAAAATCGGGTATCGCGCGGGCAAACGAGAACAAAAACCAGAACGTCATCGACAGCTTCAAAGCCGTGGATATCGACGGCGCCAAAGCCGAAAAGCGCAAGACGATGTCAAAGATCGCTCACGATAATTTTGAAAAGCTGCGTGCCGTCAGCATCGACGCCGCGCGTGCGCTTTTTGACAAATGCGGCGGCAGCGAAAGATTCAAATGCGGCGACGAGCTGCGCGACATCGTTTCGTTCAATATCGTAAAGGACGCTTTTTCGGACCCGAACGAAAGCGTGACTTCTCTTCTCGAAAGACCCGATTTCATGAAGAACTACCGCGCCTTCTTCTCATGCAAAGTTCTTGACACCTACGCCGAAGAGGTCCATTCGCCGAAGACGGTCAGAAGCATTCTTCACAATGACGTCTCGCGTGATCCCGCGTCGGGACAGAACGTCGGCAAGCTCGACTACATCGTCGCCCACGCAAAAAAAGAACTGGCTCGAAGACTTGCCGACAACGTGAATTCCGTGCTTGAGGGCGGCAAAGTCATCGGCGAAAACAACGCGGCGGAAGCGGCGTTTTCAAAATAACCCGGCGGCACGGCGGACGTGACTCCGCAATGCCCGCGCGGAGACAGGTAAATATGCCTCACAGCGAGAACAAAAAGCACGGTTTGCCGAGCGTTCTGCTGTCGCGGGAGGATCATGAGACGATCGGTTAACAATCGGCGCCAACCTGAACGATCCCAAAGCGGATATCTCAAAGCCGCCCGAAGCGCTAATATATCAGGCGGCGAGCTGCACCGGGGTTTCGTCATCGTTCAAAAGGTCAATAACGGAGGGCTCCGGCGGAATGACGTTATAACGAATAAAACACGGCTTTGAGCGGCACCGGAACCGACAAAGCCGTATTTTTATAAATTTTTTGTTTTTTTTGAAATTTATTTTGCATTTTTACGGTATATATGATAGAATGACCAAAACGGTAAAAATCGGAGGTTAGTAAAATGACAAACAGGCAAGAACAACCCAAAACCTATAGACAGATATACAACGAGCAAAAGAAGTCGGCATCCCTCGGCTGCCCTCAGGGTATCCTCTCGTCAATCGACGAAAGCGTCGTTTTGAACTATATAGCCAACAATCCCAACGATCCGGACGTTGTCCGTTACAAGAACAAAACGGAATTTGAAAAGCTTCCCGAGGTCCTGAAAAAGTTCCGCGCAATGGAAGAGATCCGCGGCATGGATATCATGAATCCGAAAGACCCGAATACGATCAGACAGATGCATGCGAATATAAAAAATCCGGCGTATATTTACGGGCTTAACATATACTCAAATTCACCGGATGCCTCCGCCGAATACAGGGAAAATTACCGCCGCGCTTTTGATATAATGAAAGGGATCTATTTTGATAACCCATCCGTAAAGGATATAAGAGATGAAGTGCAAACCTACGAGGATAACCATTTTAAGCTTGAATTGGGCGACGCGGTAGCGGCAGGCGACTATTTTCACAAAACGGAATCTCCCGATGAACGCACCAAAAACGTCACGGAAGAAGCGATGACGAGGCTCAAATTCTCCACCGGGATCGACTTTGAGGGATTTTCAACCGCGCTCGAGAACGCAAAAAGAAAGACCCTCGGCATAACCCGCGCAGACTCCCCCGAAATGAAAAGAGTCAAAGACGCGCTCAAAAAGGTCGTTGAGATATCAAAAGGCGGAAACACCAACCTCATTGACGCAAAAAAAGCCTGCAATGAGCTTCTGCAAGCGGCAGACAGTTACGTAAACAATCCGAGCAAAGCAAAGAACGACCGTTACGAGCTCGTAAGCAGAATAAAAGCCCTCATAAGCAGTGATATCAAAAATATAAACGACAAAGAAGACAAAATAAAAGAAAAAATCAGCGAAAGAATAAAAAATGAGATAAATGCCGAAAAAGAAAAAGAAAAAGAAAAAGAAAACGTAAACAAAACGGCAGAAAAAGCAGAAGTCAAAACCGAGCCCGAACCCGAAACCGAAAAGGTCGAAGTCAAACCTGAGCCCAAACCCGAAACAGAAAAGGTCGAAGTCGAACCTGAGCCCGAAGTAAAATCCGAGCCCGAAAAGACCGAGGTAAAAGCCGAAACCGAAAAGACAGAAGTAAAACCCGAACCCAAGAAGGCAGAAAAGCCCAAGACCGAAGCCGAAAAAGAAAAGGAAGAAATAGAGAAACTCGCAATCAAACACGCGGGCGACGGGCTCACGGAACGCGGCGCCGAAAATATCGTAAAGCTCCGCAAGATCAGCGAGGAGGCAAGAAATTACCTTGTCGGTGAATGCGATTGGGGACAGCCGGTAAAGGGCGGAGACGAACTCAAGGACGTCTTTTCGTACGAAATAACGCAAAAAATGCTTTCCATCGGGAATAAAGACGGCTCCTATAATAAAATGTTCTCTCTCCTCAACAGCGATGATTTTCTGACCAGATATCGCGAAGAGTTCTCGGGACCTTCATTCAATCAGCAATGCAACGCGGTCTTCAAGCCCGAGACACTGAAGAGGGCGCTGACTTTCGACAATGGAGTGTTCAGCCGCCTTACCACACAGGCGGTAGTCCAGGCAGTAAATAAAATGAAGAGCGCCCCAGCCGTCACGAGCAGCGCGCAGCCCCACGCAAAAGATCCCGAGATCGACCGTGAAAAAGAAGGCGTGTCAAACGGCCCGAAATTCGGCTGATGATAAATCAAGCTTTACGCGAAGGTATGCAAAAAAACAAAAGAAACGCGCAAAAAAATCTTGATTTTCGGTTTTTCGTGTGATATAACACTAAACGTGAAAAATCCATTTCCGGTGCGTAAAGCTCACGGCGGGAGAACTCACGTCACCGGACGCAGAACCGAATACGTATTATTTCCGCTTACTCTTTTATAAGAAGGCATATTTATGAGCAAAGTGCTCGTACCCGACTATTTTGAACGTTTCGTATGCAAATGCGGCGTCTGCCGCCATCCGTGCTGTGACGGCTGGGGCATAAACGTCAGCAAGCGTGAGTATTTTTCCCTCATCGGCATTGACTGCACCGAAAAGCTGAGGCGCAGGATAGACGACGCTTTCGTCGTGTCCGATTTTCCGACCGACGAATCGTACGCGTCGATACAGCCGAATTTTCTTGAGCAATGCCCGATGCTCGACGAGGACGGACTCTGCATGCTCCAAAAAGAAAAGGGCGAGCATCTGCTGCCGCTCATCTGCCGCGTTTACCCGCGAGGCGTCAAGAAATACGGAGAAAACCACGAGATCTGTATGTCGTGCAGCTGCGAAGAAACGCTGGAGCTGCTGATGCAGAGCACCAAGCCGCTGCTGCCGCACGAAACGACGGTCGACCTGCCTTTTGACGGGCTTGAGGTATACGGAGACGAGCCCGAAAAGGACGAGCTCCGCCACAAGTGCGTCAGAATAATGTCCGCGCCAAACGAAAGCATAACGGAACGTCTTGAAAAGATAGGTCTGCTCTGCGGCGGAAAGAAAGAAGAAAACGAAAGTACGAGGCTCGACGCGCTCAAAGCTCTCAAACATTTTCTTGAAATCCTCTGCAGACGCAGCAGGAGCATAAAAATTTACGGCGAAAAGGCACTTGACTTTTTCGACTGCGACGATGACGAAATGCTGCGCCGATTTGATGAAGCCGAGGACCACCTTTATTCGGTCATCCCCAAGGTCGAGGCATACGCCGGAAGAATAATCGCGAATCATCTGATATATGAGAGCTTCCCCTACGTTGACGGATGCGAAACGCCCGACTCGGCGTTTGCGGCGTTCTGCACGGCGGTGTCGCTCCTCAAGGTGATGTGCGTCTGCGGCATGGCGAAAAAAAACGACGTTGACGAATTCGTCGACATCCTTGCGTTTGCCAACAGATTCATCGAGCATTCCGATTATTACAGAACTTGCAGCCGCCTCTCGCACCCCGAAGGAATGAAGGTGTTCGCGCTTTTCAAGCGGGTGCTTGAAAAGAATTGAAAATTGTAAATTGTAAATTAAGGAAGGATTTCCGCACGGAATCGTGCGGAAATCCTTTTGTTTTTTTCGGCGGAGTCGTTTTTTGTAGGGGACGGCGTCCTCGACGTCCCGAAACATATCGCTTTGCGATGTGAAATAGCCTACGGCTGCGAAATATCGCCCCTGGCGATGTGAAATACGCTCCGCGCGTTGAGGTCGATTTCCGTGCGGAGGCGCGGAAATCTTTATTATTGATTTTTCATCATCCAAGAGCGTTCGGCCTGATTTTTGCCTTTATCAACAAACCTCTCAGTCACGCGGCGAGCGCGTGACAGCTCTCCTTACCAAGGCGAGCCCGCCGTAAGACAGCCTCAGTTTACAGAGACAATTGAGGGCAAAAGCTTTTGCGCGTGAATTTTTCTTGAAATCTCAATCAGCGGCGAATTGTGTGAATAGGCTTCCTTGTGCAAAGGGAGCTGTCAAAAGATTGCTTTTGACTGAGGGATTGTAATGAAAAAAAGATTTCCGTGCGGTGACGCACGGAAATTTCAGATTGCAGACAAAGTCTGCAATCTGAGCAGACCGAGACAAACGAAGTTGATTTCGGCGAAAAACGAGCGTCGGCGTAGATTACTACGGCAGTCGAGTTTTTCGTCGAAGCCATTGAAATTTCTGATAAAATCTTATATTCCTATTAAAAAGTGTACTCTTATCCACTCAGATAA
>JAZRXG010000032.1:0-32260 GCA_045600105.1 Eubacteriales bacterium
GCCTCGACGGCGCGTGAGTGGAACACATCACATCACTTTTGCGAAGCAAAAACATCACTGTGAGCATAGCGAACAACATCACTTGCCCGTCAGGGCAAACATCACTAAAACGCTATGTCGAAATAAACACCTGCTGAAAACTAAAAACAGACTGATTTTTTGATTTATCAGTCTGTTTCTTTAATAAGTGCGCACTTACTCACCACTTATGTGGCATTTGTACTTTGAAACTGTCCTTTAGAACACCGTTTCAAATCAACGGTATTTTCGTTTTTCCGTTTTCAGAAAGCTTCGTACATATCGGCAAGTCTTCTCGCGACCGAAGCAAGCTCCTTCATTCCGGTGTAAGTGTTTTCGTTATCGTACTTTTTGAGATACGCGTCACATTCGAGCGTGAAGTATCCGCTGTATCCGTTTGCCTTGAGCGCCTTTACGACGGCGTCGAAGTCGATGTCCATACTGAACGGTATCTGATGTGAATCGTGCCATCTGTCGTTGTCGTGGATATGGAGTGCCTGAAGATGAGAACCGAGTTTGTTTATCGAATCGACCGCCGAGGTATCGAGTCCGCGCATTTCGGCGTGTCCGATGTCGAGGCAGACGACGAAGTTTTCGTCGTCAACGGCGGCGATGTGTTCGAGTATGCTTTCGGGAGTGGAGCACGCCGCTTTTGCCGCCTGATTTTTGGCGTTGTCCCAGCCCCACATATTTTCGGTGGCGATCTTCACCCCGCATTCCTTTGCGAACGGAAGAAGCTCGTGATACATTTCGGCGTTCTTCTCGGCGGACGCGAAATTGTCGGGGTGGATTATGCAGATCTTTCCGCCCGCTTCGGCGGTGCATTCGATGGCGCGTTTGAAATATGAGCGTATTTCGGCGCAATAGGTGGGGAACGGCGCGTGCGACTGGTTGCACTCGATGCCGTTGTCAAGGCCTACCTGCTTGAGCCGGCGCGCAAACGCGAGATAGTTATCGCCCGCGAGCGGATGGTCGTTGGGACGGAGTTCACCCTTGCCCCAGTCGTAGGAGCACATTCTGAACATTGAAAAATCCCACGCGTCAAATCCCGCTTTCGCGTAATATTCGATCGCTTTTTCTTCGCCTATTTTTATCGCCGCGGAGTTTATTTCGGTTGAAGTTTTCATATTTATTTCCTCTTTTTCGTCTTTTTTATCATTATATCCCATCGGGAACGATATGTCAATAGCAGTGATGTCAGGTACGCGCTGACAAGGATGTTTTTTACTTATGCTGAAGCGCGCCGACTTGCTGCCGTATGAGACAAAGACCCCGCCGAAAAGCTTCGGCGGGGTCTTTCAGCCCGGCAAGCCGGGATTCGTCTTACTTTTTTCAAGAAAACCGAATTTCATTGATCTATGGCTTCCCCGTGGATATGCACACGGCATTCATCCGGGCACGCGGCATCAAAGCATTTTGCACGGGCGTTTCCGTAGTCAAGCTCCGCTCCGTTTTTCAACGCATATACCGAAGGATAGATCGCGTTCCACAATTCATGACACAAGGGCGGGCACAGATCGTCAACAATAAACGTATCGCCTTTTTTTACGTATCCGCATCTGCATCTGCTTTCTGTTATCGTAAGTCTGACTTTACTCATTACGTCATTCACCTGCAATATTCAATCGTTTTCCGCCGCAGATCCCGATCAAAGCACTTCCTTTATAATACGGGGGCAAGTTCCTTGCTGTTTTTCATTTCTTCCGATTCGAGCGCCTTTTTGTTGACCTCTTCCGGAGCGTGGAACGAAGGAACGGCGTAATGCAGCGCTTTTCTCACGATGCCGTCATCGTTGGTCTCGACCGCTTTTCTGAGGAGGTAAAGCTTTTCCTCGAGTTCCTTCATGCTTATTCCCTCATCACGTTCGATGAAGATGAGGCTGTTTTCGGTCTTGTCGAGTTCCTCGGTCTTGACGAGAAGCTCTTCATAAAGCTTTTCGCCGGGTCTGAGTCCCGTTTCGACTATTTCGATATCGATGCCGGGTCTGAAGCCCGCAAGCTTTATCATATTCTCGGCAAGGTCGTATATCTTGACGGGCTGACCCATATCGAGCACGAAAAGTTCGCCGTTGTTCGCCATCGCGCCCGACTGGAGAACGAGCTGGCTCGCCTCGGGAATGGTCATGAAATAGCGGATTATGCGCTTGTCGGTGACCGTGACGGGTCCTCCGTTCGCTATCTGCTTTTTGAAGAGCGGGATGACGCTGCCGGCGCTTCCGAGCACATTGCCGAAGCGCGTCGCGCTGAACGTGGTGGATGTGTCGGAGCGGCTGTGCGCGAGGATTATCATCTCGCACATACGCTTGGTGGCGCCCATTACGTTGGTCGGGTTGACCGCTTTGTCGGTCGACACCATGATGAATCTTTCAACGCCGTACTTTTCGGACACCTCGACCGAATTGAGCGTACCGAACACGTTGTTCTCGACCGCCTCGATGCAGTTCTTTTCCATAAGCGGCACGTGCTTGTGCGCCGCCGCGTTTATGACGATCTGCGGACGGTATTCGGCGAATACCCTTTCGAGTCCGGCCCTGTTGCAGACCGAGACGATCTCGACGTGTATGTCGAGTTTGCCCTTGTAAAGTATCTTCAGTTCCTGCTGTACGTCATACGCGCCGTTTTCGTAAACGTCGAGTATGATGATGCGTCTGGGCTGCATTTTTGCTATCTGACGGCATATTTCCGACCCGATCGAGCCGCCGCCGCCCGTAATGAGTATGACCTTGCCCCTGTAATAGGCGCTCGTCAGTTCGTTGTTCACCTTTATCGGCTCGCGGAACAGAAGCTCTTCGATATCGAACTCGCGAAGACGTATCTTCGTGCCGAACGTCTGCATCGTGGGCTGGTCGTAGACCTCGATCTTGAATCCCGCGTTCTTGTAACGCTCGTAAAGGTCCTTCTTTTTTTCGGCAGGCAGATTGTGGATGGCGAATATGACTTCTTCAACGTCAAGCCGCTTGAGACGTTCGATGGTTTTTTCGTCCTCGGGATACACGGAGATGCCCTGGATGTCTCTGCCGACCTTTTCCTTGCTTACGTCAACGAAGCAGCGGGGGCGGTACACCGCCATCGAATTCGACTTCAGTTCCTCGGCAAGGCTGACGCCGACTCTGCCCGCGCCGATTATCGCGACGTTCATAAGTTTTACGTTGGAATTTTTCTCACCGACCACCTTTTTGCCGGCAAAGATCTTAAGCAGGAAGGTGAGGAAACGTCCCTTGACGGTATTGTCGCCGCCGCACTTGAACGCGTATCTGTAAAGCATTCTTACGCAGAGCGCGCCGAGCAGGTTCATGCAGATTATGGCAAGCAGATGAACGTGGTGGATCCGCTTGATGTCGATGAACCCGAGGATAACCACGTTCAGGATGAAAGCAAAACCATCCGACGCGAAAAGATGCATATAGCATTGGATGCCGCCGTAGCGCCATATCTGACCGTAAACGTTGAACAGCAAGCGCGAAACGAACACGCAGCCGGCAGTAAGCAGCACCTGGATGATGATGCCCGACACGGGAATGCCGGCGGTACTTTTGCTTATGACCAACAGCAGAACGTCTGCCAACCCGAGGATGATCAGATCGTAAACGACAAGCTGCCATCTTATTCTGAATTTTTTCATAACGATATCTCCGCAGACGGTTTTAAAGCCAATTTAAAAAAGCCGAAAAAGCCGTCGATCACTTACGCATAATAATTCTTTCTAATAATACCATATCCGACGCGACTTGTCAATAGTTGCGAAATCAATATATTTTCATATCACGCACCGTTTTTTATGCTATTGCAATTTCCGAAAAAATGCGTTATAATGGTAAAGTTATAAAAAATGAAGAAAGGAAAACGCGCCATGACGGAGCTGCTCATCCGTCTTTTCGTAAAAGACGGAGCGAATACCAACGATACCAAGGTACGTGCCTCATACGGAAGACTTTCCGGCGTCACGGGCATTATATGCAACCTGCTGCTGTTCGCGGCAAAGCTCGTCATCGGTACGCTTTCGGGAAGCGTTTCGATCACGGCGGACGCCGTCAACAACCTTTCAGACGCGTCAAGCTCGATCGTCACCCTCCTCGGCTTCAAGCTCGCGTCGAAGCCCGCTGACGACAAGCACCCGTACGGACACAGCAGAATAGAATATTTCGCGGGGCTCATCGTGGCGATCTTCATCCTCGTCATCGGTTTTGAGCTCATAAAAAGCTCGGTCGGCAAGATGATCCACCCGTCGGAAGTCGGTTTTTCATACGTTCTCGTCGCCGTACTCGTCATTTCGATACTCGTCAAGCTCTGGCTTTCGCTTTTCAATTACAAGCTCGGCAAGCGCATATCGTCGCAGCCGCTGCTTGCCACGGCGGCAGACAGCCGCAACGACGTCATTTCAACTTCCGCCGTTCTCGTCGCCTGCATCGTCGGAAAGGTCAGCGGGCTTATGATCGACGGATACGTCGGTCTGCTCGTGGCGCTGCTCATCATCTGGTCGGGCATCGGCATCATGCGTGACACGATCAATCCGCTGCTCGGAGAAGCGCCCGACGAGGAGCTCGTCCGCGCCATCGCAAACGAAATAAAAAGCTGCGAAATAGTCCTCGGCATCCACGACCTCATCGTCCACGACTACGGTCCCGGCAGACGGTTCGCAAGCGCGCACGCCGAGGTCGACTGCACGCTCGACCCGCTCGTTTCGCACGATTTCATCGACATCATCGAACGCGAGGTCAAGGAAAAGCTCAACGTCGATCTCGTCATACACTGCGACCCCATCGTCACGAACGACGAAAAACTCAACGAAATGCTTTCGCTCGTGAAAGAGGCGGTAAGCAGGATAGACGAACGTTTTTCGGTCCACGATTTCCGCATGGTGAGAGGCGAGGATCACACCAACCTGATATTCGATCTCGTCATCCCTTACGAATACGAGACGAAGACCGAAACGCTGAAAAAGCAGATAAACGACATGGTCCAGTTCGGCGGCAAAAAATATTACGCCGTGATCTCGTTCGATCCGGCGTCGTTCAATAACGTAAAACATCACTGACGGAGGTAATATCATGGACATTCGCGATCATCTTGAAGGCGACGCCTTCCCGCTTCAGCGCATCCCCGACGACGGCGGATACGCCGCCATATTCCGCACGATAGGCTGCGTGGGCGACAGTCTTTCATCGGGCGAGCTCGTTTCGCTCGACAAGGACAGAAACATAGGCTATCACGACCTTTACGAATATTCGTGGGGACAGTTCATCGCACGGGCGACGGGCTGCAAGGCCTATAACTTTTCAATGGGCGGCATGACCGCGAGAGCGTATATGCAGGGATTTGCCGAAGACAGAGGCTTCTGGGACAAGGAGAAAGCCTGTCAGGCGTACATAATCGCTCTCGGCGTCAACGACATCGCCGAAGCCCTCCGCGACAACGTCAGCCTCGGCTCGCTTTCCGACATTTCCGACGACCGGGCAAAGAACGCTCACTCGTTCACGGGCTACTACGCGGCAATTGTGCAGAGGCTTAAGGAAATAAGCCCCGACGCAAAGTTTTTCTTCATGACGATGCCGAAAAGCGACGTTTACGAAGGCAGGCAGCTTGAAATGGAAGAAAGGCACGCCGAAATAATGTACGAGCTTGCCGGATATTTCACCAATTCCTACGTCATCGACCTTCGCAGATACGGACCCGTCTATGACGAGTATTTCAGAGACAAGTTCTATATGACGGGGCATCTCACCGTCGCGGGATACCTTTACACGGCAAAGGTCGTGATGGCGTACATCGACTTCATCGTGCGCCACAACATGAGCGATTTCCGCAAATCGGGCTTCATCGGCACACCGTATATCAACGTAGATTACGATTGAAAAACACGAAGAAAATACCAAAGCGTACTTCCGCGGAAGTACGCTTTTGCTTGTTTTGTTCAGTTATCTCCGCGGTGGTAACGGATCTTCATCTTTTCGGACGCGTTGCCGAGCAGATTGCCGAGTGCCTTATCGGATTCGGCTTTTACTTTTTCGGTCATCTTTTCGTTCGCTTCTTCAAGCACGGAAACGTCTCCGCTTTCGCGGAATTTCGCGTCGTATTCGTTGAGAAGCTTGCGTCCGCCGTTCCATACGGCGTTGACGTAGCGTTCGTCGTGTATCATCGCGCTGTGATAATGCGCGTCGGCAAGGGCAGCGATGAGTCGGCTCTGCCAATACATATAGTCGGTGGACACGGTCTCCCCCGTCTCGCCGATATACGGCGGCATCTTGTTCACGGCGGTATACACGGGGAAGCAGGCGGTGAATCCGCTGCCGCCGAGCGACAGCCATTCGACACCGCGAAGCTGCTCTTCGGCGCACGGACGTATCTGCAGGATGCCGCAGACGTCGCTGTTCGGGACGCCGATGGTGCGGTATTTTCCCTTTTCGTTTGCTTTTCCGTAAGGATCGTAGGGCGTGCCCTGATAATAGGAGCCGAGCAGATAGCGCACGTCTTCGACCGTCACCTTCTTTTCGGGGACGAACGACCACGGGATGTCGTTGCTTTCGGGGGTGTAATCGGCGCCCTCTCCGTCAAAACGGTACGTTCTTTCGAGGAAGTAACGCGCCATGAACCAGGCGCGCGGAGTGTTGTAAATGTGATCGGAATCGCTCTTTGAGCCGAACGCGAGACGCGGATCGAAGGAACCGTCTTCTTTTCCGGTATACAGATCGTATTTTTTCACAAACTCAAGCAGGTCGTCGGAGCAGAGATTGTCTTTTTTCTCACCGTACGCGTCGTCGAAATCGAACTCGTCGAGCCCGAACCGGTTCGGCATGATGACGACTCTGTCGTCGGGAACGCGACGCGCTATCCAATGGTGACCGCCGATGGTCTCGAGCCACCAGACCTCGTTCACGTCGTTGAACGCGATGCCGTTCGCTTCGTATGTACCGTACTCTTCAAGCAGCTTTCCGAGACGAAGCACGCCCTCCCTTGCGCTGCGGATATACGGCAGGACGAGCGTCAGCAGGTCTTCTTCGCCGATGCCGCCCGGCGTTTCCTTGCCGTTTCTTCCCTTTTTGGGCTGATATACGACGTAAGGATCGGCACCGACGACGCGTGGATTGCTCGTGATCGTTTCGGTCGCGGTCATTCCGACGTTTGACGCGTTGATTCCGCAGGCGGGCCAGAGCCCGTTCTTTTTGCAGACGCTCGGAGCGGAAGTATAGCGCTGCGGGTCGTCCGGAAGCTCAACGGTCAGATGCGATATGACGCTTTTGTATTTTCCCGGCTGCTTTTCGGGCAGGATGACGCGGATCTGCTTCGCTTCAAATCCGCCGTCGTCGTTTCTTGAAATGATGGTAGAGCCGTCATTTGACGCTTTTTTACCGACGAGTATGGTCGTGCAGGGCATGATTTTACCTCCGTTTACCGTTTCTTATACGAAACTGCTTTCTTTACCTTTCCATTATATCATCGTTTTGCCTCTTTTGCAAGAGACGGAAGAGAAAGCGGCGGCTTTTTTCCAAAAAATACCTCTTATATTCCGGCGTTTGCTTCACAGAATACGATTGAGGACAAAACCTCAAACAAAATTCAAGGAGAAAACAAAATGGCAAGCAAAAATAAAGCTGCGATCCCCGACGCAAAGGAAGCACTCAACAAGTTCAAGATGGAAGCCGCAAACGAAGTAGGCGTCAACCTCAAGCAGGGCTACAACGGCGACCTCACCTCCAAGCAGGCCGGTTCCGTCGGCGGTCAGATGGTCAAGAAAATGATCGAAGACGCCGAAAAGAACATGAAATAAGCTTTTTCGGGACGATTTTTCCGATCAAAAAAACGCAGGTTTTCCCTGCGTTTTTTGCTGTTTTCAGAATATTTCAGGCAAGAGTCGCCGCCATTACCGCTTTGATGGTGTGCATGCGGTTTTCGGCTTCGTCGAACACAACGGACTGTTTTACCTCGAAAACGCTGTCGGTGCATTCCATGCAGTCGATGCCGAACTTTTCGTATATCTCTTTGCCGATGTCCGTGTTGAGGTCGTGGAACGAGGGCAGGCAGTGCATAAAGCGGCACTGTTCGCCGGCGTTCTTCATTACGGCGTCGGTGACACGGTAAGGAACGAGGTCTCTTATTCTTTCCGCCCAGACTTCGTCGGGCTCGCCCATCGACACCCACACGTCGGTGTAAATGACGTCGGCTCCCTTCGTCGCCTTTTCGATATCTTCTTCAAATTCGAGCACCGCTCCGGTCTCCGCCGCGATTGCACGGCATTTTTCGATGAGCTCTCCCTGCGGGAAATAGCCCTTCGGCGAGCAGGCAACGAAATGAAGTCCCATTTTGGCGCATCCCACCATGAGCGAATTGCCCATATTGTATCTCGCGTCGCCCATATAGACGAGTTTTATGCCCTTGAGGCGTCCGAAAATCTCACGCACGGTGAGAAAATCGGCGAGTATCTGAGTCGGGTGGAACTCGTTCGTGAGTCCGTTCCACACGGGTACTCCCGAATATTTCGCAAGGTCTTCGACTATCTCCTGCCCGTATCCGCGGTATTCGATGCCGTCGAACATCCTGCCGAGCACTCTCGCGGTGTCGGCGATGCTTTCCTTTTTGCCTATCTGCGAGCTTTTCGGGTCGAGATAGACGGGGTGCATGCCGAGATCGGCAGCCGCGACTTCAAAAGCGCAGCGGGTCCGTGTGCTCGTCTTTTCGAAAACGAGTGCAATGTTCTTGCCCTCGCAGTATCTGTGAGGGACGCCGTTCTTCTTTTTTTCTTTCAGCTCGGCGGCAAGGTCGAGCAGCTCGGTTATTTCTTCCGGAGTGAAGTCGAGCAGTTTAAGAAAATTTTTGCCTTTTAAGCTCATGGGTTTCTCCTTATTTGTTGATATCCACAAGATAGGTATTGCTCTGATCGTACGACGCGCTGACGACGTCGGCAAGAGAAAGCGCGGTGTCGATGGATGTCATGCACGGTATCCTCAGGTTCATCGCCCTGCGGTGCAGCATACGGAAATCGCCGACCGAGCTGTCCATGACTGCTCCCGTATAAACGACGTAGCTGACGTCGCCGTTATCGAGCAGATCGTAGATATCGTTGTTTTCCCACACGTTTCTCGCGGTGGTGACTTCCATTCCGCGTGAGCGTATCGCCTCGGCGGTATCGGGTGTGGCATAAAGCTTCATTCCGAGGTCGGTGAACTTTTCGGCAAGCCTGATGGCGTCGCCGTAGTCGTAGTCCTCGACGGAAATGAGTATGCCGTGTTTATGCTTTTCGGTCTTTTCGTGAACGTCGATGCCGCTCGCGCAAAGTCCCTTGTAAAGAGCCTCGGTCTTGGTGCGTCCGATGCCGAGCACTTCGCCCGTGGACTTCATTTCGGGGCCCATGATGGAGTTTGCGTCGGTTATCTTTTCAAAGCTGAAGACGGGCACCTTGACGGCGTAATATTTGGCGGCGGGCGCGAGTCCGTCGGCATATCCCATGTCGGCAAGCTTTTCGCCGAGCATGACGCGGCTCGCGAGCTCGACCATCGGGATGCCGGTGACCTTGCTGATATACGGCACGGTACGGCTTGCACGCGGGTTGACCTCGATGACGTAAAGCACGTTGTCGAGCACGAGGTACTGGATGTTGACTATCCCCTTCGTTCCGAGACCCTTTGCCATTTTGATCGAAGCGTCGCATATCGTTTTGGTCATCGCGTCGGAAAGGTTATAGGGCGGATATACGGCGATGGAGTCGCCCGAGTGTACGCCGGCGCGTTCGATATGCTCCATGATGCCGGGGATGAGGACGGTGCTGCCGTCTGAGATGCAGTCAACCTCAAGCTCGGTGCCGGGCATATATTTGTCGATGAGCACCGAATTGGATATCCCGCCGGAGCGGATGATGTTCATATATGTTCTGACTTCCTCGGAAGAACGCACCACGCTCATTCCCTGCCCGCCGATGACGTAGGACGGACGGAGCAGCACGGGATAACCGAGGATCTTCGCGGCGATGAGCGCTTCTTCGGTCGTTTCGACCGACACCGCCTTCGGGCGGGTCATACCTATCGAGCCGAGGAAAGCGTCGAATCTTTCGCGGTCTTCGGCAATGTCGATGCCTTCGGCGGAAGTGCCGAGTATGCGGACGCCGTTGCCGTCAAGGAAGGACGCGAGTTTTATGGCGGTCTGACCGCCGAACGCGACGACGACGCCTATCGGTTTTTCTTTTCTGATGACGTTCATCACGTCTTCTTCGGTCACGGACTCAAAATAAAGTCTGTCGCAGGCGTCATAGTCGGTGGACACGGTCTCGGGGTTGTTGTTGATCATGATGACCTCGTACCCGAGTCTGCGGAGCACCTCGACGCACTTGACCGAGCTGTAATCGAACTCTATTCCCTGACCAATGCGGATGGGGCCGGAACCAAGCACGAGGATGCGTTCTTTTCCGCTTTCCCTATGCTCGATATCCTTCACACCGTCGTAGGTCGAATAGTAATACGCCGATCTGCCGAAGGCGCCCTTGCAGGTGTCGACGGCTTTGTACGACGCAAAGATCGGTACGTCTATCTTCGTTCCCGAAAGCTTTTCGAGAGAAGTATCGGTATAGCCGAGCTTCTTGCCCTTGATATAAAGCTCTTTCGTGAGCCCGTTTTCTATCTCGTGTTCAAAATCGGCAAGGTTCTTTATCTTTTGGATGAAGAACGGGTTTATCATTGTTATCTTCGATACTTCCTCAACGGAAACTCCGTTTTTGAGGGCTTCGAAGATGGTGAAGATCCTTACGTCGTTGACACGCTTCAGACGTTCTTCGAGAGGAGCGCCGCTCTGAGACCTTCTGTTGAGGTCGTTCTGCTTGATCTCGGCGCCTCTGACGGCTTTCATAAGAGCTTCCTCGACCGAGCCGCCTATCGCCATGACTTCGCCGGTGGCTTTCATCTGCGTGCCGAGGAGTCTGCTCGTGTCGGTGAATTTATCGAACGGCCAGCGCGGCATCTTGAGCACGATGTAATCAACGTCGGGTTCCGTCGCGGCGCTTCCGACGGCGTCCTTGTCAAAGCGGATCTCGTCGAGATCGTAGCCGAGTGCGATGAGCGTCGTAACCTTTGCGATGGGATATCCCGTCGCCTTGCTCGCGAGAGCGGACGAACGCGAAACGCGGGGGTTGACCTCGATGACGTAGTAATCGGACGTTTTGGGATCGTAGGCGAACTGGCAGTTGCAGCCGCCCTCGATGCCGAGGGATTCGACGATGCGGAGCGACGCGTCTTCGAGCATTTTAAGGTCTTTTTCGTTCAGGGTGAGCGCCGGAGCGACGACTATCGAGTCGCCGGTATGAACGCCGACGGGGTCGATGTTTTCCATACTGCAGACGATGATGGCGTTTCCGCTCTTGTCGCGTATGGCTTCAAATTCGATCTCTTCCCAGCCGACGATATATTTTTCAACGAGTATCTGACTGATGGGCGACGCGTCGAGTCCCGTGGACGCGACGGACACCATTTCGTCGTGCGAATACGCGACGCCGCCTCCGCCGCCTCCGAGCGTGAACGCGGGACGGACTATGACCGGGTATCCTATCGAATCGCCGATGGAAAGTGCGCTGTCTAAGTCGTTAGCGGTGTCGGACGCTATCGTGGGGATGTTTATCTCCTTCATCGCGTCCTTGAAAAGCTGACGGTCTTCGGCGCGGCTGATGCTTGCGGCGTCGGTGCCGAGAAGGCGCACGTTGTGAGACGCGAGGAAGCCGCTCTTGTCAAGCTCCATCGCCATGGTAAGTCCCGTCTGTCCGCCGAGCCCCGCAAGGATGGAATCGGGCTTTTCTTTTTCGATTATGCGTTCGAGCGTTTTCACCGTGAGCGGCTCGAGGTATATCTCGTCCGCCATGGAATGGTCGGTCATTATCGTAGCCGGGTTCGAGTTGACGAGCACCAGCTCGACGCCTTCTTTTTTGATTATCTTGCACGCCTGAGTGCCCGCGTAGTCAAATTCGGCTGCCTGACCTATCACTATGGGTCCGCTGCCGATAAGAAGGACCTTTTTTATATTTTTATCGAACATATCACGTTTTCTCCTATTCGGCGCAGACTTCCTTTACGACGCCGATGGCTTTTTCGAGTGTTTCCATGGGGATGTTGAGCGCGGGGAGAAGTCTGACCTTATCCTTCGCGGTAAGGCAGAGAACGCCTCTGTTTATACATTCTTTAACCACGTCGGCGGCCTTCTTTTCGGTCTTTATGCCTATCATGAGTCCCATTCCGCTGACGCCGTTTATCCCCTTTGCGCCGTTAAGAGCCGAGAAGATATATTCGCTTTTTGCTTTGACGGACGAAAGAAGAGCGTCGTCGATACGGCTGAGCACGCTGTATGCCGCGGCGCAGCAGACGGGGTTGCCGCCGAAGGTCGAGCCGTGGTCTCCGAATCCGAGCACGTCAGCCGCCTTTTCGCCGAGCAGGGTGGCGCCGAGCGGAAGTCCGCCCGCAAGTCCCTTTGCGGTGGAAACGATGTCGGGAACGATGCCGTAATTCATATAAGCGTAAAGACTGCCGGTGCGTCCGTTGCCGGTCTGTACCTCGTCGATGAGAAGCAGGATGTCCTTTGAGCGGCAGAATTCCTCAAGCTCCCATACGAATTCCTTGTCGAGCGGGATAACGCCGCCTTCGCCCTGGATGCATTCGATCATGACGGCGGCGATCTTTGTGTGCATGGAAAGCTTGTTGAGAGCCGCCATATCGCCCGCGTTTATGCTGACGAATCCCGGGGTGAGGGGTCTGAAAAGCTCGTGATAATGCTCCTGTCCCGTTGCCGAAAGAGTGGTTATCGTTCTGCCGTGGAAGCTGTTGTTGAGTGTGACTATGGTATAGCAGTCTTCTCCGTGCTTCTCGGCGGCGTATTTACGTGCGACCTTTATGGCGCATTCGTTCGATTCGGCGCCCGAGTTCGAGAAGAAGACTTTCTTCATCCCCGTTTTTTCGCAAAGCAGCTCGGCAAGCTTTGCGCACGGTTCGGTGTAATAAAGGTTGGACATGTGCTGGACCTTGCCGATCTGTCCGATGACGGCGTTCTGCCAAGCTTCGTCGGCGATGCCGAACGCGGTGACGCCGATGCCGGAGCCCATGTCTATATATTCTTTTCCGTTGACGTCGGTGACGACCGAGCCCTTGCCCGATATTATCTCGACGGGAAAGCGGTTGTACGTCGACGCGACGTATTTTTTATCTGTTTCGATTATGCTCATATTATCCTCCGACTACCATCGTACCGGCGCCTTCGTCGGTAAGCAGTTCCATAAGTATCGAATGAGGTATTCTGCCGTCCATGATGACGACGTTCTTGACTCCCCTACCGATGGCTTCGATGCAGCAGTCGACCTTGGGTATCATTCCGCCCGAGATGACGCCCTGTGCGTAAAGCGCTTTCGCTTCGGCAACGGACATTTCGGAAATAAGGGTGGAGACGTCGTCCTTGTCGCGCAGCACACCCGCGATATCGGTCATCATGATGAGGCGTTCGGCGCCGAGAGCGCCCGCGATATGAGCGGCGGCGGTGTCGCCGTTGATGTTGTAGGCGTTGCCGTTTCTGTCACAGCCGACGGTCGAGATGACGGGGATATATCCCTTTTCGAGAAGGTCGGTGATGGGGCTGATGTTTATTCTGGTGATGCTGCCGACATAGCCGAGTCTTTCATCCTTGACCTTGGCTTCGATGAGTCTGCCGTCCATGCCGGAAAGTCCGATGGCTTTGCCGCCCTTCATTTCAAGCAGGTTGACGAGCGATTTGTTTACCTTGCCCGCAAGCACCATCTGAACGATATCGATGGTCTCCTTGTCGGTGACGCGGAGTCCGTCGACGAACACGGGCTGCTTGCCGAGCTTGTTCATCATGTCGTTTATTTCGGGGCCGCCGCCGTGAACGAGCACGACCTTGACGCCGATGAGCCACAGGAGAACTATGTCTTCCATGACCTGCTCTTTGAGAAGCTCGTTGATCATTGCGTTGCCGCCGTATTTGACCACGACGGTCTTGCCGGTGTAGTGTTTTATATGAGGGAGCGCCTGAGTGAGCACCTCTGCTCTTTCGGCGTTTGACAGGTCGTTAAGCATATTTTTCTCCTACTTCAATGTGTTTTCGGATCGGCAGAGCCGCTTCAAAAACCGATTTGATTTATACTTAATATTGGTTGTTTCTTAAAATCCGATCAAGTGCGGTAGTCGCCGTTGATCTTTACGTAATCGTAGGTGAGGTCGCAGCCCCAGGCGGTCGACGAAGCGTCGCCGTCGCCGAGAGACACGACGATCTCTATTTCCTTTTCGGAAAGGATCTTCTTTGCTTCGTCCTCGGAAAAATCTATCCCCGCTCCGTTTTCGCAGACGTCCACTCTGCCGGCACGGCTGACGAACGAAACGGCAATCTTGGTGACGTCCACGTCCGCTCCGCTGTATCCGATGGCGCAGAGCACGCGTCCCCAGTTGGCGTCGGCGCCGAACATTGCCGCTTTGAGCAGGCTGGAGCAGATAACGCTCTTCGCCACGGTCTTCGCGTTCTTTATATCCTTCGCGCCGCTTACCTTGCATTCGAGCAGCTTGGTCGCGCCTTCGCCGTCACCCGCGATCATTCTGCAGAGGTGGACGGTGACGGTGTTGAGCGCCTTCATGAAGACGGCGAAATCTTCGTTTTCGCTTTCGATCTTCCTGTTGCCGGCAAGTCCGTTGGCAAGCACGGTCACCATGTCGTTGGTGGACGTGTCGCCGTCGACGCTGACCATATTGAAGGTGTCGGCGATGTCGCTCGACAGTGCCTTGCCGAGAAGCTCGGGAGCTATCGAAACGTCGCTCGTGATGAAAACGAGCATAGTCGCCATGTTGGGATGTATCATTCCGCTTCCCTTTGCGATGCCGCCGATGCGGCACTTTTTGCCGTCTATTTCAAATTCGACGGCGACTTCCTTCATAACGGTGTCGGTGGTCATTATGCCTTCCGCGGCAGCTGCGCAGCCGTCAACGGAAAGTCCCGCGGCAAGTTCGTGTATGCCGTTTGCTATCGGAGTGATGTCGAGAGTCTGACCGATGACGCCGGTGGAAGCGACGACTACGTCGTCGGCGGAAATGCCGAGTTCGTCCGCCGCGAGGCACGCCATTTTTTCGGCGATCTCGATGCCGTTTGCGTTGCAGGTGTTGGCGTTGCCGCTGTTGCATATCACCGCCTGAGCGATGCCGTTCGCGAGATGCTTTTTTGTCACTTCAAGGGGAGCGCCCTTGACGAGGTTGGTGGTGTAAACGGCGGCTGCCGACGCGGGAAAATTGCTGTATATGAGGGAAAGGTCCCTTTTCGTTCTGTTTTTGCGGATACCGCAGTGTATTCCGTTCGCGGTGAATCCTTTTGCGGCGCAGACGCCGCCTTTGATAAGCTCCATTTTATTTTATTCCTCCGAAAATACGAGCCCCGTCGTTTCGTCGACGCCGAGGACAATGTTCATATTCTGTATCGCGGCACCAGACGCGCCCTTGCCGAGGTTGTCGAATCTCGAAACGAGGAGTATCCTCTCGTCGTTGCCGTAAACGCTTATTTCCATATCGTCGCGGCAAGCGAACTTCGACGCCGAAACGAAGCCGTTCTCATCGGCGTTCTCGGCGAATCTCACAAGCCGTCCGGTATAATACGATTTATATATTTCCTTTATCTCATTGACGGAAGCGCTTATTTCGGACGCGAAAAGAGGCACGGTGACTTCCATGCCCGCGTAGTAAGAAGAAACTATCGGGCAGAAGACGGGAGCGTTTTCGAGTCCGCAGACGACCGACATTTCGGGCAGATGCTTGTGGCTCTGCGTAAGTCCGTACATACGCGGCGCTTCGAGATCGGCTTTTCTGCTCTCGTCGTCATAGTCGGCTATCATCTTTTTGCCGCCGCCGGAGTAACCGGTGAGCGAGAAGCAGGAAAGACGCGCGTCCTTTCTGATGACTCCGTTCTTCACAAGAGGCTCAACGAGCGAAACGAATCCGCTCGCGTGGCATCCGGGGTTCGCGATCCTGTTCGACGACGCTATCCTCGCCCTCATACCGCCGAGCTCGGGAAAGCCGTACGTCCAGCCTTCGGCTGTGCGGTGAGCCGTGGACGTGTCGATGATGACCGTGTCCGCGTCAGCCATTGCGGCTGCTTCGACTGCCGCCGCGTCGGGCAGACAAAGGAAAGCGATATCGGCGCGTTTCAGCGCCTCTCTGATGGAATCGTTGTCTTTGCGGTGTTCCTCGTCGAGTATGATGAGTTCGATATCGGAACGCGACGCGAGACGCTCGTGTATGCGGAGTCCGGTCGTGCCGGCAGAACCGTCAATGAAAATTTTTGCCATAATCAAATATTGCTCCGTACAAATTCAATTTGTTTTTCTACAGATGCGACGCAGGTGCCGCCTTCGCTTATGCGTTTTGCGACACACGCGTCAAGGTCGACGGCGGCGTATACGTCGTCGTCGAAAAGCTCGCTGAACGACCTGTATTCGTCAAGCGTCAGCGTTTCGAGGACCTTGTTTTCGGTCGTGCAGTAGGCGATTATGCGCCCCGATACCTTATAGGCGCTTCTGAACGGAAGCCCTTTTCTGACGAGATAGTCGGCAAGGTCGGTCGCGTTGATGAATCCCGTCTGCGCCGCTTTTCTCATATTGTCGGTACGCGCTTTCATGGTGGAGATCATTCCCGTGAATATCTCAAGACATTTTTTGACCGTGTCGCACGAATCGAAAATGCTCTCCTTGTCTTCCTGCATATCCTTGTTGTATGCGAGCGGAAGTCCCTTGAGGACGGTGAGCAGCGCCATGAGGTCGCCGTAAACGCGTCCCGTTTTGCCTCTGACGAGCTCCGCCATATCGGGGTTCTTCTTCTGAGGCATTATCGAAGAGCCCGTCGTGTATGCGTCGGACAGTTCGATATATCTGAATTCAAGGCTTGACCAAAGCACGACTTCCTCGGCAAAGCGCGACAGATGCGTCATTACGATGGCAAGGTCTGACGCGAGCTCGAGGCAGAAGTCACGGTCGGATACTCCGTCGATGGAGTTGAGGCATATCCCGTCGAATCCGAGAGACGCCGCTTCGAATTCCCTGTCGGTCGCGTAGGTCGTCCCCGCGAGAGCGCAGCAGCCGATGGGCGACACGTTGAGGCGCCTCCTGCAGTCGGCAAGACGGCCAAGGTCGCGCAGAAGCATCATCGAATACGCCATAAGATGATGCCCGAAGGTTATGGGCTGGGCACGCTGAAGATGCGTGTAGCCCGGTACGATGGCGGACTTGTATTCCTCCGCCTTATCGGTCACGGCTGCGATAAGCGCCTTTATGCCGGCGCTTATCGAGTCGATCTCATCACGCAGATAAAGTCTTACGTCGAGAGCCACCTGATCGTTGCGGCTTCTCGCGGTGTGCAGTTTTTTGCCCGTGTCACCGATGCGGGACGTAAGTATCTGTTCGACAAACATGTGGATGTCTTCGGCTTCCGGGTCTATCGTGATGCTGCCGCTTTCCATATCCCCGAGCACCGAGGAAAGCCCTTTTTTCAGTTCTTCCGCGTCGTCCTCGCCGATGATGCCCGTTTTGCCGAGCATCGCCGCGTGCGCGATGCTGCCCGTGATGTCCTGACGGTACATACGGCTGTCGAATGATATGGACGAGTTGAAATCGTCGGCTATCTTGGCGGTGACACCGTTGGTGACGCCTTCCCACATTTTCGCCATTTCAGTTACCTTTCTGCAATGCAAACGCAAAACCGCGTTTTTGCTTGGATTTCTTGAAGGTGTTTCTGGCGCGTAAGCACCGCATCAGAAACAGATCAGATCAAATGAACTTTTATTTCTTTCCGTCAACGAGAGCCTGGACCTTGATGGGCAGACCGTAGAGATTGATGAATCCCGCGGAATCCTTCTGGTCGTAGTCGCTTTCGCCGAAGGTTGCGATCTCTTCGCTGTAAAGCGAATATTTGCTCCATACGCCGGCTTTGATGATGTTGCCTTTATAGAGCTTGAGCTTGACTTTGCCGGTGACCTTTTCCTGGGTCTTGTCTACGAAAGCGGTGAGGGCCTCGCGGAGCGGGGTGAACCACTGACCGTTATAGACGAGTTCGGCAAAGGTGATGGAAAGACGCTGTTTTTCGTGAAGCGTCATCTTGTCGAGGCAGATGGATTCGAGGGTCTCGTGAGCCTTGTAAAGGATCGTTCCGCCGGGAGTCTCATATACGCCGCGGCACTTCATTGCGACGAGACGGTTTTCGACGATGTCGATGAGGCCTATGCCGTTCTTTCCGCCGAGCTCGTTGAGCTTGAGGATGATATTCTTGGCGCTCATTCTCTTGCCGTTGATGGCGACGGGTTTGCCCTTTTTGAACTCGAGGGTGACGTAGGTGGGCTTATCGGGAGCGGTAATGGGAGAAACGCCCATTTCGAGGAAGCCGGGTTTTTCGTACATGGGTTCATTGCCGGTATCTTCGAGGTCGAGACCTTCGTGAGACAGATGCCAGAGGTTCTTATCCTTGGAATAGTTGGTCTCGCGGTTTATCTTGAGGGGGATGTTGTGAGCTTCGGCATAGTCGATCTCTTCGTCACGGGATTTGATGGTCCATTCACGCCACGGAGCGATGATGGGCATGGAAGGAGCGAAATGCTTGATGGCGAGCTCGAAACGCACCTGGTCGTTGCCTTTGCCGGTGCAGCCGTGGCAGATGGCGTCGGCACCTTCCTTGAGGGCGATCTCAACAAGTCCTTTGGCGATGCAGGGACGCGCGTGGCTCGTACCGAGAAGGTAATCCTCGTATACGGCACCCGCCTGCATGGTGGGGATGATGTAATCGTCAACGTATTCGTCGGTAAGGTCGAGCACGTAGAGCTTTGAAGCGCCGGTCTTGAGCGCTTTTTCCTCGAGTCCTTCGAGCTCGTCAGCCTGTCCGACGTTGCCGGAAACGGCGATGACTTCGCAGTTGTTGTAGTTTTCCTTGAGCCAGGGAATGATGATGGAGGTATCAAGACCGCCGGAATACGCAAGGACTACTTTTTTGATGTTTTCTTTTTTCATTTTTTTGCACCTCATTGTATAATTATGCGGATATTGTATAACTATTTTATTAATTTGTCAAGTCGTATTTGCATTTTTCTTTGAATTTCGTGAATTTTTATGCAACTCACAAGTCAAAAACGCGTTTTCCCCGTCCGTTCCGTCGTTTTTCACAAACGCATTGAAAAACGCACGAAAAGCACGGACGGTATGGCATCCGTGCTTTTGCCGTAAAAGCTAATCGCGGTTCATGTCGAGGTCGACTCTGAAGGACGAATCGTAGTTCTCTTCGTCGCATACAAGGAACGTGCAGGGATAGTCGATCTCTTTCATATTGCAGTCGGGCCAGAATGCGCGGTGATCGGTAGCGTTGTTGTCCCAGACGGATTCTTCGCCGTTTTTCCATATCTTCACGTTTTCGACGATGATGTTCTGCAGATAGAGATCCTCGTCGGTATTGTAAAGGGTGATGTCGAACCAGTCTTCGGAAGGCTTGCCGTCAACGCCCATCTTGGTGTTTCCGGGATAGTCGATGGCGAAGTCCATGAGGTACGACGTGCTCGAGCCGTCGGCTTTGAGGTTCTTGACGTAGAAGGTCGCTTCGTCGGCTTTCTTTCCGTCGGTGAGGTCGTACACGAGAAGGTACGCCTTTTCGTCGGCGGAAGACGTATCGAGGATGAGTCGGTAGTCGTGAGTCGGATCAAGCTTTACGCTCGATTCGTACCAGCCCGACTGACTTTTGTTCGCCGGCTCGTAGATGTTGTAGAAAAGATGCCACGACGGACGGCTGCCGGAATAGCAGAAACCGCAGTCGAAGCAGTTGACCCACCAGCCGGTCGGCGACGAAAGGATGTCGCAGCCGAGGAACATATACATATTGACGAATTTTTTATCGGATGCCCTGATGCTGTTGACCTTGAGTTTGCTGATGAGCACGTCCATCGACGCCTTGTTGTAGCCGACCTTCGAATAGACGCAGTACGCGGGTCCGTCGCAGTCGCCCATCTTTTTGCCTTTGTTGTCAAAATCGAGATTGGTCTGAACTTTTACGTTTTCGGGTAAAGGAATTTTTTTGAGCATTTCTTCGCTGACCTCCTCTGATATTTCTTCGGATATTTCGTCTGACGCTTCTTCCGATATCTCTTCCGACACTTCCGCGGACACTTCGGCGCTTGATTCCGCAGCTGAACTCTCGACGGCGGAGGAGACGTCGGCTTTGCCGTCATCGGAAGCGCAGGAGCAGAAATTCAGAAGAATGAGCGCGAGCAGAACGAGTGCCGTTTTTTTCATATAAGTATACCTCCGCAAACAAAAAATATTTCTTATAGATAATATCACATAATATATGATTTGTCAAACATTTCATTGACAAAAATACGGTTTTGGTATAAAATATTTTCGGTGATTTTGATTATGAAAATACTGATAGCGACCGACTCGTTCAAGGGGACTTTTTCCTCCCTTGACGCCGGCGAAATAATACGTTCCGCGTTCAGCGACCGCGGATTTGACGACGTGACCGTGCTTGCCGTTTCGGACGGCGGCGACGGGCTCACCGAAGCCGCGCGTTTCATTGACGGCGGCAGAGTGATAAGAGCGAATGTCAAAAATCCGTTCTTCACCGAAGTGACGGCAAAATACGTCATGGTCGGCGATACGGCGGTAATCGAATCTGCCGAAGCGTGCGGGCTTGCGTACGGAAAAGACGTGATGAACGCCACCACCTACGGCGTGGGTCAGCTCATTCTTTCGGCGATATCGAACGGTGCGAAAAAGATCATCCTCGGTCTCGGAGGCTCGGGCACGAACGACGGCGGCGCCGGCATGGCGTGCGCCCTCGGCGCGAAGTTCTGCGACACCCATTCGTTCATACCCGTGGGCAGGAATCTCGTGAACGTGAAAAGAGCCGATCTTTCGAAAATGTCGAAAAAGCTCGAAGGCGTCGAGATAATCGGCTGTTTCGACGTGGACAGTCCGTTCTGCGGCGAATACGGCGCGGCGTACCGTTTTGCCCGTCAGAAGGGCGCGACGAGCGCCGAAGTCGAACGGCTCGACGAAGGGCTTTCCGTTTTCGCCGACGCGGTCGGGATAGACAAAACGCTCCCCGGCAGCGGTGCCGCGGGAGGACTCGGCGGAGGGATAACCGCGTTCCTCGGCGGAAAGCTGAAAAAAGGCTTTGACGTGATGTCTTCCCTGCTCGGCATCGAGGACGCGGTGAAAAACGCCGACGTGGTGATCACGGGCGAGGGAAAGACCGACGTCCAGACCCTTGCCGGCAAGCTGCCTTACGGCATCGCCGACCTGTGCTATTCCTACGGGCGGCATTGCATACTCATAAGCGGCTGCACCGACGGCGACATCGGTCCGATATACGACGCGGGCGTTTCGCAGATATTCACTTGCTTTGACGAGGTGCCGAAAACACTCGACAAAGACGACGCGAGGAAACGTCTTTATTCCGCTGCCTGCCGCGCCGCGGAAAGCCTGAGATGACCCCTTATGACAAAACGAATATATTCAAACGAACAAATAAATAACGAAGCGAACGGACGGTATCTTCTTTCTTACCGCGAGCAGCGCTACGCCGCCGTGCGTCAGATAATACCCGACATCCGTGTTCGTTTCCGTTCAAAGGTCGACCCCGACTGCCTGCGGGACGCGGTGAAAACGGCGCTTGACGTCCATCCGCTTTTCCGCACGCGGCTGATACGCGGCGGCGGACTGTACTATCTCGTGCCGAACGGAGCGGAGCCCGTTATCCTCGAAGAGCAATGGGAGACTCCGACGGTTTTCGGTACTGCCGAAACCGGACTTTTCCCGTGGGCGATCACGTATTCGGACGACGTGATGCTGTTTTCGGCAAGTCACGCGCTGTCGGACGCGGGCGGATTCATGGCGTTTCTCAAAACGGTGCTGGTGCTGTATCTGCGCGAACGCGGAGTCGTTTTGCCGGAACGTGTCGTCAGCGACGCGACGGAGAAAAAAACCGATCGCGACGAACACGACCCGTACCTGCTCTTTGCGTCTCTCCCCGCCGATCCTCCGGGGCTTCCGCGATTCGCTCCCGCTTCCGCTCTGCCCGCGGACGTTTTTGAGGACGACGTGCGGAAGATCTCGACGTATAAAGTGACTTTTGACCTTGACGAAGTGAAAAAAGCCGCGGGTGAATCCGAGACCAGTCAGTTTTCCGTTATGGCGTGCCTTCTTGCCAGAGCGGCGGAGAACGCGTTTGAAATGAACGAAGGCTCGGTCGAGGTGCGTATCCCCGTCGATCTCAGGTCACGTTTTCCGGTCGTCACGGAGCACAATTTCGTCTACGGCTTTTCGCTGCATTACGACGTGAAAAAAATGAAAAGCATGCCGAACGAACGGGTGGAGACCGCGTTCCGCAGTCAGCTCGATCTGTATACCGACAAGGACAATCTGATCGGCAAAATGAAGCACGAACGCGAAAAATACGACGATCTCCTGCGGCATCCCGAGCTTCTTGACGCCCTGCCGCCCGAAGCCGAAACGGTCATACAGCCTGCCGCCAGAATCATATACACGCACGTGACACGCATCGGGCTCGGCGACGAGCTTGAAAACGAGCTTTTGGAGTTCGAAAACGTGGGCGGCCGCAGGGCAGACCGCCATCTGCTGTTCATCGCGACGAACCGACAGTCGAAAATCGAGTTTGCGGTGCAGCAGTCAACGAAGTCCGACCGCCTCGTACGCGCCCTTGAGGAAGAAGCGGCAAAGAGGGGCTTCGGCTGCCTTGTCGAAAAGAAACGCACCCGCCCCTACGCGATCTACCGCCCCGAAGGGCTTGAAACGTGATAAAACAATATTCTCAAAAAAATCGGACCGTATCCGAAAAAGATACGATCCGTTTTTTGTTATACGAAAAACAGTCCCGCAAAAACGGGACTGTTTTGATGTTATATGCTGACTTATGCCTTGCCGTTGCAGCCGAGAACGTCAACGAGCTTGTGACGAACGAGCTCTTTGATGTTGGCTCTTGCGGGTTTGAGGTATTCTCTCGGGTCGAACTTTTCGGGATGTTCGGAGAAGAATTCACGAACGGTGCCGGTGAGAGCGAGACGGAGGTCGGAGTCGATGTTGATCTTGCAGACCGCGCTGCGTGCGGCTTCGCGGAGCTGTTCCTCGGGGATGCCGACCGCGTCGGGCATCTTGCCGCCGTTTTCGTTGATCATCTTGACGTAGTTCTGAGGAACGGAAGACGAACCGTGGAGAACGATCGGGAAGCCGGGGAGACGTTTTTCGCATTCATTAAGAACGTCGAAGCGGAGAGGAGGAGGTACGAGGATGCCCTTTTCGTTTCTGGTGCACTGAGCGGCGGTGAATTTGTATGCGCCGTGAGAAGTGCCGATGGCGATGGCGAGGGAGTCGCAGCCGGTCTTGGAAACGAATTCTTCGACTTCTTCGGGACGGGTATAGGAGCCTACCGCGTGGCTGACCTCGTCTTCGATGCCGGCGAGGGTGCCGAGCTCTGCTTCAACGACTACGCCGTGAGCGTGAGCGTATTCAACGACTTTCTTGGTGATCTCGATGTTTTCCGCAAAAGGCTTGGAGGAAGCGTCGATCATGACGGAAGTGAAGCCGCCGTCGATGCAGGATTTGCAGGTCTCGAAATCGGGGCCGTGGTCGAGATGGAGAACGATGGGGATCTCGGGGCATTCGATGACTGCAGCTTCAACGAGCTTTACGAGATAGGTGTGGTTGGCGTAAGCACGCGCGCCCTTGGAAACCTGAAGGATAACGGGAGCCTTTTCTTCTTTGCAGGCTTCGGTGATACCCTGAACGATCTCCATGTTGTTTACGTTGAAAGCGCCGATGGCGTAACCGCCGTCGTATGCTTTTTTGAACATTTCTTTACTTGTTACGAGAGGCATGATTGGGAAACTCCTTTATTTTTATTTTTGTTTTTTGAAAATCAGTTGTTTTCGGCGAAATCGATGAGGTCTTCCATCTGTTTCAGATAGGTGCCCTCGTTGGATTCGTAGGTGGAAGTGAAGTTGTTGGAAGAAGCGGTGACGCATACGGAAGTGAGAACGTCACGCATATTGGTCCACATCATGGCGCCGAGGTCGTAAACACGGTTATCGAAGATGTAATTGAGCATTTCGTCGGAATCTTCGTCGGAGGTCTTCTGACCCTTGAGGATGCGGTCGTAATAGTTGTGTTTGACGATGTCGGTGGAGGAAGCGTTGAGAGCCTCGAGAACGAGAGCCGCGAATTCGGGGTCTTCGTTGCCTACGGGGATAACGCAGCCGGTAGCGTAGATAATGGAGATGTAGGAATGATAGGTATCCTGTTCCTCGGTGAATTTCGGGGTAACGAGGAAGCCGATGTTGCTGGTGTCGTAAGTGTCAAGGTTGAAAATATCGGAAAGCGAGATGGTGACGAAGAGAGCGCCGTTGTTGGCGAGTCTGTCTCTGGATGCCCAGTAGCAGTTGGTGAAACCGTCTGCCATTGCCTTGGCATTATAGCCTTCCATATAGATGGCGGCATCATCGTGGAAAACGTCGAATATCTTCTGAACGACGTTTGCGGAGTTTTCGTTGTACATCACGAGCTGAGGAACGCCGTTGCCGTCTTTTTTAACGAAGGATTCGCCGGAACCGATGAAGAGCGAGTTGCTGTAGTTGCCGTTGATGAAGAGGCCTATGGTATCCTTGTAGGTGATGCCGTCTTCGCCGTCGCTTTCGGCGGTGACTGCTTTTGCCATTTCAAGCATCTTGTCCATGGTCCATTTGCCGTCTTTGACGAGCTGATAAGGGCTTTCGAGTCCTTTATCGGCGGCTACCTGCTTGTTGAAGAGCATGCAGTGGGTAACGTCGAGAGTGCCGAGCGAGAAGTCGCCGGTGGTGACGTAAAGCTTGTTGCCGACGGAAAGGGTCTCAGCGGCGTTCTGGTCCCAATAGGGAGCGTCGAAATTGATTATGTCGTCAAATTCGTAAAGATCGTAGAAAATGCCTTCGGTGATGAGGGGACCCGCGGTGGTGAGATACGGGCAGGCGATGTCGAACTCGGGAACGGTGAGAGCCGCGTTGCGGAGATCGTTTGCCATGTTGTCGGTTCTGATCTCGTCGATGGTGACGCCGAGTTTGTCAAAAATGAGGTCGTTTCTTTCCTGAATGTGAGGAGCGATCGCTTCCGCTACGGAAGAGATCTCGGTGTTGGGGACGATCTCTTTGGAGCCGTAGCCGCCGCCGTTCTGATTTTCAACGAGGAAAATGCATTCGCGGTCGAGGAACTGGGTCTCAAGATGATCGAGAGGGCCTTTGGGGGCTTCGGAAACTTCTTCCGCGCTGGATTCGTCAGCCGCCGATACATTTTCGGCTTTGCTTTCGTCTGCGGGAGCGGAAGATTCGTCTTTTTCGTCATTGCCGCAGGAAACTGCGAGAGAAAGCACGAAGATGAGTGCAAGGATAAGTGCGATATACCTGGTTTTACGCATATATATTTCTCCTTTCTTTATTTCAGTTTATCATTATACCACAAAACCGCGAAATGTCAATACAAAATGTATTCCGCGCCGTTTTTCACTCGCCGAGAAATTCGACCGTCTTGTTCATCGCGTCAAGGAACGTGCCTTCTTTTGCGTTATAGCTCGACACGAAGGTATTCGACGAGCCTGTCGCGCATATATCGGTGAGGAAATCGCGTATGCCGCCCCAGTTGTATAGCGCTCCGAGGTCGTAAACGCGGCTGTCCAGAATGATGTCGAGCATATATTCCGATTCCTCGTCACGCGTCTGCTGGATCTTGAGAATGCGGTCGTAGTAATTGAATTTGACGGTAGACGTTGATGCGGCGCAGAGCGCTTCGAGCACGAGAGATGCCGTCTCCGGGTCTTCGTTCCCTGCCGGGATGACGCAGCCGGTGGCGTAGATGATGGAAATGTAGGAGTGATAACCGTCCTGCTCAGCGGAATATTTCGGGGTCACGAGGAAGCCGAAGTTCGCGTCGTAGGACGCCATATTGAGCACCGCGTTGAGCGAAATGGTGTCGAACAGCGCGTTTCCGTTCGCGAGTCTGTCTCTGCCCGCCCAGTAGCAGTCGTTGAAGCCGTCGGCTCTTGCCTGAGAACTGAAGCTTTCGAGTCTTATGACGGCGTCGTCGTGGAAGACGTCGAAGACCTTCTGCACCACGTTCGCGGAATATTCGTTGTTCATCGCGAGATACGGCATATCGTTCGAGTCCTTGGAAACGAACGACTGCCCCGAACCGATGTAAAGCGAGTTCGAGTAGTTGTTGTTTATGAAAAGTCCTATCGTGTCCTTATACGTTATCCCTTCGACGCCGTCGCTTTCGGCAGTCACGGCTTTTGCCATTTCGAGCATTTTGTCCATCGTCCACATACCGTCAAAAACGAGAGTATACGGGCTTTCGAGGCTGAACTTTTCGACAACGTCCTTATTGAAGATCATACAGTGCGTTACGTCGACGGTGTTGACCGAGAAGTCGCCCGTTGCGATATAGAGCTTGTTGCCGAGCGAGAGCGACGAAACGGCGTTGGCGTCCCAATAAGGCTCGTTGAAGCGGATGATGTCCCTGAACTCAAAAAGATCGTAAAAGACGTCCTCGGTGATGAGGGGTCCCGCGGTGGTCATGAACGGCATCGCGATGTCGAAATCGGGCGTATTCAGCGCCGCGTTCCTCAGCTCACGTGCCATGTCGCCCGTGCGTCTTTCCTTTATCCTCACGCCGAGCTTGTCCTCGACAAGGTCGTTCCTTTCCTTGACAAACTGCGAAATGACAGTTTCTTCGTCGGCGGCTATCTCTTTGGGGCGATACGTGCCGCCGCCCTCTTCGGAAAGTATGACTATATCACGGTCGAGGAACTGCGTTTCAAGATGGTCGAGAGGTCCGCGTTCCGATACTTCCTCGGATACTTCCTCGGATACTTCCTCGGACGCTTCCCGCGATACGTCGGACGGTGAAGACGGCTCTTCGCTTTCCGCTTTTTCCGTTTCCTTCGACGTTTCGGTCTGCTTTGACGCCTCGCTTGCGGAAGATTCCGATTCCGCGCAGGAAACGAAGGACGCAAGCAGCACCGCGAGTATCAGCACAAAAGATAAAACGCGCGTTTTTTTCATAAAATTCCGCTCCTTCGGTATTATTTATTGACATTATATCACGCCTTTTTGCCGCGGTCAACAAAAAAGTGCCGCGGAAGACGAATCTTCCGCGGCATTTTTTGAAAGGAGAGGCGGGGAACGGTGGTAAGTCGTTCCCCGAAAAACCGAAAGCAGCGGCTACGCTTTCGATTCATTACGAAAAAAGATATATCCTTTTACCGTAAACAGAATATCACCGAAAACTTAAACTATTCTTAAAGTCCGGGCCGCCGCTTGAAAAATCCGGGTAAATCAGACGCTTGCCTTGACCTTTTTGAGACGGACGAATCTGGGAAGACCGTCTTCCTTTGCAAGCTGGGTCTCGCCCTGGATGAGAGGAAGAGCGTATTCGACGAATTTTTCGTTCATGCCGTCCTTGGTTTCGTTGAACCAGTCGGCGGGGATCTTCTTTTCGGTATTGGCAACGGAGGTGAGGTCGAAGAGCTTGAGGTTGCAGACGTACTTGCCGTCAACGTAAGATCTTTCGAAGCCTACCATCTTGTCGGTGATGCCGTTGACGGCGTTTTCGACAGCGGCTTTGCCTGCCGCGAAGGATTCGTCAATGTCGGTCTGGGAAGCGGAGTGAGCGGCGCATCTCTGGAGAAGAGAAAGCTCGATGCCTCTGACCTTGGCGTTGGTGTTGGCTTTGATGTAGTTTGCGAGATAAGAAGCGAGTCCGCCGAGCTGAGCGTGACCGAAGCCGTCCTTGGCGTTGGAAAGGTCGTTGCCGTATTCGGAGATGTATTTGCCGTTCTTATCCTTGATGCCTTCGGAAACGGCTACGATGCACTTGCCGTTCTTGGCGTAGATGTCCTTGATCTTTTCCATTGCGGAAGCAAGGTCGAAATCGTTTTCGGGGCAGTAGATGAGATCGGGGCCGCATCCCTTATAGGAAGCGAGAGCGGCGGAAGCGGTGAGCCAGCCCGCGTTTCTGCCCATGATCTCAACGACGGTGATCATGCCGGTGTCGTAAACGCGTGCGTCGTGATATATTTCCATAAGAGAGGTGGCGATATATTTTGCGGCGGAAGCGTAGCCGGGGCAATGGTCGGTGCCGTAAAGGTCGTTGTCGATGGTCTTGGGAATGCCCATCACGCGGCATTCGTAACCGTTGGCGAGCATGAATTTGGAGATCTTGTTGCAGGTATCCATGGAGTCGTTGCCGCCGTTGTAGAAGAAATAACGAACGTTGTACTTCTTGAATATTTCAAGTATGCGCTTGTAGTCGGTGTCGTCGACGTCGGGAGCTTTGAGCTTGTAACGGCAGGAGCCGAGAGCGGAAGAGGGGGTGTACTTCATATAAGCGAGTTCATCGGGATCTTCCATACCCATGTCGATGAGGTTGTCGTCGAGCACGCCTTTGATGCCGTTGCACGCGCCGTAGACCTTGGTGATGGTGCCGCATTCGAGAGCGGTCTTTATTGCGCCGTAAGCAGAAGCGTTGATGACGGAGGTGGGTCCGCCGGACTGTCCTATAATGCAGGCGCCTTTGAGTTCATTCATGATAAAAAACTTCCTTTCTGTATTTCAAATCAATAAAATATAACATACTTTCGGGCGAAAATCAACTGTTTTGGAAAAATAATGCAAATAAATTGTGTTTTCGCTATTTTATATAATACTTTCCGAGCTTTTCGGCGTCATCTGCCGTGAACGCGCCGTCAAAGACGAGCAGATCGTCGACCTGACCCGAGAAGGCGCAGTTATATTTGCCCGTGCCGTCCTGACCTACATTGAACGGGAGCCCCGAATCGAAGACGCTTGAAGAAAACGCGGCTTTGAGTTTGTCGCACGCCGTTTCGCTGAAGTTGGTGTAGACCTTCACTTCACCGTTTTCGCGGTCGACCGAAAGGATGACGTGGTTCCATTTGGTGAAATCCTCGGGTTCGCCGTAGTTGAAGTCATCGCGGGCGGAGTTGTTGCCCACGTTGAACTTGGACGCGCCGTTGTAGCAGTAGACGAAGCCGTTGTTCATTCCCGACACCCAGTTCTTGTTCGAGAACACGGCGGGGTCGCCTCCGACACCCTCGTCGACCTTGAGCCACATACAGACGGTGAAGCTGTCCTTGCCGAAGCGCAGCTTGGGCAGCGACAGATAGCCTTCGGAAGACACGCGCAGTGATTCGCCGTAAAATCCGTCGGGATAATACACCGTGCCGACTGTCTTCACTTCCTCGTTCCCGACAATATCGTCGAGTCCGCCGTCGAAGAAGAGCCCCACGCGGAGGCGCGACGGATCGATGAAGTTCTCAATGGCGTTTTCGCTTCCCTTTTCGGGCGTCGGCTCGGACGTTCTGTCGGAGATGACGTCGTCGGGACGTTTTTCGGGGTGCATATTGTCGGTGAACATTTCCTGCGGAACGAAGGAATCCCATTTTTCGTTGCCGTGGACGCCGAGAGCGCAGGCGATTATCGCCGCGAGATCCCTGCCTTTGACGTCGAGCGACTGATTGCCGTTCACCGTTTTGCCGACTGCCGCGAAATAGGTGTTCATTTCTTCCTCGCTCGCGCCGCCGTGCGACGTATTGATGCCGCCGTGATCGGCGGTCAGTATGACGAGAGTGTCGTCGAGGATGCCCGCTTCCTCTATCGCTCCGTATATCTCGCCGACATAGCCGTCGACTTTTTCGAGCGCTTTCAGATAACCGTCCTTGCCGTAGCCGTAGGCGTGTCCGGCGTGGTCGACCGAATCGAACTGGATGAACAGCAGCTCGGGCTTTTTGTCCTTGATATAATCGCATATCTTCGGCGTAAGCACGTCGTCCTCGCCTCTTGCCGTCGTGACGCCGATGTTCTTTTCGATTATCCCTTCATAAATGGGATACCAGTTGCAGAACGCGCCGAGCTCGGCGTCCGGATGCGCTTCGCGCACGTATCTGAATATCGTGGGATATTCGTCGTTCGTATAAGCCTTTGCCGAAATGCTGTCGTTGGTCAGCTTGTGGACGTACGGCTTGACGCCGATGAGCATCGTGCCCCAGCACTGAGCGCTTATCGATGGCGACGAAGCGCGGCAATAGTCGGTGTACGCTCCCGACGCGAAAATGTTTTCCATGTTCGGCGTGTCGCAGTTACGATGAAAATTGCCGGCACCGTCGACGCCGATTATCACTACGTGCTTGTAAATGAATCTTTCCACGGGTGTTTCCTCCGATGTTTCTTCAGATGATTCTTCTGACGTTTCACTTGACGCTTCCTCGGCTGCCGATATTTCGGCAGCGCTTGTTTCAGACGTTTTTTCGTCCTGTACTTCCCTGCTTTCGTCGTTCAAGCTTCCGCAGCCCGTCAGAACGAGAATCAGCAGCGCGGTGATCAGCGCGAGACAGCGTTTTGTTCTTCCCAAAAAATCCCCTCCTTTTAATTATATTTTCATTTTATCACCGCCGTCCGCCGTTGTCAACAATGTAAACCGAATTTTGCACTCATCGGTTGACAATGCGGCGCGTTTATGCTATTATGAGCGCGGTGATAAGAATGAAAAACAACACGCTCAAAGAGTATATACTCCAAAAGCTCGAAGACGGTGAACGCGTCTCGGGCGAAGCGATAGCGAACGAAGCGCACGTTTCACGCGCGTTCGTATGGAAAACGGTCGATTCGCTGAGGAGTGAAGGCTACGTCATCGACGCCGTCCAGAACGGCGGCTACACGCTCGGCGCTTCGGACGTCATAAGTGAAAGAAGCATAAGAAAATATCTGAAAGACGGGCTGAAGAACGCGGTCATCGAGATACACGACGTTCTGCCCTCGACGAACGCGCACGCCAAAACAATGGCGGCAGACGGATGCGCCGAATGGACGCTCGTCTGCGCGAAGTCGCAGACCGCCGGAAAAGGCAGAGGCGATCACACGTTCCACTCCCCGTCGGGAAGCGGCGTATACATGAGCGTCGTTCTGCGTCCGGATATTCCCGCGGACAAGGTGCTGCTGCTTACCACCGCCGCCGCGGTCGCCGCCGCCGAAACGATAGAAGAGGTGTCGGGCAAAGCCACCGGCATAAAATGGGTGAACGACGTCTATATCGGCAGAAAAAAGGTGTGCGGCATACTTTCCGAAGCGTCGTTCTCCCTTGAGAATTTCGGCATGGACTACGACGTGATCGGCATCGGCATCAACGCGTACGTCCCCGAAGGCGGATTCCCCGCCGACATCGCGTCGATCGCCGGAGCGGTATCCGAAAAGCCGATAAAGGATATGAGATCCCGCCTTATCGCGGGGATAATGAACAGAATGAGCGGCTTTTACGGCAATATAATTTCAAAGCCGTTCCTCGGCGGCTACGACAGACGTCTGATGTTCAGGGGCGAAAAAGTGCGTGTCATCGGGCGTGAAAACGAAAAAGAAGCCGTTCTCGTCGGCGTTGACGACGATTTCAGACTGCTCGTAACATACCCCGACGGCAGAAACGAGCTGCTCTCCTCGGGCGAAATAAGCGTGAAGCAATGAAAAAAAGCCGCGCCTCTTCCCTCGTTCAATGCGGACTTTTCACGGCTCTGTTATGCGTTTCGGCGTTCGTCCGCATACCTTTGCCGCCCGTTCCGGTCACGCTTCAGCTCGAAGCGGCGGTGATGACGGGGCTGCTCCTCGGCGGAAGGAAAGGCGTTCTGTGCGTCGGAATCTACGCCCTGCTCGGGCTCGCGGGGCTGCCCGTGTTTGCCGGAGGCGGCGGACTCGGCTATGTGCTTGAGCCGTCGTTCGGGTATATCGTCGGTTTCGCGCTTTCCGCTTACGTTTCGGGCATCGTTTCGTCGTGCGGAAAGCAGACGAAGGCGCGCTTCGTCGTTTCTTCCCTCGTCGGACTGCTTGCGGTCTACGCGGTCGCCCTTCCGTGGTATTACTGCGTAACGGAGTTTTACGTGGGGTCTCACGTCGGGATAACTTACCTGCTCACGTCATGCTTTGCCGTGTTTCTGCCCGCCGATGTCGCGCTCTGCGTCGTCCTTTCTCTCGCCGCCGTGAAAATAAAGCCGAAAATTCAAAGTAAATAGAAAAAATCTCCGCGGAACGCCGAGTGCTCTTAAGGACACTCGGCGAACGATGTGTTCCACTGCGTGGAACGTGATGTACCTTACGGCGTGATGTTCGCCTGTGGCGAGTGATGTGCGCCTCGACGGCGCGTGAGTGGAACACATCACATCACT
>JAZRXG010000033.1:0-71094 GCA_045600105.1 Eubacteriales bacterium
ACGCTCGTTTTTCGTCGAAATCAGCTTCGTTTGTCTCGGTCTGCTCAAATTGCAGACTTTGTCTGCAATTTGAAGCCGTGAGTGCATTATGCACAATTCACGGCTTTTATTTTTGTCTATTTATACGAACATTTGTTCGCAATATTGATTTCGGCGGAGTTCGGGTCTACAATGAAAGCGTAGAAAGCGAACAGATGTTCTGCTTTCTGCAATGACGCATCGGTGAAAGGAGGAACATGAAAAATTACCCATTCAAGCTGTCGGAGCTGAAAAAGCTCGTCGACGGCTATTTTAACGTATACCTCGCTGAGAATCCCGAGACAGTTCCCGACACGGAATCTCTCGCGGCGTATATCGGGCTCACCCGCGACGAGCTCAACTCGCTCGAAAGCCACAAAACCGCGGGAAGGATGATCATGACCGCGAAAACGCGGATAGCGGCGGCGAAAAAGCAGCTCGCGTTCAAAGGCAAGCTGCCGGCGACCGTGCTCGCGTTCGATCTGAGGAACGACCACGGCTACCGTGACAAGCCGGAGGAAAATACTCAGAGCATACTCATCCTCAAAGGGGAGGCGGAAAATTGGGGTGATTAGCAGAACGCTCGAAATAAAGCCCAATGCCAAACAGAAGCTGTTTTTCGAGTCGAAAGCCAAATATACGGCTTACGGCGGAGCGAGAGGCGGCGGAAAATCGTGGGCAATGAGGATGAAGCTGCTGCTTCTCGCGGCGAGCCACCCCGGCATAAACATCCTGCTGCTCAGACGGACGCTCGGAGAACTGCGCGAAAACCACCTCATCCCGCTCCGCAGCCTGCTGAACGGCGTCGCCGCGTACAGAGACAGCACGAAAGAATTCATGTTTCCGAACGGCAGCCGCATAAAGCTCGGATATCTCGACACCGAGACCGACGTGCTCCAGTATCAGGGGCAGGCGTACGAGGTGATAGGTATGGAGGAGGCGACTCAGTTCACGTTCTTTCAGTTCAGCTGTCTCACCGAGTGCAACCGTTTTTCGGGCGGCATGACGGAGGATTTCAAGCCGAGAATGTATTTCACCTGCAACCCGGGAGGAGTCGGAAACGACTGGGTGAAAAGGTTGTTCATAGACCGCGAATACAGGGAAAACGAAAATTCCGACGACTACTTTTTCATCAAAAGTCTCGTCTATGACAACACTTATCTTATGGAACACGACCCCGGGTACGTCAGAACGCTTGAAAATCTTCCCGAAACGCGCCGCAAAGCCATGCTTTACGGTGACTGGAATTCGTTCGAAGGAATGTTCTTCCCCGAGTTCGACGAAACGAAGCACGTCATCCCCGAGCTTGATATCCCGTCCGACTATATCCGTTTCAGGGCACTTGACTACGGTCTTGATATGACAGCGTGTCTGTGGTGCGCGATAACGCCCGACAAAAAGTGCATCGTCTACCGCGAGCTGTATCAGAGCGATCTGATACTTTCGGATGCGGCAAAGGCAATCCGCGACGCCACACCGGCAAATGAAAAGATAAGATACACGACCGCGTCTCCCGACCTCTGGAACAGACGGCAGGATTCGGGAAAAAACGGGGTGAAGATAATGACGGACAGCGGACTTACGGGACTCCGGAAAGCGGACAACTCGAGGATACCGGGCTGGAGAGCGGTACGTGAGTATCTCAAAACGTCGGACGACGGCTCGCCGAGGCTGCTTATAACGAAAAACTGCAAAAACCTCATACGCTGTCTGCCTCTCCTCACCTTCGACCGCGACGTCACAGAGGACGCGTCCGAGTTCCCTCACGAGATAACGCACGCTCCGGAAGCCCTCAGATACGCGCTTATGTCGAGGGAGCCCGGATATGCCTTGAGGCAGGAACGCGATTCTTTTTCGATCTACCGTTTCGGGAACACGGTGAGAAACGAAAAGGATTACGAAGACATTTTATATTGACACAATCAAGGAGAAATAAGTGAAGACAAAATTTTCTTCTACCGACGAATGGAAACTGTATGAACAAGGCAAGGAATACAATCTGTCGCTCGACCTTTACGGCAAGGTCGCCGAAAACGAGCGGTTCTACCGCGGCGACCAATGGGATGGCGTGAAGGCGAACGGACTGCCCAAGCCGGTTTTCAACATTTTCAAAAGAATAATCAATTTTTACTCGTCTTCCATTCTCTCGACCTCGGTCAGCATGCGCTTTTCCTTCGCGGAGCCATTCGGCGACGGACTGCACGTGAGCAGTGAAAACGCGGCGAAATGCGAAAAGCTGCTGAACGGAGTGTGCGAAAAGCAATGGGAGAAGCTGAGGATGGATCAGCTGATGGACGACGCGCTGACAGACGCGGCGCTTACGGGCGACGCCGTCGCCTACACCTACTGGGACCCCGAAGAGAGAACGGGGCAGAAATACAAGGGCGATTTTTCCACCCTGCTCGTCGACGGAACAAACGTGTTCTTCGGCAACCCGAACTGCCCCGACGTGCAGAAACAGCCGTGGATACTCATTTCCGCCCGCGAATACGTCGACGACCTCAAAAAAGAGGCAAAGAAAAACGGAAGGAGCGAGAGCGAGATAGAACGCATCGTCCCCGACGGCGACAACGCCGAGCAGGCAGGCTGCCTTTCGAAGCTCGAAATGGAGGACACGCGCTGCATCTCGCTCGTCAAGCTCTGGAGAGGTGACGACGGAAAGATATGCTGCCGTAAATCCGTGAGGAACGCGGTCGTTTACGACACCGTCGAAACGGGACTCAGCCGTTACCCAATTGCCGTCATGAACTGGACCAAGAGCAAAAACTCGTGGCACGGCGAAGCGGTGGCGACCGGGCTCATTGAAAACCAGATATTCGTGAACAAGGGCTTCGCGATGGTGATGAAGCACATGATGGACACCGCGTTTTCAAAGGTCGTCTATGACGGCACGCTGCTTGACGAGTGGTCGAACAGAGTGGGAGAAGCGATAAGAGTTGACGGTCCCGTCGACTCGGTGGCAAAGGTGATACCGCCCGGACAGATGCAGTCGGGTATGCTCGACGTCATCAACATGGCGTTCAGCACCACCAAGGAATGCCTTGGCGCGACGGATACGGCGCTCGGCGACGTGGAGCCCACCAACACGTCCGCGATCATGGCGCTTCAGCGCGCGTCTTCCCTTCCGCTCGAAACGGTAAAGCGTCAGTTTTACCGCTTCATCGAGGATATCGGGCTCGTGTGGCTCGATTTCATAACGACCTGCTACGGAGAAGGCAGACTCGTGAAGACCGACGACGGATACGTTCCATTCACGCTCGGCGAGCTCAGGCATTCGCTTTACGACTGCCGCATCGACGTAGGCGCGTCGTCGTACTGGTCGGACATAGCGTGTCTCAACACGCTCGACAATCTGCTGTCCGGCGGGCATATCAACGCGGTGCAGTATCTTGAAAGGCTGCCCGAAAACCTCATAACGAACAAAGAACAGCTCATTGAAGAGCTGAGAGCGATCCCGAAAGGAGAAACGAATGACCGATAAAAAAATACGCGAGACCATCGAAGACCTCGCGGAATACAGCGGTGTCAGCACCGAGGAATACCTCGCGGGTCTCGTCGGCGGAATCAGAAAAGCGCGTGACGAAAAATACGCCTCTCTTCCCGAAGACGCCGCGAAAGAGCTTGCAGACGCCGACAGGATACGCGACGACAGCAGAAAAGCAAAAAGAGAAAAAGCCGAAAGCGACGAGTTCGACATTCAGCTTGCCGAGTTCGTAAAATGCTTTCCCGACGTCAAAGCGGACGACGTGCCGAACGAGGTCTGGAACGACGTGGCGAACGGCATCCCCCTCGTTTACGCCTACGCGTACCGCGTGAAGGTGAAAGAAGCCGACCCGAGCGACAGAGTGAACGCCGAAAACGAAGCCAGAAACCTGAAAGTGAACACCGACAGGAACGCGCTTCCCGCTTACTCCGAAGCCGAGGTCGGAAAGATGTCGCCTAAAGACGTAAAGGGCAATTTCAACAAAATCATCAGCTCCATGAAAAAATGGAAAGTGTAAGAAAAAGAAAGGAAAAAACGAATGTCAAATTACAATTCGATCGAAAAGATCATTTCCGCCGAGATACTCAGGACGAACGAGGATAACCTCATCGCCAACAAGATCTGCTGCACCTCGTTCCGGGGCGACATCAAGAACGCCGGCGACTCCGTCACCTTCATCGGTCTCAACGAGCCCACCGTCGACAGCTACAACGGCAGCGTCAGCTACGAGGGCATCGACGACAGCGCCATCGTCCTCGACATCGACCAGGACAAGTATTTCGCGTTCAAGGTGAAAGACCTTGAAGAACTCAGAAGCTCCATAGGTCTCAAGGATTCCCAGACCAAGAGAGCGAGCTACAACCTCAAGAAGTCGGTCGACACCTATGTTCTCGGCCTTTACGGAAACGCCGGTACCACTCTCGACGCGTCTACCGTCACCCCCGCGAACGCGCTTGCGGTAGTCGCCGAAATGAAGGAAGCGCTCGAAAAAGCGAACGTCCCCGACGGTCAGTCGTGGATAGTCATTCCGCCCTTCCTCAAGACCAAGCTCATCCTCGCCGGCATCAAGTTCTCGGTGAACGAGGGCATCAACGGCACCGGCGCCATCGGCTACACCAACGAGCTCGGCTGCGACCTTTACGTTTCCAACCAGCTCGCGTCGAGCGGCAGCACCGTCTACGCGCTCGCCGGTTCCTATTCCGCCATCGGCTACGCCGAGCAGGTGCTCGAGACCCAGGTAATCGACAGACTCGAGGATTCGTTCGACACCGCCGTCAGAGGCAGGATCGTTTTCGGCGCGAAGGTCATCAAGCCGAACGAGCTCATCTGCGCCCCCGTCACCGACGGCGGCAATTCGCTTTGATAAAGGAGGATAAAACATGGCAACTACCGTAACCGTATCCAATATCGACGTCCGCAACGTCGGCAAGGTCATCTCCGCCACGAGCGCGGCGAGCACCACCGCGAGTGCCGCCGAAAAATTCGAGATCGCTTTTGCGGGCCGCGACGAAAACTGCGTCATACTCGTGAAGAACGGCAGCGTGGGAAAGATCACCGCTTCCCTTGACGCCGCTTCGTCAGGCAACGGGTTCACCCCGTCGGAAACCGAGGTTTCGACCGGCGGAGTATGCGCGTTCACCATCGAATCCGGATTTGTCAAAAACGGCAGCGGAAAGATCGTTCTTTCCGTCACTCCTCCCGCGGGAAGCGCGCTTGCTTCCTGCGGCGTGAGCGTTTACGCCTTCTCTTCCGGAGTCGTCACTCATTAAGCAGACGCGGGACCGTCGTTTCGGCGGTCCCGCTTTTTATAAAAGAAGGAGGTAAAAAACATGAAAATGACAGCAGAAGCGGTATATGAAAAAGCCGTGTCGTATATGGGGCTTATGGGCACGGGCTGCACTCCGATGCCGGCGGCGTCTCTTCTGGAGCCTGCGTCGCTCGACGCGATAAGCGCCGCCATCGTTTATTCCGACGACATCAACGTCAAGATATGCGGAAAGCCGATAATCCCGTCGGCGGTGACGGCTCTGACCGACAAGATCGAGGTCACCGAAAAGGTCGCGTCTACCCTGCTGCCCCTCAAGACCGCGGTCATACTCACGGCGAGGTACGACACCGAGCTTTCGGCGTATCTCGACAGGATGTGCGAGTCGTTCAGGACCGAGCTTGCGAGATGCCGCAAGGCGAAAGCGCATTCCATCACGGAGGAATACCGATGACGAAAAGAACCGTTAAATGCGAAAAATTCCTCGGCTTCGACGACGGAGCCAAGGATATGGCGCACGCGGTGTCATCCGAGAATTTCTGCGTTGACGCGAACGGCACGCTTTACAAGCGTCCGGGACTCAAAAAAGTGATAGGTTCGGACGACGAAATGACATCGTTCAAGGCGGTCACGCTGAACGGAAAAAGGCTTATCACCTACGTTTCGGGCTCGAAATTCTGCGTTTACGACACGGACGCCGAGCTCGGCATAACTCTCGGGAACGTGGGGAGCGACCGTGCCTCGATCTTCGCCTTCGACGGTAAAATATACGTACTCTCCGAAAGCGGATATTACAGATACGACGGCATCAGCTTTTCGTCCGTCGAAGGCTACGTTCCGCTCGTCGCCGTCTCCGTGTCTCCGTCCGGCGGAGGCACGCCGTACGAAAACGTCAATATGCTTACGCCGAAGAGGCGCGAGCAGTTCACCCCAGACGGAACGAGCACGGTTTTCCGGCTTGCCGAAAAAGGAATTTCATCCGTTGACGAAGTACGCGACATGGGAGAGATCGTCGACGTCTCGCACTACACCTGCGACCTGATAAACGGAAGCGTCACCTTCGACTCCCCGCCGGACGCTTTTCCGAACGGGATCGAGGTGACGTACTCGGCGGGCACCTCGCGAAGGAGCGATTTCCTCAAACTGCGTCACGTCATGCTCTTCGGCTCCAACGCCGACGAAAGGGTGTTTTTGTGGGGCAGCCCCGACGAGCCGTGCATGAGGTATCATTCCGAGCTTGCCGACGGCGTGCCTTCGGCGGAATATTTCCCCGTCACCTCATACACGATGATAGGAAATTCGCCGATAACCGATATCATACAGCAGTACGACAAGCAGCTTATCTTCACGTCAGATGAAGCGTATTATTCGGTCTGCGAGATGAAAACATCGGCTTCCGGGCAGCTTTACGCCTCGTTCCCCGTTTTTCCGCTCAATCCGTCAAAAGGCAACCTGCTTTACGGCACCGGCTGCACGATGAACGGGCTGCCCGTCACGCTCTGCCGCGACGGGATAAACGTGTGGGAATCGACCGACGTCGAGACCGAAAAGAACGCGGTCTGCATCTCGCACCCGATTTGGTCGATGATAAAAGCGTCGCTCACCGAAACGGGCAGCGGCGCGAGGATGACGTCGGACATTGCGGGCAGCAGACTCTTTTTCGCCTATATGAACAAGCTTTTCGTCTTCGACCACCGACTCAAAGCGTGGTATATCTGGACGGACGTTCAGACGACGGAAATGTTCGAGGCGTTCGGAAAATTCTATATCTGCAGCGGAGACTCGCTCTACGGGCTGAACGACGCGATAAAGAACGTGTCCTCGTCGTACGTCACGCCGTACGTTCCGGTCGCAGGCGACGGGCTCAAGGATATATGCGGAGTGAATCTTTACATCAAAGCAGGCTATGACACGGCGGGCAGCGTTTCGGTAAGCCACGTCACGGGCGGGACGGCGTACACGGTGACGCAGGACTTTTCCTTTCCGTCGTCACTTCACGGCAAGACCGTCAAGCTCAGCCTGCCGTTTTACGTACCGCTCGTAAGCGAGGTGTCGTTCACGTTTTCTTCCCCGACGGGAAAGGAACTGACGCTGTTGAGCTACGCGGTCATCACACGAGAAAAAGGAGGCAATTATGGAATATAAAGATTATCTTGAGCAGGCGAAAAAATATCTGTCGGGAGACGACGGGCTTTCCGCCTACCGCGAATACTACGACAAGGCGGTGAAATCGCTCGACGACAGACACGCTTTGACGAAAGCCGAAATAAACGACACGTTCGTCACCGACGTGGGAAACGCCGTGACGCAGAGCAGGATGAACGCCAAAAACATCGATCAGTATATGGCATCACGCGGGCTCGCGCGGTCGGGCGAAGCGGAGCAGGAACGGATATACGAGAATCTGTCGCTCGACAACACGCTTTCTTCACTTGCGAAGGAGAGAAACAAAAGGCTGAGCGAGGAAAACGCCTCGCACACCGACGCTCTGCTTGCCCTTGAAGGGGACCGCGCCGACAAGGAATATGACGCGAAAAACAAAGCGGACTCGCTGTCTTTCGACATGGCGGACAAGCAGCTCGGTATGGACGAACGCGCCGAGGAGATCGCGCTTGACAAAGAAAAAACGAAGTCGGAGCACGAATACAACGAATATATGAAGCGTCTTGAAGCAGAGCTCGAAGAGCAGTCGAACGCAAAAAAACGCGAATACGAAATCAAGAAGATCGCCGACGAACGCGCATACAACGAAAAGCAGACCGCCGAGGAACGCGCATATAAAGAAAAGCTGCTTGAAGAGGAGCGCGAGTACGAGAAAGCGAAGACCGAAGACGAAAGAGCGTACGCCGAAAAGCTGAAAAACGAAGAAAAAACGCTTGAAGGAAACGAAAAATACACACCGAAGCAGACTGCCGAAAACCTTGCCAAGGAGGTCGTCAAGGCGTACACTCTGTCGGGCGACAAGATATCCACCCGTATCGACAGACTGTGCGTATACGATTTTCTTGAAGATTTCAAAAATACGAGCAAAGCGTCGGACGAATATATCAACGAGCTCGAAAGCGCTCTCAAGGCGATGGGCTACCGCGAGCTGACGGAAGACGAGCAGGCGGCAAGAGCGGTATACAAGGACGTTAAAAACAGATACGACGAGTGGTATTACGATGTTCTCGGAGTATATGAGGACACGCGTCTCACTCCGCTTGAGCGCATCGAGGAGGCAAAATCGGCAGCCCTCCTGCGTCAGCTCGACTACTGCTGGCTGCACACGGACACGAAGGAAGCGTTCGACAGCTGCTGCGATATGCTCGGCGTAAGCAAGGATTTCAAACGCAAGTACGAGTCGCGTCCTCTCGTCGTCGACCCCGACACCGGAAAGACAACGATAAGAAAGCAGAAAGGAGAATGATATGTCGATATACGACTGCATATCCCCCGAGCTCGTTTCCCTGCTGCCCATCCTTTACGTCATAGGAACGCTGCTCAAAAAGTCAAGCATCGGCGACTGGCTGATCCCGTTCATACTCGGCATCATCGGCGTGGTGCTCGGGTGCGCGTGGACTGCCGCGTCGTGTGAATTTCACTCCGTTTCCGACGTTCTTACGTGTCTCGCGTCGGGGACGGTGCAGGGCGTGCTCTGCGCGGCGTCGACCGTTTACGCCCACAATCTCGTAAAGCAGTACGGAAAGAAGGACGACGGCAATGATAAAGAGACTTATGCGTGATATCGCCGACGCGATAGCCTTCATAATGTCCCTCGTTTACGAAACGGCGGGATGGGTTATTTAGCCGAGGCGATAGCCGTCGTTCTCGCGTCATCCGGTATCATCGGCGCGGTTTTCGCGTCGCTGATACGCAAAGCGATGAAAAAGGCGTCCGACGACGCCGAACGGCGGAGAAAAGAATACACCGAGACCGAGATGACGCGCTTCGAGCGTGACCGCGCCACGAGCGAGCTTCTGATAGCGCTCGTGAGATATTCTCGCAAGCTATGCGGCGAAAGCGAGCTTGAGATCGCCGAAAGCAACTACGTTTCGGCGTCCGCGAAAAGCGATATGACGCTCCGGAAGCATTATATAGAAAGCAAGGCACGGGAAAGATAAGAAAAGCCGCAAAGCACATCAAAAAGCGCTTTGCGGCTTTGTTTTTTTGCGGTCAATGAGTCATTTTTTCCTGCTTGACTTTTTTGTCGATGACGTGGCGGGACGCGAGCTCCTTGTGGATGTCTTCGAGCGAAATGCCCGCTTCGACCATAAGCACCATGACGTGATATGCGAGGTCCGCGATCTCGTATATCGCTTCTTTTTTGTCCTGCGCCTTGGCGGCGATTATGACCTCGGTGCTTTCCTCGCCGACCTTTTTGAGTATCTTGTCAAGTCCTTTCTCGAACAGATAGGTCGTGTAGGAGCCTTCTTTTTTGTCGGTCTTTCTGCCTCTGATGAGTTCAAAAAGCTGTTCGTAGGAGAATTCCTTTCTCTCTTCGCTTTCGTATACCTCTTCGGTGAAGCAGGAAGTCGTTCCCTTGTGGCAGGCGGGTCCGTCGGGCTCGACGACGACCACGAGCGCGTCGCGGTCGCAGTCGGCGGTGATGGAAACGATGTGCTGATAATTTCCGCTCGTTTCGCCCTTGAGCCAGAGCTCGTTTCTCGATCTGCTCCAGAAGCAGGTCAGTTCTTTTTCCATTGAGATTTCAAGGCTTTCTCTGTTCATATAGGCAAGAGTCAGCACTTTTTTCGTAACGCTGTCGACGACTATCGCGGGGATAAGTCCCTTTTCGTCGAATCTGAGTTTTTCGATATCAAGATATTGCATATTTTTTCCTCCTATATCAGGCATTTGCAAAAGTCATTATAAATCTGATGAGTTTTGGCTGCGGCTTTGCCGAAGACAAAACACCTTTATGACGGGATGAAATCCCGTCCCCGCACCGACCAAACGAGCGGAACGCAGTGACGCAAGGGCGATAAGTGCGGGAAAACCAATCGTAAAACGCAGTTTTACGATTTTTCTTCTATATCCTCGCGGGGATACCGTTGTTTTTCATTACCTGCTTGAGGTCTTTTATTTTAACTTCGCCGAAGTGGAATATGGACGCGGCAAGTCCGGCGTCGACCTTGGGAAGCGTTTTGAAAAGCGTGATGAAATCGTTCACGCAGCCGGCGCCGCCCGACGCTATGACGGGTACGGACACGGCGTCGCATACGGCGGAAAGCATTTCGATGTCAAAGCCTTTCTTGACGCCGTCGGTGTCTATGGAGTTGACGACGACTTCGCCCGCACCGTTTCCGACGCAGCGTTTTATCCATTCGATGGCTTCGAGCCCCGTGTTTTCGCGGCCGCCCTTGGCAAAGACTCTGAAAACGCCGTCGACGCGTTTTATATCGACCGAAAGCACGACGCACTGGTCGCCGTAAAGCTTTGCGGCTTCGCCGACGAGTGACGGATTGCGTATGGCGCCCGAGTTGACGCTGACCTTGTCGGCGCCGCACTTGAGAACGCGGTCAAAATCGGCGACCGTGTTGATGCCGCCGCCGACGGTGAGCGGTATGAACACGCTTTTTGCCGTTTCGCGCAGGATGTCGGTGAATATCTTACGTCCGTCGGACGACGCGGTGATGTCGTAAAACACGAGCTCGTCCGCTCCGTTAGCGCTGTAATACTCGGCGAGCTCGACCGGCGACGAGATCTCGCGGAGTCCCGTGAAGTTGATGCCCTTTACGACCTTGCCGTCACGCACGTCAAGGCAGGGGATGATCCTTTTGGTTATCATTTTGCCACCTCTATCGCGTCACGCAGGTCTATCGCGCCGGTGTAGTAGGCTTTTCCGATTATCGCGCCGTAGATATCGAGTCCTCTCAGCGCCTTTACGTCGTCGATCGACGAAACGCCGCCCGACGCCACGATATCTATGGTGAAGCGTTTTGAAAGTTCCTTGTACAATTCCCTGTTCGTGCCCTTCATCGCGCCGTCTTTGGAAATATCGGTGCATATAAGCGTGCCGACGCCGCATCCCTGCATTCTTTCGCAGAATTCGAACGCGTCTATCCCCGAGCTTTGTGTCCAGCCCTTTATGGCGACGCAGCCGTCCTTTATGTCGATGCCGACGGCAATTTTTCCGCCGTATTCCTTTACGGCTTCAGCCACGAAGCCCTCGCTCGTGACCGCGGCGGTGCCGAGAATGACTCTGTCGATACCGCTTGACAAGTATTTTTCGATGACCTTCATATCGCGTATGCCTCCGCCGATCTCGGCGAAAAGGCCCGTTTCGTTCTTTATGCGGCATACGAGGTCGAAGTTGGGCGTGCTGCCGAGCTTCGCGCCCTCGAGGTCAACGAGGTGGACGTGAGTCGCGCCCGCTTTTCTGAAGTCGAACGCCACGCTGACGGGGTCGTCGGAATAAACGGTCTTTTGGGCGTAGTCGCCCTTGAAAAGTCTGACCGCCTGACCTTCGTACATATCTATTGCGGGGAATATCAGCATATCGCACCTTCTTTCATCGTACAGAACGCCCTCAGGATGGCGAGTCCCGTGTCTCCGCTCTTTTCGGGGTGGAACTGACAGCCCATCACGTTGTCCTTCGCGACCGACGCGGTGAGCGGAGAAGCGTATTCGGCGTTTGCCGTAACGTACCCTTCACAGTCGGCAGCGTAGTACGAATGAACGAAATAGACGTATTCCTCGTCTCCGAGATATTTGAAAAGCGGATGCTTTTCGCCGACGTAGTCGAGTCTGTTCCAACCCATGTGGGGTATCTTGAAGCCGTCGGGAACGACGTCGGATATGGGGCGCACGATGCCGGGTATGAAGCCGAGCCCGTCGTAGACGCCGTATTCGTAACTTTTATCGAAAAGGAGCTGCATACCGAGGCAGATGCCGAGTATGGGCTTGCCTTTTTCTTTTTGTTTTGCAAGAGCCGCCGCCATGCCCGAGTTTTTCAGCTTTTCGGCGGCGTCGCCGAACGCTCCGACACCGGGCAGCACGATGCGGTCGGCATCGTCAAGCACTTTTTCGTCCGCCGTAACAACGGCTTCCTCGCCGATCTTGGCGAACGACGAAAGCAGGGAAAAAAGATTTCCCACGCCGTAATCGATTATCGCGGTCATCACAGAACTCCTTTGGTCGAGGGTATCTCGTTTTTGTATTCCTCGTCGATGCTCACGGCGTCGCGCAGACATCTCGCGGCGGCTTTGAACGCGCCTTCGATGATATGGTGCGAGTTTTTGCCGGCAAGCGAACGGAGATGCAGGGCGCACTCCGCCTGACGCACGAAGCCGAGCCAGAATTCCTCGACGAGCTCGGTATCGAAATCGCCGACCTTTTCGGTGGGGATGGTAAGTTCAAAGCCGAGGTATTCCCTGCCCGAGAAATCGACTGCCGCGAGGATGAGCGTTTCGTCCATCGGCAGTACCCTGTCGCCGTAACGGCGTATCCCGCGCTTGTCGCCGAGGGCTTCCTTGAACGCTTTTCCGAGCGTGATGCCTATGTCCTCGACGGTGTGGTGATAGTCGACGTAAGTATCGCCGACGCATCTGAGTTCTATATCGAATCTGCCGTGAGACGCAAAAAGCGTCATCATGTGGTCAAGAAATCCGCAGCCCGTGGATATGACGCTTTTTCCGCTGCCGTCAAGGTCGAGAGTAAGGTTTACGTCGGTCTCGGCGGTCTTTCTGTTCAACGTGACTTTTCTCATTTTATTTCCTCCAGGATGCTTTTTACGGTAAGGACGAATTCCTTCATCTGTTCTTCGCTGCCGACGGTGACGCGGTTGTAATCGCTTATAAGCTCGGCGTCGAAATGACGGACGAGTATTCCCTTTTCCTTGAGTTTAAGATAAAGCTCTTTGCCGCCGATAAGCGGATGACGAACGAAAAGGAAGTTGGTGCTTGAATTTGTCATCGTGAAACCGAGTGAACGGAGCTCTTCCGCCGTTTTTTCGCGGACGCTCCCGATAAGACGGCAGTTCTTTTCGAAATACGCTTTATCGGTCAGAGCGCCGACGCCCGCCGCCATGGTCATGCGGTTGACGTTGTAGGGGTTGGTGGAATATTTGACGGTGTTGAGGTCGGCAATGAGCGACGGGCACGCCGCACCGAAGCCAAGGCGCGCGCCCGCGAGGGAGCGCGATTTGGAAAACGTCTGAGTGACGAGCAGGTTGTCGTATTTGCGGATGAGATCGATGACGCTTTCACCGCCGAAATCGACGTATGCTTCGTCGATGACGACCACGTTGTCCGGATTGCCGACGATTATGCGTTCGATTCCGCTTTTTGAAAGCGCGATGCCCGTCGGGGCGTTGGGGTTGGCGATGAACACGGTTCCGTTCACGCCGATATAGTCGTCGGGATCGATCGTGAAATCGTCACGAAGCGGTATCTGTCTGTAAGGCACGCCGTTGAGCTCGGCGAAAACCTTGTAAAAACCGTAGGAAATGTTGGGGAAAACGGCGGGGTGTTCCTTGTCGCAGAACGCCATGAACGCGAAATTGAGTATTTCGTCCGAGCCGTTGGTGAAAAGTATCTCGTCCTTATTTACGCCGAGCGCTTCGCAGGCGGCGGAAACGAGATTTCTGCATTCGGGGTCGGAATAAAGCTCAAGGTCTCCGGCTTCCTCACGCGCAAGCTTCTGTGCAAGAGGCGACGGCGGAAACGGCGATTCGTTGGTGTTGAGCTTGATATATTTGCGTCCCTGAGGCTGCTCGCCGGGAACGTAAGGAGTGAGGGCAGCGTACTTGCTGCTGAAAAACGCGCTCATTTCTTTTTATTCTCCGTTCTTATGACCGCGCTCTTCGCGTGCGCGGTGAGTCCTTCTTTTTTGGCGAAGTACGCCACGTCGTACGCCACGTCGGCAAGTGCCTCGGAGGTGAAATAGGTGTACTGCGTCTTCTTGATGAAATCGTCCACCGAAAGCGGACTTGAGAATTTCGCGCTGCCGCTCGTGGGGAGCGTGTGGTTGGGGCCCGCGAGGTAATCGCCGAGGGCTTCGGGGCAGTTCCTGCCCATGAACACCGAGCCCGCGTGGCGGATGGAGTCGAGGTAATCGAACGGGCAGTCGACGCAGAGCTCAAGATGCTCGGGCGCGATCTCGTTCGCGATATCTATCGCCTGCATAAGATCGTCGGAGACGATTATCTTGCCGTTGTTGTCGATTGACGCGCGTGCTATTTCCGCTCTTTCGAGGAGAGGTATCTGTTTTTCGAGTTCTTCCGAAACCTTGAACGCGAGTTCTTCCGAATCGGTGACGAGCACCGCGCTCGCCATTTTGTCGTGCTCCGCCTGGGACAGCAGATCGGCTGCGGCAAAGGCGGGGTCGGTTTTGCCGTCGGCGACGATGAGTATCTCGCTCGGACCCGCTATCATATCGATGGAAACCTTTCCGAACACCTGCTTTTTGGCTTCGGCGACGAAGGCGTTGCCGGGACCGACTATCTTGTCGACCTTGGGGATCGACTCGGTGCCGTAGGCGAGGGCGGCTATTGCCTGAGCTCCGCCGACCTTGTATATCCTGTCGACGCCCGCGACGCGTGCCGCCGCGAGGATGACGGGGTTGACCTTGCCTTCGCGGTTGGGAGGCGTGACCATGACGACCTCCTTCACGCCCGCTATCTTTGCGGGGATGCTGTCCATGAGCACGGTGGACGGATACGCGGCGGTGCCGCCGGGAACGTAAAGACCCGCTTTGTCAACTGGGATTATCTTCTGCCCCATGACGATGCCGCGCTCGTCGTTGATGATGAAGCTGTTCCTCTTCTGCTTTTCGTGGAATTTTCTGATGTTTTTCGCCGCTTTTTCGAGGATGGCGATGAATTCGGGTTCGACGGACGCAAACGCCTCGTCGATCTCTTCCTTTGTGACGGCAAGGGACGTGAGTTCTGCTTTGTCGAACTTGCTGCAGTATTCAAAAAGCGCCTTGTCGCCGTTCTTTCTGACGTTGTCTATTATTTCCGCAACGACGTCTTCGACGTTGACGGTCGGCTCGGTGCGGGCGAATATCTCGTCGTTCTTCACGTCGCCGTATTTCATTATTTTTATCATTTTCCGTTCTCCAATATCTTCGAAAGTCCGTTGATTATTTTTTCCGTCTGTCTGCTCTTGAAGCCGAACGACGCCTTGTTCGCGATGAGACGCGCGCTTATCGGCAGAATGTTCTCGATGACTTCAAGGTCGTTTTCCCTCAGCGTCGCGCCCGTCTCCACTATGTCGACTATGACGTCCGAAAGCCCGAGGATGGGGGCGATCTCTATCGAGCCGTTGAGGTGGATGATGTCGATATCGCGTCCGCGGGACTGATAGAACGTTTTCGCGATGTTCGAGAATTTCGTCGCGACGCGCAGGGTGGACGACGCGTCGTCGGCAAAGCCCTTGGGAGCGGCTACCGCCATGCGGCATTTCCCGAAACCGAGGTCGAGCAGCTCGAACACGTCGGGCTCGTACTCGAGCAGAATGTCTTTGCCGGCAACGCCTATATCGGCGGCGCCGCGCTCGACGTATATCGCGACGTCTGACGGCTTGACCCAGAAGTATCTGAGTTTCTTTTCCTTATTTTCAAATATGAGTTTTCTGTTCGGCTCGAGTATCGCGGGACACTCAAAGCCCGCTTCCGCGAACATCGCGTACACCTTTTCGCCGAGCCGGCCTTTGGGAAGCGCGATGTTGATATATCCGTCGTCATCGCGGGACGCCGTCGGGTCGAAGCGCTCGAACAGATCGAGATAGACCGCAAAGCCTATCGCTTTGGAGCTTCTCTTGAGCTTTTTCATCAGCGTGTCGTACTGACCGCCCGAAAGCACGAAATCGGGTATCCCCTTGACGAACCCCTTGAACACGATGCCGTTGTAGTAATGCGTGTCGCCCGTGACCGAGAAATCGACGTATATACGGTCGGCGCTTTCGCTTTCCGCAAGCAACTTCAGCACGTCAAAGAACGCGCAGCCGCCGCAGCCGAGAGACGACGCCGTCTCCCTGAGCTTTGCGGAGTCCTTGACATTTCCTCTGAACGACACGAGTTTTTTGAAGTTTTCGGCGTCGCCTTTCCCGCATTCGCAGGAAGAAATGACCGAATCCATCTCGTGGACGTTCTTTTCGCCTATCGCCTTCCAGACGGCGTTTCTCGCGTCGGACTTGAGACCGAGTCTGTCCATCGCGCTTTCGATGAGCCCGATGTCCGAAACGCACACGGCGTATTCGCCGCTTATCTGTCCGAGGCTTTCGCACGCAAGAACGATGACGTCGGCGGTGTCGTTTTCGGTGACTCTGCCGAAGCATTCGACGCCTGACTGCATTATCTCTTTATACGAGCCCGTGCCCTTTGAAACGCGGTACACGTTCTCGTTGTAATATACCTTGTTCAGCTTGTCCGGCTCGTCGGCGGCGTTCTTGATTATCGAAAGCGTCACGTCGGGCTTGAGCGCGAGCAGCTTGCCGTCGGTATCGGTGAACGTGATGACGTTGTCGGAAACGAGAAATTCCTTGTTGCCGGCGTAGAGGTCGTATTCCTCGAACTTGCTCATGCGGTAGGGCACGTAGCCGTTGGAGGCGTAAAGACTTCTCAGGGTGAATATGAGTTTTTCGCTGCTTCTGAGTATGGAATCGTTTATTATCATTTGTCTTCTCCGGAAATTTTATTGATCGCCGCTTTGTAACCGCCCGCGCCGTACGCAAGGCAGCGGCTGACGCGGCTTATCGTCGCCGTGCTGATGCCGACCTGCTCGGCTATCTTCTGATAGCTGCAGCCCTTGTCGAGCAGTATCGCGGTGTCGAAACGCTGTGCCATGTCCTGTATCTCTTTTATCGTGCAGAGGTCCTCGAAAAACGCGTAACATTCGTCCGGCGTTTTCAGTTCTGCGATCGCTTTGAAAAGTCTGTCTGTTGACTCGCTGTGAAAATCGGGCATACGATTACCTCACTTTCTTTATCGTTTTAGCATATTATCACACTAAAGTGCTAAAGTCAAGAGATTTTTTCAAAAATCTAAAAAAATATCGCGGCACATCAGCTCCGTGCCGCGATGCTTCATTTATTCCTGATTATCTTCCGCAGTTCGTCGATGAATATCCTTGCTTCCTTCATCGTGTTGCCGTCGTCGATGCTCACCCTGACGCCGCCGTTCACGCTGCCGAGAGCGAAATGCGCGGACGGTGCGCAATGGTAGCCGCTCCTGACGCAGATATCGCGCTTCGCAAGGGATGTCATCACGTCGTCGGGACTTAAGCCGTCAACGCCGAAAAGCAGTATCTGTACGCAGGGCGTTCCTTCGGGCGGAAGGTAAAGCTTCACCCCGTTCATTCCGGAAAGCGAATCGCGCAGGTACGTGAAAACCGCGTCGTCGGCGTTGGCTTTCCGGCGCTTTCCGAGAGCGTACGCGAGGGCGGCGAAGGCGGGAGCGTTCAGCGTGCCGGCTTCGAGACGTTCGGGAAGGAAGCCGGGCATTGCTTCGTCGAGCGAATACACGCCCGTGCCGCCTTCGATGACCGTGTCGGGGATGACCTCTCTGTTCGGATTCATCAGCATGAGTCCCGTGCCGAGCGGCCCTCCGGGACCCTTGTGTCCGGCGACGCATATCACGTCGGCGTCGATTTTTTCAAAGCTCACGGGGATATGGCAGGCGGACTGCGAAGAATCGATTATCACCGTCATTCCCCGCTTTTTCGCTTCTTTCGCTATCTCTTCGGCAGGCAGCACCGCGCCGCATACGTTCGACGCGTGTGTCATGACGAGAGCGGACGCTCCGTCCGACTCCTTTATGAAGCTTGAAACCGGGTCGTGAAGGGCGTCGAAAACGCCGACTTTTATTCTGCCTTCGTTCCTCAATGCGTAAAGCGGACGGCAGACCGCGTTGTGTTCGAGGTTCGACATCACGGCCTTGCCGCCCTTCACGAGTCCCTTGACGGCGTAGTTCAGCCCGACGGTACAGGACGGGACGAGGACGACTTTTTCGGGGATCGTTCCGAACGCCTTTGCCGCCTCTTCGCGGCATTCATAAAGCTTTTCGGCAGCGTACATCGAGACACGGTAGCCGCTCCGCCCGGGGTTGCCGCATTTGACGGACGCTTCCGCCAAAGTCCTTATCACGCCGCGGGATTTGGGGAAGGACGTCGCGGCGGCGTCAAAATATATCATAACGTGTCAGCTCTTTTCTCCGACTGTGCCGAGTATCTTTACGCCGTTTCGTCCGAGTATCGCCTTTGCCCTGCCGCAATCACCCGAAACGGCGACGCCGTAACCGCAGCCGCGCACCTTTCTGACCTCATCCGTCTTGACGGGTGACGCCTGTATGCCCTCGTAAGCCAGGAGTTTTGACGCCTTCATCGCGTAAGTCACGGAAGACAGTACGAAAGTGCAGTTCATTATCATCACTCCCTGCTATCATTATATTATTATGCGCGTCCGATGTGTAAAATAAAAAGCGCAACTTTTTCAAGTCACGCTTCAAAGGCGTCTTTGCTTCCCTTTTTGAGCAGCCATATCTTGACCGGCTTGCCGAGCTTGCGGGCGTATTTGACGGTGTAGGCGGTGCCCGACGACCTGCCGTCCCAGAACGCCACGACGAGGTCCGCGAGCTCGACGATGCGTCTGTCGCGGATTATCGGCGCGCTTTTCCCGTTTTTGTCATAGTCTGGTCTGATGATGTGCTTTGAAATGAACATCCTGTCGGCGTACCTTTCCGCCGCGCGGTCGATGCCCTCGGCGCCGCCCGTGATTATTTCGTCGATCCCCGACGGAAGATATGCCGAAATATCGGCGTTTATGGTCCTTGAGCCGACGATCGCGACCTTCATTTGACTCACCTCACGGTTTCATTATACATAACGCCGTATTTTTTGTCAAGGAGCAGTTTTTTTATGTAAAAAAAATCAAAAAAACTATTGACAATCAAAGAAAAATCGTTTATAATGGCTTCACCTCTGCAAAGAGCTTTTATTTTTGTGCTCTGCTTCCGGAAACGATTTCCGCCGGGAGTGCGTTAGAGGGAGGTTACATTTAATATGGAGGTGCCGAACAAATGAGAGTTAAAATCACCATGGTTTGCAGCGAATGCAAACAGAGAAACTACGACACTGTCAAGAACAAGAAGAACGACCCCGACAGACTTGAAATGAAGAAATATTGCAAGTTCTGCCGCAAACACACTCTCCACAAAGAGAGCAAGTAAAGGGGTACGGTCATGGCAGAAGCGGAAAAGAAACCCAATCGCATCGTCAAGTTTTTCAAAGACCTTAAGAGCGAAAGAAAAAAAGTCACCTGGCCTTCTGTTAAGGATACCAACAAATCACTCCTCGTGGTTATCGTTGAAGTCCTTGCAGTCGCAGTCGCAGTCGGACTTCTTGACTTCGGATTCAGCAAGCTCTTCCAGTGGCTTGCAAGCATCCTTTGAGGATAAGAAACAATGGGAATGCCTGTTGATTCCGTTCCCCGCTGGTATGTGATCCACACCTATTCCGGCTACGAGAACAAAGTCGCGAGCAACATCGAAAAGATCGTTGAGAATCGCGGACTTTCCGAAATGATCTTCGACGTGAAGATACCTACCGAAAAGGTAGTTGAAGTTTCGGGAAATGAAGAAAAGGAAATCGAACGCAAGATCTTCCCCAGCTATGTGCTTGTAAAGATGGTCATGAACGACGAAAGCTGGCACATCATCCGCAACACCACCGGCGTCACCGGCTTTGTCGGTCCCGGATCGCGCCCCGTTCCCCTTTCCGACAAAGAGGTAGAAAAACTCGGAGTCGAAGTAAAGGTCATCGAGATCGCGTTTGGTGTCGGAGATAACGTCCGCATCATCGACGGTCCTCTCGCAGGCTTCATCGGCATTGCGGAAGACATTTCCGCCGACAAGACGAAGGTCACCGTGCGTGCTTCGCTTTTCGGCCGTGAAACTCAGGTGGAACTTGACGTTTCACAAGTAAAGCCCGTATAAATTCAGGGCGAACGGCAGACGGAATATTGCCGTTCCGGTCAGCCGTGTGGGAGGGACAAAGTCCCGAATAATATTACCACATTCGGAGGTGTAAAATTATGGCAAAGAAAATAGTCGGTTACATCAAACTCCAGCTTCCGGCAGGAAAGGCTACTCCTCAGCCTCCTGTAGGTCCCGCACTCGGTCAGTACGGTGTAGCGATCCCCATGTTCACGAAAGAATTCAATGAACGTACCAAGAACGATATCGGTCTCATCATCCCCGTGGTCATCACGGTTTATGCTGACCGTACCTTCACGTTCATCACCAAGACTCCGCCCGCAGCAGTTCTCATCAAAAAGGCCTGCTCCATCGAAAGCGGTTCCGCAACTCCCAACTCCGCGAAGGTCGCAAAGATCTCCAAGGAAGATGTCAAGAAGATCGCAGAGCTCAAGATGCCCGACCTCAACGCCGCTTCTCTCGAAGCCGCTATGAGCATGGTCGCCGGCACCGCCCGCAGCATGGGCGTAGAAGTTGTTGACTAAGGAGGGGACGCGCAATGAAAAGAGGAAAGAATTATAAATCCGCAGCAGCAGAAGTAGAAAGAGCAAAGCTTTACGATTCCGCCGAAGCTCTCGCAGTTGCCTGCAGCATTTCCAAAGCTAAATTCGATGAAACCGTAGAAGTTCACATCCGTCTCGGCGTTGACTCCCGTCACGCAGACCAGCAGGTCAGAGGCGCCATCGTTCTTCCCAACGGCACCGGTAAGACCGTAAGGACCCTCGTCTTCGCAAAAGGCGACAAAGCCAAAGCAGCCGAAGAAGCAGGTTCCGATTACGTAGGCGCAGAAGACCTCGTTCAGAAGATCCAGAAAGAAAACTGGTTCGACTACGACGTCATCATCGCTACTCCCGACATGATGGGTGTTATCGGCCGTCTCGGTCGTATCCTCGGCCCGAAAGGCTTGATGCCTAACCCCAAAGCCGGCACCGTCACGATGGATATCGAAAAAGCAGTCAAAGAAGCCAAAGCCGGTAAGATCGAATACCGTCTCGACAAGACCAACATCATCCACTGCCCGATCGGCAAAGTTTCCTTCGGTGCCGAAAAGCTCCAGGAAAACTTCAATACCCTTCTCGGCGCTATCATCAAGGCTAAACCCGCCGCAGCTAAAGGTCAGTACATCAAGTCCTGCACCGTAGCTTCCACGATGGGCCCCGGCATCAAAGTAAACACCGCAAAAATCGGCTGATTTATTTCAAAAAAGGCTTGACAACTCGTGCATTGTGTGATATAATGCACGAGTTGACAAAACAAAATAGTTCGCAGACAGCAGGTACACGCGTTCAATGGCTTATGCCGCCCGCCGAGGACACAATAGAAACGATAAAGGTTTCATTATGCTCCCACGGCATTGACGCGGGAGCATTTCTTGTTGTACTGCACAAAATTAACCCGGAGGTGAAACCACTTGGCAAACGCTCAGATTCTCGAACAGAAAAAGCAAATCGTTAACGATCTCGCTGAAAAAATGAAGAATTCTGTTGCAGGCGTCATCGTCGACTATAAGGGTACCACCGTTGGTGACGACACCGCTCTCCGCGCCGAGCTCAGAAAAGCAGGCGTTGAATACGCAGTCGTAAAGAATACCCTTACCGCTAAGGCTTGTGACGCTATCGGTTACGGCGACCTCAAGAACGTGCTCGAAGGCATGACCGCTCTCGCACTTTCCGAAAACGATCCCGTTGCCGCAGCAAGAATCATTGACGAATTCGCATCCAAGCATGACAACTATAAGATCAAAGCAGGCTTTGTAAACGGCGAGCTTCTCGACGCAGAAGGCGTATCCGTTCTTGCAAAGACTCCCAGCTTCGAAACTCTTATCGGCAGAATGCTCGGTTCTCTGCAGTCTTCTCTCTACAGCCTGGCTTACGTGCTTCAGGCTATCGTAGACAAAAACGGCGAAGCAGCTCCCGCAGAGGAAGCAGCTCCCGCAGCCGAATAATCGGCAACATTATTAAATTTACGGAGGATTATCATCATGGCTAATGAAAAAACCACTCAGATTCTTGAACTTGTTAAATCTATGACCATTCTCGAAGTTGCCGATCTCGTTAAGGCTCTCGAAGAAGAATTCGGCGTTTCCGCAGCTCCCGTTGCAGTAGCAGCAGGTCCCGCAGCAGCAGCCGCTCCCGCAGCAGAAGAAAAGACCGAGTTCGACGTTGAACTCACCGCTTTCGACGCAGCAGCTAAACTTAAGGTCATCAAAGTCGTCAAAGACATCACCGGACTTTCTCTCGGCGAAGCTAAAGACCTCGTTACCGCAGCTCCCAAGGCTGTCAAGACCGGCGTCTCCAAAGAAGAAGCTGAAACCATCAAGAAGCAGATCGAAGAAGTCGGCGGCCAGGTTACCATTAAGTAATCCAAGGTTTCACCACTTATTCCGAATAAAAGCAAAAATAAGGCATAATGCGGCTTAAACCGCATTATGCCGTATTTATTACGGGGGAGAACGACAATGAAAAAAACAATTTGTGTCATCCTCATTCTCACGGTTTTATTTTCCCTTTTTTCCTGCACGCCGGAAGAAACCGAAAAGACCGATATAAGGCTCGATATGTACAAGGAGCTTTTCGATTATTATAACGGAAGACAGCTGCAGAGCTATCTCGAAGCGGCTGCTCTCTGCACGGCGTCGTTTGACTTTGCGGACTGCGTCTGGGACGGGCTCCTCGCTTCTCCGGAGGACAACGCCAAAGAAATAAGCGAGTATCTCATCTCGTATTATTTCCTCGGCAAAGCAGGCTGCGACGTTTCGGGCTGCGCGTGCGAAACGTGGGTGGAAAAGCTCAAAGAGTACGTAAGTCAGATCAACTCGATCCCCACGTCAGACCTTGCCAAAGCGTCCATAGCGCTTAACCTGATGAACGCCGATTATGACCGTGCCCTCGTCTGCGGCAGTTTGCTTGAGCGTCAGCACAGCGTTGAAGGCGCATTTTTCGATTATCCGCAGACCGGCACCGAAAGCGCTCCGACGAGTATTTCGTCTTCCGCCGAGGTGCTCACGGCGTATATGTCGCTCAGAAATTACGTTTCGACCACCGAATATGAAGACTGCATCCACGACAACACCCTTGTTTGTCTGGGCAACGCCATCGGCAATGACAACACAGTCGCCGACGACACGCTCAAGCCGACGTCGTTCATGACGGCAAAAGTGCTTTCGGCTCTTATCGCCGCCGAGATCCCGCTTGACGGAGAGATATCCACTGCCCTGCTGAAAGCCATGCGCAATTTTTCAAAAAAATCAGGCGACACGCTTGCAGGCTACTGCAGATACCTCAATTCCGAAATCGACGACACCGTGCTTCCCGACGTGCTTTTCTGCGTCGTGTGCACGCTTTACGGCAACCCGCTCGTGCAGATCCCGGAAGAGCCTTTCAACTGAATCCGATATAACAAAAAGACCCGATTTTCGGGTCTTTTTTTGAAGCTTATTTGATCTCGACGAGTTTTCCGGTTTTCGCGGATTCGTATATGGCGTCGATCATCTTCATGAGGATAACGCCGTCCTCGGCAGGCGCGCGGCAGGGATCGCCGTTCGCGACGCAGGAGAGGAAGGAGTGTATCTCGTTTTCGAACAGACCGTTGAACGAAAGCGCGGTGTTGCCCGTGGGCTTGACGTCAACGAACATACCGTCCATATCGGTGTAAAGCTCGATCGCCGGATCGATCTTGGCGCCCGACTTGGTGCCGAACAGTTCGATGTTGCCGACGTCGTTCTTGATGTTGAGGTTGAAGCTCGCTTCGACGTTGAGGGTGAGACCGTTGTCGAACCTGATGACGGCACCCGCGAAGTCTTCGACGTCATACTTGTACTGCTTGACGACGCTCGAGCCCGAAGCCACCCAGCTCTGACCGCCGTTCGCTCTGTTGTATCCGAGGTTATCGAAGGTGAAGCCGTAAGCGGAAACGGGTTTGGGCGAGCCGCAGAGGTATCTCACAAGGTCCATGACGTGAACGCCGAGGTCGATGAGGGGACCGCCGCCCGAATATTCCTTGTCGCCGAACCATCTGCCGGGGCAGCCGTTGCGGCGGAGATAAGTCGCTTTTGCGTAATAGATATCGCCCATCGTACCGCTGTCGATGAACTTTTTGAGTATTGCGGCGTCGTTGCCGAAGCGGCGGACGAAGCCGATCTGGAGCAGTTTGCCCGATTTTTCCGCGGCGTCAGCCATCTCGCGTGCTTCATTCTGATTCATTGCCATCGGCTTTTCGCAGATGACGTTGACACCGGCGTTGAGAGCGGCGATCGTGGGAGCCTTGTGAGCGGCGTTCCAGGTGCAGACCGAAACGGCGTCGAGGTTCTCTTTGGCGAGCATTTCGTTATAGTCGGCGTAAGTGGCGGGAATATTGAATTCCTTTGCGAACGCTTCCGCTTTCGGAACGTCGATGTCGCAGGCGGCGACGACCTCGCAGCTGTCCGAAGTTTTGTAGCCTGCCATGTGGCAATGAGCGATACCGCCGCAGCCGATAATGCCTATTCTGAGTTTTTTATCCATGTCGTTTTCTCCTTTACGTTTTATGTTCGGGAATCTTTACGTTTATTATATCACTTATTTTCGCATAGTCAATATTTTTATTTATATTGATTTCAGTAATGACTTGTAGTATAATGATATCGGTATTATATTATCGGAGGTATCGCCATGCCCACCATTCTCGTTTGCGACGACGACAAAGACATCGTTTCCGCGGTCAGGATCTATCTCTCGGCGGAAGGTTACGACGTCATCGGCTGCTCCAACGGAAGAGAAGCCATATCGGTCTGCGCGAAAAAACAGATACATCTCATCATAATGGATATAATGATGCCCGAGCTCGACGGAATTTCCGCCGTGGCTGAGATACGCCGCACGTCAAACATTCCCATAATCTTCCTCACCGCCAAAGGCGAGGATACCGACAAGGTGCTCGGACTCAATATCGGCGGCGACGACTACGTCACCAAGCCGTTCAACCCGGTCGAGCTCATCGCGCGCGTCAAGTCGCAGCTCAGACGCTATATGAACCTCGGCGGCGCTCCCGCCGGTGACGATACGATCACACTCGGCGGCATAACGCTCAACGACGCGTCCAAGACCGTCACCGTTGACGGTAACCCGACGACGCTGACGCCGACCGAATTCGACATACTCAAGCTGCTTATGAAAAACCCGGGCAAGGTCTTTTCGTCGTCAGACATCTATTCGGCGGTCTGGAAGGACACTCCGCTCGGTTCCGAGAACACCATAGCCGTCCATATACGCCACCTGCGTGAAAAAATCGAGATTGACCCGGCTGAGCCGAGATACCTCAAGGTCGTATGGGGACAGGGCTATAAAATTACCAATTAAAAAAATCGACTGGAGGTCACCGCTTTGAGAAAACTTGCGCGGATTCCGGCACTCAAATATACCGCGTTCGGGTTGTTTTGTCTGACACTTTCGGTATGCGCGGCGTCAACTGCGGGCTTCATTTACGTTATTAAAAACAACCTTTATATGACCACGTCGGAATCGCTTTCTAAATTCGATTCCTTCGCGTTTTCGATGAAATACACGTTCGGCATCGTTGCGATCTCAACGGCAGTCGTCTCACTGTTTCTGCTTCTGTTCGTCATGACGGGGGCAGGATACCGCAAAGGCAGTACCAAGCCGGCACTCAGAAAGCGCGACAAAATTTATCTTGAGTTCGTCGCGGCGTTCTACGGCGTGCTTGTATACGCGCTCTGCCGCGTGTGCATTGCCGTTCTCAAACGCATGGCGTTCTGGAACCTGTTCATCATCTGCCCCGCGCTGCTCCTCATGTCGTGCTTCGTCGCTCTCGTGTTCGTCTCGGCGGCGATACGCTACAAGACCGATACCCTGCTCACGAGCACGCTTTTCTGGCGGATCTCCCTGCTTTTCCGTGACGCCTACGTCAATTTCACGACGATATGGAAGGTGCTTTTCTTCATTCTGCTTTATTTCGCCGTCACCTTCTACTGCTTCTATTACCGCACCACCCTGCTTATAGTGGCTTGGGGGATAGTCACGTTCGTTTACTGCGCTCTGCTCGCGTCGTGCGCCATATTCATCGATAAGATAAAAAAAGGCTCCAAACGCATTGCCGGAGGCGACCTGAACTACAAGATCGACACCACCGGAATGTATTCGGAGTTCACCAAGATCAGCGACAATCTCAACAACATCAACATCGGTCTTTCAAAGGCCGTCGAGGAAAAAACGAAAAGCGAGCGGTTCCGTACCGAGCTTATCACAAACGTGTCGCACGATATCAAAACACCGCTCACTTCAATAATCAATTACGTTGATCTGCTCAAGAAAAGCGACCTCACCGACGAACAGAGGGCTCAGTACCTTGAAGTCATCGACCGACAGTCGTCCAAGCTCAAAAAGCTCATCGTCGACCTCGTCGAAGCGTCGAAAGCCATCACGGGCAATATCGTCGTGAACGCAACTCCCACCAACCTCAACGAGCTGCTCAATCAGGCAGTCGCCGAATACGGCGAAAAATTCACGTCGTCTTCCCTCACCGCCGTTGTCAAATGCAGCGACAGCCCCGTGACCGTGCTTGCGGACGGCAGACTGATCTGGCGCATTTTCGACAACCTTATGAGCAATATATGCAAATATTCGCTTCCGTCGACCCGCGTTTTCATCGACGTATCGTCGGATAACGGAAAAGCCGCGGTGGTTTTCAAGAACATTTCCAAAAACATCCTAAATGTATCCGCCGACGAACTCGTCGAAAGATTCGTCAGAGGCGACTCCTCGCGTTCGACCGAAGGCAGCGGGCTCGGGCTTTCGATAGCGTCAAGCCTTGCCGAGCTTCAGGGCGGCGAGCTTGAGATAACGGTCGACGGTGACCTTTTCAAAGCGACGCTCACGCTCCCGATCTACACCGAGAGCCAGTCGTAAATATCGCCGAGCACCTTGTCGCGGACGGGCTCGTGGAACAGCTCGTGACGTCCCTCGTACATCTTCTTCACCGCGTTTATACCGGCTTTTTTCATCGCGCCGTAAACCTTGTCGACTCCCTTTCCCATTGAGCCGACGGGGTCGGACAAGCCCGAAACGAAGAGAACGGGAGCGTTTTTGGGGCACGACGAATAGTTTTTGCTTTTTCTGATATAGTCGAGCCCGTCGAGCATATCGATAAAAAGTCCCACGCTGATGGGGGCGTTGCACATCGGATCGCTCATATATCTGTCAACTTCTTTTTGGTCGCCGGATATCCAATCGCAATCGGTGCGCTTTTCGAACGTCTTGTTGTAAGAGCCGAACGCGAGTTTTTTGATGAACGGATCGGAGTCGTATTTGCTCTTTTTGGTCTTTCTTATCGTTTTAGCAACCAGCTTTCCGCTCTTGACGACGGCTCCGGACTGATGCCCCGTGCCCGAAAACACAAAGGCGTCGGCGTTGACTTTTCCGTTTATGAATACGGTACGGGCAATGAAGCTGCCCATCGAATGACCGAGAAGACAGTATTTTGCGCCCTTGAACTTCTCTTTTTCGATATTGAAAAGCGACACGACGTCGTCGCAGACGCGCTGCCAGCCGTCCTTGTCGGCAAAAAAGCCGTATTCTTCTCTGCTTACGGTTCTGCCGTGACCGAGATGGTCGTTGCCGCACACGGCGACACCGCGCTCCGTCATATACTCCCAAAGCTCCTTGTATCTTCCGAAATGCTCGGAGATCCCGTGGGCGACCTGGATGACCGCTTTAACGTCTACGTCCGGAAGATATTCGTACGCCTGCACCGTATGTATCCCGTCAGATGACGGATAAGTGAATTCGTTGTATTTCATTCCGATACCCCCGCTTTTTTATTTTATGTTTTTATGATAAAGCATTTTTTGTCACTTGTCAACAACAAATGTGAGGTGAAAATATGGAAAACTGCGTTTTGGCGCTTGACCAAGGAACGACGAGTTCCCGAGCGATACTTTTTTCGTCAGACGGAAAAATAATCTCGTCGTCGCAATACCCTTTTGAGCAGCATTTTCCGAATCCCGGCTGGGTCGAGCACGACCCGTACGACCTGCTCCGTACGACGTTCCGCGCCGCTTCCGACGCGGTCGAAAAAACGGGGATACGCCCCGTTTCCATCGGAATAACAAATCAGCGCGAAACGGTCATCGTGTGGGAAAAGGCGACGGGAAAGCCCGTCTTCAACGCCGTCGTGTGGCAATGCCGCAGGACCGCGGATATATGCGAAGAGCTGATAAAAGGCGGATACGCCGACATGATACGCAAAAAGACCGGGCTCGGGATAGACGCGTATTTTTCGGCAACGAAGATAAAATGGATACTTGACAGAATCGAAAACGGAACGGAGCGCGCAAAGCGCGGTGAGCTGCTCTGCGGCACCGTCGACACGTGGCTCATTTACAATCTGACGGGCGGAAAGGTACACGCCACCGACTACTCGAACGCGTCGAGGACGATGCTTTTCAACATCCGCACCCTCGAATGGGACGACGAGCTCTGCGAGCTTATCGGCGTGCCGAAGATAATGCTGCCGGAGGTACGCGACTGCGCCGGATATTTCGGGACTGTCGACGCTTCTTCTTGCGGAGTTTCACCGCTTCTTGACGGCGTTACGATAAACGGCGCTGCCGGTGACCAGCAGGCGGCTCTTTTCGGTCAGACCTGCTTTGACGTCGGCGACGTGAAGAACACCTACGGCACGGGCTGCTTCACGCTCATGAACGTGGGAAGCAGGATCCCCGAAAAGGACGGCTCGCTCCTCACGACGATAGGCTGGAAGATCGGGAGTGAAACCGTTTACGCGCTCGAAGGCAGCGTATTCAACGCCGGAAGCTCCATCCAATGGCTGCGCGACGGGCTCGGGCTCATTTCGTCCGCCAAGGAGATCGACGTTTTCGCCGAAAAAGTGCCCGACAACGGCGGTGTTTACCTCGTTTCGGCATTCACGGGTCTCGGCGCTCCGTACTGGGATATGTACGCCAAAGGCACGATAACCGGCATAACGCGGGGCACGACGAAATACCATATCTGCCGCGCAGCGCTTGAGGGCATTGCTTTTCAGGTCTGCGACCTCGTGACCGCCATGCGCGACGCGAGCGGCAAAGAGATAGCGTCACTCCGTGTTGACGGCGGCGCCTCGGTCAGCGACTTCATGATGCAGTTCCAGTCCGACATCCTCGGCGTGGACGTCGAACGTCCCGAGGTCGTCGAAACGACGGCAATGGGCGCGGCTTTCCTCGCGCTTCTCGGCAAAGGAATCGTGAAAGACAAAGAGTCGCTCAGAGCCGCACGCAAAAAATCAAAGACCTATTCCCCGGAAGTCGACGGCGCCGAAAGAACGACCCGCCTCGAAGGCTGGAAAAACGCGGTAAAACGCACACTTTCGAATATAAAATAACACAAGGACAATTTTCTGATGAGACCTGATTCCAAAAAGACGCCGTACATACTCTTTTTCGTCTGCTGGGCTGCGTACGCGACGTCTTACATAACCAAATATTCTTATTCCATCTGCATGAACAACATGGTGAACGACGGACTTTTTGACAAAACGTTCGGCGGCGCCATACTCACCGCGCTGCTCGCGAGCTACGGCTGCGGTCAGCTCGTGAACGGCTGGCTCGGCGACAAATTCCACCCAAAATACATGATAGGCATCGGCGTGACTGGTGCCGCCGCCGCGGATATCCTCATGGGTCTTGCCGTGAACAAATGGATGTGTATCGCCGTCTGGTGCTTCGAGGGCTTCTTCTGCTCGATGCTCTGGGCGCCCGTAACGCGCTTCATGGCGGAATACCTGCCCGAAAAGGTCAAGACCTTCGCCGGCACGTGGATCGCCGCGACGATACCCACCGGAACGCTCATCTCCTACGGGATAGGCGGGCTTTTCCTTGACGCGAGCGGATACCGCACCGTTTTCTTCGTTTCGGGCTCGGTCGGATTTGCCGTTGCCCTTCTCTGGTTCCTTTCGATGAAAGGGCTCGGACCGTATATGAAGTATATCGAAAGCGACACGACGAGCAAGGAAATAGTGCACCCCGTCCGTGTTTCGGTCAAAAAACTCTTCCTGCTGCTTATTTCGACGGGTGCGATAGTCTCCGCGGTCTGTGTCTGCTTCAACGGCGTCATCAAGGACGGCGTAACGTCGTGGCTGCCCACCTATCTCGTTGAAAACTTCGAGGGCGTGACCGATTCCGAAGCGTCGGTGTTCATGATGATACTTCCCATCGTCAACCTGCTCGGCGCGTTCGTTGCCGTCAGGCTCAACAGAAAGATCTTCAAAAACGAGTTCGTCACCATCGCGGTGATGTTCGGCGTCGCGTTTTTCGGCATCATGATGATGTATCTGTTCGGCAGTTACAACATAATTCTTGCCGTTCTGTTCGTGGCGATCGCCACTTCCTCGATGCTCGGTGCCAACACCCTGCTCCTCACGTTCATACCGATGTTCTTTGCCAAGGTCGGCAGAGCCGCCTCGTTCACGGGCTTCCTTGACGCGTGCAGCTACGGCGCTTCCGCCGTTTCGGGCGTTGCCATCGGCGCCATCGCCAAAAATTTCGGCTGGGGCGTCACGGTGCTTTCGTGGACTGCAGTCGCCGCTCTCGGACTTATTTCCGCCCTCGTTATTGCCCCCGTCTGGAAAAAAGGCAGAGAAAAGCTTTGATATAATGCAAAAAACGACCCCGTCGGGTCGTTTTTTTTGTTGTTTTTATCTTCTTTTGTAAACGACTATCTCGGGGTCTTTGCCCTCGCAGCCGTATTCGCAGACGAGTATGTATTTTTCGTCGGCGGCGATGCCGAAGCAGCGGTCGTTTCCCTCTCTCTCGATCTGATTGCCGAAATAAACGGCATCGTCGTCGAGCAGTTTTGCCTTCGTACCGTTTACGAACGTATATTCAAGGTTGATGTACGAGCCGGAAAGCAGATACAGCTCGTTTATCACAAGTCCGTCGATACCGAGTGTATTGACCTCGTCAATAATGCTCTTCTTGAGCTTTTCAAGTTCTTCAAAGCCTTTTTCTTTGATGATTCCGGCGGCAAAGCAGCGTCCTCCGCAGGGGTGTCCCCCGCTTTCGACGCAGCCCGCGCACTTCGTCCCTTTGCTCGGGCATTCTTCGCAGCATTCGGATCGGCACAAAGATTTCATCCTTTTACCTCTTTGCTCTTTCGGCGATGATGGCGACCATTTCGCCGACGTTCTTCATGGAAGAAACTTCCTTCATTTTGAACTTCATTCCGAATTCGTCTTCGATGGCGGCGATAAGCGTGATGTGAGAAAGCGAATCCCAATCGTCAACGTCGTCGGCGGTGGTTTTGGGAGTGAGCTTGATCTTCTCGTCAAATACGTCTTCAAATACGGTTTCAAGTCTTTCGAAAATTTCGTTGGTTGTCATTTTTCTTCCTCTTTCTTAATATATCTGTTTTGATTCTTATACCCTGCGGTTTTCAGCGACCATACGGAATTGCCTTCCTCGTCGAGACTTATTCTTTCAAAGCCGAAAGTTCCGAAAAGTTCCTTTACCATTCCGTTCTTGGCGGTCGGATAGTAGTAGCCCTTTATCTCTTCGATGCCGATCCCACTTGCGCGTCTCACAAGCTCGTCGAGCATCGCGAATTCCATATCACGTTTGAGCACCCTGCACGACATTATCCAAAGGTCGACGTCGAGGACCTTGCCGTTTATGCTGCCGATGACGACCGACACGACACCGTTGTCACCGAAGCGGTCGACGAGCTTGCCGTAAAGCGTGATGTGCTTTCCGTCCGACGCGGTCTCTTCTATCTCGGACGCGGTATAGCGGCGCGTGGTTACGTTGAACTGGTTCGACTTGTTGGTGAGCTGGGCGATACGCTGGATATACACGGGGATGAACGGACCGATCTCGGCACGCATATCAAGTCCGCGCAGAAAATCCTCGTAATTGTCGGCAGACGCCATTTCCTGCTCGCGCATCACGTTCTGTTTGTACATATCGTTTCTTTTGAGGTCGTCGTCCGAGAACGAGGTCGTCTCAAAATAGCCGTTTCTGTCGAGCGTTCTGATATACGTTTCGACCGATTCCATTTCGGGGACTGCCGCCGGAGTGGTGGAAGACACGATTGCTCTTTCGGCGGGGTTATCGTCGACGAACACGAACGCGTCAAGCCCGATATTGAGCTCCTTTGCAAGGGCGACCATATTCTGATTCTTGGGTTCCCAGTTTGCCTTGATGATGATGAAATCGTCCGGCTTCAGATAGCCGTCCTTGTGATTGAGTCCTGCGACGGCGTTTTCCATGTCGTTCTTGGAGTTGACGGTGAGCATAACGCCCGTTTCGCTGACTTTTTTGATATATTTCTGAAAATCGTGGTACGCCTGAGCGTCCGCCGTTTCTTCACCGAGTGCGAGGTTTTCGACTCCGTCGTCACCGACGACACCGCCCCAGAGCGTGTTGTCGAGGTCAAGGGCGAGAGCCTTTTTGTTTTTGCCGAACACGGATTTGATGATGTTGGCAAGGTTGAACGCGAAGTCGGGGATGGCGTCGAGAGCGAGAGCGTATTTGTACATATACCACACCGACTGATCTGACCATTTGTCGATGCCGTAACGCGCCGAAACGTAGGCAGCGTCGTTGACGTAGAAGTTGGCGTTTTCGCTTGCGTGGTCGGCGATGAACTCGTTCATTCTGTTCACGAATCTCACCGCGCCTCTGTCGTCAAAAGCGTCGCGGTTGCCCATTATGCGGCAGCGCGGAAGCTCAAAATTGTTCTGTATTATCGGGCATCTGAAGCGCGAAAGCTTGTCCCAGACAACGCCGAAATGCTTTTTTGCTTCTTCAAGAAGCGATGCGCATTCTTCCTTTTTGCTGAGCGCCGACGGAAAATAGCGCTCTATATTGCGGGTCGTCGTGTGGATGAAGATGATATCGGGAGCGAACGAATCGAATTCTTCGTTTCCGAACACCGCGTCCTGATAATACTGATCGTATTCTGACATATAGAACGTGGGCTCGATGCCGTTGTCGAGCAGGAATATCTCGCAAAGGTCCTTTATGTCGTTGGCGGTCGAGCCGCAGAGGATGGCGACCTTTTTGGCAACACGCTTGCTGCCGTCGGACGCAAGGGCTTTTTTGATTTTTCTCTTGTTTTTGAGAAGGTACTGCGGATCAAGAGGATAAGAAAACATAATTTTTCTCCGAGTTTTATTTAGTACGCATTGCTTCGAGCTTTTTCCAGACCGTTCCGAAAGTGCTCATACCTGACGAAACGACGAGAACGTCGGTAGCGCCTACCGATTTGCAGAAATCGACGCAGTTGCGCGGATAATATCTGAAGTCGACCATATAGATGGTGTCAAAGCCGAAAAGCAAGAACTGAGGAACGGTCATTCCGTAGGAGTCCTTGAGAATGACGAGCGTTCTGCCGGTGTCGTTGTCGGGAACGGTTATCTTGAAGGACCAGTCGTCTAGCGCGAAGAACACGCCGTAGTTGCTGAACGAAGTGAAGAACATGGACGCTCTGTCATATCCTTCGGTCTCGAAGTTCTTCTGATCTCCGTTGAGGACTCTGACGACGTAGTCGATGTTCGGCTCGTAATAGTCAATGTTTTCGGGGTTGTTCTTGAGCACGGGATCGTGCGAGAACGCGTAAAGCGTGCCGACGGTGCCGGTTATGGACTTTTTGGTGTAGTTGCCGTCAAGAGAGCCGAGGTTGAAGTTTGCAGCCTTAGCAAATTCCTTGCAGCAGTAATAAGCGCCGAGGGCTGCCCAGTGATGCTCCGTGCGGAGATAGATATCTTCTCCGGTGTGATTTTTGAGCGCGGCGTGGCAGTCGATGTTGACGAATCTGCCGCCGCAGTATTCATTGAGCGACGACTGAAGCAGATCGCCGTTCTTTCTGAAATAGCTGTAGTTTTCGGGTGCGTAATAGACGACCGCGGGAGGCGGCACCATGAGATAGACCGTCGCTGAATCGCCGAGGTCTTCCTGTATCTTGGCGACGGTATCGCAGAGTCCCTTGCCTGCCTGCTTCGAGGTATCGATATAGAACTGTTCCATACCCCTCGTTCCGCTGATGATGACACCGCCTTCCTCCGTCATATAGCCTTTCGGGTTCACGACCGGCTTTTCTTCGCTCGATTCTTCAGAGGGCTCTTCGCTCGGTTCTTCCTTGGAAGGCTCTTCGGAGGGTTCTTCTTTTGAAAGCTCTTCGCTCGGCTCTTCTTTGGAAGGCTCTTCACTCGGTTCTTCTTTGGAAGTTTCTTCTTTGGAGGGCTCTTCGCTCGAAGGCTCTTCCGACGAAAGTTCTTCGACTGACGGTTCTTCGGTCGAAGATTCTTCGGTCGACGGTTCTTCGGAGAGCGATGATTCGGCGGATATTTCAGCCGAGGACGCGGCTTCTTCCGACGTGGTGTCGGCGGAAGAAGACTCATCATCGCTTTCTTCGCGCGAGGTGTGAGGCGGTATGCTTATTTCTTTGTATTCTTCCGCGGAACTGCTTTCGATGACCTCTTCCCCCGCGCAGGACGCGAGAACGGCGAGTATCATCGTTATCACAAGAAAAAGCGAGATTTTCCCTTTCATTGCTTATTCTCCGATATCAACGTATTTTTTGGTCTGACGGCGCATTGCCTCGAATCTCTTATAGTTCGAGCCGAGCACCTGGAAAGAGCTTGTCGCGAAAACGACGTCGGTCGCGTCGACGCCCTTGATGAAATCAATGGGATCGAGCGGGAAATAACGGAAGTCGATGCAGTAGATGGTCTCGAACGACGAGAGCATCATGGGCACGAGGGCGTTGCCGTAGGAATCCTTGAACACGACGGCGACTCTGCCGTTATGAACGTCGGTGTCGATGCGTATCGAATAGTTATCGCCGTCCATGAAGATCATATACCACGAAGACGAGTTGGCGTCGCTGACCTTGAGGAAGCAGGTGTCTCTTTCCTTCTGCAGCTCAGTGAAGCCGTAATCGTAGAATCTGACCTTGTAATCACCGGTGTAATTGTACCAGAAGAAGGTGTCGGGGTGCTTGGTGAGAACATCGGTCTTGACCTGACCGCCGAACGAGCCGACGAAGGGCTTGGGGCTGCCGTCGTCGTTGAATTTGCCTTCGTAGGTGTAGTTTTTGGTGTCAACGGTCTTTGTGCCGGGAACGAACAGCTTCTTGAACGGGAGACCTGCGACAGACGCGAATTTTTCCGCCGCGTAGTATCCGCCGAGCATCGTCCAGTGGTGTTCGGTGTTGAAGAAGATATATTCGTCCTTGTGGGAGTTGAGCTCGTTGTAAATGCTGACGGGGATGACGCCCGCGTCCTTGTAAAGTCCGGTGGTGAACTGCTCGTAGATATAGTCGATCTTCTTGACCTGTTCACCGCCGTACATCTTGTAATACTTCTCGGGCAGATAGATCGAGGACGCCGACGGAATGACCATCGAATAGACGTTCACGCCGCTGCCGAGGTCGTTCTTGTAATTTGCGATATATTTTGCGTAAAGCTGTCCGGAGTCATAGGAACCGCCGAACTGCTCCATGCACCTGTTGTTGAAGATGAGAAGTCCCGAAAGGTCCTGAGTGACATCACCGCTCTCCACGCTGACTTCCTCGCTCGATTCTTCGATCGGTTCGGAAATCTCTTCGGAGGACTCTTCTCTGCTCGGTTCTTCGGAAGCGGGTTCGCCGCTTTCTTCCTCGGATTGGTCGATAATGACGGAAGAATGTTCCTCGCTCGTTTCCTCGGGCTCGGACCAATCCTCGAACGGGTCGCTGACTTCACCGCTCGGGATCTCTTCCTCGCTCGTTTCCGTGACTTCACCATGTATGGTCATTTCGGGAGTGAAGCCGAAGAGCGATCTTATTTTGACGTCGGCGCTCTTCCACGTGTCACGCGAAGGAACGGTGTCGGTAAACCAGGTCTGAAGCTTGACGGTGTATTCGCCGCTGAAATAGGACTTGAACGAGAACTCGGGAAATTCCTCGAGTCTGCGTCTTTCAAGCGACGAAACGGTGGAACGGTCCGCGAAAAGCAGGTAGGCGCTTATGAAAACGAACGCGAACGCAACGATGACGATGTTCAGAAAACAGATGAAATTCTTATTGCTTTTCATATCATTTTTGCTCTTCATATCTCAGAACCTCCAGTAAAGGAAGACGTTGCTCGTGCTGTCGACCAGCATGATCGCCGAGATGACGAGCAGGGCGATATTCGTGAATATCGTCGTATAGGAAAACACGGTATCAAGAGTTTTATTCTTCTTCGCAAGACCCTTGAACCAATCGAGCACGGGCATACTGAGGACCGCGGCAACGAGGATGAGGATGATATTCTCGCTGATGACGGATTTCGCCGTACCTGATATGAACGCGTTGCCGTTTGCGAAAACGAGGTTCTTGAAGAAGCTGCCGAGGGATGACAGGTCTTCGAAATAGAAGATGCCGAATCCGATGGCGATGACGATGAGAGAATAAACGTGCGACAGCACCTTGGGTATCTTTTTCATTCTCTTCTTGCCGAGCAGCAGCTCGATGAGAATGAATACGCCGAAATAAAGTCCCCAGATTATGAAGTTCCAGGCTGCGCCGTGCCAGAAGCCGGTGCAGAACCAAACGAGGAACAGACCGAGATATTTGCGTCTTTTGCCGAAAATGGGAACGTAAAGCAGATAGTCACGGAAGAAGCTGCCGAGAGAAATGTGCCATCTCTGCCAGAATTCGGTTATGTTGGCGGAAACGAACGGATAACGGAAGTTTTCGTCGAAATGGAAGCCGAAAATGCGTCCGAGACCTATTGCCATATCGGAATATCCCGAGAAATCGTAGTAAACGTAGATGGCATAGCAGATCACGCCGACCACGGTGGCGACGAAGGACGCTTTTGAGATGTCGTCAATGCCGATGAGAGGAACGACGACGAGAGAATGAAGGTTATTGGCGATGATGACTTTTTTGGCAAGACCGACGATGAAGCGGGTCATGCCTGCGCTCACGTCTTCAAACGTGGACCTTCTGCTGGTGATCTCTTCCTCGATGGTGGAATATCTTACGATAGGTCCGGCAACGAGCTGCGGGAACAGCGAAACGTAAAGCAGAAGCTTCGGGTAGCTCTTCTGAACGTCGACGTTCTCCCAATAGCAGTCGATGATGTACGACGTGATCTGGAAGGTATAGAACGAAATGCCGAGCGGCATACGTATAGCGGGGATAGGTATGGAAACGGAAAGCAGCGAGTTGATGTTGCTTATGAAAAATCCGGTGTATTTGAAGAAAATGAGCGCACCGATATTATATATGAGAGCAGCCGCTATGCACGCCTTCGCTTTTCCCGTGTCGCGGTATTTGTCGATGCCGAGTCCGCAGAAATAGTTGACCGCCACGGACGCGAGAAGCAGGAATATATACGCAGGCTCGCCCCACGCGTAAAACACGAGGGACGCGGCTATAAGTACGACGTTGCGCTGCCTGATATCCGACGCGAGAAAATACGCCGTTATGCACAGTATCAGGAAGACGAACAGGAAAAACAATTCAGAAAAAACCATTGCTCAATTTCTCCGTATATCACTTGATCAGATATTCGCTGTAATAACGCTTGCCGACGGTGGTGTCGCCGTTGAGTTCCAGAAGCTCACCGACCGTGACGAGCTCATATCCCTGCTCTCTCAGTCTGAGAGAAGCTATCTTGAACGCTTCGACCGAGTTCGTGTAAAGGTCGTGCATAAGCACTATCGAACCGTCTTTTGCGTTGTCCACGATGTTGTTCACTATGGTATTGATGTTCTTTTCGGCTGTCGCGTCATCCGAACGCGAGGTGTTCTTCCAGTCCTCGGAATCGACGCTCCAGATAATGATGTTGTATTCGCTCTTGTCGGCTCTTTCCTGCGTGATGCTTCCTCCGGGAGGACGCATGATTATGGGATAGTAGCCGGCGCTTTCGTAAATGAGATTTTCGGTCTTCTCGAGCTCGCCGCGGTATATCTCGTCCGAGCAGCTGTTCCAGTAGTAGTCGTGCGTGTAGGCGTGTATGCCGATCTCGCAGCCGAGAGACACCGCACGTTTGACTTCGTCGGTATACTTACCGGCACCGCCCTTTCCGTCAAGACGGTTTCCGACCACGAAGAACGTGACCTTCATGTCGTTTTCCTCGACGAAATCGAGCAGCCCCATCGTTCTTATCGACGGACCGTCGTCGAACGTGAAGGCGATGTACTTTTTGCCCTCTTCTTTTTCGATCTTTTCGGGCTTTTCTTTTTCTGCCGATTTATCGGATCCCTCTGACGTTTCTTCTGAAGGCTCTTCACTCGGTTCCTCGGAAGGCTCCTCGGAAGACTCTTCGGAAGGTTCTTCGCTCGGTTCTTCGGAAGATTCTTCAACCGAAGGTTCTTCGGAAGGTTCCTCGCTTGGTTCTTCTGCGGAAGGTTCTTCACTCGATTCCTCGGATGATTCTTCGACGGACGCTTCTTCGCTCGATCCTTCTGCCGATTCCTCGGATGATTCTTCGACGGAAGGCTCTTCACTCGATTCTTCTGCCGAAGGTCCTTCGGATATTTCGGTCGGAGCTTCGTCGGACGAAGGCTCGATCACGTCCGATGCTTCTTCGCTTTCGTCGGAAGCGGAACGCTCGGGAACGCTTATTTCGACGAAGGATTCTTCGCCGCTTTTTTCGCCTTCCGCCTCTTCGGCGCAGGAGGAAATCAAAAGTATTATCAATAAAAGCGCAAGGATATGAGATATTTTTCGTTTCATCGCGGGCTCACTTTATCGTATATTCGCTGTAATATCTTTTGCCTATCGTGGTATCGCCGTCAAGATCGGCTATCTCGGCGACGGTCACGAACTCGTATCCCTGCTCCTTAAGTCGGAGAGAGGCGATCTTGAAGGCTTCGACCGAGTTCGTGTAAAGGTCGTGCATGAGCACTATGGAGCCGTCCTTGGCGTTGTCCATAATGTTGTTCACTATCGTTTCGATATTCTGTTTTATCGTCGCGTCGTCGGAACGTGAAGAATTCTTCCAGTCCTCGGAGTCGACGTTCCAGATGATGATGTTGTATTCGCTCTTATCGGCTCTTTCTTCGGAAATGCTTCCTCCGGGAGGACGCATGATGATGGGATAGTAGCCGGCGTTTTCATAAATAAGGTCACGCGTTTTGTTCAGCTCGTCGTTGTAGACGCTGTCAGAGCAGCTGTGCCAGTAATATTCGTGCGTATACGCGTGGATGCCGATTTCGCAGCCGATAGACACGGCGCGTTTCACTTCGGCGGAGTATCTCGCCGCGGTACCGTCAAGACGGTTGCCGACCACGAAAAACGTGGCTTTCATCCCGTTTTCTTCAAGGAAATCGAGCAGCTCCATCGTTCTCGGCGACGGGCCGTCATCGAACGTGAAGGCGATATATTTTTTATTTTCGTCTTTTTTGATATAATTCGGTTTTTCCTTGCCGTCGTCGGCAGTCTGTGCCGAGCTTTCTTCGCTGCTTTCTTCCGCCGAAGACTCGTCCGACGATTCTTCACTTGGTTCTTCGGATTCGCCAGAAGATACTTCCGCGGATATTTCCTCGGAAGGTTCGGTCGAGATCTCTTCTGATGCTTCGGACGTTTCTTCGGAAGACGCGATTTCTTCGCTTCGATCGCTTTCCTCCGCCGCGGAAACGGTCTTTTCCCTGTTGTTTCCGGACGTTTCGACTTCTACCTTTGACGGAAAGAGCTTTGCCACGAGTACAGCAAGGCAAACGCACAGAACGCAGATGACTGCGATATATATCTTATTCTTGTTTGACATGATACGTTTCCTCACAATTCGGAATTGTTTATCAGATGATGCCTCCCACCGCGATAGTGGAAACCTCGCCCGATACAAGCAAGCCGATGACGACGGCGAGCATCACCGCGATGATGATTATGCTCGTAACGAGACCGAACTTTTTGATCTTTTTGTTGATTATGAACGCGGTGCCGAGCAGGAGATACGCTCCTCTGAACACCCACGACATGACGGAAGAATCAACGCAGGTGAGCAGCCACACAAGGAACGGGAGAATAAAGCAGATGGTGGGTATGGGAACTCCGGTGAACACCTTGAGGTTGAGGTCTTCGGTCTCGGTGATCGCCTGGGTATTGAAATACGCGAGTCTGATGGCTCCGCAGATGACGTAGAAAATGAGAATGACGATGTCAAGTACCGAACGGCAGCCGAGTATGTAGGCAATGGCGGCAGGCGTGACGCCGAAAGAAACCATATCAGACACGGTATCTATTTGAATGCCGAACATTTTCGCTTTTTTATCTTCCCTGTTGGCGTGACGCGCCACGCGTCCGTCGAACATATCGGTAAGCCCCGCAAGCAGCATTGCCATTATCGCGAGCTTATAGTACCCCGAAGCGGCAAGAAATATGGCTCCGACCGCCGAAGAAAGCCCCGTCAACGTAATGAAATTCGCAAGATTATAATACCCAATGAACATGATTCTCTCTCCTATCGCTGATAAGGTGATTTGTTTTTAAGAAGCTCGAAAAGCTTCACGTAACTGTCGTGGCGGCTTGCGGGTATCCGCCCGTCGTTCACGGCGTCGATGACAAGGCATCCGATCTCCTTGGTATGTCCGCATTTTCTGAACCTGCATCCGGTGAGGTATTCTTCCATTTCGGGGAAGCAGAAGACGAGCTCGTCAAGACGCAGAAGGTCGTTTTTTTCAAAGTCGAGTGACGTGAAACCGGGGGTATCGGCTATGTAGCCGCCGTTTTCAGTCGGGAACAGCTCGGTGTGACGCGTGGTGTTCCTGCCGCGCATGATCTTTTTGCTGAGTTCTCCGGTCTCGGCGTTGTACATCGGGTACATCCTGTTGAGGAGACTCGATTTTCCGACACCCGAAGGACCCGCGAAAACGGTTATTTTTCCTTTTAAGAATCGCCTGAGCTCTTCCGTACCGGCGTCGTCTTCGGCGTTTGACGTCAGAAACACGCGAAAGCCGCATTTCCGATAAACAGACGCGTATTTTTCGCTGTCTCTGATGTCGTTCTTGGTAATGACGATGACCGTCTCTACGTCGTTTTTGACGCCGATGCAGGTCATTTTGTCAACGTAAAACAGATCGGGTTCGGGGTCGGCGGAAGCGATGACGACGGCAAGAACGTCGGCGTTGGCAACGCAGGGACGCGGAAAACTATTGCGTCTTTCGCATATACCGACTATAAATCCCGTTCCGTCGCCGTTATCGACAAAACTCGCGATATCGCCGCACAATGGCTCGATATTTTCGTTCCGAAGCCGCGTTGCCGCCTTGCAGACGGTGACGCTCCCTTCGTTTTCAACGTTGAAAAATCCCTTGCGGCTCAGTATTATTCTGCCTTTTTTCGTGTTTTCCATCATTTACTGAAGCGAGAACACGACGTTTATCTTCGTGCCTACCGCGACGATGCTGTAAGGCTCTGCCGACTGCTCGATAACGGTGTCGGCAGGCTTGTCCGACGACTTGTAATCGATGCTGCCGAGCTTGAGGTCGGCTCCTTCGAGCGCGTCGATGACCTCGTCAAGTGTGAGTCCCGTAAGGTCGGGCATCACCGTCGTCGTCTTCTGACGGCTCACCTTGACCGTGATCGGAGAGCCCGCGGAAAGTCCGCTGATGCCTTCGAAGAGGTCCTGTTCGAGTACCGTGCCGTCGGCTTCGGTCGAGTCGACGTAGACGACGTTCACGGTATAGAGGCTCGTGTGAAGCAGCTTGACAGCCGCGGCTTCCTTCATTCCGATGACGCTCGGAACATCGGACGCGATCAGCTCGCTGCCGAGAACGGTCACGTTGACCTTGGTCCCGAGAGGAACGTAGTCATTGGGTTCGACGTTCTGCTCGACGACGGTCAACGGAGTGCCTTCGCCTTCGGAAATATAGCTGATGCTTCCGAGCGTAAGTCCGTTCTGATGGAGATAATCGAACAGATAGTCAAGCGTTCTGCCTCTGAAATCGGCAGTTTTGACAAGGTCGGGGCTTACGCTGACGGTTATGGTGATCTCGGTGCCGAGCTCATATCCCGACGTATCGGGGAACAGCGACTGCTTGAGAACGACGCCGCTTTCGCCTTCATCGGGCTGTTTTACGATATTGACTGTATAACCTGCCGTGATGAGGAGGTCTTCGGCAACGTGCGCGGGAAGTCCGACGACTGCCGGAACGGGCGACGTGGTCGACATACCCGTGCCGCTGACAACGATGTTGATCTGAGTGCCGGGTATCACCGGAGTACCGGGAGCGACGTTCTGACGGATGACCGTGTTGACCGTCTGGAACGATTTTTCGTAGGTCACGCTGCCCACCGTGAATCCGTCCGCCTCGATGAGTCTCATGGCTTCGTCGACGTTCATGGTGCAGTAATTGCGCACCGGTTTCTTTTCGACGTGGTTGCTGACGGTGAGAGTTATCGTCGTCCACGCCTTGAGGTCTTTGGTGCCTACGGGGATATCCTGCGATATTACGACGTCCTGCTTTTTGTCGGAGTCTTCGTAAAGCACTTCGACGACGTAGTAAGCTTCTTCAAGCATATTCTTTGCGTCGTTCACGTCCTTGCCCACCACGTTCGGGGTCGCGGTCGCGGTCTCGATATTCTTGGAGCGGCAGACGTAAAGCGTGACGGTCGTTCCCGCCGCGACGCTCGCGCCTATGCTCGGGTTGGTCGAAACGACCTGCTTGTCGTATGCGTAATCGTCGGTGACGTCCTGCGTCTTTGCGCGGAGATTGTACTGCTTGAGTATCTTTTCCGCTTCGGAGACAGTCATATACTTGACGTCCGGAACGGTGAGGTCGTCGGGATATTTGTTGACCGAAAGGGTTATGCGGCAGTTGCCGTCGGCAAAATATCTGGGTCCCGATTTGGGCTCCTGCTCGACTATATTGTTGAATGGTATGCCGGGACGGTAAACCTCCTTGATCTCGACGATGATATATCTGCTTTCCTCGAGCTCGCGTCTGAGCTCGGTGGTATATTCAAGGTCGATGAGGTTGCGTACTTCAAAAGGATCGGCTTTTTTCGTTTCGAACAGAGTGGGCAGCCACTTATAGGCGAGATATCCGCCGAGCGCGAACGCCACTATAATGAACGCGAGGAACACGCCGGCTATCACCGGGAAAACGGAATGGCTCGGGCGCTCTTTGCGCTCCTTTTTGCGTTTTTTGCGTTTTTCCTTGCGGTTCTCTTTCTTTTCCTCTTTGGTCGGAGCCTTTTTTTCTTCGTCGACCTTCACGATATAATCGCCGATCTCGCTTGTCGCGATATCGTTGATGTTGACGTAATCGTCACCGTCAAACGATCTTTCGGCATTATTGTTATCGGGCTCCTCATCAAGAAAAACCACATCGGGGTGCTTGATGACGTAGTCGACTGCCTTGAGCATCGAATGAGCGTCCTTGAAGCGTTTTTCGGGGTCTTTTTCCATCGCTTTGGAAATTATCTGCGCCACGCCGTAAGGAACGTCGGGCTTGATGCTTCTGACGTCCTTGGGCTGGTCGTTTATCTGCATCATCGCGATGGTCACGGGCGAATCGGCGGTGAACGGCAGCTCGCCCGTCACCTGCTCGTAAAGCAGTACGCCGACGGAATAGAGGTCGGAAGCGTAGGTCGTTTCCTTTCCGCTCGCCTGCTCGGGTGAGATATAGTACACCGTGCCTATCGCCTTGTTGTCGCCGTTCGCGACGTCGCTCATGTCGGGCGTCTTGGCGATGCCGAAATCGGTGACCTTTACTTCCCCGTCCTTGAGCAGGATGATGTTCTGCGGCTTGATGTCGCGGTGGATGACATTTTTGCCGTGAGCGTGCTCGAGCGCGCGGAGTATCTGAAGCGTGTAGACGCACGCCTCTTTCCAGCCGAGAGCCTTCTTTTTGTCCATATAGCTTCTCAGCGTGATGCCGTCGAGGTATTCCATGACGATATACTTGATATCGGGATAGATCGCCACGTCGTAAACGCCGACTATATTCTTGTTGGAAAGCATGGCAACGGCCTTAGATTCGTTGATAAAGCGCTTTTCAGCCTGCTCGTCACCGTTGTAGTGCTCGTTCAGTATCTTGACGGCGACCACGCGGTTCATCACAAGGTCTTCCGCCTTGAGAACGATGGACATTCCGCCGATACCCACGAGTTCGAGTATGCGGTATCTGCCGTCGAGTATTTTTCCTATGAATGCTTCGTATTTTTCCATCAGTTATCGTTCCTCCGAAAAACGACCGCGGTTATATTGTCCGAGCCGCCTCTTTCATTGGCAAGATCAATGAGAATGTTTACCTTGGTTTCTTCGTCCATTTCCTCGGTCACGACGCTCGCCATCTCTTCTTTTGTAACGAGGTTCGAAAGTCCGTCGGTGCAGAGCAGGAGATAGTCGTAATCGTCAACGGTGAAAACGTCGCACTCGGCGCTTTCATTGACTCCGATGACCTTGAGGATTATGTTCTTCTGCGGGTGGTGTTCAGCCTCGAGCTCGGTGATTTTGCCGTTGTCGACGAGGTACTGAACGAACGAGTGGTCTTTGGTTATCTGTGTTGCCTTTCCGCCGAGGAAGGCGTAGAGCCTTGAGTCACCGGTGTTTATGACGAACGTCTTTCCGCGGCAGCATAAGAATCCGACAAGCGTCGTTCCCATGCCGTCGAGCGAATCGCTCGTACCCGCTTTTTCATACACGGCGGCGTTCGCCTTGTTGAGCGAGTTGACGAGTATGCGCTCGATATCCCCGCTCGTCAGGCGGTTGATATCCGAAAGAGAAAGCGCGTTCCTCACCGATTTCATGAATTCGACAGCAGCGGTGCGGCTTGCCGTGCTGCCGCCTTTGGCGCCGCCCATACCGTCGCACACTACTGCGAGCGCGTATGCCCTGCACATGAAAATGCGGAAAAAGTCCTGGTTGGTCTTTCTTTTGATACCCTTATCGGTCTTGCCGAAGCACCTCAATGCTGTCACTTCCTTTTCTTTTTATTTTATTCGATATCGTCGCTTTCGGCTTTGAGCTGTCCGCAGGCAGCGGATATGTCGCTGCCGAGACTGCGTCGTACCGTCGCTGTTATTTTATAACTTTCGAGCGTTTTTGTAAACAATTCGATGGCGTTTTTTTCGCTCCGTTTGTAAACTTTTCTCTCTGTTTGGTTTAACGGAATGAGATTGACGTGGCAGAGCGTGCCGCGAAGCCTTTTTCCGAGTTCCTCGGCGTCGCATACTCTGTCGTTGACTCCCGAAATGAGCGCGTATTCGAACGATATGCGGCGTTTCGTCTTTTCTTCGTAGCGTCTGCACGCCTCAAGCAGGTCGTCGTAGGCGTATTTTCTCGCGATGGGCATGATATTCGCGCGTATTTCTCCGTTGGGAGCGTGAAGAGACACCGAAAGGGTTATCGGCAGTCCCTCGTCGGCGAGCTTATCCATTTTTTCGATAAGTCCGCAGGTCGAAAGCGAAACGTGGCGGTAGCCTATGTTCAGCCCCTTCTCGTCGTTCAGCAGATGCAGGAAACGTATGACATTGTCGTAGTTGTCGAGCGGTTCGCCCATGCCCATGAGCACGACGTTCGACACGCGCTCTCCCGTGTCCTTCTGTATCGAGAGTATCTGTCTGAGTATTTCGGACGGATAAAGGTTGCGTCTGAGTCCGTTGAGTGTGGACGCGCAGAACGAGCAGCCCATGCGGCAGCCCGCCTGAGTCGAAACGCACACGGTATTGCCGTGCTTGTATTTCATGAACACGCTTTCGATGCGTTCGCCGTCGAAAAGCTCAAAGAGATATTTGCGCGTTCCGTCGGTGGATATCTGGCATCTGACGATGCGCAGCGTGGTGAGCAGGCAGTCGGACGCGAGTTTTGCCCTGAACGACTTTGACATATTGCTGAGTTCGTCGAAAGAATCTATTCCCTTCTGGAGCCAGCCGAAAAGCTGCCTGCCGCGGAACGCCGCCTCGCCTATGGAGGTGACGTATCCGACAAGCTCGTCTTCGGTTTTCGACATTATTTCAATCATTGTTTTTCCTTTCGATCAAAGCGGCGTAAAATCCGTCGAAGCAGCCGTTTTCGAGAATGAACGAATGCTCCTCGACGAGAGCGAAATCGCTGTTGTTTTCGAGAAATTTTCTGACTTGTCCGCCGTTTTCCTTTTCGTTGAAGGTGCAGGTGGAATACACGAGCCTTCCGCCTTTTTTGAGATACGCCGACGACGCGCTGAGTATCGCGTACTGCGTTTCGTAAAGGGCGTCAAGGTCGCTTGCGTTTTTATAACGTATCTCGGGCTTCGACGAAAGCACTCCGAGCGACGAGCACGGAACGTCGCATATAACGCGGTCAGCGGTCCCCTTGAGCTCTTCCTTTGCGTTTCTCGAATCGTTCACCGACGTTTCGATAATACTTATCCCGAGCTTTGACGCGGTGGATCTTATGAGTGACAGCTTGTTCGCGTGGATGTCGAACGCGATCATCCTGCCGGAATTTTCCATATCTATCGCGGCGCCCACGGTCTTTCCGCCGGGGCAGGCGCAGACGTCGACGACGGTCATGCCTTCCTTTGCTTCGAGGAGCTTCACCGCGAACTGCGAGGGGCGTCCCTGAACGTAGAATTTCCCTTCATCGATCAGGGAAAGCGCCTTTTCGGCGCCGTCGAGGACGGTTATCATACTGCCGTCGGCAGCGCAGTCCACGCCGTTTTCTTTCAGTTCTCCAGCAAGCGATGCGGGCGTGGTTTTAAGCGTGTTGACGCGCAGGCGCATCGGCGGGCGCGAGAACGAGGACGACAGTATTTCTTCGGCGGATGCCGGATATTGTCTTCTTATTATATTTATTATGCTTTCGTCCATCGAAAATCTCACGCCGTCGCCCGCGTTTTCGAGAGCGGAGGCGATCTTTTCGCGGCTGCGGCAGACGCTGCGCAGTATCGCGTTGACGAACCCCGAGCGTCTGACGTCGGTAAGCTCCTTTGCCGCTTTGACGGTCTCGTCGCAGGCGGCGTTATCGGGTATTTTCGAAAGGAACAGAAGCTGCGCGATGCCGACCGAAAGCAGACTTGCGACGATCGGGTCGGGCTTTTTTTTGGCGAACATATCGATGACGAAATCGATAGTCAGCTTGCGTTCGAGCACGGTACGCACTATCGACGCGTAAAGCGCTTTTTCGTTTTTGTTGTCGCCGAAGCGGTCGGCGTTGTTCGAAAGCTCAATGGAAGAATAAGCCGAGTCTTTCGTTATTCTGAGCACCGTTCTCGCGGCGGCAAGACGCGAGCCTTCCATCAGTCGTTTCTCCTTCCGCTCATGCGCGAAATGAGCACGAGGTAGCGGAGTATCGTCATGATCACGGTGAACAGAGCGGCAACGTAGGTGAGGGCCGCCGCGGTAAGCACCTTGCGGGCTCCCTTCTTTTCGTCGGAAGTGAGGAAACCGAAGCGTTCTATGCTCTGCATTGCGCGTCGGGACGCGTTGAACTCTGTCGGCAGCGTCACGAGCTGGAACACCGCGCACATCGAATAGGCGATGAGCCCTATATAAGTGAGTATGAACGATTCGGTGAACGCCGCTATGAGGAAGCCGACGGGTATGAGGATGGCTCCGAGCTTTGAGCCGATATTGGTGGCGGGGATGATGGCGAGCCTTATTTTCGCGGGGAGATAATCCTCGCTGTCCTGTATCGCGTGGCCCGCTTCGTGGCAGGCAACGCCTATCGCCGCCTGCGAGGACGACGAATAGACCTTTTCGGAAAGTCTGAGCACGTTGTCCCCGGAGTCGTAATGGTCGGTGAGATTTCCCGATATTCGTTCGATCCTCACCGCCGAAAGTCCGTGCTCGTCGAGTACGCGGCGCGCCGCCATTGCTCCGGTGATCCCGCTCGAAACGCTTTTGGACGAATACTTGTTGAAGCGTACCGTCACCATAAGCTGAGCGAGCGCCGAAACTATAAGCGCGGGAACTATGAAAAATAAATACGTGGAATCAAAATACATTTATGCTGCCTCAAAAACGATTTTATTGAAAATTCAAATAATTCAGGCGTTTTCCGTCGGGACGACCTTGTTGCCGGCGAGGAACGCCGACGCCGTCATCCTGCCCTTTCCCTCGGGCTGAAGCTCGGTTATGATGACGCTTCCGTCGGAGGACGCGACCTCGATGCCCTTTTTGTTTGCGGCAAGTATGCTGCCGGGGCTTCCGCTTCCGCTGCCTTTTTCCGCCTTGTACACCTTCACTCTTTTTCCGGCAAGATAGGTATAGGCGCAGGGAGCCGGACAGAGTCCGCGTATTTTGTTGTAAAGTGAGTCCGTGGAGTCACCGAAATCAAGAAGCGTTTCTTCCTTTTCGACCTTGGCGGCGTAGGTCGCCGTCGTATGGTCCTGCGGAGTACGCGTCACCGCGCCGTTCGCGGCGAGGTTTACATAATCTTCGAGCGCGTCGCAGCCGAGGCTGGTTATGACGTCGTAATAGGTGCCGAAATCCATATCTTCCGGGATATCGACCGTCTTCTGCAGCACGATGTCGCCGGTGTCGAGTCCTTCGTCCATATACATCACGGTAACGCCGCCGACCTTGTCGCCGTTCATGACGGCACGGTTGATGGGCGACGCTCCGCGGAGCGACGGAAGAAGAGACGCGTGCATATTGATGCACCCCATGGGCGGAATGGCGAGGATATCGGGAGGAAGTATGCGTCCGTAGGCGACGGTTATGAACACGTCGGCTCCGAGCGACGACAGAAGCTCAAACGCTTCTCCGTCACGAAGCGTCGAGGGCTGATACACGGGGATGCCGTGGTCGAGCGCCGTCTGCTTGACGGGCGAAAATTCCACCTTATAGCCTCTTCCCTTGGGCTTATCCGCTCTTGTGACGGCGTATATCACGTCAACGCCGACGGCGATAAGACGCTCGAGGCAGGCTGACGCTATATCGGGTGTGCCGAAAAAAACTGCTTTCATTATATTATAAATACCTTTTTTGTCGTTATACTTGTCTTTTTTACTGTTCTATTTCGTCCGGGTCGAGCATACGGGTCGCCTTGTCGATGAAAAGGATGCCGTCGAGGTGATCCGTTTCGTGGCAGAAGCAGCGCGCGGTAAGTCCCACGTCGGTGTAGGTGCGTCTGACGCCGTTTCTGTCGAGCGCGCTTATCGTCACTTTTGCCGGACGCTTGACGATGCCCCACTTGCCGGGGCAGGAAAGGCAGGCTTCGACTTCTTCCTGCTCGCCTTCGACGGCGATTATTTCGGGATTTATGAGGTCGAGTATCTCGCTGCCGTTGTCGACGACGACTATCCTGCGGAGCACGCCCACCTGAGGTGCCGCGAGCCCGACGCCGTCGGCGTCGCGCAGGGTGTCGTGCATATCGTCGAGGAGCGTGAGGATACGCGGTGTTATCTGTTCTACGGGACGGCACTTTTTGCGGAGAGTGTCGTCGCCTTCTTTTACTATATTGAGCAATGCCATATCAATGACCCTTCCTTTCAGATCGCTGCGCCGCGAAAAGAGAACGCGGCGTATTTTATATTTATCAGATGATCGGCGGATTTATGTCAATGTCCGCTTTGACCGTCTTGGGGATACGCTTCGTCACTTCCTCGTACACTTCGGCGAGGAACGCGCGTGACGGCGCTTTGTCCTGATATTTGATGATTATGCGCTGACGGTATTTGTTGCGGAGCCTGAACACTTCTTCTTTGTACGGGCCGAGCTTTATTATCGGGACAGCGGAATATTTCCGCGTATGTATGTCCGCTATGAGTCCGCTCATCGCGGTCGACACCGAGACCGTTTCGCTTTCGCTTTCAGCCGAGAACGTGAACACGGCGATATCGCAGAACGGCGGGAACAGCACGGCTTTGCGGAGAGCTATCTCGCTCTTGTAGAACCTGTCGTAATCCTGCGTCATCGCAAGATTCAGTATCTCGTTTTCGGGGTTGTAGGTCTGGAAGAACGCTTTTCCCTTTTCTTTTCCGCGTCCGGCTCTGCCGGCAAGCTGCGTGAAAAGCGAAAACGTGCGTTCGCCCGCTCTGAAATCGTTCATATAAAGCGACGAATCGGCGGAAACGACGCCGACGAGCGACACGTTCGGGAAATCGAGTCCCTTCGACACCATCTGCGTGCCGAAAAGCAGGTCGTATCTGCCCGAGGCGAACGAGCTCACTATTTCTTCGTGCGAATGCTTGGCTTCGGTGGTATCCGCGTCCATGCGGACCGCTCTGATATGCGGAAAATCGTTTTCGAGTTCGTCCTGCAGCTTCTGCGTGCCGTAGCCCGAGTAGCCGATGTGTTCGCTGCCGCATTCGGGGCATTCGTCCGGTTTGTTCAGAACGTAGCCGCAGTAGTGGCAGACGAGCTTGTTTTTGCGTATATTGTCGCCGTAAGCGTGATAGGTCAGCGACACCGAGCAGTTGGGGCAGGTGAACACGTGACCGCATTTGAGGCAGGACAGATGCGAATTGTATCCGCGTCTGTTGACGAAAAGTATCGCCTGGCGTCCGTTTTTCACCGTTTCGTTAAGCTGCTCGGCAAGGACCGACGTGATTATCTTGCCGTCCTCGATCCTGTCGTCGCCTCTGACGTCGGTTATCTCGCAATCGGGAAGGATGGAGCTTCCGTAGCGTTTGTCGAGCCTTATCAGCTTGTATATGCCCGACTGTGCCTTGCAGAAGCTTTCGACCGACGGGGTGGCGGACGCGAGCAGCATGAGGCATTTATTGTAGGCGCATCTGAAACGCGCCATATCGCGCGCGTGGTATCTGGGCGTGTTTTCGGATTTGTAGGTGTGTTCCTGCTCTTCGTCGAGCACCACGAGTCCAAGGTTCCGAAGCGGTGAAAACACCGCCGACCGCGTACCGATGACGACGTCGACTCCGCCGTTCTGTATCCTGCGGCAGGTATCGAGCTTTTCGCCGACCGAGAGCATCGAATGTATGACGGCGAGTCTGTCGCCGAAAGCGCCGCGGTATATCCCGACCGCCTGGGCGGTCAGTCCTATCTCGGGCACGAGCACTATCGCCGATCTCCCCATGGAGATCGCCTTGCGGCAGGCCTCGATGATGACGCGTGTCTTTCCGCTTCCCGTCACTCCGTAAAGCAGCGCGGCTTTCGCTTCCCCGCTTTCCATAAGAGAGGCGATCTCGCCATACGCGTTCTGCTGTTCCTCGGAAAGAGGCGGATCGCGGAATTCTTCGGTGTCGGCGCCCGACAGATAATCTCTCTCGTCGCGGCGTTCGTATCTTTCGACGATATTCGCTTTGGCGAGCGACGTCAGCACGGACTGACCCGCGCCGAACATCTCCTCGGATTCCGAAACGGAAATGATGCCGCCGTCCTTGAGGAACGACACTATCGTCCTCTGCTTTTCGCTCCGCAGGCTTTCGGGGTTTTCCGCCGCGAACGACGCTTCGTCGGTGTCGGCAAGACGGTAGACGAGCGTCTTCTTTTCGTTGACTCTTTTGCGCGATACCGTCGTGACCTTCAGCGCACCGAGGCGCGAAAGCGACGTGATGAGCAGTTTTACGTCTTCGCCGAACTCGTTCACGAGCTCGGTCTCCTTCGTCTTTCCGCATTCGCGCAGTCTGTTGTAAAGGAATTCTCCCTTTTCGTTCAGCTCCGACGCGTCGTAAGGCAGGGCTTCGCAGTATACCTCGTTTTCGATCTCCTGACCGGCGGGCAGCACGGTACGCACCGCCGAGCCGAAGGTGCAGAAGCAGCGTTCCTTCATGAACGCGCAGAGAGCGATCGTTTCCTCGGTGAGGGGGACGGGATACTCGAAGATCTCGCTTACGGGTTTTATCTGCGGATATTCGCATTCGTCGGCAAAGCCCACGATGACACCCGTGCGGAGCTTGTTGGAGTTGCCGTACGGCACCGAACACATCGTCCCCCGCTTTGCGTCTTTTCGCATTTCGGGCAGGAGAAAATAGGTGTATTCGCGGTCAAAGCGGTTCGCCGCGTTGAGTATGCGGACGATGGCGTAAAGTTTTTCCATCTTGAAAAAAAGTGATTATTCCGAAACGAGAGTGCTTCCGTCGCCGTAATCGACGACTTCGTTGTTGATGATGATCTTGTATTTCTTATCGACGATCTTGCCGATGGCAAGGGATACCGCCTTTTCGTTGTTGAGGTCGAATTCGGGAGCTTTGACGTCCTTGACGCGGTCTTCGTGACGCATTTCGGCTTCTTCACGCTCGAGGTTTGCCTTGTCGGTGATGCATCTCGCGCCCTTGGAGGCGGCGATGACGAGCGAATAGCGGTTGAGCTTGTCGTTGGTGAGGTTCTGGATGGAAGGGTAAAGCATAAGTGGTTCTCCTTATATATACTGATTTTTATTTTACTTTTTTGTCTCCGCGGAAGTTCGTTAATAAACGCGGTTTTACAATTTGGGATATTCCCCGCGGGACGTCGAATGCTGCTCGGCGTTCACGATGTCTTTGAGGTCGCGTGCGGCCTTTTCCCATCCGCCGTTCTCGTTGACCACGGCGTAGTCGTATTCGGGGATGAGCTTTATTTCGTTTCTTGCGGTCTCGAGACGTCTGAGTATGACCTCCTCGGTCTCGGTGCCTCTGCCGCGGAGTCTGCTTTCGAGCTCTTCGAGAGACGGCGGGCAGATGAATATGAGCACGGCTTCGGGCATTTTCTTTTTGATCTGCATTGCGCCGCAGGTCTCGATTTCAAGCACGACGCTCTTTCCCTCATTCAGCTTCTGCTCGACGAATTTTCGCGGCGTGCCGTAGTAGTTGCCGGTATATTCGGCGTATTCGAGAACGTCGCCGTTATCGATGAGCGTCTTGAACTCGGCTTTCGTTATGTAGTGATAGTTCACTCCGTCGACTTCGCCGGGACGCGGTGCGCGCGTGGTCGCCGAAACGGAATAGGCGATGTTTTCGTCTTCGAGCAGTGAATTGATTATCGTTCCTTTGCCGACGCCTGACGGTCCGGAGATGACGAGAAGCAGTCCTTTTTTCATTTTTTGTTGATCCTTTCGGTAAGATCGGCGACTTCCTCGGCGGAAAGCACGTAGTGGTCGCTGTCGGTGACGATGACCGATCTCGTTTTTTTGCCGCAGCTCACGTCGATGACGCGGTTAGCGTTCTTCGCGTCCTGCACGAGCCTTCTTACCGGGAGCGAATCGGGGGACATTATGCAGACGACCCGCGACGTATTGACGGTGTTGCCGAATCCGACATCTATGAAATCCATTTGTTTTTCCTTCTTCGTTATTCGATATTCTGTATCTGTTCGCGTATCTTTTCGATCTCGCTCTTTGCCTCGATGACTATGCGCGACATTTCGGTGTCGTTGCACTTCGAGCCGGTGGTGTTGACTTCCCTGTTGATCTCCTGAATGAGGAAATCCATCTTTTTGCCGATCGCGTTGTCGCTTTCGAGCATATCGCGGAACTGCTTTATGTGGCTGTGGAGCCTTACCATTTCCTCGGTGACGTCGCATTTGTCGGCATAAGCCGCGCACTCGGTGAGGAGCCTTGACTCGTCAACGGGAACTCCCGCGAGAAGCGTCTTTATGCGTTCGACCATTTTGTCGTTGGCGGCTTTGACGGAGGCAGGCGACAGAACGACGAGCTTGTCGCGCATTTCTTCAATGGCGTCGAGCCTCGCGATGACATCGGCTTTGAGGCGTTCGCCCTCGACTCCGCGCATTTCGAGATAGGCTTCGAACGCTTTGGTCGCCACCTGTTCCACGCTTTTCCAGAGCTCTTCCATATCGTCGTCGGGCTTGCGTGAGATGAATACCTCGGGTTTGCCCGCGAGAAGACGGAGATTTATCTCGCCGTCCACGCCGTAGTCGTTCTTTATTGTATTGAGCGCTCCGATATATCCCTCGAGATATTCGCGGTTGAGCGACAGTTCGATCCTGTCGCCCTCGGTGTTGTCGATGCCGACGTAGATGTCGACCTTTCCGCGAGAAATATACGCCGAGGCGAGGCGTTTTACCTTGTCCTCGAGCGCGCCGTAGAGTCTGTTCATTTTTACCGTCGTTTCGAGATATCTGCTGTTTACGGATCTTATCTCAACGGTTATGTCACGGCTGCCGATGCTTTCGCGGCATCTGCCGTAGCCTGTCATGCTTCTTATCATTTTCCGCTCCTTCTGCGTCTGAACATCTGATAGTATTTTCCGATCACGAGAGTCAGCGCTATGTCATAGACGACGAATATGAAGTTGCCGAGGATGTATATCCATATTTCAAATCCGAGCGCGTCGTCGGTCGCCACGGTGAAATATTTGCCGAGCCATATCATGAGCGTGAGCAGCACGTTGGACGATATTATCTTCAGAAGCCACATCAGCCACTTCGTTTTCACGGTCTCGCAAAGTTCTTTGATTATCGGGTAAAGTCCGCCGTAGCAAAGGAACGCCACGGCGACGAATTTGTCGGGCAGCAGCGCGAACGCCAGAGCGCCCGAAACGAGGTAAACGCCCCACGCCGACGGTCTGTCGAGCTCGATGCGGGCGATTATCACGCAGAATCCCGCGAGATACGCCGCCGACATATCCAGCACCGTTATGACGCTTCCGATCGACATGAGCAGTATCGCCACCGCCGAGAGCACGCCCGAGAGCGCCACGCGTCTGGTTTTGGTTTTCATTTTCATCTTAACAGCATCCTCCGCGTCCGCCGCAGCACATCTGAGCGCACATGAGTCCCAGGCATATATCGCAGCCCGAGCAGCCCGTGGTGGTCTGCGGTACGTTGTAGGGGATATCCGACGAGCGCGTCGAAAGACGGTTCAGCGCGTCGCGGTATTCGTAGTTGTCCGGGGCAAGCTCGCACGCTTTTTCGAGCTTTCCGCGCGCTTCCATAAGCCAGCCCTTGTGGGCGTAGATGATGCCGGTGAGATAGAGCCATTCGGGGTCGTTCGGGGCAGTCGAACGGGAAAGCAGTATTTCCGCCTCCGAATATCTCCCCTGATTGATAAGTATGCGTACGCGGGTATAAACGTCGCTTTCGCGGTATGCGCCGGTGTTGTAATTTCCCGACGAAGACGAGCCGGCGCCTCCCGAGGCGCGGTCCTTCTGTATCCGGTCGTACGCCTCGTTTATCTCCTTCATCTTCTCGTTCGCCATATCGGCAAACGGAGTGTTGACGTAGTTGTCGGGGTGGTATTTTTTTGCAAGAGCACGGTAAGCCTTTTTTATTTCTTCGTCCGTGGCGGACGGGCTCACGCCGAGTACCTTGTAGGGATCTGTCATTTGTCGGTTCCTTTCAGTTTGCCGAGGGACTTTGCGTAGGCGTTCCCCGAGCCAAGCTGTGAAATGTTGTATATGAGTCTGTCGAACGGTGTCTTTTCGTTCGTCGAATACGCGGCGCAGAACGCCGTTATGCTGTCGTTCAGGGTCGTGCGTATCGCTTCGGCGTTTTCGATCACCTTTTCCGCCGAGCCGAAACGGTTGACGAGCACGTTGTATTCGTTCTTCTTTTCGTCTTTTACGCTGTCTTCGAACGCGTCGATGAGGTAAACGTATCTTCCGATATGATAGCCGCAGTCGTAAAGGACGCGCCTTTTCTCTCCGGTCGTGCCGTACGACACGACTTCGCCGAACAGCGACGCGAAAGCGTCGGCGGCTTCGTCGGGTATCGCGCAGCCGTTCTTTTCCTTTTCCGTGAGCACGGCGAGCCCTTCGGCGACGGTGGAGTCAAGCCCCGGGCACATCTTTGACGCCTTTTTGCGCATCGGCGACACGAACGGTATGACGAACCTTTTGAAGAATTTCTTTATTCCCCTTGAGTCGTTGACGTCGTCGAGCGCCTTGTAATACATGAGCAGTCCGAAAGCCGCGCAGGTGTAGTCGAGCGACGGGCTGACGCAGACCATGCACTTTTTCTTCAGTCCGTAGGGGCAGCGCTTGTTCACCGCCTCGGGCTTTTCGCCCGTGACCGCCATGCGGATGACGCAAAGAAAGACGAAATCGTGGTTGAGGAAGAACCGCGTGAGGCGCGATATTTTTTTGCCGCCCTCACGGCAGATGCCGCAGTAGACCGCTTTGTAAAACTCGTATTCTTTAACGAGCAGCTCGCTTTGCTCGGGTCTGATGTAGCCGAACAACCTCGTCACCACCTTCCGCAGTCCGTATAGTCGTTCCATAATACGCTTATTTTATCATCATATAATAACACGATATTGTTAAAAAATCAATAATAAAAGGAAAATTAACTGACGGGTATGATGATTTTTTTCATTATAATAAAAATCATATATATAACGGCACAAAAAAATTTGAAAAATCGTTGCAATTTTCTTTTTTGTGTTGTATAATCAAAAATTGTATAAATATGTTAAGCCACCAAGGAGAAAAACAAAATGAAAAAAAGACCTGTTGTTTTAGTAGTAATGGACGGCGTGGGCTATACGCCCAACAAAGCCGGCAACGCGGTACTTGCCGCAAACACCCCCGTGCTCGATATGCTGGGCGAAAAATATCCCCGTTTCCTGCTCAAGGCTCACGGGACAGCCGTAGGACTTCCCTCCGACGACGACATGGGCAACAGCGAAGTCGGCCACAACGCTCTCGGCGCCGGTCAGATATTCGCGCAGGGCGCAAAGCTTGTTTCAAACGCCATCGAAACGGGTAAAATATATAAGTCCGCCACGTGGAACTCTCTTATCGAAAACTGCGTGAAAAACGGAACGACCCTCCATTTCCTCGGCCTTTTCTCGGACGGCAACGTTCATTCCCACATCGACCATCTCAAAGCAATGATCGCCGAAGCCAAGGCTGAAGGCGTCAGAAAAGTAAGGATCCACACCCTTCTCGACGGCCGTGACGTCGGCGAGACCTCCGCTCTCGAATACATCCGTCCCTTCGAAGCGTTCCTTGCTTCCCTCAACGACGATAGCTTTGACGCCTGCATCGCCTCCGGCGGCGGACGCATGGTCATCACCATGGACAGATACGAAGCCAACTGGAAAATGGTCGAGCTCGGCTGGAACACCCACGTTCTCGGCGAAGGAAGACAGTTCGCTTCCGCCGAAGAAGCGGTCACCGCCTACAGAGCCGAGACCGGCAAGATCGACCAGGATCTTCCTCCCTTCGTCATCGCGAAGGACGGCAAGCCCGTCGGAACGATAAACGACGGCGACAGCGTGATATTCTATAACTTCCGCGGCGACAGAGCCATCGAGATCTCCCGCACCTTCGAAGACCGCGACGTCAGATTCGAAAAGAAAAAGAACGTGAACGTGCTTTACGCCGGTATGCTCGAATACGACGGCGACGCTCACATTCCTTCAAAGTTCCTCGTGAACCCGCCCGAGATCACCAACACCATGAGCGAATTCCTCGTAAACAAAGGATATAAACAGCTTGCCGTTTCCGAAACTCAGAAATACGGCCACGTTACCTATTTCTGGAACGGAAACAAGAGCGGCAAATTCTCGGAAGAGCTCGAAGAATACATCGAGATCCCGTCCGACGTCATTCCGTTCGAACAGCGTCCCTGGATGAAATGTGCCGAGATCACCGACGTCCTCGTCGAAAAGATCGCGTCGGGCGAATTCGATTTCCTCAGATGCAATTTCCCGAACGGCGACATGGTCGGTCACACCGGCTCGTTCGACGCCACTCAGATAGCGGTCGAGGCCGTTGACATCTGCCTTGCGAGAATACTCAAGGCGGTCGACGCCGCAAACGGCATCTGCCTCATCACAGCCGACCACGGCAACGCCGACGAAATGTACGAGATCGACAAAAAGACCGGCGGCGCCAAGATAAACAAAGAGGGCAAAAAGGCCGTCAAGACCAGCCACACCCTCAACAAAGTCCCCTTCTATATTTACGACAACAACAATAACGGCAGCTACGAATGCGTTGACGGCGAATACGGTCTTGCCAACGTCGCGTCTACCGTAGTCACTCTGCTGGGAGAGGAAGCCCCTTCCGTCTGGGAAAAGGGCATGGTCAAACGTAAATGATTTTTGATATAGGTTTTCCCGACATACTGTATTATCTGCTCGCCGTGATCATAGCACTCACGTGCCACGAATTCGGCCACGCGTACGCCGCTTACAAATGCGGCGACAACACCGCGCGTGCTTTCGGCAGACTTACACTCGACCCGCTGAAGCATATCGACCTCTTCGGCTTTTTAGCCATGCTTTTCGCGGGATTCGGCTGGGCAAAACCCGTTCCCATAAATATCAGGAATATGCGCAAGCCGAGACGCGACACCGCTCTCGTCTCACTTGCCGGTCCCGGTATGAACTTCCTGCTCGCGTTCATAGGCACCTTCTTCTTTATGCTTATGCGCACGCTGGTGCTGAATATTTACTGCAAAGAAATAGGCGGAAACTATTATTATATCCACGAAGCCGTTCCTCTTGGCTGCAAGCTGCTTGAAAACGCCGAAATGTTCTTCTGGTACTTCGTCGTTCTCAACGTCGGTCTCGGGGTCTTCAACCTCATTCCGATACCGCCGCTCGACGGCTCGAAGGTAGTCGCGTCCGTGCTTCCGCGAAGGATCGGGTTCAAGTATATGATGCTTGAACGCTACGCGGGCATATTCATCCTCGTGCTCTTCATCTTTTCGAGAGTGTCCGCCTTTGATTTCCTGTTCACTCCTCTCGAATGGATCAGAAACGCCATAATCGACGGATTCGAATGGATATTCGGGCTGCTGCCGTTCATAAAGGCGGTGTAAAAGCATGGCTGCCCTGAATCTGAAGCTTGAGCAGTACGAGGGCCCTCTCGACCTGCTGATGTCGCTTATCCAAAAACACAAAATAGATATTTTCGACATTCCCATCGCGACACTCACCGACCAGTATCTCGAATACATCCGTTCGATGGAAGAATACAACATGGAGGTCTCGGCGGATTTCATATACATGGCAAGCGAGCTCACGTATATCAAATCGCGCATGCTTCTCCCCGTCGCGCCGACCGAGGAGGACCCGCGAAAGCCTCTCGTCGATTCCCTGCTCGAGTACGCGCGCGCCAAGGAAGCCGCCGAGTTTCTGAAAACGCAGAGCGAACAGTTTTACGACAGATTCGTCAAGGAACCGGACGAGCTCGACGGGCCTCCCGTTTACGAACGACTGCATTCGGTCGACCTGCTCGTCAAAGCCTTTGAGGACATGAGCAAACGTGCCCCCAATATGGCGGAAGCAAAGGTCGAGCTTTTTGAAAAACTCAAGCACGAAAAATTCTATACGGTAGAAGAAAAAGTAGTATATACCATCAGATTCCTGTTTGACGAAAAGCCGCACACCTTCGATTCACTTTTCGGCGTATGCCGCAGCGTGGGCGAAACGGTGGCGACCTTCCTCGCGCTGCTTTCTCTCGTAAGGAACGGGAGGATAAACGTGGAAAGGAACGAAAGCGGAGACGTCGAACTGACACTTATCAAAAACAAGGAGGAGGAATAATGGCATCTTTTCCCATTGACGCCGCGCTCGAAGCCGTACTTTTCGCGTCCGGTTCCCCCGTCACTCTCGAAAAACTGTCCGAAATATTCAACCTCCCGATGAGCGATATCGCAGACTCCGCCGAACGCGTGGCGAACGAGCTTGCCGAAACTCAAAGAGGCATCTCGCTTATCTGCGTGGACGGAGCGTATCAGCTCTGCACCAAATCCTGCTATGCCGAATACGTCAAAAAAGCGCTCGAGCTCCGCAAGACGCCGCCGCTCACGCGCGCGTCGCTCGAGGTGCTCGCCATAGTTTCCTACAACCAGCCCGTCACCAAATCGTTCATCGAGGCGGTGCGCGGAGTCGATTCCGACGGCATCGTCAATTCGCTCTGCGACAAGGGGCTCATCCGCGAATGCGGTCATCTCGACGCGCCCGGAAGACCTTCGCTTTTCTGCACGACAGACGCTTTCCTGCGCTGCTTCGGGCTCGAATCGCTCGATCAGCTTCCGAGGATAGACGTCGAACAGATGCCGTCTCAGGTGCTGCTCGATGAGCAGATCACTTCCGACGAAGGCACCGAAAACGCCGAAACCGTTCAAGAAGCCGAAAAAATCGTTCCGGAAGGCGCAGCCGAATGATCGCGCTTTACATCGTCGGCGGACTTCTCCTTCTTATCGCGCTGCTGCTTCTTCTGAAGCTGACCTTCCGTTTCTCGTGGTGCGCGGGGCTTCTCCTTGAAGTGAAGATAGGCTTTTACACCGTCAGAAAAGAGTTCGCTCCACACATTCCCGAGGCAAACGACGAAGACGTGACGGAAGACGAAAAAGAAGAAAAGCCCAAAAAGAAGGAAGACAAGGAAAAAAGCGGAGTGCCGTTCAGAAAACTCGTTCCGATGATACGCGAAACGGTCTCGGAGATCGCGAAAAAGCTCAAAAAACATCTGAAGATCGAAAAATACATTCTTAAAATAAACGTGGCGACGGACGACCCGGCAAAGACCGGCATCCTCTACGGCGCGGTTGCCGCGTCGGCGGCGTCGCTCGCGGTATATATCGACTCGCTGAAACACGTGTCAAAGAAAAAAGGACGTGTCCTCACCGAGGTGACCCCCGATTTCATCAGCGAAAAGCCCGATATTTTCGTTGACATTGCCCTTTCCGTAAGGGTATGGCAGGCACTTTCGCTGCTTTGGTCGCTTCTCGGCGGATATAAAAAATATAAATTATTAAAATCAGGGAAAGGAGAATGATCATGTACGATATCCCCCTTAAACAGGTAATAGACGCGTCGCTCGCGAAAATAGGCAGCGTCGCGGACGTCAACACCGTCGTCGGCGACCCCATAACCACTCCCGACGGCATAACCATCATCCCGTTCTCCAAGGTGTCCGTGGGCTACGCCTCAGGCGGCGCCGACTACGACGGAAAGAACGCACCGGCAGCCGACAGCGAAAGACCTCCTCATTTCGCGGGCGGAAACGGAGCGGGCGTGTCCGTGGTTCCCCTCGGCTTCCTCGTCATCAACAAGGGCGACGTCAGAATGCTCGACCTCAAGCACGACGTTTCGTTCGAACGTCTTCCCGATGACCCCGTCAACAAGGCGCTCGATTCCGTCAACGGAATAATCGAAAAAGCCCCGTCCCTCGTCAACAAGATAAAGGACATTTTCACCAAAAAGAAACCCGAAGACGAAGACAAAGCCGAATAATTTCCAAGTAATATTCCGCCCCGCTTTCAAATAGACTTGTACGGGGTGAAAATATGAAATTCCGTGCGGCGGTCCTTGCGCTTTTCGTTGTCTGTATCATACTCTTTATTCCGGTCTTCACACCGGCGCTTCCGTGCGCCGTGATACAAGTGACGTCCTGCGATGAAGACGTATTCAGAAGCGACGACGCAGTGTACGTTCCGGCGTCTGCCGCCGTTCTGATGGATGCCGACAGCGGCAGGGTGCTTTTTGCGAAAAACGAAAAAAAGCGTCTTCCCATGGCGTCGACCACCAAGATAATGACCTGCCTCATCGCGTCGGAATGTCTTGATCCCGACGACGTGGTCACCGTTCCGAAGGAAGCGGTCGGCGTCGAGGGCTCGTCGATATATCTTGAGGAAGGCGAAAAGCTGACGGTACGTGAACTGCTTTACGGTCTTATGCTGCGCTCGGGCAACGATGCCGCAAGCGCCGTCGCGATCGCCGTTTCGGGAAGCGTCGACGGTTTCGTGGACCTCATGAACCTCAAAGCAAAGTCGCTCGGTCTTGAAGACACGCATTTCATGAATCCGAGCGGGCTCCCCGCGGAAGATCATTACACTACTGCGCGTGACCTGGCGCGCCTTGCGTCCTACGCGCTGAAAAACGAACTTTTCGCGTCCGTGGCAGGCGAAAAACGCGTCGCCGTATCGGACGGAAAACGATATCTCGTAAACAGAAACAAACTGCTTTTTACATACGACGGCATGATCGGCGTCAAAACGGGCTATACACCGGAGGCAGGCAAATGCCTCGTCACCGCCGCAAAGCGAAACGGAGTGACGCTCGTCGCCGTGACCCTCAACGACGGAAACGTGTGGAACAGCCACACTGCCCTTCTCGACTACGGTTTCGATAATTTCGAAAGTGTGCAGGTACCGCGCATTGAAGCCGTATACAACGTATACGGTGGAGTGACGGACTTTGTAAAAGTTTCGTCGCAAAGCGGCGTCTGCGTAACGCTGCCGAAGGGCGCCGAACTTAGGATCGACGTTTACGAAAACGTCACGCTTTACGCCCCCGTAAAGCAGGACGACGTCGTTTCTTACGCCGAAATGATCTGCGGAAACGAGACGGTAGGATACGTGCCGTTATACGCGGAAAGCGGCGTCGGAATAAAAAAGCAGGATATTTTCGAAAGGTTGTTCAAATAAAAAATGGAAAGCGTAAAACTTCAGAAATACGTGTCCGACTGCGGACTCATGTCGCGCAGACAAGCCGAAAACGCCATATCCGACGGACTTTTCACCGTCAACGGCGTCACCGCCGTGCTCGGGGACAGAGTGATCCCCGGGGAGGACGTGGTGAAATACCGCGGCAAGGTGATAAAGCAGAACACGAAAAAATACTATATCATGCTCAACAAGCCGCAGGGCTATGTCACGACCACGTCAGACGAGTTCGGACGTGACACCGTGTGCTCGCTCATCGACCTGCCCGTGCGTCTTTACCCCGTCGGCAGGCTCGACAAAAACAGCGAAGGTCTGCTTATCATGACCAACGACGGCGATTTTGCCAACCGCATGATGCACCCGCGCTACGACCACAAGAAGCGCTACCTCGTCATCACGTCGGGATACGCCGAGAACAACGCGGTCGACAAGATGCAGCACATGAGAGAGCTCGACGGCGAGCCCATCAACCCCGTTGAAATAAAAATACTCGAAAGAAACGACAACGCGACAAAATTGGTTTTCACGCTTTCGGAAGGCAAGAACCGCGAGATACGCCGCATCTGCGAAGAAGCGGGGCTTTCGGTCATGCAGCTCAAGCGTTTCGCCGTGGGGCCTCTGCAGCTCGGCGAGCTCGAAAGCGGAAAATGGAGATACCTGACACCCGAAGAAATCAAGGAGCTGACAAAAAAAGATGATAACCACAAAGCAAAGAGCGTATCTGAGAAGTCTCGCCAACAACGTGGAGGCTTTGTACCAGATAGGCAAAAACGGAATAACGGAGCCCCTCGTTCAGACGCTGGACGCGGCTCTGACGGCAAGAGAACTTATAAAGATAACGGTGCTCGAAACAAGCCCTATCGACGCGAAAAGCGTGATGGCGGAGCTGACTGAAGCCCTTTCGTGCGAAGCGGTGCAGGTCATCGGCAGAAAGGTCACGGTCTACCGTCCGGCTCCCGAAAAGCCGGTCATCGTACTCCCGAGATAGAATCATGACAAAGCTCGAACGAATCAAAACCGACCTCTACGCCCAAAACCTCAGGCGTATCAATCATATCGAAGGCGTGGCAAAGTGCGCCCTTGAGCTCAAAAAACGTCACTTTCCCTCGATAAGCGACGAAAAAGTGCTTGAAGCCGCCTATATGCACGACTTCACCAAGGAATATGAAAACGAGAAGCATTACGAAATATTCGAAAAGTACGGCGTAACGCTCGACGAATGCGAAAAGCTGTCGCCGAAGCTGTTCCACGCGAAATCGGCGTACGCCCTCGCCAAGAACGTCTATCTGCTCAACGACGACGTCTGCACCGCCATCCTTTACCACACCACGGGAAGAGCGGGAATGACCGATCTTGAAAAAATAATCTATCTTGCCGATTACATCGAGGAAAACCGCACCTTCATCTCGTGCGTCGACGTCAGGAACACCTATCTGATGCTCGTCGAAAAGAACTACCCGACTCCGATCGACTCGGCGATCCTCTATTCGCTCGATCTCACGATAAACGATCTGCTCGAGGAAAAGCGCATGATACACCGCGACACGTTTGAAGCAAGAAATTACCTTATCAAAGAAGGGATACAATAATGGATAAAAACACACACGAATACGCGAAAACACTTTCCGACGTGATAGCAAAGGCTCTCGACTCCAAAAAGGCTCTCGACATCGCCGTTCTTTCGGTCGAGAAGCAGACGGCGCTTGCCGACTATTTCGTGCTTGCCACCGGCACGTCCTCGACTCACATCAAGGCGCTTGCCGACGAAGCGGAATTCAAGGTGAACGAAGAGCTTCAGGTCACCCCGCGCAGCGTTGAGGGCATCGGCGACAAATCGTGGATACTAATCGACTACGACTGCGTCATTGTTCACGTATTCACCAGAGAAGCAAGAGAATTTTACAAGCTGGACAAGCTTTGGGCAGACGCGGGCGTAAACGCGTCCATTCCCAATGACTGAGAGGACAAATAAATGAAAAACGAATTCAGGCAATTTGAAGAAAAATGGCAGAAAAGATGGGCCGACGAAAAGGCTTTTTCGGCGACTGACGATTTTTCGAGACCCAAGTTCTACGGACTCGTCGAGTTCCCCTACCCTTCCGGAGCCGGTATGCACGTAGGCCACATCAAGGCTTATTCCGGACTTGAAGCCATCTGCCGCAAAAAGAGGATGGACGGCTACAACGTCATGTTCCCCATCGGATTTGACGCGTTCGGTCTTCCCACCGAAAACTCCGCGGTCAAGTTCAAGGTCCATCCCAAAGTGCTCACCGAAAGAAACATCAAGCGTTTCACCGAGCAGCTCAAACGCGTGGGCTTCTCGTTCGACTGGGACAGAGTCATCGATACCACCGATCCCGAATATTACAAATGGACCCAGTGGATATTCCTCAAAATGTACGAAAACGGCCTCGTCTTCCGTGATAAGACCCTCGTCAACTACTGCCCGCACTGCAAAGTCGTTCTTTCGAACGAAGACTCCCAGGGCGGCAAATGCGATATATGCCACAGCGACGTAGTGCAGAAGTCCAAGGACGTCTGGTACCTCCGCATCACCGAATACGCGGACAAGCTCCTTGACGGTCTCGACGACGTCGACTACCCGCTCAACATCAAGCAGCAGCAGCAGCACTGGATCGGCCGTTCTACCGGCGCGTTCGTCAACTTCGACCTGAACGTCGGCGAAAAGCTCCGCATCTACACCACCCGTCCCGATACGCTCTTCGGCGTCACCTTCATGGTAATGGCGCCCGAGCATCCGCTCATCGACAAATACGCGTCAAGCCTCAAGAATATGGACGCCGTTGAAGAATACAGAGCGTTCTGCGCCAAGAAGACCGAGTTCGAGAGGACTCAGCTCGTCAAGGATAAGACCGGCGTCAGACTCGACGGTATTTCCGCCGTCAATCCCATCACCGGCAAAGAGATACCCATCTACATTTCCGACTACGTAATGATGGGCTACGGCACCGGTGCCATCATGGCGGTGCCCGCTCACGACGAACGCGACTACGACTTCGCCAAAAAGTTCGGCATCGAGATAATCGAAGTCATCAAGGGCGGCGACATCTCCAAGGAAGCCTATACCGGTGACGGCGAAATGGTCAACTCCGGCTTCCTCAACGGATTCGACAACAAGAAGGACTCCATCGAAAAGATGATAAGCGTCCTCACCGAAAAAGGCATCGGCGAAAAAGGCGTTCAGTACAAAATGAAGGAATGGGCGTTCAACCGTCAGCGTTACTGGGGCGAGCCCATCCCCATCGTACACTGCCCGAAGTGCGGAATGGTCCCCGTTCCCTACGAGGAACTGCCGCTCCGTCTTCCCGACCTCGAAAACTTCGAGCCGGGTACCGACGGCGAAAGCCCGCTTGCCAAGATCGATTCGTTCGTCAACTGCAAGTGCCCGAAATGCGGCGGCGACGCCAGGCGCGAGACCGACACCATGCCTCAGTGGGCAGGCTCTTCGTGGTACTTCCTCAGATACATCGACCCGAATAACAACGACTGCCTCTGCGACAAGGACAAGATGAACTACTGGATGCCCGTTGACTGGTACAACGGCGGCATGGAACACGTTACCCGCCACCTTATCTATTCGAGATTCTGGCATCATTTCCTCTATGACATAGACGTCACCACCACTCCCGAGCCCTACAAAAAGCGCTCCGCGCAGGGACTCATCCTCGGCAGCGACGGCGAAAAGATGTCCAAATCCAAGGGCAACGTCATCGACCCGCTCGACGTCGTAGACGTTTACGGCGCGGACGTGCTCCGCACCTACGTCCTCTTCATGGGCGACTACGGTCAGTCCGCTCCCTGGTCTGACAACAGCATGAAGGGCTGCAAGCGATTCCTCGACAGAGTCGCCGACCTCTTTGATATCGCAAGCGGAAACGGCGAGACCAAGGAACTTTCGTCCTCCTTCCACAAGACGATAAAGAAGGTCACCTCCGACATCGAAGACATGAGATTCAACACCGCCATCGCGGCTCTCATGACCCTCATCAACGAGATATACGACGCAGGACACCTCACCAAGGACGAGCTCACCGTATTCGTCAAGCTGCTCTGCCCGTTCGCTCCTCACCTTTCCGAAGAGATCAACGAACGCCTCGGCAACAAGGGTCTGCTTTCGCTCTCCAAGTGGCCCGAATACGACGAAGCCAAGACCAAAGACGCCACCGTCGAGATCGCGCTGTCGGTCAACGGTAAGCTCAAGGGCACCATCGAGCTTCCCATCGGCGCTTCCAAGGAAGAGGCGGTCGGACTCATCACCGCGTCGGGAAAGATCGCCGATTTCGTGAACGGCAAGACCGTCATCAAGGAGATCTACGTTCCCGACAAGATCTACAACATCGTTGTAAAATAACACTATCGTTTTTTGCGCATAACGCGAAAAAAATAAAAAACAAAAAGGAGAAATCACCATGGCAAAATCCACCTTCTGGTCTGATTTCAAGAACTTCATCGCAAAAGGCAACGTCATCGATATGGCTATCGGCGTTGTTATCGGCGGTGCGTTCAACAAAATCGTGACCTCCCTCGTAAACGACATCATCATGCCCCTCATCAGCCTTCTCGTCGGCGGCAAATCCGTTGCTGACTGGAAGTACGTCATCACCGCAGCCGATGAAGAAGCCGGCATCACCGAAAGCGCTGTTTACTACGGCAATTTCATCCAGAACATCATCGACTTCCTCCTCGTCGCCCTTACTATCTTCATAGTTCTCAGAGTTTTCACCAAGCTCCAGAACAAGAGAAAGAAAGAAGAAAAGAAGGACTAAAACGTGAGCGTTTTCATCGGAGCCGACGGCGGCGGAACGAAGCTGCGCCTGAGGCTTGAAAAAGACGGTTACATAATCGACTCCCGCGTTTCCGCGGGAGTCAATCCCAATGACGTGGGCTACGAAAACTCGGTGAAAAAAGTCGTGTCGTCGATGGTCTCCCTCTGCCGCGAAAACGGCGTTAAGGAGTCGGCCGTGAACGGCATCTTCGCCGGTATCGCGGGCGGCAGCACCGCCGACTACGCGGCAGTCCTCAAAGCAAAACTCGAAAGCGTTTTCGCAAATTCGTCTTGCGGCGTGAGCCACGACGGCGAAAACATCATCTACGCCGCTTTCCCCGAGCGCGACGGCGTCATCGTGATATGCGGAACGGGCTCGTCCTGCTTCGTAAAAAGTCACGGCGTTCTCCACCGCATCGGCGGCTATTCCACTTTCGACATGAACGGAAGCGGATACGAAATGGGGCTCCGCGCGATATGCCATACGCTCAAAAGCTACGACGGCAGAGCCGAAAGGTCGCTTCTCTGCTCTCTCGTGGAGCAAAAAGCGGGCGGCAGCTGCATCGACAAGCTCAAAGAACTGCTTGCCCTCCCCAAAAAGGCGGTCGCCGATTACGCGCCTCTCGTATTCGAAGCGGCAGAAAAAGGCGACGGATATGCCGACGCGATAATAGAAAGCTCGGCGGAATATATCGCCGAATCGATACACGCGGCAAAGCGATTTTTTGAAAGTCGTTTTGACGTCGTCATCGCGGGCAGCGTCGGATGCGACGAGTATATGATCCGAAAAATACGCCGTCTATCGGCTGACGACGCCGACGTTTCGCCGCTTGAAGCCGAACCCGTGTCGGGTGCGCTGTGGAAGGCAAAACAACTCGCAGACAAGAAATAAAACAGAGCTCTGAGATCGTCAAAGCTCTGTTTTTGTTTTATCCCTGCATACCGTTCGCCGACATATAGTCGTATATCATTTTGCCGTGCTCCTGCTCCTCTTTCTGGATGTGGTTGAGCACGTTCCTCAGTCCTTCGTCGTTGAACTCGAAAATGCAGGTGTCGTAAAGCTGCGACACGTGCTTTTCCCCGGCGAGGACGTCGCTGCAGAGGTAGCAGTCGTTCTGCTTGTCGGGCGTATTCCCGCCGCCGTAAACGGCGCTGAACGTCGGCAGCGCGCTCTGTCCTCCGCCCATCCGGGGAACGGTCCCCGATTCGATTTGCGTGATGGTGTCAAAATGCTGCTTTTCCGCCTGTGCTAACGTGGTGAAAAGGTTCTTGAGCTGCGCGTCCTTCGCGCACGAGGAATGTTTGGTGTACTTGTCGACGCAGAGCTTTTCCTGCTCCTTGAGATCCTTCAGGAGTCCCGTTTCTTTTTGTGTTAACTTCATAAAAAAATCACCTCAACGCTATTATTGACGCGTTTTGGTGATTTATTCCTTTTTTTCTATTTTTTGTCAGCCGAAATGATTATGTCGGCTATCTCTTTCGGCGTTGACGCGATATAGTCGGGCGCCGAATTTTCTATTTCTTCCTTTGTGCCGTAGCCGTAAAGAACGCCCATCGAGTCAAGCCTCGTCTTCTTCGCGCCGATGATATCGTATTTTCTGTCGCCGACCATGAGGACGGACGAAAGGTCGGTGATTCCGCGTGATGAAAGCGCGTAGCGGATGACGTCGTCCTTGTCGGTGCGCGTTTCGTCGAGCGACGCTCCCGCGACGCAGTCGAAATATCCGGCGAGTCCGAAGTGCTCGATTATCTGAACGGCGAACGGCTCGGGCTTGGACGTCGCCGTCATTATCACCCTGCCGGACGATTTGAGACGTTCAAGACATTCGGGAATGCCGTCGTAAACGAAGTTTTCGAAGATGCCCTTCGTCGTGTAATACTCACGGTAATACGCCACCGCCTGCATACATTCCTCCTTTGGAATGCCGTAAAAATCATGGAACGAGTCCACGAGCGGCGGGCCTATGACCTTGTAAAGCTCGCTTCTGTCGGTCACGGTGATTCCGTATTTTTCAAGAGCGTGCATGAATGAATTGGTTATCCCGAGAGCGGGGTCGGTCAGCGTGCCGTCGAGATCAAAAAGGATGCAGTCGTACTTTTTCATTTTGCCTCCCAAAAAACGCCTTTTGTTTGATTATACCCGCAAGAAACGCCAAAGTCAAGCGCATGAAGAAATAAACGGCGCAAAACCGCTTTGTTTTTTGCGAATTTGCACTTGACAATCCGCAAAAATATGTTATAATAATCAAGCTGACCGAAATCGTCGGCAGCAAAACACATTTGCGTTTTATCTTTTTATTTCCTCGCTGTTCACTCTATCTTTTTTACTTTTATCTTTTTCCTTTAACTTCTTCACTCTTCACTCTTACTTATTACTTCAAATATGCGGGTATGGCGGAATTGGCAGACGCGTTAGATTCAGGTTCTAATTTTCGCAAGGAAGTACAGGTTCAAGTCCTGCTACCCGCACCAAACAGGAATAATCCGAACTTCGTCATAAAAGGTGACGCGTTCGGATTTTCTGTTATGTTCACTTATCCTAATTTCAATAAGAAGAAATAGTCAAAAAACGGAGACTGCCTCAATTTTGATGCAGCCTCCGTTATCTTTGTGCGATTTATTATTGCAAAACGACGTATGTTGACGGCATTTCGCAAGGATGCCATGTGGTGCTTAGAAAATGCCGCTCAATCAATATTAACGCAGGAGCACAGACAGTATTCACAAACGCGTCATTCGCGGCAATTCCGGGAACTTGATCTGTCAAATGCTTTGGCGTGTGTGCTCTTAAAATGCGGATGGTAGTTGCCTCTATTTCCCGAATGATTCCAGCAAGTTCATGATCGATAAATTCTTTTGCTATTTGAACAACCTTATCGTATTGCTCGGAAGAGTAAACCGGAACGGCTGCCCGACAGGAACCGTTTTCGTTGATAATGTATCCCTTTCTGATCATTTCGGCAATCGCTTCAAGATCGTATTCGCTGAAATCCGTTTTTTTACCACGGCAAATATCACAGAAGAGATTGATATATCGCTTGTTTCCGTAAAAATCATGGTGATTGCCTTTGCCGTTTTTCTCGTAATCAAAGAAGAATAACCTGTCGTCGCGATTGCTTGGACAATCGGAAAAACTAAATATCATCTTTTCGATCGGCTTCTCTACGCACCACAGGTATGCACGTTCACCCCATCCGGTTTTGGGAAAATGTTCTGTATCGCCACCATAAGAAATCGTCATTATCGTTCGGAAGAGAATGACACTGAACTGCCAACATAAGGTGCTTTCAGAAAAATCATTACCTGAAAATCCGATTTTTCGGTATTCATCCAGTTTTTCGGAAACAAAGATTTTGATCTTGTCTGCGATCTGCTTATGGTATTTTGCGACAGCGCGTTCAATTTCATCCGCACATTCCCCGGTAATGACGATCACATTTGCTTTGTAATGATTTCCTTCCCTGATAATGATTCGTTTGTCTTCAAGTGCTTTGATTTCATCGTCAAGATAAGGAAGCGGGATACCGGTTTCAAGACTGATTTGCTGTTCGGTAAGGGAATCATTATAGACGGCGCTTAAAATATTCTGTCTGATTTTGCTCTGCATAAAATCCCAAAAGCAATTCGGTCCTTCACCGCTGTACAAGGGAATCAATGTTTTGGGGTTATAACTGAGTGAGCCGAGATTTCTTTCCATGTTCATTCCTTCTTTCAATATTATTCGTGATTTGAAAAGCAGGTATTTTACCATGCTTTCGGAAATGGTAAGAGACGACGAAATTTCCGCGCAGGAACGATTTTCAATATAATAAAGAATCGTTGCTTTGCGATATTTTTCCGACAGCAACGTCAATTCACGCCGAAGTGCAAAAATATCGCTTTTATCTTCATTAAAATGATCTTC